>NZ_JAYSEG010000001.1:0-139561 GCF_041913985.1 Arenimonas sp.
GCGAGGGTGGCCGCACCGTCGGCGCCGGCGTGGTTGCCAAGATCATCAAGTAAGCGTATAGTGCGCGGCTCGGCTCCCCCCAGGGGGAGCCAACATACGAAATGAGGGGCAGGACGCCCCTCGTGTTCGCGCCCAGGACGGGCGAAGCTGGTGGAAAGCCGATCTGTTTGACAGATCGGGTTAACACGAGCTACACTTTCTTGCTCGGTGGACCATTCCTTGGTCCGCCGAGTTTGTTTTCCACGGGAAGCAGGGCCCCAGGCCCCTGGTTCCGACGCTCTTTACCGTAACAAGGACATCGCCATGGCGGACCAGAAGATCCGGATTCGGCTCAAGGCCTACGATCATCGTCTGATTGATCGTTCGGCTTCCGAAATCGTGGAGACGGCCAAGCGGACCGGCGCGCAGGTGCGCGGCCCGATCCCGCTGCCGACCAAGATCGAACGCTACACCGTGCTGGTGTCGCCGCACGTCGACAAGGACGCGCGCGACCAGTACGAGACCCGCACCCACAAGCGTGTGCTGGACATCGTTGACCCCAATGACAAGACCGTCGACGCGCTCATGAAGCTCGAGCTCGCGGCTGGCGTCGATGTCCAGATCAAGCTGACCTGAGGCAACCGCCATGACGACCAAAAACATTGGAATCGTGGGCCGCAAGGCGGGCATGAGCCGCATGTTCACCGAGGATGGCCGCTCCATCCCCGTGACCGTGATCGAGGCCAGCCCGAACCGCATCACCCAGATCAAGACCACCGAGACCGACGGCTACACCGCCGTGCAGGTCACCGCCGGTGCCAAGCGCGCTGCGCTGGTGAACAAGCCGCTGTCGGGCCACTTCGCCAAGGCGAAGGTAGAGGCCGGCCGTGGCCTCTGGGAGTTCCGCATCGAAGACAAGGACGCGGGCAACTTCCAGGTGGGCGGCGAAATCAAGGCCGACATCTTCGAAGTGGGCCAGCTGGTTGACGTTGCCGGCATCACCAAGGGCAAGGGCTTCCAGGGCACCATCAAGCGCCACAACTTCAAGATGGGCGACGCTACCCACGGTAACTCGCTGTCGCACCGTTCGCCGGGCTCCATCGGCCAGCGCCAGACCCCGGGCCGCGTTTTCCCGGGCAAGAAGATGGCCGGCCACATGGGTGCCGAGCGCCAGAGCATGCAGAACCTCGAAGTGGTCAAGGTCGACGCCGAGCGCGGCCTGATCGCGGTCAAGGGTTCCGTCCCCGGTGCGCCGGGCGGCGACGTCGTCGTCCGTCCCGCGAGCAAAGGTTGAGGAGTTAGATAATGGAACTCGCCGTCATTGGAAGCGGTAAGGCGCTGTCGGTTTCCGACGCCGTCTTCGGCCGCGAATTCAGCGAGGACCTGGTGCACCAGGTGGTGGTTGCTTTCCGCAACGCCGGCCGTGCAGGCACCAAGGCCCAGCTGACCCGCTCGGAAGTCTCCGGCACGACCAAGAAGTTCAAGAAGCAGAAGGGCGGCGGCGCGCGTCACGGCGACTACCGCGCTCCGATCTTCGTGGGCGGTGGCGTGTCGTTCGCGGCCAAGCCGCGCAGCTTCGCGCAGAAGGTCAACCGCAAGATGTACCGCGCCGCCATTTGCGCGATCATCTCCGAGCTCAATCGTCAGGATCGCCTGAAGGTCGTCGACAGCTTCGATGTCGCCGAGCCGAAGACCAAGGCCCTGATCGCCAAGTTGAACGAGATGGGCGTCGCCCGTCCGCTGATCGTCACCGAGAACGGCACCGAAGCCCTGTTCCTGGCCGCCCGCAACCTGCCGTACGTGCAGGTCCGCGACGTCCAGGGTCTGGACCCGGTCGCCCTGGTTGGTGCCGAGAACGTGATCATGACCGCCGAAGCGGTCAAGAAGGTCGAGGAGTGGCTGGCATGAACATCAACATCCTCGGCGTTATCCGCGCCCCGCGCGTGTCGGAAAAGACCGCGCGCCTGCAGGAACAGAGCAACCAGTACGTCTTCGAAGTGGCGCAGACCGCGACCAAGGCCGACGTCAAGTCCGCCGTCGAGTCGCTGTTCAACGTCAAGGTCGAAGCGGTCAACGTGGTCAACGTGAAGGGCAAAGCCAAGGCCTTCCGTAACCGTGCCGGCCGTCGCGGCGACTGGCGCAAAGCATACGTTCGCCTGGCCGATGGCCAGACGATCGACGTGATGGCCAAGGCCTGAGGTAGGAACCCATGGCACTACAGACTTTCAAGCCGACCTCGCCTGGCCGCCGCGCCATGGTGCGCGTCTCCACCGCCGGCCTGCACAAGGGCGGCCCGCTGGAATCGCTGGTCGAAAAGAAGAGCAAGACCGGTGGCCGTAACAACTACGGTCGCATCACCACCCGCCACATCGGCGGTGGCCACAAGCAGCATTACCGCATCATCGACTTCAAGCGCGACAAGGAGGGCATCCCGGCCCGCGTCGAGCGCCTTGAGTACGATCCGAACCGCACCGCGCACATCGCGCTGCTGTGCTATGCCGACGGCGAGCGCCGCTACATCATCGCTCCCAAGGGTCTGGCCCAGGGCGACCAGGTGATCGCTGGCAAGGATGCGCCGATCAAGACCGGCAACAGCCTGCCGCTGCGCAACATGCCGGTGGGTTCGACCGTGCATTGCGTCGAGATGAAGCCGGGCAAGGGCGCCCAGCTGGCCCGCGCCGCTGGCGCCGGTGCCCAGCTGATCTCCCGCGACGGCGGCTACGCCACCCTGCGCCTGCGCTCCGGCGAAATGCGCAAGGTGCCGGCCGACTGCCGCGCGACCATCGGCGAAGTCGGCAACGTCGAGCACAACCTCGAGAAGCTGGGCAAGGCTGGTGCGGCTCGCTGGCGCGGCGTCAAGCCGACCGTGCGCGGCGCGGCCATGAACCCGGTTGACCATCCGCACGGCGGTGGCGAGGCCAAGGCTGGCCAGGGCAACCCGCACCCGGTGTCCCCGTGGGGCACCCCGGCGAAGGGTTACAAGACGCGCAAGAACAAGCGCACCCAGAAGTTCATCGTGCGCGATCGTAGGGGTTGATAGGCCATGGCACGTTCTCTTAAGAAAGGTCCCTTCATCGACCACCACCTCGTCAAGAAGGTGGAGGCCGCCCAGGGCAGCAGCAAGAAGCCGATCAAGACCTGGTCGCGTCGTTCAATGATCTCGCCGGAAATGGTCGGGCTCACCATCGCCATTCACAATGGCAAGGTGCACGTCCCGGTCCTCGTGAACGAGAACATGGTTGGCCACAAGCTCGGCGAGTTCGCCCTGACCCGTACCTTCAAGGGTCACGGCGGCGACAAGAAGTCGGGCAAGTAAGGGGATATGACGATGGAAGCCAAAGCCATTCTCCGTACCGCCCGGATTTCGCCGCAGAAGGCCCGCCTGGTCGCCGACCAGGTCCGTGGCATGCAGGCCTCCCGCGCCTACGAGCTGCTGCAGTTCTCCGACAAGAAGGCCGCCCACATGATCGGCAAGGTCCTGTGGAGCGCCATCTCGAACGCCGAAAACAACCTCGGCGCTGACATCGACGAGCTCAAGGTTTCGACCATCATGGTCGACGAGGGCCCCGTCCTGAAGCGCTTCATGGCCCGCGCCAAGGGCCGCGGCACCCGCATCCTCAAGCGCACCAGCCACATCACCGTGGTTGTGGGCTCGGGCAAGTAAGGCAGGGACGACGAATATGGGTCACAAAGTTCATCCGACCGGAATCCGCCTGGGCATCGCCAAGGACTGGAATTCCAAGTGGTTCGCCAACAAGCGCGACTACGCCCAGTACCTCACCTCGGACCTGAAGGTCCGTGAGATGCTGCGCAAGAAGCTCGCGCAGGCTGGCATTTCCAAGATCCTGATCGAGCGTCCCTCGAAGAGCGCCCGCGTCACCATCCACTCGGCTCGCCCGGGCGTGGTGATCGGCAAGCGCGGCGAGGACATCGAGAAGCTGCGCAAGGAAGTCTCGGACATCATGGGCGTCCCGGCGCACATCAACGTGTCCGAGGTGCGCAAGCCCGAGCTCGACGCCCAGCTGGTGGCCGAGTCGATCGCCCAGCAGCTCGAGCGCCGCATCATGTTCCGCCGCGCGATGAAGCGCGCCGTGGGCAACTCGATGCGCCTTGGCGCCCTGGGCATCAAGGTCAACGTCGCCGGCCGCCTCAACGGCGCCGAGATCGCGCGTTCGGAGTGGTACCGCGAGGGCCGCGTGCCCCTGCACACCCTGCGCGCCGACATCGACTACGGTTTCGCCGAGGCCTCGACCACGTACGGCATCATCGGCGTGAAGGTCTGGATCTACAAGGGCGAAGTGTTCGACTTCAGCCAGGTCGGCCAGGAGAAGGTGGAAGAGCGCACTGAGCGCCCGTCCCGTCCGGCGAAGGAAACGAGGTAATCCGCCATGCTGCAACCCAAGCGAACCAAGTACCGCAAGGTCTTCAAGGGCCGCAACGACGGCCTGAGCTGGAACGGCGCCGCCGTCAGCTTCGGTGAGTTCGGCCTCAAGGCCACCTCGCACGGCCAGCTGACCGCGCGCCAGATCGAGGCGGCCCGCCGCTCGATCAGCCGTTACGTGAAGCGTGGCGGCAAGATGTGGATCCGCGTGTTCCCGGACAAGCCGATCACCAAGAAGCCGATCGAAGTGCGAATGGGCGCCGGTAAGGGCAACGTCGAGTACTGGGTGGCCCAGATCGCCCCCGGTCGGATGATCTACGAGATCGAGGGCGTGGACGAGGCGACGGCTCGCGAGGCTTTCCGCCTGGCTGCCGCGAAGCTCTCGGTCACCACCACTTTCGTGACCCGGACGGTGCGCTGATATGGAACTCAAGGAACTGCGTAACAAGTCGGCGGCCGAGCTGAAGGCCCACCTGCTGGACCTGCACAAGGAACAGTTCGCCCTGCGCATGCAGAAGGCGACTGGCCAGCTGAGCCAGCCCCACAACATCAAGCGGGTCCGTCGCGAAATCGCGCAGACGATGACCCTGCTGACCGACAAGAAGTAAGGGCGAGCTATGAGCGATAATGCCAACCAGCTGCGCACGGTCGAAGGCCGCGTCGTCAGCAACAAGATGAACAAGACCGTCACCGTGCTCGTCGAGCGCCAGGTCAAGCACGCGCTGTACGGTAAGTACATCCGCCGCTCGACCAAGCTGCACGCGCACGACGAGGACAACGCCTGCAACGAAGGCGACGTTGTCCGCGTCACCGAGTGCCGTCCGCTTTCCAAGACCAAGAACTGGCGTGTGGTGGAAGTCATCACGCGAGCCGGTAAGTAAGGAGGCCCGGAAATGATCCAGGTACAGAGCTACCTCGAGGCCGCCGACAACTCCGGCGCCAAGGAAATGATGTGCATCAAGGTGCTCGGCGGCTCCAAGCGCCGTTACGCGCACATTGGCGACATCATCAAGGTCACCGTCAAGGACGCGATCCCGCGTGGCAAGGTCAAGAAGGGCGAGGTCTACGACGCCGTCGTGGTCCGCACCCGTTCGGGCGTGCGCCGTGCCGATGGCTCGCTGATCCGTTTCGACGGCAACGCCGCCGTCCTGCTCAACAACAAGCAGGAGCCGATCGGCACCCGCATCTTCGGGCCCGTGACCCGTGAGCTTCGTTCCGAGAAGTTCATGAAGATCGTGTCGCTCGCTCCCGAAGTGATCTGAGGGAAGGAACAGACATGAACCGTATTCGCAAGGGCGACCAGGTGATCGTGATCGCCGGCGCCGACAAGGGCAAGAAGGGTGAGGTTGTTCGCGTCGCGGGCGACAAGGTCGTCGTGCAGAACGTCAACATCATCAAGCGCCACACCAAGCCGAATCCGCAGGCGAACATCGCCGGCGGCATCGTCGAGCGCGAGGCGCCGCTCCACATTTCCAACGTGATGCTGTTCAACCAGGCCTCGGGCAAGGGTGAGCGCATTGGTTTCAAGGTGCTCGAGGATGGACGCAAAGTGCGTGTGTTCCGCTCGAGCGGTGAGGCGGTTGACGCCTAAGGAATGATGCCATGACCCGGCTTGAGAAGATTTACAAGGAAGAGGTTCTGCCGAAGCTGATCGAGCGCTTCGGTTACAAGAACGTGATGGAAGTTCCCCGCATCACCAAGATCACGCTGAACATGGGCGTGGGCGAGGCCGTGGGTAACAAGAAGATCCTGGAAAATGCCGTCGCCGACATGACCAAGATCGCGGGCCAGAAGCCCATCACCACCAACGCCCGCGTCTCGGTGGCGAGCTTCAAGATCCGTGACGGCTGGCCGATCGGCTGCAAGGTCACCCTGCGCCGCGCCAAGATGTACGAGTTCCTGGACCGCCTGATCAACGTCTCGCTGCCGCGCGTGCGCGACTTCCGCGGCGTGTCGGGCCGCTCCTTCGACGGCCGTGGCAACTACAACATGGGCGTCAAGGAACAGATCATCTTCCCCGAGATCGATTTCGACGCCGTCGACGCCATGCGTGGCATGGACATCGCCATCACCACGACGGCGAAGACCAACGAGGAAGCCAAGGCGCTGCTCGAGGCCTTCAACTTCCCGTTCCGCAACTGATCCGAGGATTATCGAGATGGCCAAGACTTCGATGGTGAACCGCGACATCAAGCGCAAGAAGCTTGTCGCGAAGCACGCCACCAAGCGCGCGGAACTGAAGAAGATCATCAGCAGCACCACTGCCTCCTACGAGGAGAAGATGGATGCCGCCACCAAGCTGCAGAAGCTGCCGCGCGACTCGAGCCCGAGCCGCGTGCGCAACCGCTGCGAACTGACCGGCCGCTCGCGCGGCGTGTACAGCAAGTTCGGCCTCGGCCGCAACAAGCTGCGCGAAGCCACCATGCGTGGCGACGTGCCCGGCCTGCGCAAGGCCAGCTGGTAATCGCCGGCCCCCTCGGGGGCCAGCGGATATCGGTGCTCCCACACCTAGGAACAAGGTAAGCAAAAATGAGCATGACTGATCCCATTGCCGACATGCTGGTGCGCATCAAGAATGCGCTCGCCGTCGGCAAGCCGCAGGTTTCCATGCCTGCCTCCAAGATGAAGCTGGCCATCGCCAACGTGCTGAAGTCCGAGGGTTACATCGGCGACTTCCGCGTGAACGGCGAGGGCGCCAAGGCCAAGCTCGAGATCTCCCTGAAGTACTACGAAGGCAAGCCGGTGATCGAGCGCCTCGAGCGCGTCTCCCGTTCGGGCCTGCGCCAGTACAAGGGCAAGAACGATCTCCCGAAGGTGCTCGCCGGTCTCGGCGTCGCCATCATTTCCACCTCCCAGGGTCTGATGACCGATCGCCAGGCCCGCGCTGCGGGCGTGGGCGGCGAAGTCATCTGCCTCGTGGCCTAAGGAGGACGCACCCATGTCCCGCGTTGCCAAGAAGCCGATCTCCCTGCCGAAGGGCGTCGAGTTCAACGTTTCCAACGACCAGGTCACCGTCAAGGGCCCGAAGGGTTCCCTGAGCCTGGCCAAGCCGGCCGGCGTCGAGTTCAAGGTCGAGAACGGCGTGCTGCAGCTGTCCGCCGTCGAAGCCGCCAACATCCCGATGGCCGGCACCGCCCGCGCCATCCTGGCCAACATGGTCACCGGCGTGGCCGAGGGCTTCACCCGCAAGCTCGAGCTGGTCGGCGTCGGTTACCGCGCCGCCATGCAGGGCAAGGACCTCAACCTCAGCCTGGGCTTCTCGCACCCGGTCGTGTTCGTGGCGCCGGAAGGCATCACGCTCACCACCCCGACCCAGACCGAGATCCTGGTCACCGGCGCCGACAAGCAGCTGGTGGGCGAGGTCGCGGCCAAGATCCGCGCCTTCCGCAAGCCCGAGCCTTACAAGGGCAAGGGCGTCCGCTACTCCGGCGAAAAGATCATCATGAAGGAAGCCAAGAAGGCCTAATCGGGCACTTCAGCTTCCCAAAGGTAAAAGACCATGGAAAAGAACACCGCCCGTCTCCGTCGCGCCAAGACCACCCGCGCGCACATCCGCAAGCTCGGTGTCGCCCGCCTGTCGGTGCTGCGCTCGGGCCAGCACATCTACGCCCAGCTGTTCACGGCCGATGGCTCCAAGGTGCTGGCTTCGGCCTCCACCGTGCAGGCCGACGTCAAGGAAGGCCTCAAGGGCAGCAAGAACATGGAGGCTGCCGCCAAGGTCGGCCGCACCATCGCCGCCAAGGCGCTGGCCGCGGGCATCGACAAGGTTGCCTTCGACCGTTCGGGCTACCGCTACCACGGCCGCATCAAGGCCCTGGCCGACGCCGCCCGCGAGGGTGGCCTGCAGTTCTAAGCCCACGGGCTTGAGTTCCAAGATCCAACCACAACCATAAGCGGCCAGGTGCCGTAAGCAACCTCAGGAATCCACATGAGCAGCAACGAGCGCGATCGCAATCGCGGCGAAAGCGACGACGGCTTCATCGAGAAGCTGGTCGCCGTGAACCGCGTGTCCAAGACCGTCAAGGGCGGTCGTCAGTTCACCTTCACCGCGCTGACCGTCGTCGGCGACGGCGCCGGCAAGGTCGGTTTCGGCTACGGCAAGGCCCGCGAGGTCCCGGTGGCCATCCAGAAGTCGATGGAGTACGCCCGCAAGGCGATGGTCTCCGTCGACCTCGACAACGGCACCCTGTTCCACCCGGTCAAGGCCAACCACGGCGCCGCCCGCGTGTACATGCAGCCGGCTTCCGAGGGTACCGGCGTGATCGCCGGTGGCGCCATGCGCGCCGTGCTCGAGGCCGTGGGCGTGAAGAACGTGCTGGCCAAGGCCGTTGGTTCCCGCAACCCGATCAACCTGGTGCGCGCCACCGTCAAGGGCCTGGCCGCCACCCAGTCGCCGGCCCGCATCGCCGCCAAGCGTGGCAAGAAGCTTGAGGAGATCCTCAATGGCTGAGAAGACCGTCAAAGTCCGCCTGGTCAAGGGCCTGCGCGGCTGCCAGGAGCGCCACCGCGTCTCGGTTCGCGCCCTGGGCCTGAACAAGGTCAATGACGTCCGCGAGCTCAAGGACTCCCCGTCCGTGCGCGGCCTGATCAACCAAGTGCATTACCTGGTGCGCGTCGAGTCCTGAGCGCCCCGAGGAGAACCCATATGAAGCTCAATTCTCTCAAGCCCGCCGACGGCGCCCGCAAGGAACGCGTCCGCGTTGGCCGTGGTATCGGCTCCGGCCTCGGCAAGACCGCCGGCCGCGGCCACAAGGGTTCCTTTGCCCGCACCGGCAAGGGCAAGATCAAGGCCGGCTTCGAAGGCGGCCAGATGCCCATGCAGCGCCGCCTGCCGAAGATCGGCTTCCGCTCGAAGCTGAAGAACGACACGGCCGAAGTGCTGCTGTACCAGCTGGACAAGCTCGAGGCCGGCGAGATCGACTTCGCCGCCCTGCGCGAGGCCAAGCTGGTCCCGGCCACCGCCAAGCAGGCCAAGATCGTCAAGAAGGGCGAGCTGAGCAAGAAGTTCGTGCTCAAGGGCGTGCTGGCCACCGCCGGTGCCAAGGCCGCCATCGAGGCTGCCGGCGGCAGCGTCGCGGAGTAAAGCCTTGGCCCAGTCCTCTTCCGCAGCAGCTGCCCTGGGCGGGCTCGGCAAGTTCACCGAGCTCCGCCAGCGCCTGGTCTTCGTGATCCTGGCCCTGATCGTCTACCGCATCGGTAGCTACATCCCGGTGCCCGGCATCGATCCGGAAGCCATGCTGCGGCTGATGGAACAGCAGGAAGGCACCATCGTGGACATGTTCAACATGTTCTCCGGTGGTGCCCTCAACCGCTTCAGCCTGTTCGCGCTGAACGTCATTCCCTACATCTCCTCCTCGATCATCGTGCAGCTGATGGGCCAGATCTACGAGCCCTGGAAGCAGATGAAGAAGGAAGGCGAGAGCGGCCGCCGCAAGCTGACCCAGTACTCGCGCGTCGGCGCGGTGTTCCTGGCGATCGTGCAGGCCGGCTCCATCGCCTCGATGCTGCAGGGGCAGGGTGGCGTGGTCTACGCGCCGGGCCCGGGCTTCATCCTCACCGCCGTGGTCTCCCTGACCGCCGGCACGATCTTCCTGATGTGGCTGGGTGAGCAGATCACCGAGCGCGGCATCGGCAACGGCATCTCGCTGATCATCTTCGCGGGCATCGTGGCCAGCCTGCCGGGCGCCATCCTCGGCACCTTCCAGCAGGTCGCGAACGGCGAGATCAGTGGTTTCGCGGTGGTCGCCATCCTCGCGCTGGTGCTGGGCGTCACCTACTTCGTGGTGTTCATGGAGCGCGGCCAGCGCCGCATCACCGTGAACTACGCCCGTCGCCAGGGCGGCCGCCAGGCCTACATGAACCAGAGCTCGCACCTGCCGCTCAAGCTCAACATGGCGGGCGTGATCCCGGCGATCTTCGCCTCGAGCCTGATCATGTTCCCGGCGACCATGGTCCAGTGGTTCGGCCAGGGCAGCGGCCCGACGGGCGAGGGCTGGCGCGACCAGCTGAACCTGTTCCTGCAGAACCTGAGCCAGGCCCTGGCCCCGAGCGAGCCGCTGCACATGCTGCTCTACGGCGCCATGATCATCGGCTTCGCGTTCTTCTACACCGCCCTGGTTTTCAATTCCCAGGAAACGGCGGATAATCTCAAGAAGTCCGGCGCCCTGGTGCCGGGCATCCGGCCGGGCAAGGCCACCGCCGACTACATCGACGGCGTCCTGACCCGCCTGACCCTGATCGGCGCGCTGTATCTGGTGCTCGTGTGCCTGCTTCCGGAGGTCATCCGGGCGTTCTGGTCGGTTCCGTTCTACTTCGGCGGCACCTCGCTGCTGATCGTGGTCGTGGTGGTGATGGATTTCACCGCCCAGATCCAGGCTCACCTGATGTCCCATCAGTACGAGAGCCTGATGAAGAAGGCCAATTTGAAGGGTGGTTCCCGCGGCGGCCTCGCCCGCAGCTGAGAACCACGCACAATGGGCGGTCCGCGCGGCAGCTTGGCGCGCGGATGAGCCGGCACCCGTTCCTGCGCTGGAGTAGCGCGGGGCGCCCGACCCGGGAAGGGAAGGGCAGGCGCCAGTTCGTCGCCGGAGCATGGGCACACTCCCCATGCCGGGTTTCCCGGGTCCCATGACCCGGGGGGCTACAATGAAACCCCAAGCTGCTGTATACTTTCCGATTCACTGCGCTCAATTTAGTTTTGGAGAACGCCTGATGGCGCGCATTGCGGGTGTCAACCTGCCTGTCCAGAAGCATGTCTGGGTGGGCCTGCAGAGTATCTTTGGCATCGGCCGTACCCGGTCGAAGCTTGTTTGTGAGGCGGCTGGCGTGGCTCCGGCCACGAAGATCCGCGACCTGTCCGAGCCGGAAATCGAGCGCATCCGCGCCGAGGTGGCCAAGTACACGGTCGAGGGCGACCTGCGCCGTGAAGTGGGCATGTCGATCAAGCGCCTGATGGACCTGGGCTGCTACCGCGGCCTGCGCCATCGTCGTGGCCTGCCGATGCGTGGTCAGCGTACCCGCACCAATGCCCGTACCCGCAAGGGTCCGCGCAAAGCCATCAAGAAGTAAGGACCTGGCCCAATGAACAAGCCGGCAGTTAAGACGAAGAAGAAGATCAAGCGGGTCGTCACCGACGGCATCGCCCACGTCCACGCTTCCTTCAACAACACCATCGTCACCATCACCGACCGCCAGGGCAACGCGCTGTCGTGGGCGACTTCGGGCGGCGCGGGTTTCCGCGGTTCCCGCAAGTCCACCCCGTTCGCCGCCCAGGTCGCCGCCGAGAAGGCCGGCAAGGTCGCGCTGGAGTACGGCGTGAAGACGCTGGAAGTCCGCATCAAGGGCCCCGGCCCGGGCCGCGAGTCGGCCGTGCGTTCGCTCAACGCGTGCGGTTACAAGATCACCAACATCATCGACGTCACCCCGATCCCGCACAACGGGTGCCGGCCGCCGAAGAAGCGCCGCGTCTAACGGGAACTGGAGACTACATAAATGGCTCGTTATATCGGTCCCACCTGTAAGCTCGCCCGCCGCGAAGGCTCCGACCTCAGCCTGAAGTCGCCGGCGCGCGCGATTGATTCCAAGTGCAAGCTGGAGCAGAAGCCCGGCCAGCACGGCGCCGTCGCCAAGCGCGGCAAGCTGTCCGACTACGCCACCCAGCTGCGCGAGAAGCAGAAGGTCAAGCGCATCTACGGCCTGCTGGAGCGCCAGTTCCGCAACTACTACAAGAAGGCTTCGACCAAGAAGGGCAACACCGGCGAGACCCTGCTGCAGATGCTTGAGCAGCGCCTCGACAACGTGGTGTACCGCATGGGCTTCGCCGTCACCCGTCCGCAGGCGCGCCAGCTGGTGTCGCACAAGGGCGTGCTGGTCAACGGCAAGGCCGTGAACCTGCCCTCGTACCAGGTCAAGGCCGGCGACAACATCGCCCTGACCGAACGCGCGCAGAAGCACCTGAACGTCCAGGAAGCCGTGAACCTGTCGCAGCAGATGGACCTGGTCCCGAGCTGGTGCGAAGTCGACGCCAAGAAGTTCGCCGGCGTCTTCAAGGCCGTCCCGGACCGCGCCGACCTGCCCTCGGACATCAATGAAGCGCTGATCGTCGAGCTGTACTCGAAGTAATCCTTTAGGAGACACCTTGACCATGACGGTTACCGCCACCCAGGTGCTGCGCCCGCGCGGCCCGCACATCGAACGCCTCGGCTCCAACCGCGCCAAGGTGGTCATCGAGCCGCTGGAGCGCGGCTACGGCCACACGCTGGGCAACGCCCTGCGTCGCGTCCTGCTGTCGTCGATCCCCGGCTTCGCCATCACCGAGGTCGAGATCGACGGCGTGCTCCACGAGTACACCACCGTCGAAGGCCTGCAGGAAGACGTGCTCGAGGTCCTTCTGAACCTCAAGGACGTCGCCATCCGCATGCACAACGTGGACCACACCACGCTGTCGCTGCAGAAGAAGGGTCCGGGCGTCGTCACCGCCGGCGACATCAAGACCGACCACAACGTCGAGATCATCAATCCCGACCACGTGATCTGCACCCTGACCAAGGACACGGCGCTGAACATGCGCCTGAAGATCGAGCGCGGTTTCGGCTACCAGCCGGCCGCCGATCGCCGCCGCCCGGACGAAGAGTCCCGGGCGATCGGCCGACTGGTGCTTGATGCCACCTTCTCGCCGGTCCGCCGCGTCGCCTACGCCGTCGAGGCCGCCCGCGTCGAGCAGCGCACCGACCTGGACAAGCTGGTGCTGGAGATCGAGACCAACGGCACGATCGATGCCGAGGACGCGATCCGCACGGCCGCCGACATCCTCACCGACCAGCTGTCGGTGTTCGGCGACTTCACCCAGCGCGAGCGCGGCCCGGCCAAGGCCTCCGCGACGGGCATCGACCCGGTGCTGCTGCGCCCGATCGACGACCTCGAGCTGACCGTGCGCTCGGCCAACTGCCTCAAGGCCGAGAACATCTACTACATCGGCGACCTGATCCAGCGTACGGAGGTCGAGCTGCTCAAGACCCCGAATCTGGGCAAGAAGTCGCTCACCGAGATCAAGGAAGTCCTCGCCCAGCGCGGTCTTTCGCTCGGGATGAAGCTGGAGAACTGGCCGCCGGCCGGCCTGCAGCAGGGCATGCTGGGCTGAGCCCCGGAATTCACTAAGGAACCACGACCATGCGCCACCAGAAATCCGGACGCAAGTTCAGCCGTACCAGCGCTCATCGCGAAGCGATGTTCAGCAACATGGCTGCGTCCCTGATCAAGCACGAACTGATCCGCACCACCCTGCCGAAGGCCAAGGAACTGCGCCGCGTCGCCGAGCCGCTGATCACCATCGGCAAGACCGATGGCGTCGCCAATCGCCGCCTGGCCATGTCCCGCCTGCGCGACAAGGAAGCGGTGGGCAAGCTCTTCGTCGAGCTCGGCCCGCGTTACCAGGCCCGCCCCGGCGGTTACCTGCGCATCCTGAAGTGTGGTTTCCGTCCGGGCGACAACGCCCCGATGGCCTACGTCGAACTCGTCGACCGCCCGCAGGCGGCCACCGAAGCCGCCGAATAATCCCGGCGCACCGACGTGGTACCCAAGACCCCGGCCCGCGCCGGGGTCTTGTTTTTCGAGGCCGGGAAACTTCGCGCCCGCGCCGCTGTCCTGTACGCTAGACCCAGCACACGAACGCCGCGCCGATGACCGCAAACCCCTTCGCCTGGACCTTCCGGTCCCAGTTCCTCACCGGTTTCCTGCTCTGCGCGGCGCTGCTGGCGTACGCGCTCTACGTGCAGTTCGGCATGCTTATGCTGCCGTGCCCGCTGTGCATCCTGCAGCGGCTCGCTTTCGCGGCGATGGGCATCGTCTTCCTGGTCGGTGGCCTGCATTCGCCGAAGGGGCGGGTGGGGCGCGGCGTCTATGGGCTCCTGGCCTTCGTGGCCGCCGCCGCCGGCGCCGGAGTGGCTGGCCGCCACGTCTGGCTGCAGTCGCTGCCGGCCAGCGAAGTGCCGCTGTGCACGTCCATGGGCCTCGACTACATGGTCGAGGCGATGGGCCCGCTGAAGGCCCTTTCCAGCGTGCTCGCCGGCTCCGGCGAATGCGCGAAGGTGGACTGGACCTTCCTGGGCCTTTCCATGCCGGCCTGGACCCTGGCCTGGTTCGTCGGCCTCGGCCTCGGCGCGCTCTGGGCGGCCTGGCGCCGCCGCTGAATCCCCGCGTCATCGCGTCGCCTGCACGGGCCCGCGAGGCGCCTGTGGCATAGTGTTTTCGACTTCTTTCCCGCGATGACGACACGGACCCCTGAAATGAACGCCTCCGACCGCAGCCTGACTCCCGTTTCCGTTCCCGGTGACTGGTCGCCGGCGAGCTGGCGGGCGTTCGCCGCGGCCCAGCAGCCCACGTATCCGGACGCCCGCGCCCTGGAAGAGGTGCTGGGCGAACTCGGTCGCCTGCCGCCGCTGGTGACGTCCTGGGAGATCCTGGCGCTCAAGAAGCAGCTGGCCGAGGCGCAGGAAGGCAAGCGCTTCCTGCTGCAGGGCGGCGACTGCGCCGAATCCTTCGCCGACTGCGAATCGGCCCTGGTCTCGAACCGCCTGAAGGTGCTGCTGCAGATGAGCCTGGTGCTCGTGCACGGCCTGCGCCTGCCGGTGGTGCGCGTGGGCCGCTTCGCCGGCCAGTACGCCAAGCCGCGCTCCGCCGACATGGAGGAGAAGGACGGCGTGTCGCTGCCCAGCTACCGCGGCGACTTCATCAACCAGCCCGAGTTCACCGCCGAGGCCCGCACCGCCGACCCGCGCCGCATGATCAAGGGCCACGCGCGCTCGGCCATGACGATGAACTTCGTGCGCGCACTCATCGACGGCGGCTTCGCCGACCTGCACCACCCGGAATACTGGGACCTGGGCTGGGTTGGCCACTCGCCGCTGTCCGACGAATACCGCCGCATGGTGGCCGCCGTGGGCGACGCCGTGCGCTTCATGGAAACCATCTCCGGCGAGGCGCTGCACAACCTCAACCGCGCCGACTTCTACACCTCGCACGAAGCGCTGCTGCTGCCCTACGAGGAGGCGCTGACCCGCCAGGTGCCGCGCCAGTGGGGCTGGTTCAACCTCTCCACCCACTTCCCGTGGATCGGCATGCGCACGGCGGCGCTGGACGGCGCCCACGTGGAGTATTTCCGCGGCCTGCGCAACCCGGTGGCGGTGAAGATCGGCCCCTCGGTGACGCCGGACCAGCTCCTGCGCCTTGCCGACGCGCTCAACCCGGACAACGAGCCGGGGCGCCTGAGCTTCATCCACCGCATGGGCGCCGCGAAGGTCGCCGAAAAGCTGCCGCCGCTGCTGGACGCCATGCGCCGCGAAGGCCGCCGCGTGCTGTGGATCTGCGACCCGATGCACGGCAACACCGAGAGCACCAGCAACGGCTACAAGACCCGCCGCTTCGACAACATCCGCGCCGAGGTCGAAGCCAGCTTCGAACTGCATGCCGCGGCGGGCACCCGCCTGGGCGGCGTGCATCTGGAGCTCACCGGCGAAAACGTCACCGAGTGCACGGGCGGCGCGCGCGAACTCACCGACACCGACCTGGCGCGGGCCTACCGCTCCACGGTGGACCCGCGCCTGAACTACGAGCAGTCGCTCGAGATCGCCATGCTGATCGTGCGCAAGCAGACCAGCCTGGCGGCCCCGGTCACGCCCTGAATCCGGGGCCTGGCCTCCGGGCTCAGGCGCCCTGCGCCTGGGAGTAGCCCGCCTTGCCGTCGAAGCGGTAGAGGTTCTCGGTCTTGACCACGTCCAGGCCGGCCTCCGCGGCGCGGGCCATCAGCCGCGTGATCGCGAGCGGCGAGGCCTCGCCGGCGTCGCGGAACCGGCAGCGCCAGTGGTCGGAGCAGAGCGTGTGCGGGTTGCCGCCCGGGTACACCTTCACGCCGCGGTTGGTCACCAGCTCCAGCGTGAACTCCGGCCCGGCGATGCGCTCCAGCCGCGCGCCCAGCGCCGCGGGCGAGCGGCCGTCCTGGTCCCAGTGCAGGAACAGGTCCACGCCCTCGAGCTGCTTGTCCGCCGGCACCCGCCCGGTCTCCGCGAGGCGCGGCTTCGGCGCGGCCGGCACCGCTTCGGCGCGCGAGGGATAGTCCACCGGGCGCAGCCGTTCGGGGCGCTGCCCGAGCCGCTCGATCACGGCGTCGGCGAAGGCCTGCGTGCCAACCCGGCGCACCTTGCCGGCGGCCGGCACGTCGCCGGTGAGCACGCCGTCCTCCAGCGTGCGCAGCCAGGCATTGTGGATCGCCGTGGCCGGCGCGCCGCGGCCCAGGTGCACCAGCATCATCACCGCCGACAGCAGCAGGCCCGAGGGATTGGCCAGGTCTCGCCCGGCGATGTCGGGCGCCGAGCCGTGCACGGCCTCGAACATCGAGGCGCGGTAGCCGATGTTGGCCGAGGGTGCGAATCCGATGGAGCCCGCGACTTCCGCGGCCACGTCGGACAGGATGTCGCCGTAGAGGTTGGGCGTCACGATCACGTCGAAGTCGCGCGGACGGGTGGCCACGCGCGCGGTGCCGATGTCGATGATCATGTGCTCGGTGGCGATGCCCGGGTACCCGGCCGCGACCTCGTCGAAGACGGCGTGGAACAGGCCGTCGGTGAGCTTCATGATGTTGTCCTTGGTCATGCAGGTGACCTTGCGCCGGCCGTTCGCCAGCGCGTACTCGAAGGCGTGTCGGACGATGCGTTCGCAGCCCGGGCGGGTGATCAGCTTCAGGCACTGCACCACCTCGTCGGTCTGGCGGTGTTCGATGCCGGCGTAGGTGTCTTCCTCGTTCTCGCGCACCACCACCAGGTCCATGCCGGGGTGCGTCGCCGGCACCACCGGGTGGTAGGCCACGCAGGGGCGCACGTTGGCGAACAGGCCCAGGGTCTTGCGCAGGGTGACGTTGACGCTCTTGTAGCCGCCGCCCTGGGGCGTCGACAGCGGCGCCTTGAGCAGCACGCCGTGCCGGGTCACCGCCTCGAGCGCTTCCGGGGTGAAACCGGCGGCGTGGCCCGCTTCGTAGGCCTTGAGGCCCAGCGGCACTTCATGGAAAGTGAGGCCCGGATCCGCCGCGCCGAGAACGCGCAGGGTCGCGGCCATGATCTCGGGGCCGATGCCGTCGCCGTGGGCGACGGCGATGCTGCGGGCGGGGGCCGGGAAGGGCAGGCGGTTCTCGAACTGGGCGGACATAAGAACTCCAATGCACGAAAAAAATGTCGTGAATATAGAATCAGGTTACGAGCCGCCAGTCAATGACCCCGGGCCGGCGCCCGGCTGGACCTTCATGTCCAACCACACCCACGTGCTGGTGGCGCTGGCCGCCCAGCCCGGCGCGACCCTGCGCGAGGTCGCCGCGAGCGTGGGCATCACGGAGCGGGCGGTGCAGCGGATCGTGGCCGAGCTCGAGGCCGCGGGCGCCCTGGTGCGCGGGCGCGAAGGCCGCCGGAACCAGTACCTCATCCAGCGCGACCTGCGGCTGCGCCACCCGCTGGAGGCGCACCGGACGATCGGCGAACTGCTGGACCTGGTGGTGTCCGGGCGCTGATCAGCGACTGCTGGCCGCCGGCGCGAATCCGGGCGGGCGGCGGGCATGAGTGGCCTGCTCGAAGGCATAGCCCAGCGCCAGCAACTGCGCTTCGGAATACGGCCGGCCCAGGAAGGCCAGGCCCAGCGGCAGCCCGCTGGCTTCGCCCATGGGAACCGTGAGGCTGGGCGTGCCGGCCACGGCGGCCATGCCATAGCCCGCGCTCACGAAGTGGTCGCCCAGCACGTGGTCGGTGGGCCAGGCGGGGCCGGTGGTGGGTGCCACCAGTGCGTCGAGCTTTTCGCCGTCGAGCACGGCCAGCAGGCCTTCGTCGCGGGCCAGGCGGCGGGCGGTGTCGCGCGCCTCGAGGTAGGCCTTGTCGTCCAGCCCGGGCTTGGCCTGGGCCTGCAGCAGCAGGTCCTGGCCGAAGAACGGCATGGCCACGTCGGCGTGCGCTTCGTTCCAGGCGATCAGGGCTTCCAGCGAGGCCACGGGCGCCCGGCTGCCGCGCAGGTAGTCATTGAGCCCTGCCTTGAATTCATGGAGCAGCACTTCGAACTCGGCCTGGCCCCACTGGCCCCAGGTGGGCACGGTCACGTCCACGACCTCGGCGCCGGCCTTGCGCAGCGCCTCGAGCGCGGTTTCGGTGGCGGCGTCCAGGGCCGGGTGGCGGCCCATGGCCTGGCGCAGCACGCCGATGCGCTTGCCGGCGAGCGCCCGGGCGTCGAGCGCCGCCAGGTAGTCCACCGGCGGGCGCGCCGCCGCCGCGGGATCGGCGGGGTGGTGCGCCGCCAGCACCTGCAGCAGCGCGGCCGCGTCGGCCACCGTGCGCGCCATGGGGCCGGCGGTGTCCTGGCTCGCCGAGATCGGGATGATGCCGTCGCGGCTCACCAGCCCCACCGTGGGCTTGAGCCCCACCAGGCCGTTCACCGCCGAGGGGCAGAGGATGCTGCCGTCGGTCTCGGTGCCCACGCCCACCGTGGCCAGGCTGGCGGCGATGGCCGCGCCGGTGCCGGAGCTCGAGCCGCAGGGATTGCGGTCGAGCGCGTAGGGGTTGCGGGTCTGGCCGCCGCGCGAGCTCCAGCCGGAGCTGGAATGGCTGGAGCGGAAGTTCGCCCATTCGCTCAGGTTGGTCTTGCCCAGCACCACGGCGCCGGCGTCGCGCAGGCGCGCCACCAGGAAGGCGTCGTCGGCGGGGCGGTGCCCGGCGAGGGCGAGCGAGCCGGCCGAGTTCACCAGGCCCGCCACGTCGATGTTGTCCTTGAGCAGCACCGGGATGCCGTGCAGCGGGCCGCGCACCTTGCCGGCGCGACGTTCGGCGTCGCGTGCGCGGGCTTCGTCGAGGGCGGCCGGGTTGAGCCCGATCACCGAATTCAGGCGCGGGCCGGCGCGGTCGATGGCGGCGATGCGCTCTAGGTAGGCACTGGCGAGGGACTCGGCGCTCAGCGCGCCGGCTTCGAATGCGGCGCGCGCGCTCGCCACGTCGAGTTCGACGACATTGGCGGTGTCGCTGACCACCACCGGCGACCAGGCCATGCCGTCGGGCTCCTTGCCGGTGGGTAGCCATCGGCGCACGCGGTAATCGCCCAGGTCCACCTCGGCGACGGCGTCGGCGCTGGCGAGCGCCACGTAGGCCCGGTTCCCGGTGGGCGGCACCACGATGCCGATCGGCAGCGGGCTCTTGCCGAAGCGGTCGCCGAACAGGCGGCCCTCGGCGTCCTTGGCCTCGCGGTCGAAGCGGATGTCGGCCAGGTGGCGGCGCGCGGCGCGGTCGTAGACGCGCACCAGCCCGGCCTCGGCGCAGCTCACCAGCACGCGCGAGCCGTCGGGCGTGATCGTCACGCGGATGGGGAAACCGGCCGCGGGCAGGCGCGCCAGCTCCTTGCCGCTGGCGGCGTCGAACACGGCCACGTCGCCGGCGTCGCGGTGGCCCACCCACAGCTCGCGGCCGTCGGGCGACACGGCGATGCCCTCGGCGCCGTCGCCGGTTTTCCAGGTGCCCACGCGTTTGTCGGCCAGCAGGTCGAACACCGTCACCGAGTCGTCGCCGAGGTTGGAAACATAGGCACGGCTGCCGTCGGGATGCAGGGCCACCATGTGCGAACCGGCCTGGTCCGTGGGCAGCACGGCCAGCTGTTCGCCGGTGCGCGCCGACCAGCCGACCAGGGCGCGCTGGCCCTCCGCCGTGACCCAGGCGGTGTCGCCATGCCAGGCGATGCCATGCGGGCGGTCGTAGCGGCCCAGCCGGTGCGTGGCCACCACCCGCGCCGCCGCCACGTCCACCAGGCTCAGGCTGTTGCCCGGCGCGCCGGGGCGGCCGTAGTTCGCCACCAGGGCCCAGCGCCCGTCCGGGCTGACCGCGGCCTCGTGCGGGCCGGCGCCCACCGGGATCGTGGCGCGCTCGCGGCCGCTGGCCAGGTCGAGCAGGGTGGCGGTGTCGGCGGCCTTGTTGAGCACCACGAGGGTGTCGGCGCGGGCGATCGGTGAGGAGGCGAGCGCGGCGACGAGGCAAAGCAGGGGCAGGGCGGCGGGACGCATGGCGGGCTCCGGTGGCAGGCCCGTGGAGTCTAGACAAGCCCCGCGTTTCGGCGGCGTGACCCGCCGCGCGTTACTGGCGCAGCAGGTCCCAGCCGATGCGGGCCACCAGGGCCAGCACGACGCCCAGGAACAGCAGCCGGATGAAGCGGTCGCCCTGGCGGATGGCCAGCCGGCTGCCGACGTAGCTGCCCAGCATGTTGCCGACGATCAGCGGCACCGCCAGCGCCCACTGCACGAAGCCGCTGGCCGCCAGCACCGCCCACGAGGACAGGTCGGCGGCCACGTTGGTGGACTTCGACACCGCCGACGACTTCAGGAAATCCAGGCCGATGACGCTGACGAAGGCGAACACCAGCAGCGTGCCCGTGCCGGGACCGATCAGGCCGTTGTAGAAGCCGCAGGCGCCACCGACCAGGGCCGCGGCCACGGCTTCGCGCCGCGGGGCGAAGCGACGCTGCTCGCGCGTGCCCAGGTCCTTGCGCAGCACCGTGTAGATGGCCAGCACCACGCACACCGACAGCACCACGAGCTTGAGCACGTCGGGTTCGATGCGCTTGGCGAACTGCACGCCCACCGCCGAGGCGGCCAGCGCCGCGAACAGCGCTGGCAGCACGATGCGGCGCTCCACCGTGAGGTGGCGGAAGTAGTTCCAGGCCGCCACGCTGGTGCCCAGCAGCGAACTGGTGCGCTGGGTGGCGATGGTCTGCAGGATGTTCAGGCCCGGATGCAGGTTGAGCATCGCGGGAGTGAGGATGAGGCCGCCGCCGCCGACGATGCTGTCGAGCAGGCCGGCGGCGAAGCCGGCCAGCCCGGTCAGCAACCAGAGCTCGGCGCTCATCGTGGGCGGGGCCGCGGGCGGGGATCAGCCGGCGCGCGAGGCCTTCTTGCGGTCGTTCTCGGTGCGGAACTTCTTGCGAAGGCGGATGGCCACCGGGGTGATCTCGACCAGCTCGTCGTCGTCGATGAACTCCAGCGCCTGCTCGAGCGAGAACTTCACCGGCGGGATCAGGCCCTCGTCCTTGTCGGTGCCCGAGGCGCGGAAGTTGGTGAGCTGCTTGCCGCGCAGGGCGTTGACGGTGAGGTCGTTGTCCTTGGCGTGGATGCCGACGATCTGGCCTTCGTAGATCTCCTCGCCCGGCTCGACCATCAGGCGGCCGCGTTCCTGCATGGCGATCTGCGCGTAGGCCGGCGACGGGCCGGTGCCGTTGGAGATCAGCACGCCGTTCTGGCGCTGGCCGATCTCGCCTTCCTGCTTCGGCGCATAGTGGTCGAAGACGTGGAAGAGCAGGCCGGTGCCGGCGGTAATGGTGCGGAATTCGGTCTGGAAGCCGATCAGGCCACGCGCCGGGATGATGAAGTCCATGCGCACGCGGCCCTTGCCGTCCGGCTCCATGTTCTGCAGCAGCGCGCGGCGCTCGCCCAGGCGCTGCATGACGCCGCCCTGGTACTGCTCCTCGAGGTCCACCACCAGCGACTCGAACGGCTCGGACTTCACGCCGTCGATGTCCTTGATGATCACCTCGGGGCGCGACACGGCCAGCTCGTAGCCCTCGCGGCGCATGGTTTCGATCAGGATCGACAGGTGCAGCTCGCCGCGGCCGCTGACCTTGAACTTGTCGGCGTCGGCGGTGTCCTCGACCTTCAGCGCCACGTTGTGCTGGGTCTCGCGCATCAGGCGGTCGCGCAGCTGGCGCGAGGTGAGGAACTTGCCGCCGCTGCGGTCCTTGTTGCCGGCGAAGGGCGAGTCGTTGACCTGGAAGGTCATGGAGATGGTCGGCTCGTCGACCGTGAGCACCGGCAGCTGCTCGGGCGCCGACGGGTCGCAGACGGTGTCGGAGATGCCCAGGCCCTCGACGCCGGAGATGGCGATGATGTCGCCGGCGCGCGCTTCCTTCACCTCGTGGCGCTCCAGGCCCATGAAGCCGAGCACCTGCAGCACCTTGGCGTTGCGCACCTTGCCGTCGCGGGCGACCACGCTGACCGGCATGTTGGTGCGGATGGTGCCGCGCTGCACGCGGCCCACGCCGATGATGCCGACGTAGTTGTTGTAGTCGAGCGAGGTGATGCGCATCTGGAACGGGCCGTCGATGTCCACCGGCGGCGGCGGGACCTTGTCGACGATGGTCTGGAACAGCGGGGTCATGTCGCCCGAGCGCACGGATTCGTCCATGCCGGCGTAGCCGTTCAGGCCCGAGGCGTAGACCACGGTGAAGTCGAGCTGCTCGTCGGTGGCGCCCAGGCGGTCGAACAGGTCGAAGGTCTGGTTGAGCACCCAGTCCGGGCGCGCGCCGGGACGGTCGACCTTGTTGATCACCACGATCGGCTTGAAGCCCATCGCGAACGCCTTCTGGGTGACGAAGCGCGTCTGCGGCATCGGGCCGTCCATCGCGTCCACCAGGATCAGCACCGAGTCCACCATCGACAGCACGCGCTCCACCTCGCCGCCGAAGTCGGCATGGCCCGGGGTGTCGACGATGTTGATGCGGTAGTCCTCGCCCTCGGGCGAGGTCCAGCGGATGGCGGTGTTCTTGGAAAGGATCGTGATGCCACGCTCCTTTTCGATGTCGTTGCTGTCCATCGCGCGCTCGGCGAGCTGCTGGCGTTCACCCAGGGTGTTGGACTGCTTGAGCAGCTGGTCCACCAGGGTGGTCTTGCCATGGTCGACGTGGGCGACGATGGCGATGTTGCGGAGCTTTTCGATGGACATGCGAATGGGCGCCGGGGGCGCTGTCTCGTAGGAAAATGAGTCTGACAGTATATCACCGAACGGCGCCCCGGACGGCCCCCGGGGCGGCAGCTGTGGCATCCTAGGCGGCCCGCCGGGAACCGCCCGGCACCCGCTTCCGGAGCCCGACATGTCCCTGACCGCCGTCTTCACCACCTCCCGCGGCCCGATCCGCGTCCGCCTGCACGCCGACAAGGCCCCGGTCACCGTGGCCAGCTTCGTCAACCTGGCCCAGCGCGGCTTCTACGATGGCCTGAGCTTCCACCGCGTCATCCCCGACTTCATGATCCAGGGCGGCTGCCCGAAGGGCACCGGCACCGGTGGCCCGGGCTACCGCTTCGAGGACGAGTGCCGCGCCGACCTGCGCCACGACAAGCCGGGCGTGCTGTCCATGGCCAACGCCGGCCCCGGCACCAACGGCAGCCAGTTCTTCATCACCCACGTGCCGACCCCGTGGCTGGACGGCAAGCACACCGTGTTCGGCGAGGTCATCGGCGCCGGCGACCAGCAGGTCGTGGACGCGGTGCGCGGCGGCGACAAGATCGAGAGCGTGCGCATCGAGGGCGACACCGCCCCGCTGCTGGCCGCCCAGGCCGCGCGCGTGGCCGACTGGAACAAGGTGCTCGACGCCTGAGCCGGCTCAGGGCAGGAAACGCAGCCTGTCCAGCGTGCGCGACACCGCTTCGGCGTCGCGCGGGTAGTAGTGCTCCCCGGGCGCCAGCCACACCAGCAGGGTGAGGCGCCCGCTGCGTTCCGCCGCCGCGGCCTGGCCGCGGTAGCGCAGGCCCCGGCCGTTGGCCAGGGAAAGTTCGAAGCGCAGGCCCGGCACGCCGCCGAAATCGGCGGGCCGCAGCCCCTGCGTTTCCACCGCCGACCAGCCGGCCAGCGCCAGGCCGTCGGCCACCAGGTCGCGGATTTCGTCCGGGCGCATGCCGGGGCGGAACCACGGCCCGTCGGGGCGCCGCTTGGTTGCCTTGCTGCCCTGGAAAACGTGCTCGCCGGGTTTCACCCGCGAGACGATGCTGAGCTGGTTCAGCGGCGTGCCGTCCACCGTCCACAGTTCCTGGCGCGCGCCCTTGATGCGGGCCCAGTCGAGCGAGGTTTCCAGCTGCAGGTCGAACACCTGCACCCGGCCGGCCGGCTGCAGCGTGCCGCCCGCGCCTGCACACGCGGCCAACAGCAGGGTGGCGGCGAGCAGCAGCCAGCGGCGCGTCATCGCCGGGCCTCCGGCGGGGCCAGGGAGGCCGTGATGAACTCCGTGTCGTCGGCGTCCGGCGCCATGTCGAGATAGCGGCGCAGCGCAACCGCGGCTTCCTCCTTCCGGCCGGCCGCAAGCAGGGCCAGGCCTTGGTCGCGCCAGGCCTCCGCCGGCGGGTGAGGCAGGGCCAGCGAACGCGCCAGCAGTTCCCCCGCGCGCTCCGCGTCACCGGGCGCGCCGCGCCGGCGGTGCGCCTCGGCCAGGTAATAGGCCAGCAGGGCTTCCTGCCCCGGCGGCGCATCGGCGAGCAGGTCGCCAACCACCTGCACCGAGGTGTCGTACATGCGCCGCGACAGCTCGCCGCGCAGCCAGCGCGCGAGATGGGGCGCCACCGCCGCCTGGTGGCGGTCGCGGCCGGATTCGCCACCCGCCGGCAGGCGCGCCGCGGCCGCCGTCACGTCGGCCAGCCGCTCGGCGGTGCGGGGATGGGTGGCGAAGACGGGCAGGGGCTTGCCGTGGCGGCGGGCGCCTTCCTCGGCCTTCATGCGCTGCCAGAGCCGCGGCGCCGCCGCAGGCTCGTATCCCTGGGCGACGGCGGCGGCCAGGCCGATGGCGTCCGCCTCGGGCTCGGCCGGGCGCGAGTGCCCGAACCCCGAGGCGGCGCCCAGCCGGCGGGCCGCCGGCCCCGCGGCCGCCGCGCCGGCGCCCCAGGCCACCAGGCCGAAGGTGCCCAGGAAGGCGCTGGTGCGCTTGGCCTTGCGCCACTGCGCCAGGGAATGGCGCTGCCGGAAGTGCGCGAATTCGTGGCCCAGTACCATGGCCAGCTCGGCCTCGTCGCGGCAGCGCAGCAGGGTGCCGGTCCAGACCACCATCATGCCGTTGGGCGCCATCGAGGCGTTGAACCACGGCTGTTCGACGACATACACGCGCAGCTCGCCGCAGTAGTCGCCGGCGACGCGGCAGGCCACCTCGCGCACGTAGGCTTCGAGGGCGGGGTCGTGCACGCGCAGCGGGTGTTCTCGCAGATCGCGTTCGGCGCGGTCGGTCGCGTAGCGCAGTTCGGCTTCCACGCTGCCGGGCGCTGGCTGCTGGCCCGGGGCCGCCGCGGGCGGCGCGCCGGTGGCCACGGCCAGCGCCAGCAGCAGCGGCAGGCTGGCCGCCATCACAGCGGCAGCCCTTCCAGCAGTTCGCCGGCGGTGGCCCGGGCGCCGGCCTCGTCGCGCAGGTCGCCCGATTGCCGGGCGATGCGGTTGAACCACACCACGCGCCCGTCGCGCAGGTCCACCAGGGTGGCCACGCCGACCTGGCGCCCGCCGCCGATGTCCACCACGCCGCCGAAGGCCGCGCCCGCCACCAGGCCCAGCACGCGCAGCGCCTTGCGGCCGTCGCTGGCGTAGCTGTCGCGCACATAGGTGAACAGGGCATAGTCGGCGCCGCTGGCCGCGTGCAGTTCCGAGACGCCGGCGCCCAGGGTCCAGTCCAGCCGGTCGCCCTTGGTGGCGAGCTCGCTGCCCGGGCGGGCGTGGTAGGCGATGGAGAGCGCGACGGCCTCGTTCAGCCGCAGCACCTGGCCGAGGCGGGAGTCCGCCGGCAGGTCGTCGGGCACGTCGAAATCGGGGCGGCGCGCGACGCCGGCGGCCGCCAGGCGCTCGCCCACCGCCGCGGGGTAGAGCCGGCGCGCGGTTTCGGACCAGTCGCGCCGTGGTTCGGTCATGCCGCCGGCGGTGATCTCGCCGAGCTCGATGTCGGGCTCGACCACCACGACGCTGCCCTCGATGCCCAGCGGCCGGCCGGCCGCGTCCTGGGCGACCCGCTCCGGCCCGGCGCCCGCGCCGCCCGCCCACAGGCAAAGCAGGGCGGCCAGCGCCAGGGCGGCGGCAGGCGGTGTCCGTCGATGGGCGCACGCTGCGGCCATGGGTTTCTCCTGCCGCCAGAGTGCCTGATCCGGGCCCGCAGGCAAGCCCCCGGCGGGCCGGCCGGGGAGGGTGGCGTGGTATCCTTTACCGGTTTTCCATCCCGCCAACCAAGCACGCGAGGATAGTGATGCCCCAGCTCGCTCAGCGCATGGGCCGTGCCAAGCCCAGCGCCATCATGGCCGTCGCCGAAAAGGCGAAGAAGCTCAAGGCCGAAGGCCGCGACATCGTCAGCTTCTCCATCGGCGTCCCGAACTTCCTGCCCGGTGAACACGTCTACGCCGCCGCCCGCGAGGCGCTGGCCAAGGACAGCGGCCAGTACGGCAGCAACCGCGGTTCGGACGCCCTGCTCGACGCCTTCCTCAAGCACATCGAGGCGCTCGGCCTCACTGGCTACACGCGCATGAACTGCGCCACCGGAATCGGCGCCAAGCACATCCTGTACAACCTGGCCGAGGCGCTGCTGGACGAAGGCGACACCATCGCCTACGCCACGCCCTACTGGACCACCTACGCCGACATCGCCGAGGTGCTGAACGCGAAGATCCTCGAGCTGCCGTGCCCGGCCAGCCAGGACTACAAGCTCACCCCGGCCCAGCTCGACGCCGCGCTGGCGACCAAGCCCAAGGTGTTCCTGTTCAACAACCCGAACAACCCCACCGGCATGGTCTACACCCGCGACGAGATCGCGGCGCTGGCCGACGTCGTCGCCAAGTACCCGGACACCTGGGTCATCACCGACGACATCTACAACACCATGGTGTTCGACGGCCTGGGCTACCACAACTTCGTGCAGTTCCGCCCGGAACTGCGCGAGCGCACCATCTTCGTGGACTCGCTGTCGAAGACCTACGGCATGCCCGGCTGGCGCGTCGGCTTCATGGCCGGCCCGGAAGTGGTGGCCAAGGCGCTCACGGTGCTCAATTCCACCCACATCACCAACCTGCCCGAAGTGGTGGTGGCCGCCGCCATCGCCGCGCTCACCGGCCCGCAGGACGTGCCCACCAGCAAGTGCGCCGAGTTCCAGGCCAAGCGCGACCTGGTGGTGGACACCATGAACGCCATCCCGGGCGTGGTCTGCCCGAAGCCGCAGGGCGCGTTCTACGTGTTCCCCGACATCAGCTGCGCCTTCGGCAAGTCGCACAAGGGCGTGAAGATCGCCAACGACGTCGACTTCTGCTCGGTGCTGCTCGAAGCCAAGGGCGTGGCCTGCGTGCCGGGCTCGGCCTTCGGCGAGCCGCGCGCGCTGCGCATCAGCTACACCTGCCCGACCGAGCAGCTGCCCCAGGGCCTGCAGCGGATCCAGGAATTCTTCGCCGAACTTTCGTAAGGAGCCTTTCATGAAGACCCCCGTTCGCGTCGCCGTCACCGGCGCCGCTGGCCAGATCGGTTATTCGCTGCTGTTCCGCATCGCCTCGGGCGAGATGCTGGGCAAGGACCAGCCGGTCATCCTGCAGATGCTCGAGCTGCCGATGGAGAAGGCCCAGGCCGCCCTGCGCGGCGTGATGATGGAGCTCGAGGACTGCGCGTTCCCGCTGCTGGCCGGCATGGTCGGCACCGACGACCCCATGGTCGCCTTCAAGGACGCCGACGTGGCCCTGCTGGTCGGCGCCATGCCGCGCGGCCCGGGCATGGAGCGCAAGGACCTGCTGCTCAAGAACGCCGAGATCTTCACCGTGCAGGGCAAGGCGCTCAACGCCGTCGCCTCGCGCAACGTGAAGGTGCTGGTGGTGGGCAACCCGGCCAACACCAACGCCTACATCGCCATGAAGTCGGCGCCGGACCTCGACCCGCGCAACTTCACCGCCATGCTGCGCCTCGACCACAACCGCGCCCTGTCGCAGCTGGCCACCCGCGCCGGCGTGGCCGTGGCCGACATCGAGAAGCTGGTGGTGTGGGGCAACCACAGCCCGACCATGTACCCGGACTACCGCTTCGCCACCGCGAACGGCGCCTCGCTCAAGGACAAGATCGGCGACGAGGCCTGGAACCGCGAAACCTTCATCCCGAAGGTCGGCAAGCGCGGCGCCGCCATCATCGAGGCCCGCGGCCTGAGCTCGGCCGCCTCGGCCGCCAACGCCGCCATCGACCACATCCGCGACTGGTCGCTGGGCACCCAGGGCAAGTGGACCACCATGGGCATCCCGTCGGACGGCAGCTACGGCATCCCGAAGGACGTGATGTACGGCTTCCCGGTCACCTGCAAGGACGGCAAGTACGAGATCGTGCAGGGCCTGGAGATCGACGAGTACTCGCGCTCGATGATGGACAAGACCCTGGCCGAGCTCGAGGAAGAGCGGGCCGGCGTCGCCCACCTGCTCTGATCCACCAGCGAAGGCGGCCCCCGGGCCGCCTTCGCACTCGAGGGAACCGAAATGACTGACGCGAACTCGGCCGGCGCGCGCTTCCGCGCCGCCGTCAAGGAAGAATCCCCGCTGCAGGTGATGGGCGCCATCACCGCCTACGCCGGCCTGATGGCCAAGCGGGTCGGCTACAAGGCGCTGTACCTGTCGGGCGGCGGCGTGGCGGCCAATTCGCTGGGCGTGCCCGACCTAGGCATCAGCACCATGGAAGACGTGCTCACCGACGCCCGCCGCATCGTCGACGCCACCGGCATGCCGCTGCTGGTGGACATCGACACCGGCTGGGGCGGCGCCTTCAACATCGGCCGCACCATCAAGGCCTTCCAGCGCGTCGGCGTGGCCGCCGTGCACATGGAGGACCAGGTCGGCCAGAAGCGCTGCGGCCACCGCCCGGGCAAGGAAGTGGTGTCGAAGGAAGAGATGGTGGACCGGGTCAGGGCCGCCGTGGACGCGCGCACCGACGCCGGTTTCGTGATCATGGCGCGCACCGACGCCGCGGCGGTGGAGGGCATCGACGCCGCCATCGAACGCGCCGTGGCCTACGTCGAGGCCGGCGCCGACATGATCTTCCCCGAGGCCATGAAGACCCTGGACGACTACCGCCGCTTCAAGGCCGCGGTGAAAGTGCCCATCCTCGCCAACCTCACCGAGTTCGGCTCCACCCCGTTCTTCACCACGGACGAGCTGCGCGAGGCCGGCGTGGACATCGCGCTGTACTGCTGCGGCGCCTACCGCGCCATGAACAAGGCCGCGCTGAACTTCTACGAGACGGTGCGCCGCGAAGGCACCCAGAAGAACATCATCGACACGCTGCAGACCCGCGCCGAGCTCTACGACTTCCTGGGCTACCACGCCTACGAGGACAAGCTCGACGAACTTTTCTCGCAGAAGAAAGACTGAGCCAGGAGCCACCGATGAGCGAAAACACGAACCTGCCCAAGCCCAAGAAGTCGGTCGCCCTCAGCGGCACCGCGGCGGGCAACACCGCGCTGTGCACCGTCGGCCGCAGCGGCAACGACCTGCACTACCGAGGCTACGACATCCACGACCTGGCCACCAAGGCCGGCTTCGAGGAAGTGGCCCACCTGCTGGTGCACGGCGCGCTGCCCACGGCCAGCCAGCTGGCGGCCTACAAGACCAAGCTGCGCCGCCTGCGCGGCCTGCCGGCCATCGTGACCGACGCGCTCGAGCTGGTGCCGGCCAACGCCCATCCGATGGACGTGCTGCGCACCGGCTGCTCGGTGCTGGGCACCGTGCTGCCCGAGCGCGACGGCCACCCGGTGAACGAAGCCCGCGACATCGCCGACAAGCTGATGGCCAGCTTCGGCTCGATGCTGCTGTACTGGTGGCACTTCACCCGCAACGGCCGCCGCATCGACGTCGAGACCGACGACGACACCATCGCCGCGCACTTCCTGCACCTGCTGCACGGCGAGCCGCCGAGCGCCTCGCATGCGCGCGCGCTCGACCAGTCGCTGGTGCTGTACGCCGAGCACGAGTTCAACGCCTCCACCTTCACCGCCCGCGTCATCGCCGGCACCGGCTCCGACCTGTTCAGCTGCATCACCGGCGCCATCGGCGCGCTGCGCGGCCCGAAGCACGGCGGCGCCAACGAGGTGGCGATGGAGATCATCGCCCGCTACGGCAGCGCCGACGAGGCCGAGGCCGACATCCGCGCCCGCGTGGAGCGCAAGGAAATCGTCATCGGCTTCGGCCACCCGGTGTACACCATCGGCGACCCGCGCAACCCGATCATCAAGGAAATCAGCCGCAAGCTCTGCAAGGAAGGCGGCAACCAGGTCCTGTTCGACGTCAGCGAGCGCATCGAGACGCTGATGATGGACCTCAAGAAGATGTTCCCGAACCTCGACTGGTACAGCGCTTCGGCCTACCACATGATGGGCGTGCCCACCGCGATGTTCACCCCGCTGTTCGTCATCGCCCGCACCAGCGGCTGGTCGGCGCACGTGATCGAGCAGCGCATCGACGGCAAGATCATCCGCCCGAGCGCGAACTACACCGGTCCCGAGGACCGCGCGTTCGTGCCGCTCGACAAGCGCTGATCGCGCCCCTGGGCAAAAGAAAAGGCCGCGCAGCGATGCGCGGCCTTCTTTTTTTCCGGCGGGGCGGCCCTCAGGGCGCCATGCGCTGGGTGGTGGCGGGAAGGGCGGCCACGGTGACCGTGGGCACCGGCGGGCTCAGGCGCTGCACGCGGAAGAAGGTGTGGTCGCCGATGGTGGCCACCCGCGGCGAGGCCGCCCAGGCCGGGTTGGCCAGGTCGAGCGCGGCGAAATGGCTGGCGCCGGGCACCACCTCGTGCCGCTGGCCGGGCGGCAGGCGCCAGTCCTGCTGTGCCTGGAAGGCCACTTCCACGGCCTGCTGCCAGGCCTCGAGGTTCTTCATGCGCAGGCCGGGGTTCACGATGGTGGGCGCGAACTGCTTGCGGGCGGTGACCACCTCGCAGACCGAATCGCCCCACTGGCCGCTGTCGCGGCGGCGCAGGGCCACCTCGGCCACCGCGCGCTGGCCCAGCTCGGACTGGTTGCGGGCTTCCAGGTACACCGTCGTCGCCAGGCACAGCGGGTCGGCGGCAGGCTGGGGCAGGATCTGGGCCAGCCAAAGGATGAAAGACAACTTCATGGCGGAACTCCTTGCTCCGTTGCGCCGCAAGTTCCCGCCCGCCAACGGGCGGGTCCCGTAATGGTCAACGGGGGAGGGGAGGGCCTGCGGCCTGGCGTTTTGGGGATGGACGGGCCTTGCCCGCATTCCGGGGGGCGGGCTAGGTTGGGCGCCCCCGGAATCCCCGCGAAGCCATGCGCTGCGGGGCCGTTTCAGTCGGTGCGGCCCTTGGCCGGGCACCGATCCAGCGGCGCATGGTACGGGCAAAAAACCAACCTTGCCTGAACGGGAATTTCCAAGCCTTTGATTTGACTTGGAGTAATTGCTCAGAGGGCAGCGGCGAGGCGGCTGCCCTGGTCGATCGCGCGTTTGGCGTCTAGCTCCGCCGCCACGTCCGCGCCGCCGATCAGGTGGGTGACGCGGCCGGCGGCCTGCAGCGGTTCCACCAGCTCGCGCAGTGGTTCCTGGCCGGCGCAGACCACCACGTGGTCGACGGGCAGCAACTGCTCCTGGCCGTCCACGCGGATGCGCAGGCCGGCGTCGTCCACGCCCAGGTACTCGACCCCGCCGAGGGCCTGCACGCCCTTGGCCTTCAGGGCCGAGCGGTGGATCCAGCCGGTGGTCTTGCCCAGGCGCGCGCCGGGCTTGCCCGGGCTGCGCTGGAGCAGCCACAGCTGCCGGGCCGGGGCCTCGGGGCGGGGTTTGGCCAGGCCACCGGAGCCGTCGAAGTCGGGGGCAACACCCCATTCGGCCATCCATCGCGAGGTGTCCAGGCTGGGCGAGGGGCCTTCGTGGGCGAGGTATTCGGCCACGTCGAAGCCGATGCCGCCGGCGCCGATGATGGCCACCCGCGCGCCCGGGACCACGCGCCCGGTGAGCACGTCCAGGTAGCTCACCACCTTCGGGTGGTCGGCGCCGGGGAAGGCCACCTTGCGCGGGCGGATGCCGGTGGCCAGCACGATCTCGTCGTAGCCGCCGGCCAGCAGCGCCGCGGCGTCCACGCGCTGGCCCAGGTGCAGTTCGACGCCGGTGAGCTCGATGCGCTTGCCGAAGTAGCGAAGGGTTTCGTGGAACTCCTCCTTGCCCGGGATCTTCTTGGCCAGGTTGAACTGGCCGCCGATCTCGCCAGCAGCGTCGACCAGGGTGACCCGGTGCCCGCGTTCGGCGGCCACGGTGGCGCAGGCCAGCCCGGCCGGACCGGCGCCCACCACGGCGATGCGCTTGGGCGTGGCCGCCGGGGTGTAGACCAGCTCGGTCTCGGCGCAGGCGCGCGGGTTCACCAGGCAGCTGGCCTTGCGGTTCACGAAGACGTGGTCCAGGCAGGCCTGGTTGCAGGCGATGCAGGTGTTGATCTCGTCGCGGCGGCCGGCGCGGGCCTTGTTGGCCCACTGCGGGTCGGCCAGCAGCGGGCGCGCCATGGAAACCATGTCGGCCTGGCCCGCGGCGAGGATGCCCTCGGCCACCTCGGGCATGTTGATGCGGTTGGTCGCCACCAGCGGCACCGACACGTGCGGCTTGAGCTTGGCGGTCACGCCGGCGAACGCGCCGCGCGGCACCGAGGTGGCGATGGTGGGGACGCGGGCCTCGTGCCAGCCGATGCCGGTGTTGATGATCGTGGCGCCGGCGGCCTCGATGGCCTTGGCCTGCATCACGATCTCGTCCCAGGCCGAACCGCCCTCGACCAGCTCGAGCATGGACAGCCGGTAGACCAGGATGAAGTCCGGGCCCACCGCCTCGCGGATGCGGCGAACGATCTCCACCGCGAAGCGCATGCGCCTCTCCGGCGTGCCGCCCCAGGCGTCGTTGCGCCTGTTGGTGCGCGCCGACAGGAACTGGTTGATCAGGTAGCCCTCGGAGCCCATGACCTCGACGCCGTCGTAGCCCGCGTCGCGGGCCAGCTTCGCCGTGGTGACGAAGGCGCGGATCTGCCGCTCGACGCCCCAGGCGGTGAGCGCGCGCGGGGTGAGCGGGCTGATCGGCGCCTTGACCTTGGACGCCGACACCAGCAGCGGATGCGCGGCGTAGCGGCCGGCGTGCAGGATCTGCAGGCAGATGCGGCCGCCGGCCCCGTGCACCGCGTCGGTGACGATGCGGTGCTTGTGGATTTCCCAGGGCCAGCTGAGCTTGCCGGCGAAGGGCTTGAGCCAGCCCACCAGGTTCGGCGAAATGCCGCCGGTCACCATCAGGCCCACGCCGCCCTCGGCGCGCTCGCGGAAGTAGGCCGCCAGCTTCGGGAAGTCGCGCGCGTGGTCCTCGAGGCCGGTGTGCATCGAACCCATCAGGATGCGGTTGGGCAGCTGGCAGAAGCCCAGGTCCAGCGGCTGGAAGAGGTGCGGGTAGGGCGTCGTGGTCATGGCGGGCGCGTGCGTCGTCTCAGCGTTTCACCTTGCCCGGTTCATCCGGCGCGGACAAGGCGGGGAAGGGTGGGGTCAGGGCGCGTCGGCACCGGTGGGGCGCAGGCCCACGTCGCGCAGTTCGAGGCGGTTGCCGTCGGCGTCATGCAACTCCAGCGTGGCCAGCGGCGCCCCGGTGTGGCGGTTCACGAAGCGCACCGGCGACTGGCCGCCGTAAACCCAGCGGTCGCCCCACTGCGCCAGCGCGATCAGCACCGGGGCCAGGTCCTTGCCGCTGGGGGTGAGGCGGTATTCGACCTCGCGGGCGTCGTCCGCGGAGGGGCGGCGCTCGAGCACGCCGGCCTCGACCAGGCGCTTCAGGCGGGCGCTGAGCACGTTCTTGGCGATGCCCAGCCGGCGCTCGAAGTCGCCGAAGCGGCGGGCGCCGCGGAAGGCCTCGCGCAGGATCAGCAGGCTCCACCATTCGCCGACCCGTTCCAGCGCCTGGGCCATGGGGCAGGCCATCTCTGAATAGGAGGTTCGCTTCATGGCGGCAGCCTAACGGATACCAGTTGCATCAAGCAACCGAAAGGCGTAGGTTCCACCTCAGTTGCATCAAGCAACCGAAAAGGAACCGCCATGACCCGCCTCCCGATCCGTCCGCTGGGCCGCCTGCTGGGCGCGCTGTCGCCCGAACTCGCGGCCGAACTGGCCCGCTTCCTGGCCACCCGGCCCATGGGCCGTTCCCGTCGTCCCGACCCCGAGGGCGCGGTGCCGGTGACCTTCCGCTTCGGCCTGGCCGGCCTGCGCTGGGGCGAACAGGGGCCGCGCGTGCTCGCGCTGCACGGCTGGCAGGGGCGGGCGTCGCAGTTCCGCGGCCTTGGCGAACGCCTGGCGGCGCGTGGTTACCAGCTCATCGCCCTCGACGCGCCTGCGCACGGCCGTTCCCCGGGCCGCGAGGCCGACCCGGTGGTGTTCGCCGACGCATTGCAGGAAGTGGCCGCTGAACTCGGCCCGCTGCACGCGGTGGTGGGGCATTCGATGGGCGGCGCCTCCGCGCTACTGGCGCTGAGCCGCGGGCTCGACGCCGTGCGCACGGTGGCGATCGCGGCGCCGGCCGGCCTCGCCGGCGTGCTGGCGCGCATGAGCCGCGGGCTGGGCCTGCCCGAGCCCGCGCGGCGCCGGTTCTTCGAGAAGATGCATCGCCGCACCGGCCTCGCGCCCGAGGCGCTGGATATCGATCAGCTCGCCGCGCGCATCGCCCAGCCGATGCTGGTGGTGCACGACCACGACGACGCGGTGATCCCCTTCGACGACGCCCGCCGCATCGCCCGCGCCACGCAGGGCGAACTGCTCGCCACCCGGGGCCTCGGGCATCGCGCCGTGCTGCACGACGCGGCGGTGCTCGAGCATGTGGCTGGCTTCATCGACACGCGCGCTGCCTGAGGGGACGGCCGCGCGCGGGGCCATTGTCCGTTGTGGCTAGGACCAGGACCGGCGGGTTTGCGCCGCTTCTGGCAAAGTAAGCCCACTCCGCCAATGCACGCACGGACCGCCCGCCGATGAGCCTCCAAGACCACCGCTCCGCCAAGCGCCCCGAGCCCGACCAGTCGATGGTCGACATCGCCAATTACGTCACCGACTACTACATCGGTTCGTCGGAGGCCTACACCACGGCGCGCTACATGCTGCTCGACTCGCTGGCGTGCGCGATGCTGGCCATGCGCCACCCGGAATGCGTCAAGCACCTCGGCCCGCTGGTGCCCGGCGCCACCCTGCCGGGCGGCGTGCGCGTGCCGGGCACCTGCCACGAGCTCGACCCGGTGCAGGCGGCCTACAACATCGGCGTGCAGGTGCGCTGGCTCGACTTCAACGACACCTGGCTCGCCGCCGAATGGGGCCACCCGTCCGACAACCTCGGCGCCATCCTCGCCGTCGGCGACTACCTCAGCCGCAAGGCCGAGCGCGAGCACGGCAAGCCGATCACCGTGCGCGACATCCTCACCTGGGCCATCAAGGCGCACGAGATCCAGGGCTGCTACGCGCTGAAGAACAGCTTCAACCGCGTCGGCCTCGACCACGTGCTGCTGGTGCGCCTGGCCTCGACCGCCGTGGCCACGCACATGCTGGGCGGCGGCAAGGAGGAAATCATCAACGCCGTCAGCCACAGCTGGGCCGACGGCGGCGCCCTGCGCACCTACCGCCACGCGCCCAACGCGGGCCCGCGCAAGGGCTGGGCCGCGGGCGACGCCTGCCGCCGCGCCGTCACCCATGCGCTCAACGCCATGAAGGGCTGCGTGGGCTACCCCAGCGTGGTCAGCGCCAGGACCTGGGGTTTCTCCGACGTGCTGTTCAAGGGCAAGCCCTTCGAGTTCGAGCGCACCTTCGGCAGCTACGTGATGGAAAACGTGCTGTTCAAGATCAGCCACCCGGCCGAGTTCCACGCCCAGACCGCGGTCGAATGCGCCATGCAGCTGCACGCCATGGTCGCCGGCCGGCTCGACCAGGTCGAGCGCGTGGTCATCGAGACCCAGGAAGCGGCGATGCGCATCATCGACAAGACCGGCCCGCTGGCCAACCCGGCCGACCGCGACCACTGCCTGCAGTACATGGTGGCCGTGCCGCTCATCTTCGGCCGCCTCGGCCACGAGGACTACGGCGACGCCGTGGCCGCCGACCCGCGCATCGACGCCCTGCGCGCCAAGATGGAGGTCCGCGAGGAGCCGCGCTTCACCCGCGACTACATGGACCCGGAAAAGCGCTACATCGGCAACGCCGTCGAGGTCTTCTTCAAGGACGGCACCTCTACCGGCAAGGTCTCGGTGGACGCCCCGATCGGGCACCGCGAGCGTCGCGGCGAGGGCGTCCCGGTCCTGCTGCGCAAGTTCGAGGCGGCCATCGCCGGCCAGCTGCCGGCCCGGAAGGTCCAGCAGGTCCTGGCCCTCACCGGGGACACCTCCCGGTTCGAGGCCACCCCCATCCACCGCTTCATGGACCTGTTCGCCCTCTGAGCGCCCGGAATGGGCGGGCGGGCCCCCGGGCCAGCTTGCCAAGCCGCGGCCAATTTGTTAGCTTCCCGTTAACATTCAGACCACTATGGTCTGGGTTGACTCTGGCGGGGCCCCTCTCGCGAGGATTAGTCCGCACCGTTTGAGCTGTTTCCCCTTGAATACGGAGCAAATCATGAAGAAGAAACTCCTCTGCTGTGCCCTCCTTGGCGCCGTTTCGATGTCGCAGGCCGCGATGGCCCAGGATTTCGACGACCGCTGGTACGTCTCCGGCACCCTCGGCCAGAACTTCCAGGACGATGACCGCAACACCGACAACGCCCTGTTCATGGGCCTCGGTCTCGGCAAGTTCATCACCCCGAACTGGTCGGTCGACGTCGAAGCCAACTACCAGAACCCGAAGAACGGCAACCTCTGGTTCAGCCAGTACGGCGCGTCCGTCGACGCCCGCTACCACTTCCTGCGCGAAGGCAAGAACTGGTGGCCGTTCGTCCGCATGGGCCTGGGCTTCCAGAAGGCCGAGGAAGAGTTCAACGCCTTCCCGAGCCCGAACTCGCCGGGCCAGCGCGAAGACTCCTTCATGGCCGCCAACCTCGGCGCCGGCATCCAGGCCGACTACGACCGCTACGCCCTGCGCGGCGAGCTGACCGGCCGCTTTGCGTTCGACGACACCTCGATCGCCGCCCCGAACTCGAACTCGTTCGGCGACATCCTGGCTTCCGTCAGCGTGCTCGTGAAGCTCGGCGACCTGCCGGCCCCGGTCGTGCCGGAAGCCCCGGCCCCGGTCGAGAAGACCTGCGCCGACCTCGATGACGACGGCGACGGCGTCAACAACTGCGACGACAAGTGCCCGGGCTCGGTTGCCGGCCAGGCCATCGGTCCGGACGGTTGCCCGGTCCCGCTGACCATCGACCTGAAGGGCGTGAACTTCGACTTCGACAAGGACACCCTGCGTCCGGACGCCGTGGCCATCCTCGACGAGGCCGTGTCGATCCTGCAGAAGTACCCGCAGCTGAAGGTTGAGGTCGCCGGCCACACCGACTCCGTCGGTACCGAGCAGTACAACCAGGGCCTGTCGGAGCGTCGCGCCGCCGCCGTGTACAACTACCTGACCGGCAAGGGCATCGACGCCGGCCGCCTGGTGGGTCCGAACGGCTTCGGCGAGAGCCGTCCGATCGACACCAACGACACCAGCGAAGGCCGTGCGCGCAACCGCCGCACCGAGCTGAACGTCCAGAACTAAGTGCGACACGAGCAATCGTAAGGCACTGAAAAGACTCGGCTTTTCCGAGACACCCCGATGTAAAAGCGGGCTTCATCCGAAGCCCGCGGTACCAAAAACGGAGCCCGGGAGGGCACTACCCTCCCGGGTCTTCGCGCAAAGCGGAGAGGGTGGGGTGCGTCTGTACTCCCATGCTCTGCCGCTCATCGCAACGATGACCGGAGTCCTCGTCTCGAGGGCAGACGGTGTGCTCTTCCCGCAATGGGGAGAGAACCTTTTCAGGCGCGCAGATTGCGTGTCCGTGATGTCATTGCTCAATCGTGCCCAAAAGCACGATAGCGAGCCCGCTATGCGACTAGCGGTAGCCTAGGAAAGCGTGCGTTACCGGCAACGGTTTCGTGCGAAGCCTTTCCGACAATGAAGCCCCCTGCATGGCCAGGAGCGCGCAACCCGCGAGGGTGGTGCGTGGAACTGTGAGCAGCACTACGGTTCGGGAGCTAGGCTGACCGGTATGGGTATCGAACAGAGAACTGTCTATAAACGCCGTTAGGACGAAGGTGCCAACGCTGCTGGTTAAGGCATCGACCAAAACGGTATGTGAGCAGCTGTCCCGCTTTAGTTTCGGGGCACGTCGCTAATCAGGCTCACCGGCGAACAGACAGACCCTCACCCGGTCGTGTGACATCACGGGAACGTGGCAACCCCACCCATCCGCCCTCGTGGCAGGCGAACCGCAAGGAACGCTGTTGGATGCATGGGACAGGGATCGCGGAGAAAGCGAATGGCCGGCGGTAATCGTCGGCATAGGCGTTGAAACATCACGCTGGTACGAGAGTACGCCCACTTCCGCGTGGTTCTGGATCGCGATGGCGATCTGCTGACACCCGCAACGTGGATGCCGCGCCTCTTGGCGGCATCGAACCTACCCGCATGGGGACAACAGTCCCCTACGGGGTTACTGCGTCCTCATGTGGTCAACCAACACTGAGGAGAGCAGCATGGAAGAGTCCAACTGCAAGGTTGGATCTGCGCCCTCCGGCGGGCCGCAGGACTGGATGAGCATTGACTGGCATCACGTCCACCGGACCGTCCGGGGTATGCAGATACGAATCGCGAAGGCGACACAGGAAGGCGACTGGCGCAGGGTGAAAGCCCTGCAACGGATGCTGACCCGCTCGCTGACGGCCAAGATGTTGGCCGTTCGGCGAGTGACGGAAAACCAAGGTAAGCGCACGGCCGGAGTAGACCGTGTGCTTTGGACTGAACCGCAGCAACGATGGGAAGCGCTGTCAGGCTTGCATCGTCGCGGCTATAAACCCCTGCCGTTGCGGCGCGTATTCATCCCGAAATCCAACGGGAAGGAACGCCCGCTGGGCATACCCACGATGCGGGACCGGGCCATGCAGGCGCTTCATCTGCTGGCATTGGAACCGGTGGCGGAATGCAAGGGCGACCCGAACAGCTTCGGCTTTCGGAAAGGTCGTTCCACGCATGACGCCATGGCGCAGAACTTCATCTGCCTGGCAAAGAAATACTCGCCGGGTTGGGTGCTGGAAGCGGACATCAAGGGTTGCTTTGACCACATCAATCACGACTGGCTGGTGACCAACGTCCCTCTGGACGCGGGAATCCTGCGCAAGTGGTTGAAGGCCGGCATCCTCTACCGGGGTCAGTACGAACCGACGGAGGAAGGGACACCGCAGGGCGGCATCATCTCGCCAACTTTGGCGAACATGGCGTTGGATGGGTTAGAGGGTGGCCTCAAGGAGCATGTGTACGCGGCCTTGGGTTACACGAAAGCCCAGCAGGCAAAGATAAACGTCATCAGGTACGCCGACGATTTCGTGGTTACGGGCTCCTCGCAAGAGGTGCTCGTGAACACGGTCCGGCCATGGGTGGAGAAGTTCCTCGCCACCCGGGGTCTGGAATTGTCGGCGGAGAAGACCCGCGTGACGCACATCGATGCTGGTTTTGACTTCCTTGGCTGGAACTTCCGCAAGTACAACGGGAAGCTCCTGATCAAGCCGAGCAAGAAGAACGTTTCGACGTTCTATCGCAAGGTAAAGGGAGTCATCAGCGACCATAAGACGGTCAGGCAGGAAATGCTGATCAAGATGCTGAACCCGATGCTCAGGGGGTGGGCGAATTACCACCACCCCGTTGTGGCCAAGCAGACGCTCAACCGCATGGATGCCCTGGTGTTTGGGGCTCTGTGGCGGTGGGCACGGCGACGCCACAACAACAAAGGTTCGAGGTGGGTGCGGGAGAGGTATTTCCACACCAACGCGACCCGCAACTGGGTATTCGCGGCACGCCGTGAAGAAATGGGGGCGGAAGAGCCGCTGTTGGAGCTCTACCGGCTTGCCGACACGCCGATAGTGCGACACGTGAAGGTGAGGGCGGAATACAACCCGTTCGATCCCGCGTTCGAACAATACGGCGAGAAGCGGCGGCAGGACCGCATGGTCCGGTCCCGCGCGCACCGCAAGCAATGGGCGAGCCTGTTTCTGTCCCAACAGGGCAAGTGCGCACACTGCTGGCAGCCCATCACCGCAGAGTCAGGCTGGCACGATCATCACATCGTGCCGCGGGTGGCCGGAGGTTCCGACCTCCTCTCCAACCGAGTCCTGTTACACCCCAGCTGTCACGTTCAGGTTCACGCTTTGGGTATCACCGTTGTGAAGCCCTAGCCAGGGCTTGAGCCGTGTGCAGTGAAAACCGCACGCACGGTTCTTAGGGGGGAGGGGGCCGGCAACGGCCCCCTCCCACCCGACGGCGTTCGCTGCAGGCAACACCACGAAGCCCGGCCTCGCGCCGGGCTTCGTCTTTCCGGGGGTTCAGTTTTCTTCGATTGCGCGCCGCGTGGCCCGGGCCTAAGCTTTCCGCAGCCTACCGGTTCCCTGGTGTCCGATGATCCGCAAACTGCTCCTGGCCCCGCTGCTGTTCCCCGCGTTCGCGTTCGCCGCCGGCGCGCCCTGCGAGGTGCCCTCGCTGGCGCCGCTGCCCGACACGGTACCGGCCCCGGAAATGCTGCGGGCGCCGGCCGCCGCCAGCTGCCTGCGGGTGGACGCGCTGTCCTTCGTCGAACGCCTGCGCAAGCCCGCCACCCCGGCGCCTGCCGCGCCCGCGTCGGCCCGCCCGGCGGCCGCCACGGCCTCTAACAGCGGCTACGTGCCCAAGACCGCGCACGACAACACGCCCTGGCGTTTCGACATGAACCAGAACGGCCGCCGCATGACCGCGGAAGAGTTCGACGCCTGGATGAAGGCCAAGGGCATCCGCGTGGCCACTGGCAAGCCCGCCGCCGCGGCCGATGCGCCGGCGCCGGCGGCTGCCGCGCCCGCCACCGCCAAGCCGGGCTGCCAGGCCAGCGCTACGCAGGCTTGCTGAAGCGGTAGTGGGCGACGAGCCACTCGTTGCCCCCGGCATAACCGAAGAGCTCCGCGCAGGCCATCCAGAACATCCGCCAGCGCTGGTGCCAGCGCTCGGCTTCGGCCGCGCCGTAGGCGGCCGAGAGCACCTTCAGCACTTCACCGCGGTTGCGGTCCTGGTTCTCGAGCCAGTGGTTGGCCGTGCGCTCGTAGTGCGTGCCCGGCAGCAGCCAGCGCTGCTCGATCGCCAGGTGTTCCTGGAAATGCAGCAGCGTGTCGGCCGAGGGCATCAGGCCGCCGGTGAAGAAATACCGGCCCATCCAGTTGTCCTCGCCTTCGGTGAGGAAGGGGTACATCAGGCTGCGGTGGGCGAAGATGTGCACGAACAGCTTGCCGCCCGGCTTCAGCCAGCCGGCGACGTTTCCCAGCAGGTGCCGGTAGTTGCGCATGTGCTCGAACATCTCGATCGACACCACGCGGTCGAATTCGCCCGGCGGCAGCTCCAGCCGGTTCACATCGCGGGTGAGGATCTCGACGTTGCCCAGGCCGCGCCGGGCCGCCTGCGCCAGGATGTGCTCGCGCTGGCTGCGTGAGTTCGACACGCCGGTGATGCGCGCCTGCGGGAAGCGTTCGGCCATCCACAGCGTCAGCGAACCCCAGCCGCAGCCGAGCTCGAGGATGCGCTGGCCGTCGGCCAGTTCGGCGCGCTCGCCGTAGAGCGCCAGCATCGCGTCCTCGGCCTCGTCCAGGCTTTCCCTGCCGGTGCGGTAGAAGGCGCTTGAATACTTCAGGCGACGGCCCAGGCACAGCTCGAAGAAACGCGCCGGCACTTCGTAGTGCTGCTCGTTCGCCGCGTCGGTTTCGATGGCGATGGGGCTGCGGCGCAGTTCGTCGAGCAGTTCGCGGAAGCGGGCGTCGGCCCGGGCCAGGTCGCCGGCGCCTTCCTCGCGCAGGCGCTGCGCGCACAGGCGGCGGATGCCGAGGCGGGTCAGGGCGTCGGGCACGAGCCCGCGCTCGCACAGGTCGATCAGGGACATTCGCTTACTCCGGGGAGCGGGGTGCGCGGCGCGGCGGCCACGGGAAGAAGGCGCTGGTTTCCTGCTGGTAGCGGCGGTAGTCCTCGCCGCGGCTGCGCAGCGCCTGCGCCTCCGTCCAGGGAATGCCGCTCACCCGGTACAGGAAGGCGAACATCAGCACCGGTCCGACCAGGCTGAGCCAGAACAGGCTGCCGCCGACGGCCAGCAGGACGTAGCTGAACCAGTGCAGCCACTCGAAGAAATAGTTCGGGTGCCGCGACCAGGCCCACAGGCCGGTGCGGCAGGTCTGGCCGCGGTTCGCCGGGTCGGCGCGGAAGCGCGCGAGCTGCCGGTCGGCCACGCCTTCGCCCACCATCGCGCCCAGCCACACCCCGATGGCCAGCACGGTGCACAGGCCCGAGTGGAAGGTGGGGTTCTGCGCCGCCGCCACGAAGGGCAGGGCGAACAGCGCCACCACCAGTGCCTGGGCCTGGAAGAACCAGAAGAACTTCGCCGGGCTGCCGCCCCAGGCGGCGCGCAGGGCCTGGTAGCGCCCGTCCTCTTCCTCGTTGAGCACGCGGTGCAGCAGGTGCAGGCACAGGCGTGCGCCCCAGACGCTGCCGAACATCGCCACCAGGCTGCGCGACATCGGCGAGCCCTCGGCCAGCGCGCCCACCAGCAGCGCCGCCAGGGCCATCAGCCCGGCCCAGCCGACGTCGACGTAGCCGACGTTGCGCACGCGCATGGAAAAGGCCCACAGCGCCGCCATCACCAGCGCCGAGCCGGCCCAGATGAGCGCGATGAGCAGCCAGGCATTCATGCCGCGGCCGTCCCCCGGTTGCCGGCCCGCGCCAGCCCGCCGAGGCGGCGGTGCAGGGCGAACAGCAGCGGCATCACCAGCGCCCAGCCCAGCGCCAGGGCGCCCAGCGTCCAGGCCACGGGCGCGCCGAAGCTGACCGCCTCGAAGGCGCCGGCGGCCGTCCAGTAGGCCAGCGGGCCACCGACCAGGCCGAACAGGGCGGCGGTCCACGGGCGGTTCGCCAGGAAGCCCATCGAGTGGTTCAGGGTGAGAGCGAAGCCGGCCCACAGCGACCAGATCCACACCGGCGCCACCGAATGCCAGGGCCAGGGCTCGGCGTACACCAGCCAGCCGGAGGCGGCGAAGGCGGTGTCGAGCGCGATGCCCAGCGGCAGCGCGATGGCCAGCAGGCGCAGGTCTTCCCGGCGCTTGCCGCCCCAAGCCAGCATGGCCACGACGAACAGCAGCGCCGCCACCGGCCCGGCCCAGGGCTCGCCGGCGCCGGCGCCGCCGATGCTCGCCAGCCACACCAGCTGGAAGCCGACGACGTTGCCCGCGGCCAGCAGCATCGCGTTCATGTCAGGCCGCCTCGGGCGCGGGCAGGTACTGGTCGCGCCGGTTGCCCGGGCGGGCCAGCAGCAGGTGCACGTCGCCGATGGAGCGTTCAAGGAAGCCACCCTCGCAATAGCACAGGTAGAACTCCCACATCCGGATGAAGCGCTCGTCATACCCCAGCGCCCGCACCTCGTCCAGCCGCGCCAGGAAGCGCTGGCGCCAGTGGCGCAGGGTGAGCGCGTAGCTCGGGCCGATGTCCTCGAGGTTCACCAGGCGCAGGTCGCTGGCGTTCGCCGCGGCCTGGGTGATGGCGCTGACGCAGGGGATGAAGCTGCCCGGGAAGATGAAGCGCTTGATGAAGTCCACCGAGTGCAGGGCCTGCTCGTAGCGGTGGTCTTCGATGGTGATGGCCTGGATGAGCGCCAGGCCCTCGGGCTTGAGCAGCGAGGCGCACTTGGCCAGGTAGGTTTCCAGGTACTGGTGGCCGATGGCCTCGATCATCTCGATCGACACCAGCTTGTCGTAGCTGCCCTGCAGGTCGCGGTAGTCCTCGAGCAGGACGGTCACGCGGTCGGACAGGCCGGCGGCGGCGACGCGCTCCACCGCCAGCGCGTGCTGTTCCTTGGAAATGGTGGTGGTGGTGACCCGGCAGCCGAAGCGCGAGGCGGCGTGCAGGGCCATGCCGCCCCAGCCGGTGCCGATCTCGACCAGGTGGTCGCCGGGCTGGAGGTCGAGCTTGCGGCAGATGCGCTCGAGCTTGCGCCACTGGGCGGTCTCCAGCGACTCGTTCTCGTCGGCGAACACCGCCGAGGAATACATCATCGACTCGTCCAGGAAGAGCCGGAACAGCTCGTTGCCGAGGTCGTAGTGCGCGGCGATGTTCTTGCGGCTGCCGGCGCGGGTGTTGCGGCGCAGGGCGTGCCAGCCGCGCAGGGCCAGGCCGCCGGCGCGGGCCAGGCCGGTCTCCATGGCGTCGAGGTGGTCGCGGTTGAGCACCAGCAGGCGCACCAGCGCCACCAGGTCGGTGCAGCGCCACAGGCCGTCCATGTAGGCCTCGCCGGCGCCCACCGAGCCGCTGGCGGCGGCGGCGCGGTAGAAGCCCGGGTCCAGGATGTCCAGCTCGGCCCGCAGGGCGCCGCCGGCTTCGCCCAGCACCACGGTGCCCAGGGCGTCGCGCACCACCAGCTGGCCGCCGCGCAGGCCGTCCAGGGTGCCGAGCAGGCGCTTGCGCAGCACGCGGTCGAGCGCGCCGTACCGGCCGGAGGCTTGGTCCGGGCGGGACAGGGTTTCGGCGGTGCTGCTCATCAGGGACTCCGGGGCGTGGTGGCGGGGTGAGGGTGGAACGGGATGCGCTTGAGCCAGAGCCGGGCGGCCTGCCAGTAGATGGCCGCGCCCACCTTGGCGGTGAGCAAGGGATACCGCGCCAGGCATGAAGCCAACGTGTTCCCGTCCAGCGGCCAGCGCTCCAGCACCAGGGTGGCGTCGAACTCCCGAGACTCCCCGTCGAGCACGTCCATGTGCACCCGCAGCTGTTCGCCCGGGGGCTGGAAGGCCCAGCGGTAGCGCCGCTGCATGGCCATGAAGGGCGAGACGTGGAAGGCCTTGTCGAAGCCCCAGTGCAGGGCGTCGCCGTGGCGTTCGGACCCGGCTACCGGCAGCAGGTAACCATGGCGCTCGCCCCAGGGCGTGTTGGTGATCTCGGCGAACACCCAGTCCAGCGTTTCGCCGTCGGGCAGGAAGCCGTAGTAGAAGCTCACCGGGTTCATGGTCTTGCCGAAGTAGCGGCCGTGGGTGAGCAGGCGGATGGGGCCCTCGGGGCGACGGCCGAGTTCGCTCTCCACCCGGTCGCGTACGGCGGTGTCCAGCGGCAGCGCCGGGTCGCCGTGGTAGTCGCGGCGGCGGAACTGGGCCAGGTTGGATCGGTCGACGGACCAGAACCAGCGGCCCGCGAACACCTGGTCCAGTTCGGCCAGGTCGAGGTAGAGCTGGAACATGCGGTAGCGGAAGGCATGCGGGGCCGGCGCATGCCGGCGGTGCCGGACCCAGCCCTCGTAGATGGCGGATTTCAGCGCCATTGCACGCCGAGCGCGCGCGCCACGTCCACGCCGCTGCGCAGCCCGTCCTCGTGGAAGCCGAAGCCCCAGTAGGCGCCGGCGAACCAGGTTCGGTTGACGCCGTTGATCTCGCCGCGCCGTGCCTGCGCCGCCACGCTGGCGTGGGTGTACACCGGGTGGTGGTAGCGCATGCGCGCCAGCACCCGGGCGGGGTCGATGTCCTGGCCGCGGCCCAGGGTGACCACGAAGGGCTGCTCGCTCTCGAGCGACTGCAGGTGGTTCATGCAGTAGCTCACCGTGCAGGCCGCGCCGGGCGCCGCCGGCACGTAGGCGTTCCAGGCCGCCCAGGCCTTGCGGTTCTTCGGCAGCAGGCGGGCGTCGGTGTGCAGCACGGTTTCATTGGCCTGGTAGGGAATGGCGCCCAGCACCTCGCGCTCGGCGTCGCTGGGGTCGGCCAGCAGGGCCAGGGCCTGGTCGCTGTGGCAGGCCAGCAGCACCTGGTCGAAGGCCTCCTCGCCGTCGTCGGTGGCCACGAAGGCGCGGTCGGCCTCGCGACGCACGCTCCGTACCGGGGACGACAGCCGCACCTGCACCTGCCACCCGCGCCGCAGCGCCTCGATGTAGCTCGAGGAGCCGCCCACCACCACCCGCCAGGCCGGCCGGTCGCTGACCTGCAGCATGTGGTGGTTGTCCATGAAGCGCACCAGGTACTTGGCCGGGAACTGCAGGATCGACTGCGAGGGCGACGACCACAGCGCGCAGGCCATCGGTACGAGGTGGTCCTCGACGAACATCGGCGAATAGTCGTTGTCGCGCAGGTAGTCGCCCAGCGAGGGGCCGTCGCCGGCTTCGGCCAGCAGGGCGGGGGCCTCGCGGTAGAAGCGGGTGATGTCGCGCACCATGCGCCAGAACTTCGGCGACACCAGGTTGCGGCGCTGGCAGAACAGCGCGTCGAGGCTGGTGGCGTTGTACTCCAGGCCGCTGCGCGCGTCCTGCACCGAGAAGCTCATGGTGGTGGGCTGGGTGGGCACGCCCAGTTCGTCGAGCATGGCGGTGAGCAGCGGGTAGTTCTGCGGGTTCATCACGATGAAGCCGCTGTCCACCGAATAGGCCTTGCCGCCTTGCTCGACGCGGTGCGTGTGGGTGTGCCCGCCCAGGCGCGACTCGCGCTCGAACAGCACCACCTCGTGCCCGCGCGAAAGCAGCCAGGCCGCGCCCAGGCCCGCGATGCCGCTGCCAACCACCGCGATCCTCATGCGGCCTCCCGGCGCGCCGTGCGCAGCGCGGCCGGCACCGGCCGCAGGTCGCTCACCAGGCCCAGCAGCGCCATCGCGCGCAGTCCCAGGTAGGTCAGGTCCAGTTCCCACCAGGCGAAACCCTGCCGGGCCGAACCCGGGTAGTGGTGGTGGTTGTTGTGCCAGCCCTCGCCGAAGGTGAGCAGGGCCAGCAGCGCGTTGTTGCGGCTGTCGTCGCGGGTGGCGAAGCGGCGGCTGCCCCAGCGGTGCGAGAGCGAATTGATGGTCACGGTGACGTGGAACAGCACGATCGTCGAGACGAAGAAGCCCCACACCAGCAGCTGCGGCCCGTTGGTGCCCAGGCCCGGGTGGGCGGCTTCCAGCCACGAACCCAGCGCGTACAGGCCCGCCGCCAGCAGCGCCGGCACCAGGATGTCGAAGCGGTCGAGCAGGCGCAGCTCCGGGAAGCGCACCAGGTCCTTGATGGCGTCGAAGTCGGTGCGGAAGCCGCGCGGGGTCAGGAACCAGCCCATGTGGCTGCGCCAGAAGCCGTGGCGCGGCGAGTGCACGTCGAGCTCGGTGTCGGCGTGGCGGTGGTGGTGGCGGTGGTGCGCCGCCCACCACAGCGGGCCGCGCTGCACCGAGGCCGCGCCCAGCACCGCGAACGCGAACTGCACCGGCCGCGAGGTGCGGAAGGCCTTGTGCGAGAAGTAGCGGTGGTAGAAGCCCGTGATGGCGAACATGCGCGCCGCGTACAGCGCCACCGCGGTCCAGAAGGCGAACCACGAGAAGCCCACCCAGAACACGCCCAGGCAGGCCAGGTGCAGGCCGATGAAGGGCAGCACGCGCAGCCAGTCGATGCGGTCGGGGTCGCCGCTGGCGGCGGGCGCGGCGCCGGTGTCGAACCAGAGCACGACCGCGCGCAGCGCGCGGCGCCAGGCGGGGAGAGGGGCAGGCGTATCAGGCATGGCCGTATGGTCGGCAGCGGGCGGTGATGGGTCGGTGAACCGCGGGGCCCGCGAGCCGCCGGGCTGGCGGGATCCGGCAAGCGTGCGCCATGCTTCGCGCATGCAACGACGACCGCCGCCGCCGCGAACGCCAGCCGTGCCCCGCCATGGGGTCGCGCGCGTGCTATCGAAGCAGGGCCTGTGCTCGCGCACCGAAGCCGCGCGCTGGGTGGCCGCCGGCCGCGTGGCGGTCAACGGCCGCGTGGTGCTCGACCCCGAGTTCCCGGTGCGCCAGGGCCAGGACCGCCTTGCGCTCGACGGCCGGCCGCTCGAAGCGGCCGCCCCGGTGCACGTCGCGCTCAACAAGCCGCGCGGCCTGGTCACCACGGCCAGCGACGAGAAGGGCCGCGACACCATCTACCGCTGCCTGGAGAACTCCGGGCTGCCCTGGCTGGCGCCCGTGGGCCGCCTGGACCAGGCCAGCGAGGGCCTGCTGCTGCTGAGCAACGACCCGGCCTGGGCCGCGGCCATCACCGACCCGGCCACCGGCCCGGACAAGACCTACCACGTGCAGGTGGACGCGGTGCCCGACGCCGCGCTGCTGGCCGCGCTGGAAGCGGGCATCGACGACGATGGCGAACGCCTGTCGGCGAAATCCGCGGTGCTGCTGCGCAGCGGCGGCAAGACCGCCTGGCTGGAGATCGTGCTCGACGAGGGCCGCAACCGGCAGATCCGCCGCCTGCTGGCCGCGCACGGGCTGGAAACCCTGCGCCTGGTGCGCGTGGCCATCGGCCCGGTGGCCCTGGGCGACCTGGCCAAGGGTGCTTGGCGCCGGCTCACCGATGCGGAAGTATCGGGGCTGGCCCCGAAGGGCAGGAGCTGAAGCGATGAACCCCGACATCACCATCCGCCGCGCCGAGCCCGAGGACTACGCCGCCGTGCAGGCCATCTACGCCATGCCACGCGCCCAGGCGGGCACGCTGCAGCTGCCGTTCCCCTCGCTGGACCTGTGGCGCCAGCGCATGCAGGCGGTGGACCCGAACGCGCACCTGCTGCTGGCCTGCGCCGGCGAGGTCGTGGTCGGGCAGCTCGGACTGCATGTGGCGGCCAATCCGCGCCGCCGCCACGTCGGCGAGATCGGCATGGGCGTGCGCGACGACTGGCAGGGCCAGGGTGTCGGCAAGGCCCTGCTGGGCGCGGCCATCGACCTGGCCGACCGCTGGTTGCAGCTGCGCCGGCTGGAACTGCAGGTCTACGCCGACAACGCCGCCGGCATCGCGCTCTACACGCGCCACGGTTTCGTCGAGGAAGGCCGCCACCGCGACTACGCCTTCCGCGACGGCGCCTTCGTCGACGCGCTCAGCCTGGCGCGGATCCGCCCGGGCTGAGCCGGGGCCTCAGCCCTTGATGACGCCCAGCTCGCGGCCGACCTTGGTGAAGGCGGCGATGGCGCGGTCGAGGTGTTCGCGGGTGTGCGCGGCGCTCATCTGGGTGCGGATGCGGGCCTGGCCCTTGGGCACCACCGGGAAGAAGAAGCCGATCACGTAGATGCCTTCCTCGAGCAGGCGCGAGGCGAACTTCTGCGCCAGCGGCGCGTCGTAGAGCATCACCGGCACGATCGGGTGCACGCCGGGCTTGAGGTCGAAGCCGGCGGCGGTCATCTTCTCGCGGAAATAGGCGGTGTTTTCCTGCAGGCGGGTGCGCAGGTCGCCGGCGGCGGCCAGCATGTCGAACACCTTGGTGCCGGCGGCCACCACGTGCGGCGGCAGCGAGTTCGAGAACAGGTAGGGGCGCGAACGCTGGCGCAGCATCTCGATCACCTCGCGGCGGCCGGTGGTGAAGCCACCCAGCGCGCCGCCCAGGGCCTTGCCCAGGGTGCCGGTGAAGATGTCCACCTGGTCCATCACGCCCTTCACCTCGGCGCTGCCGCGGCCGGTGGCGCCCAGGAAGCCGGTGGCGTGGCATTCGTCGATGTGCACCAGGGCGCCGTACTTGCGCGCCAGCGCGGTGATCTGGTCGAGCGGGGCGATGAAGCCGTCCATCGAGAACACGCCGTCGGTGGTCACCATGATCGTGCGGGCGCCGTCGGCGGTGGCCTGCTGCAGCTGCTTCTCGAGGTCGGCCATGTCGCAGTTGGCGTAGCGGTAGCGCTTCGCCTTGCACAGGCGAACGCCGTCGATGATCGAGGCGTGGTTGAGCGCGTCGGAGATGATCGCGTCCTCCTCGCCCAGCAGCGGCTCGAACAGGCCGCCGTTGGCGTCGAAGCAGGCGGCGTACAGGATGCTGTCCTCGGTGCCGAAGAACGCGGCGATCTTCGCCTCCAGCTCCTTGTGCAGGTCCTGGGTGCCGCAGATGAAGCGCACCGAGGCCATGCCGAAGCCGTGGGTGTCCAGGGCGTGCTTGGCCGCCTCGATCACTTCGGGGCTGTCGGCCAGGCCCAGGTAGTTGTTGGCGCAGAAGTTGAGCACCGTCGAGCCGTCGGCCAGGGTGATCTCGGCCGACTGCGGGCCGGTGATCACGCGCTCGGCCTTGAACAGGCCCTGTTCGCGGATGGCGTCGAGTTCGGCGGCGTAGCGGGCGAGGGCGGGCGAGGTCATGGGCGGTCCCTGGGGCGGTGGAAAGCCCGCCATTATGCCGGCAAAGGTTTGCTGCGCTGCCGCATGCCTTATCATTGCCCGCTGTTGGACACTGCGCTCATTATTTTCAACAACTGGCCCGGAATCCCGAACGGGGGTGCCGGCGAGAAGACCAGCCAGCGCGCCGTGCCCTTGCCCCGCCCCAAAACCGACGAGGAATCCCCGATGCCCAACAAGAAGACGCTTTCGCTCGCCCTGACCGCCGCGCTGTTCGCGCTGCCGATGGTTTCGCTCGCCCAGGACGGCGCCGAAGAGGCCGCCGCCGAGGAGGAGAGCTCCATCTACAGCTGGAACGCCGCCATCGCCACCGACTACATGTTCCGCGGCGCGTCGCAGACCGACGGCGAGGCCGCCCTGCAGCTCGGCGCCGACCTGAACTTCGACAACGGCTTCTACGTGGGCGTCTGGGGTTCGAACGTGGACTTCGGCGAAGGCAGCCCGGACGTCGAGCTCGACACCTACATCGGCTGGAACCACGACCTGACCGAGCGCCTGAACCTCGACCTGATGGTCAACCGCTACAACTACATCGGCGAAGCCGACGACTACGGCGCGGCCGACTACAACGAGTTCATCGGCGCCCTGACCCTGGACGAGGCCTACACCTTCACCCTCGGCTACACCAACGACGTGTACGCCCTGGGCGAAACCGGCATGTACTTCGGCCTGGGCGGCAGCTGGGAGCTCCCGCACGCGATCGGCCTGGACGTGGCCGTGGGCCGCAGCACCTTCGACGAAGCCACCGGCTACGAGGACTACAGCGACTTCTCGATCTCGTTCAACAAGGACTTCGGCCCGGTGAACGCGGCGATCGGCTACTACGGCACCGACGCCGACGGCGACGTGAACTTCGGCGACGCCGCCGACAACCGCTTCATGCTCACCCTGTCGATCGGCGGCTGATCCACCTGCCTGCTGCGACACCGCGGGGCGCCTTCGGGCGCCCCGTTTCGTTTCAGGGCGCCGTACGCGCCAGGCGCAGGCCGCGCCGGTAGGGCGGCTCGCCGGGGTAGGGCGGCGGCGGGGCGAGGCGCCAGCCGCGGGCGCTGATTTCCCGCTGCGCCAGTTCGCTCACCACGCCCGACACCAGCAGGCGGCGCGGCGCGTCGTCGGCCAGCACGCCCAGGCCGAACCAGCGCTGCAGTTCCGGCGTCCAGGCCAGCCAGTCCACGGCCAGCGGCACCACCAGCTCGCCGCCCGGCGTGCGGTAGGCCAGCAGCGCGCCCTGGGGCACGAATTCGCCGCGGCGCTCGTCGGCCCGCAGGCTGGCCACGAGCAGGCGCAGGCCGTTCACCACGAAGCGCGCCTGTGGTTCGTCGGTGGCCATCAGCGCCGTCTCGAGCAGGGCCTCGCAGCCGCCGGCGGGTTCGAGCCGCAGCATCAGGTCCACCAGTTCGGTCTGGAGCGCCGGGGCGTAGGCGCCGTCGCGCAGGAAGGCGCGCACCAGCCGGTCGTCCAGGCAGACGGTGCCCAGGCGTTCCTGGTTGCGCCTGCGCACCTGCTCCGGCGGCTCCTGCAGCACCCACTGGTTCACCTGCACCGCGTAGGAGAGCGCCGAGCCCGCCGGGCCGGCGACCAGGCCGATGGCGCGCGCGGTGGCGAAGCGGCCACTGGTTTCGGCCCAGGCCAGGGCGTCCAGGCGCGGCGAGATCAGCGGGTTGCGGGTGGACGGGTCGACGCCGAGGCGCGCGGCCAGCGCGCGCCGGGCGGTGGGGTAGCCCACCTCCTGCTTGGCCAGGCCCACCGCTTCGCGGCCGCGGCGCTTCCAGAAGCCGCGCGAACGCCCGGGGCGGTCGTCGCCGGCGGCGCCGAGCAGGCCATCGGGATCGTCGTAGGGCGAGCCCTCGTGCATCACTTCCTCGCGGCCGCGGTCGGCCAGGCGGCGCACGGCAGCGCGCAGGCGCTGCCAGCGTTCGCCGAAATAACGCGCCACGCCCAGCGGCAGCCCGGTGACGGCGCGCACCGGCTCGCGGGCCACGGCGCCCACCGCGTTGGCCGGGTTGAGCGCGCGCTCCTTCGCGGCCGCGGCCATCACCTCGTCCACCTCGGCGCCCTGCAGCGCCGCCAGCGCCGGCATTTCCGCCACGCGCACGGCCAGCAGCTCGACGCTGTCGGCCTCGAGTTCGCCCCAGTCGGTGTGGATGCGGAAGCGCGCCTGGTAGCCGCGCACCTCGACGCGCGGGTCCACCCGCCAGCCGGGCCCGGCCAGCAGCGCGGGCTCGACCAAGGTGGCGGCGTCGAGCACCGGTTCGGATTCGGCGCGGGCGCCGCCGGCCAGGGCAAGCGCCAGCGCCGCCGGGGTCAGCAGGCGGCGGAGCACGGCGGCGGAGGGCTCAGGCGTTCGTCAGGACCAGCTGCACACGACCTTGCCGCACTGGCCGCTTTCCATCAGGTCGAAACCCTTCTGGAAATCGTCGATGTGCACCTGGTGGGTGAGCACCTTGCCGAGCGGGAAGCCGGACTGCACGAGCTGGGTCATCTTGTACCAGGTCTCGTACATCTTGCGGCCGTAGATGCCGTGCAGCACCAGGCCCTTGAAGATCACCTTGTCCCAGTTGATGCCGGCGCCGTTGGGCAGGATGCCGAGCAGGGCGATCTTGCCGCCGTGGTACATGCAGTCGAGCATGTCGTTGAAGGCGTGCGGGTTGCCGCTCATCTCGAGGGCCACGTCGAAGCCCTCCATGTGCAGGTCCTTCATCACGTCCTTGAGCGACTGCTTGGAGACGTTCACCACGCGGGTGGCGCCCATCTCGGCCGCCAGCTTCAGGCGGTAGTCGTTGACGTCGGTCACCACCACGTTGCGCGCGCCGATGTGCTTGCAGATGCCCGCGGCGATGATGCCGATGGGGCCGGCGCCGGTGATCAGCACGTCCTCGCCGACCACGTCGAACTCCAGCGCGCAGTGCGCGGCGTTGCCGTAGGGGTCGAAGAACGCGGCCAGCTCGGACGGGATCGAGTCCGGGATGGGCCACAGGTTCGACGACGGCATCACGATGTATTCGGCGAAGGCGCCGTGGCGGTTCACGCCGATGCCGGTGGTGTTCGGGCACAGGTGCTGGCGGCCGGCGCGGCAGTTGCGGCAGTGGCCGCAGACGATGTGGCCTTCGGCCGACACGCGGTCGCCGATGGCGTAGCCGGTGACGCCGGGGCCCATTTCCACGATGCGGCCGACGAACTCGTGGCCGATCACCAGGCCCGGCTTGATCGTGCGCTGGCTCCACTCGTCCCACTTGTAGATGTGCAGGTCGGTGCCGCAGATGGCGGTCTTCTCGAGCTTGATCAGCACCTCGTTCGGGCCGGGCGAGGGCACCGGAACCTGTTCCATCCAGATGCCTTTTTCGGGGTTGCGCTTCACCAGCGCCTTCATCGTCTGCTGGGACATCGTCCTGTTCCACGCTGGCCCGGACGGGCCGTGAGGGCCGGAATTATACCCGTCGGCCGTGAACCGGCCGGGAAAACCTCAGGGCAGTTCGACCCGCCAGCCCAGGGCCAGCATCCGCTCCTGCAGGAAGGCGTGGCCGAAACGCTGGCGCAGCTCCACGAAGCCCGAATGCCCGCCCGTGAAGACGAACACCGCGCCGGCCCCGGCCTCGCCCCAGGTGGCGTCGGCGTCGTCGGTCTCGAAGCGGATGGGGGTGGCGCTGCCGTCGTTCACGAAGGTCACGGCCAGTGGCCGCGCCGGGTTGCCGTATTCATGCCGCCAGCCCAGCCGCAGCAGCGGCTGCCACACGCCCCACGGGGCGGACACGCTGCGCGAGAGCGCCGCGTCGAGCCGGCCGCGGCGGCTGGTGACGGCCCGCCCCGGCACGAACAGCGCCAGGCCGGAGCCGCCGGTTTCGGCATAGGGGTCGATCTCGGTGCGCTGCCAGTCCAGGCCCGCGCCCAGTTGCCATTCCCAGGCCCCGGCCGGAATCGCCCAGGTGAGGCCGGCGCCGGCCAGGTGGCGGGTGGCGTCGGTGCTGGCGTTGGCCACCGCGTCCACGGTGACGCCGCTGAGCAGGGTGAAGTTGATGGCGCGGCGCACGCGGTAGTCGCCGCTGAGCGTGCCGGCGTAGGCGTCGAGCGAGATGCTGTCGGAGGCGTTCCAGCCGGCCAGCGCCATCACGCCGGTGAAGCGGGTGCGCAGGCTGCCGTCCGAGCGCAGGAAGTCGAGCTCGTCGCGCGCGTGGTTGGCCACCAGGCCCAGGCGCCAGCGCGCCGAGGGCGCCCAGTCGACGCCCGCGAGCAGGGCGCCGGTGTCGCCGTCGAACGGGGCTTCGTTGGTGCCGTCGCGCCGCTTGAGCCGGCCCAGGTCGGCACTGGCGAAGGCCGACCAGCCGGCGCCCAGCTCCGTGCGCAGTTCGCCGTCGTCCGGGGCGCCGTCGCGGGTGGCGGCGCGGCCCTGGCCGGGGATCTCGCCCAGGAAGTTGCCGCCGGCCGCGCGCTCGCGGCTGTTCGGGCCGCCGGCGAAGATTTCGGCGCAGCGGCTGGCCAGCGGGCTGCCGGGCGCGGCACCGGCGCACAGGGTGTTCCAGAGGGCGGCCAGGGCCTCGTCCGGCGACTGAGCCCGCGCCGGAGCGGCAAGCACGGCCAGCAGGCCACCCACGAGCAGCAGTGCACGCATATGTCCCCCTCGTTTGTCCCCTGTCGAAAGTCTATACCCGCCTGCACGCCCCGCAAGCATCGCCGCTGCTAGGCTTGGGAATTCGCCAAAACACGAGGTCCCGCCGATGCGTCTTGCCGTCCTTGCCGCCGCAATGTCCCTGTCCCTGGCCGCCCAGGCCAGGGAGGGCATGTGGGTTCCGCAGCAGTTGCCCGAGATCGCCGGCCCGCTCAAGCAAGCGGGCCTGGAGCTGCCGCCCGAACAGCTCGCCAACCTCACCGGCGACCCGATGGGCGCCGTGGTGGCGCTGGGCGGCTGCACCGCCTCGTTCGTGTCGCCCGAAGGCCTGGTGGTCACCAACCACCACTGCGCCTACGGCGCCATCCAGCTCAACTCCACCGCCGAGCGCAACCTGATCAGGGACGGCTTCAACGCCGCCACGCTGGCCGACGAAGTCTCCGCCGGCCCGAACGCCCGCGTGTACGTGATGGACCGCATCACCGACGTGACCGACAAGATGCAGGCCGCCGCCGGCGACACCGCCGGCCTGGCCCGCCAGCAGGCGCTGGAAGCCGCGCAGAAGGCGCTGATCGCCGAGTGCGAATCGGAAGCTGGCTACCGCTGCACCCTGTACAGCTTCTTCAGCGGCCAGACCTACCGCCTGTTCCGCCAGATCGAAATCAAGGACGTGCGCCTGGTGTATGCGCCCCCGGGCAGCATCGGCAACTACGGCGGCGAGGTGGACAACTGGATGTGGCCGCGCCACACCGGCGACTTCTCCTTCTACCGCGCCTACGTGGGCAAGGACGGCAAGCCGGCCGCGTATTCGCCGGACAACGTGCCGTTCAAGCCGAAGCAGCACCTGCGCCTGGCCAAGGACGCGCTGGAAGCCGGCGACTTCGTGATGGTGGCCGGCTACCCGGGCACCACCAACCGCTACGCGCTGTTCGACGAATTCCAGGCCGTGTCCACCTGGCAGTACCCGGTGGTGGGCCAGCACCTGAAGAACCTGGTGGCGATGGTGGAAGCCGCCGGCAAGGACGACGCCGACCTCGAGGTGAAGTACGCCAACACCATCCGCGGCTGGCAGAACGCCATGAAGAACTGGGACGGCCAGCTCGAGGGCTTCGCCCGCATCGACGCCTCGTCCACCAAGCGCGCCGAGGAAGACGCGGTGCTGGCCTGGCTGCGTTCGCAGGGCAAGCAGGGCGAAGCCGGCCTGGCCGCGCACGCCCGCCTGGTGCAGCTGGCCGCCGAGGCCCGCGCCACCCGCGAGCGCGACCTCGTGGTGGGACAGATCGCCGGCACCGGCCTGCTGGGCAACCTGCGCATGCTGCACCGCCTGGCCATCGAGTCGGCCAAGCCCGACGCCGAGCGCGCCCCGGGCTACCAGCAGCGCGACCTGCCGGGCATCCAGGGCGCCGTGCAGCAGCTCGAGCGCCGCTACCTGCCGAAGATGGAGAAGCAGCTGCTGGCCTACTGGCTGCGTGAATACCTGAAGCTGCCGGCCAACCAGCGCGTGGCCGCCATCGACGCCTGGCTGGGCGGCAACGACGAGGCCGCCATCACCCGCGCCCTCGACGCCACCTACGCCGGCACCACGCTGGCCGGCACCGACGCCCGCATGGCCCTGCTGGGCGCCAGCCAGGCCGACATCGAAGCCAGCAACGACCCGCTGATGAAGCTGGCCGTGTCGCTGGCCCCGGTGCTCAAGGAAATGGAGGACGTGGGCAAGGCGCGCACCGGCGACCAGAGCCTGCACCGCCCCGTCTACCTGGCCGCCGTGCAGTCGTACAAGCGCAGCCAGGGCCAGGGCGTGTACCCGGACGCCAACCTCAGCCTGCGCATCACCTACGGCAACGTGACCGGCTACTCGCCGAAGGACGGCGTGGCCTACACCCCGTTCACCACGCTCGACGGCCTGGCCGCCAAGGCCACCGGCGTGGAACCGTTCGACGCGCCCAAGAACCAGCTCGAGCTGATCGCCGGCATGGGTGCGCAGGAGAAGGCCGCGGTCCCGGTGAACTTCCTGTCCGACCTCGACATCACCGGTGGCAACTCCGGCTCGCCGGTGCTCAACGGCAAGGGCGAACTGGTGGGCCTGGCCTTCGACGGCAACTGGGAGTCGGTGAGCTCGAACTGGGTGTTCGACCCCACCATGACCCGCATGATCTCGGTGGACCACCGCTACATGATCTGGGTGATGGACAAGGTGTTCCCGGCGCCGAACCTGCTCGAGGAAATGGGCGCCACCCGCTGACCGCGGGGCAGGGTTTGGACGCGACGGCCGGGACCTCCCAGCCGTCGTTGTTTCCGGGGTACATTGATGGGAAATCCCGATGGGAGAGCCCATGAAAGTCCGATTCCACGGCGCCGCCGGCGAAGTCACCGGTTCCTGCCACGAGGTCGAGGCCGCCGGCCACCGGCTGCTGCTTGACTGCGGCATGATCCAGGGCAGCATCGAGGACGAGCACCGCAACTTCGAGCCGTTTCCCTTCGACATCGAAGGCCTGTCGGCGGTGGTGCTCAGCCACGCCCACATCGACCACTGCGGCCGGCTGCCGGTGCTGGTGGCGCGCGGCTACAAGGGCCCCATCTGGACCCACGTGGCCACGGCCGACCTGCTGCGCATCATGCTCGAGGACGCCGCCTCGCTGGCCGAGATGGACGCCGAGCGCGACAACAAGTACCGCCGCGAGGGCCACGCCCACCACAAGCCGCTGTTCACCCGCGGCGACGTGGGCAAGGTGCTCAAGCTGGTCCGGCCCATCGGCTACGGCAAGCCTACCGAGATCCTGCCCGGCGTCACCGTGACGCTGCGCGACGCCGGCCACATCCTGGGTTCGGCCAGCGTGGAACTGCGCGCGAAGGAAGGCGAACGCGAGCGCGTGCTGGTGTTCTCCGGCGACCTCGGCCCCAAGGGCACGCCCATCCTGCGCGACGCCCAGCCGGTGCCCCACGCCGACCTGCTGCTGCTCGAATCCACGTACGGCAGCCGCGCGCACCGCGACCGCGAGGCCACCCTGGCCGAGATCGCCGAGGTGCTCGACAGCGCCTGGTCGGCGGGTGGCAACGTGCTCATCCCCGCTTTCGCGGTGGGCCGAAGCCAGGAGTTGCTGTACTGGTTCGCGCGGCACTGGGACGACTGGCAGATGTCGCGCTGGAAGATCTTCCTCGACAGCCCCATGGCCACCAAGGTGGTGGAGGTGTACGACGGCCACGAGTCGCTGTTCGACGAGGACGCGCAGGAAGTGTGGCGCGGCCGGCCGCATCCGTTCCGGCTGCCGAACCTGAACTTCACCGCCGAAACCGAAGAGTCGATGGCCATCAACAGGCACAAGGGCGGCGCGATCATCATCGCCGGCTCGGGCATGTGCAACGGCGGCCGCATCCGCCACCACCTGCGCCAGAACCTGGGCCGGCGCGAGGCGCACGTGATGTTCGTGGGCTACCAGGCGCAGGGCACGCTGGGCCGCCGGCTGGTGGACGGCGCACGCGAAGTGAAGATGTTCGGCGAAGTCATCCACGTGAAGGCGCAGCTGCACACCGTGGGCGGCCTGTCGGCGCATGCCGACCAGCCCGGCCTGGCGCAGTGGTACCGCGAGATCCCGAACCGCCCGCCGGTGGTGCTGGTGCACGGCGAGGACGACGCCCGCGAGGCCCTGGCCAAGGTGCTGCGCGAGGACGTGAAGGCCGACGTGGTGCTGTCGCGGCCGGGCCTGGAAGTGGACGTCTGACCCGTGGACGAGGCCGAGCGCCCGTTCGCCGTGCCCTGCGCCTCGCTCGACTCTGGCGCGCCGCTGCGCTGGCTGCGCGCGGGCTGGCGGGATTTCCGGCGGGCGCCGGGGCTGAGCCTGCTGTTCGGCGGCGTGGTGCTGCTGGTGAGCGTGGCGGTGTCGGCGCTGGCCTGGTCGCTGGGGCGGTTCGCGCTGCTGGCGGCGCTGCTGTCGGGCTTCGTGTTCGTGGCGCCGCTGATCGCCGTGGGGCTCTACTGCGTGAGCCGCGAACTGGAAGCCGGGCGCCGGCCCGGACTGCGCGACTCCTTCGTGCTGGCGCGACGCGTGGCGGGGCAGGCCGGCGTGTTCGCGCTGGCGCAGCTGGTGGTTCTGATGCTGTGGTCGCGCGCCGGCATGATGGTGAACGCGCTGGTGCCGGTGGAAAACAACGAACTGCTGACCTGGCTGGAATTCCTGCTGATCGGCTCGGCCGCGGGTTCGGTGTTCGCCGCCTTCACCTTCGCCACCGCGGCGTTTTCGCTGCCCATGATCGCCGACCGCGACGTGGACATGGTGACCGCCGGCGTCTCCAGCGTGAATGCCGTGCTGCGCAACAAGGGCGTGATGGTGCTGTGGGCCGCGCTGATCGCGCTGCTGACGGCGGTGGGTTTCCTTACCGCGTATCTCGGCCTCGTGGTGGTGATGCCGTGGCTGGCCTATTCGGCCTGGCACGCCTACCGCGAAACGCTGGACGCGTCGGCCTGGCCGAGGCTGGATTAAGCGGATTCAATCCTTCGCGGTGTCGATGCGCTGCGCCGCCATCGCGGCCACCGAGCGCGTGACCAGTTCCCCGAGCACCGCCAGGTCCACGTCGGCGAGGCGCTTGAGGTAGAGGCAGCTCTTGCCGGTCTTGTGCCTGCCCAGCCGGGCCATCAGCGCATCGTATGCGGCGAAGCCCGGCATGATGTAGAGCGTGAGATCGTTCTTGCGCGGCGAGAAGCCGGTGACCATCCACTCGCCCTCGCGGCCGCTCTCGTAGCGGTAGCGGTAGCGGCCGAACCCGACGATGGCCGGGCCCCACATCACCGCCGGCGCGCCGGTGGCGGCTTCCATCATCACGCGCACGCGGCGGCAGTCGTCGCGGCGCTGCGGGTCGGCGATGGCGTCCAGGAAGGCGTCCACGCTGGCGGCGGTGGCCTGGGTCTTGTTTTCGCTCTTGCTCATGGCGTTCCTCCCGGGGGCAGCTTGCAGGCCATGTGAAGCACACCGTCCAGTTCGGCCTCGGTGACGAAGCCGAGGCGCTCGTACAGGCGCCGCGCGGGGTTCTCGGGGAACACGCGCAGGCGGAGTTCGGGTTTGCCGAGTTCGGCGGCGCGCCGGAAGGCCTGCCGCACCGCCCAGGCGCCCAGCCCGCGACCCTGGTGCGCGGGCAGTAGCTGCAGGTCGCGGATCTCGAGCGCGTCGGGCAGCTCATGCAGGCGAAGCACGCCCACGGCCACGCCCTGCACTTCAATCACCCGGTTGTCGAAGCAGGCCCAGCTGGCCTCGAAGCGCGCCGGGTCCCATTCGATGTTCCGCGCCGCGCGGTACGCCGCCATGTTGCCGTGGCTGAGCCGCTCGGCGAAGTCGCGGTCGGCGGGGGTGGCATCCCGAAGCGTGGCGGGAGCGGCATCCATGCTCAGCGCGCGACCAATGGGTTCATGCGGGCCGGGGCTCAGGAGGCGCGGTCGCGGTAGGCCTTCATCGCCGGCGCGATGCATTGGTCAAGCTTCTTCATCGCCGCGCCCACGGCCAGCGACACGGGATGCTGGTCGTCGGTGTAGGACACCGCGTTGCCCTGGCCCGATCCGTCCGTCCACTGCAGGTGAAAGGTGGCGGCATGCAGGCGGAGGATGAAACCGGAGTCATGATCCCGGCCGACGGGAATCTCGGTGGCGAGCAGCGTTTCCCGTGCCCCAGGCGCCGCCTCGCAGGCGGACAGCGGCACGCGGGTGACGCAGGTGCGGAAGGTGTCACCCACGGCGACGAGCAGCACCGGCTTCCCGTCCGCCTTCAGCGCGCGATTGAGCCCCGTGTCCATCGCCACGACAACGGTGGGGCCTCGGCCGGTGTCGGGTTCGACCGCGAAGCGCAGGGTGGACGTCGAGCGCGGCGCGTTCCGCCAGTCGCGCAGGGAGGCATACGGCGATTGTTCGTGGCAGCCAGCCTCGATCGGGTGCCAGACGGATTCCTCCGCCTGCGCGAGGCTGGCCAGCAGCAGGATGGGAAACAGGGCCAACAGTCCTTTCATGCGAACTCTTCCAGGCTCAGGCGGGTGGCCCGAGCATACCGAACACCGCGCCCATGTCGCGGTAGGCCTTGAGTTCGATGACGTGGCCACTGGGGTCGGCCAGCACCAGCTTGCCATGCTCCCGCGGCGTGCCCGCCCCGTGCACGGTGGGCGGCCGCAGGAACCGGATGCCCTTCGCCCCGAGCCTGGCGGCCAGCGCCTCCCAGTCCTGCCAGGACAGGATCGCGCCGAAATGGCGCACGCCGGTCTTCTCCGGAGGCAGCACTTCGTCGGGCCGCTGGTGCAGCGTGAGCTGGTGCCCGAACAGCAGGATGTCCGCCCACGCGGCGTTTTCCCGGCCCACGGTGGCTCCCAGCACGCGGCAATAGAAGGCCTTGGCCTCGCCCAGGTCCAGTACCGGAAGCGAGAGATGGAAGACGACGCGGTCCGCGGGGTCCAGGCTCATGCCGCGAGTCTGGCGATTCGCGGCGGGCGCGGGCAAGGGCGGGATCCGACGTTGGCCGGGCCGGGCCGCCTAGCGCCCGGGCGCGGGCGCGGGCGGAGGAGCGGGGATGTCCCGCGCGTCGTCGGGCACGTGGTAGTACAGCGACAGCACCCGCCACCGCTCCCCGTCGAAATACAGCTGCAGGCTGTTCACGCCGGTGAAGTCGGCCTTGGGCGCATCGCGGTCGGTGCGCGACTCCACCACGCTGTACACCGTGGCGAAGCGGTCCACGACTTCCACCATGCGGTGGATCTCCCTCTCGTGGAAGCCCGACGCGTCCACGCCGGCCAGCGCGGCCAGGAACTCGGCGGCGCTGCGGCGGGTGAGGCTGGGCTTGCCGTCGCGGCTGCGGCTGCCGAAGACCACGGCGTCTTCGTGGAAGAGTCCGCGCAGCGTGGCCAGGTCGGCGGCTTCACCGGGTTCGTGCGACAGCGCGCGCCAGAGGCTGGCCACGGCCTGCCCGGGGGTCTGCGCCGCGGCCTGCGCCAGCGCGGGCGCCAGCAGCAGGATCCCGGTGGCCAGCAGGCGGCGGAAGTTCATGCGCCGCCCGGCAGCGTGTATTCGAAGCGGTAGAAGTGTTCGCCGCCGGTGATCTCGATGGCCATGCTGCCGCGCAGGCCGGCCAGCTGGCCGCTGCCGGAGTCGGGCACCACGTGCAGGTCCAGGTGCTTCGCGCCGCGCTCCATGGTGCCGGAATGCTGCAGCACGAAGCCGCCCACGCGGCCTTCCAGGCGACCTTCCACGCGCTCCATGGCCACGTAGCCGGCCGAGCCTTCCACGCCGCTGCGGAAGGCCAGCATCTGGCCTTCGCTGCGGGCGTCGAGCGCGCCATGGAAGCGCTTGTCGAGCGTCATCCGCCCGATGGCCGCGCCCAGTTCGCGTTCGTCGGCCGGCTGGGGGCCCAGCACCACGTCGAACGCGCCCTGCACCTGCCGGCTCATTGCGCCGCCTGCGGCTTGCACAGGCAGGTGCCGTCGTCGAACACCACCTTCCAGCGGCCGTCGGGCTCGCGGCGCCAGGTGGAGCGGAATTCGGCGATGGGCTTGCCGCTCGGGTCGAAGACCGGCCCCTTGGTCGCGGCCAGCTGGCCGGCGGCGCTCACCACCACGGTTTCCGGGCGCCAGGAGAACGGCGCCTGTTCGCCTTCGAAGTACCTGCTCCAGGCCGCCAGTACCGCGGCCTTGCCGCGAAGCGTGTTCGGGCCGGGCGAGAAGATGGCGTCGTCGGCGATGAAGCTGGCGAAGGCCTCCAGGTCGCGGTCGGCCATGGACTGCGCGAACGCGGTCTCGGCGGCCGTGGCCTGGCGCACCAGCTCGGCGTTGTCCGGCACCGGTGCGTCGTTGCCCGTGGTGGCGCAGCCGGCCAGGGAAAGCGCGAAGAGCGGGAAGATGAGGCGGGCCTTCATGGCAAGTCCGTTCGGTGGGGGAAGCGGCAGGCTAGCCCTTCGCTTCCGGCGGCACCTGTGCAGGAAGTCTAGGCCTCGGACCGGGCCTTGAGCGCGGCGTTCATGGCTTCGAAGCCGGCGCGCGTGCCGGTGTCGAGTTGGCGTCGCATGGCACCCACCAGCAGGCCGGAAAAATGTTCGCTGTGGTGCAGTCGCGTGCAGGCCGGGGCGGTGGCTTCGAGCACGAAGCGGTGTTCGCCGTCGAAGATTCCCGGCAGGCCCACCCGTCCCAGCCATCGAAGTTCGGCGCCGGGCACCGCCGCCAGCACGCGGGGCCGGAAGCGCATCGGCTTGCCGCCGGGCGGCTGCCCGGTGACGTGCAGCCGCGTGCCGGGTTCGGGGCGTCCCTCGACGGCCCGCACGAACGGGTTCCACTCGGGATAACGCGCGAAGTCCGCCAGCACCGACCACACCTTCGCCGGGCTGGCGTGAATGTCCACCTCGGTCGCGAGAAGAAAGTCGGCCATCGCTCCCTCCTGGTATCAGGTCGCCGGCGGCCAGAGGCCATGGTAGAGCACGGTGCGGTAGCCGTCGGCATCGGCGAAACTGCGTCCGCCCTGGTTCCAGTACGGGTTGAAGGCCGGCACTTCCGCGAAGCCGGCCGACAGCAGGCGCGCGCAGGCGGCCTGCCAGTCGTCGGCAACGGGGTGGTAGAACACCAGCAGGTCCTCGGCCGTCGGCGCCGGTGCCACCGGGTGGTGGCGGCACACGGTGAATTCCAGGTGCCAGCCGGTGCCCGGAACACCCAGCATCACGCCGTCGAAGCCGGCGTGGTTTTCGAAGCCGCCGAGCACGGACAGGCCCAGCCCTTCGACGTACATCCGCCTGGAGCGCGCCAGGTCACCCACGGGGCGGGCGACGCGGAGCGTCGGCGCGGCACCCATGCTCAGCCCCCGATGAACTTGAACAGCAGGCCGATGTTCTGCGCCCGCAGTTCGGCCAGGCGGGCCTGCTTGGCGCGCAGGGCCTCGGCCAGGCCGGGGTCCATGCCTTCGAACGGATCGGGCACGCCGGCCATCATCTCGGCCATGTTCTTCTCGGCCTCGGCGCGGGTCGCTTCGTCCATGCCGGAGGTGTCGGAGTCGCTGACCTGCTTGGCCATCATCTCGCGCATCTCGATGGCGCCCAGCACTTCGAACAGCTGGTCCTTGAGCGCCGCGTACTCATCCTTCGACACATCGGCGGCGTCGGCCGCGTCGGCGTCGATGGCCTCCATGTCGATCTCGCCCAGCGCCATCAGCTTGCCGGCGTCGGTGTCGGCGGCGGCCAGCTTGTCGAGCGCGGCCTGCAGGCCCTCGTTTTCCTTCACTAGGCCAAGTTCGAGGTCGTCGAGGTTCTCGGCCGTGAGCAGCAGGGGCGCGGCTTCGCCGCCGTCCTCGTCCATGGTTTCGCCGTCGTCGGCATAGCCGTCGCCGGAATCCTCCAGCGCCACCTCTTCGGTGTCCTCGGAAACGTCGGCGTCGTCGCCGCCGGTGCAGCCGCCCAGGGCGAGCAGCGCGGCCAGGCCGAGGGCGAGGGGGGTCTTGTTGAAGTTCATGCGTCCAGTCCTTGGGGGGGGTATTTCTTGCGGGAAGCGATCCAGCGGTCCACCTTGGCCTCCAGCACCGCCAGCGGCACCGAGCCGTCGCGCAGCACCTCGGCGTGGAAGCCGCGGATGTCGAAGTCGTCGCCCAGCTCGCGTTCGGCGCGGGCGCGCAGTTCCTTGATCTTGAGCTCGCCGATCTTGTAGGCCAGGGCCTGGCCGGCGATGGCGATGTAGCGCTCGGTTTCCGACACCGCCTCGGTGTCGCTGGTGGCCGAGTTGGCCTTCATGTATTCGATCACCTGCTCGCGGCTCCAGCCCTTGCTGTGCAGGCCGGTGTCCACCACCAGGCGGATCGCGCGCCACAGCTCGGCCTGCAGGCGGCCGAAGTACTGGTAGGGGTCGGTGTAGACGCCCAGCTCCTTGCCCAGCGACTCGGCGTACAGGCCCCAGCCCTCGGCGAAGGCGGTCTCGCCGCCGAAGCGGCGGAACTTCGGCAGTTCGCCCAGCTCCTGCTGCAGCGCCAGCTGGAAGTGGTGGCCCGGGATGGCTTCGTGCAGGTACAGGCTTTCGCTGTCCCAGCGCTTGCGGGTGGGCAGGTCGTAGGTGTTGACGTAGAAGATGCCCGGGCGCGTGCCGTCCTCGCTGGGGCGCATGTAGCTGCCGCCGGCGGCCGACTGGGCGCGGAAGGCCTCCACCGGGCGGATCTCGAACGGCGCCTTGGGCGTGAGCGAGAACAGCTCGGGGATGCGCTGGTTGATCTTCGCCTCGAGCGCGCGGTAGGCGGTGAGCAGCTCCTCTTCGCTGCCGAACTCGAACTGCTTGTCCTTGGTGACGAACTCGAAGAACTGCGCGCGCGTGCCCTTGAAGCCGACCTGCTTCATCACGGCGTCCATCTCGCCGTGGATGCGCGCCACCTCGGCCAGGCCGATCTCGTGGATCTGCGCCGGGCTCATGTCGGTGGTGGTGGACTGGCGCACGCGGTAGGCGTACCAGGCCTCGCCGTCGGGCAGGGCCGAGAGCGACACGGTGTCGCGCGCAGCCGGCAGGTATTCGTCGTTCACGAAGCGGCGCAGTTCGCGGTAGGCCGGCATCAGCTGGGTGGTGATCAGCTCGCGGTAGGCGGCGGCGAGGCGGGTCTTGTCGGCCTCGCTGAAGTCCGCCGGGAACTCCGCCACCGGGCGCCAGAACAGGGTGTCCTCGGGCTTGTCCTTGATCAGCGCGTCGATCTGCGGGATGACCTTGGCCATCAGCACCTTCGGCTGCACCACGCCGCTGGCCATGCCGGCGCGCATGTTGGCCTGCATGCTGCGCATCAGCGCCGGGAACTGGCCGGCGCGCTTGAGCCAGTTGTCGTAGTCCTGCACGGTCTTGAACGGCTGCGCGCTCGAGCCCGAGCCCAGCTGCGCGAACAGGCCGGTGAGGTTGTAGAACTGGTTCAGCGGCTGCTGCCAGTCGGGGAAACGCTCGCCTTCGATGCTGGCTTCCAGGTCGCGCACGAAGATCTGGTAGCTCAGCAGGTCCTGGCCCTGCAGGCCGTCGCTGCCGATGGCCTGGGCGCGGCCGAGCCATTCGCGGTTGAAGGCCGCTTCCTTCGCGCGGAATTCGGCGCTGAAGAAGTCGGGCATCTGGTCGTTGTAGCGCGGGTCGCCGACGAAGGTGGCGTTGAGCGGGTTCAGTGCCAGCGAGGCTTCCCAGAAGTCGGCGTAGAGCTGCGACAGCTGCGCGGCGCGCTCGCCCGGCTGCGGGGCGGCGACGGCAGGCGCGGCGGCCGCGGTGTCGGCGGCGGGCGTGGTGGCGCAGCCCGTGAGGGCGAGGGCCAGGGCGAGGGCGAGCGGGCGCAGGGTCATGGGATTTCCTTGGCGGGGAGCAGGGTGGTCAGGGCGCAAGCAGCGCCTCGCCGTCGATGACGTCCACCCAGGGCAGGGCCCGGAGCGACGCCTGGAGGAAGGGGCGGTGGGCGGCACCGATCACCAGCAGCGTGCGGCCACCCTCTTCGCGCGCCATTTCGCGGGCGAGCCGCGCCGTGATCTCGGCATTGCGGGCATGCCACAGCATCAGCCGGCGGCGGCCGGCGTCGTGCCTGCCGTCCGCGTTGTCGAACACGGCCCATTCCGCGGCCAGGTCGGCACGCGCCCAGGCGTCGGAATTCATCCAGCGCAGCAGGGCCAGCAGCCCGTCGGGCTGGTCGGCGTGCCAGTGTTTCGCCTGTTCGGCGTTCAGCGCCTCCAGCCCCTGCTGCACGGCGGGGACGGAAAGGCGCGGCATCAGCTCATCGGCCAGTGCGTTGACGCCCAGTTCGTCGGCAAACGGGTCCACGGCGCACAGCTCGCGCTGGCCCAGCTGGCGGGCCAGCCGCAGCGCGATCGTGGCGATCTCGTTGTCGCTGGCCGACATGGCGTCAAGCCGCTCCGTCGCGGCCAGGCCCAGCGTGGCCGCGGCCGATTCGCGCGCCGGGGCCGGCAGGGCGCTCCAGTTCAATGCGGCCGACCAGGGCTCGTAGGCGGCCAGTTGCAGCGAAACCAGGGTAAGCCGCTGCATGTCGTCGAGCGAGGCCTGCTCGACGAGCCGGGCGGCTTCGGCACGGGCCTGCGCGGCGGTGCGCTGGCGCCGCACCTGCTGTTCGCCGGCCAGGCGCACGGCATTCATCGCGAAGGTGGAGAGCAGTTCGCCGTAGCGCGCCGGGTCGGCGGCGAAAGCCTCGACCGATTCGCCGGGCACCGCTTCGATGCACACGCGGGTGGGCGCGAACCGGGCCAGCCGGTCCACCACGGCCGCCTGCTGCGCCGGCGACGCGGCGGGCTGCAATTGCGCCAGGTGGGCGGTGCCGAGCACCGCCACTTCGGCGCCCGTCGCCAGCGCAGGCAGCAGGGCGGCGACCAGGAGCAGCGCGAGCCGGCGGGCGGGTGGCGGGGAATGGCGGGGCTTGGTCATGGCTGGACTTCGCATCGGGGGCGGGAAACTCACCCCACAGTCTGGCGCAGCCGGGGCGGACTGGCCCGGGCTGGAAGTCACGCCGGCCCTAGTCCCGGGCGGCGGCGGCGCGCAGCTGCGCGGCCTGGTCCCGGCCCAGCCAGGCGGTGATGCCGCGCCGCACCAGGTAGAGCAGGGGGATCAGGGCGATGGCGCAGGCCATCTTGTAGGCGTAGTTCATGCTGCCCACGGCCAGGAACAGCGAGGTGGGCCACTGCTGCGGCCCCAGCACGAAGGCGATGTAGAGCACGATGAAGCTGTCCACCAGCTGCGACACCGCGGTGGAGCCGGTGGCGCGCAGCCAGACCATGCGTTCGCCGGTGGCGTGGCGGATGCGGTGGAACACGCTTACGTCGATCAGCTGGCCGACCAGGAAGGCCACCAGCGAACCGCCGATGGTCCACAGCCCCTGGCCAAAGACGGCGGCGAAGGCGGCCTGGTAGTCGGGCACGCCTTGTTCGGCGGCCACGCCCACCCACCACGAGGCCGGCGCCAGGCCGATGGCCACGTAGGCGAAGGCGAAGCCGTAGACGATCACCGCCACCGCCAGCCAGCTGATGAAGCGCACGCCGCGCTTGCCGAAGAATTCGTTGATGACGTCGGTCATCACGAACACGATCGGCCAGAGCAGGGTGCCGGCGGTGAAGTTGAGCGAGCCGCTCTGCCCGAACAGGTTCCATTCCAGCGGGCGCAGCCCCAGCGTGTCCTCGAGCGCGAAGATCTTCACGCCGATGAACTCGGCCAGCAGTGCGTTGGCGACGAAGAACACCGCCAGCACCAGGAACAGCCGGTGGTTGCGTTCGGCGCTGGTCACGCGGCCGGCCCGGTGCGCTCGAACGGGATCGTCTCGGGGCTGACGGCGCCGCCGGAGATGATGAAGGCCATGGCCTCGTCCACGCTCCAGTCGGTGGGCGTCAACCGGTCCACCGGCACCACTTCCAGGTAGCCCGAGGTGGGGTTGGGCGTGGTGGGCACGTACACCGCCGCCAGCTCGCGGCCGGTGCCTTGCTCGCGCATCACGCGGGTGACGAAGCCCACGCACTTCATCTCGCGGTGCGGGAAGTCGATCAGCACCACGCGCTGGGTGCCGTCGGGCTTGGTCTGCAGCAGGTCGAGCAGCTTGCGGGCGCTGCCGTACACCGTCTTCATCAGCGGGATGCGGGCGATCAGCGCCTCGAACCAGGCCAGGATGCGCTGGCCGATGACGCGCCGCGCCAGCGCGCCCACCGCCACGATCACGAACACGGTGGCCACCACGGCGAACGTGGCCTGGGCCCAGGGGTCGTCCATCCAGCCCAGCCACTCCGGGTGGGCGGCGGCCAGGCGGCCCGACAGCGGCGCCACCAGCGGCCGGCTCATGTCGGAAAGCAGCACCAGCACGAACTTGAACACGATCCAGACCAGCCAGATCGGCAGCAGGGTCAGCAGGCCGGTGAGGAAATAGGCACGAAGTCTTCGCATGCCGGGCAGTGTAGGGCAGGCCGCGTCGCGGCGGGGTCAGCGCTTGCCCAGTTCCCCGGCCGGCACGCTGCGCACGAGGCGGAAGCCGATGTCGTCGAAGCCGGTGCCGGCGTCGAAGTCGTTGCTCTGCGTCGGGTTGGCGCGGTTGGGGCCGTCGCGCCAGCCCACGCCGGCGGCGAGGCGGCGCTGGCAGCCGCGGGTGCAGTCGCTCACCCACTCGCGGGCGTTGCCGCGGGTGCCGGCCAGGCCGATGGGGCTGAGCGGGCCCTGGGCGGCGTTCACCGTGCCTTCCACGCCGGCGCAGCCGATGCGGCCGTCCTGGCAGGCGTTGCCGCCGCCGCGGTAGTCGGCCAGCGGGCGCCATTCGGCCAGGGTGGGCAGGCGGTATTCCTTGCCGCTGCGGCGGCTGAGCCACTGCGCGTAGGCCTGGGCATCGTCGTAGCTCACGCACAGCACCGGGTGGTTGCCGCTCTGGTTGAAGCCGGGGTCGTCCCAGGTGCGCTTCTTGATGGAGATGGGCGCCAGGCGGTTGCGGCAGCGCGCGGCCGGGCGGCCGGTGGCGCTGGCGAAGGCGGCGTATTCGGCGCGGGTCACTTCGCTGCGCATGGCGGCCAGGCCGGCGCGGGTGCCGCGCGGCGTACGCGCCAGCACCATGGCCACGGCGGTATCTGCCAGCACGTCGCCGGCCTTGGGCAGGGCGATGGCCTTCGACCAGGCCGGCTCCAGGCTGGCCGGCGGCACCGCCAGCGCGGTGGCCAGGGCCTTGGTGGCCGCCACGGCGTCGGCGTCGAGTTCGGCGAGGTTGGCTTCCAGCCGCGCCAGCAGCAGCGGCGGCAGCGCGGCGGTGAGTTCACGCCAGGGCTTGCCTTCCAGGCGGTCCATCTCGGCGGCGAAGGGCGCGGCCTTTTCGTGGTTCTGGCGCGCCTCGTCGTCGTTGCCGGCGCGCACGGCTTCGAGCACTCGGCTGGTGTAGAAGCCGATCACCTCGTCGGACAGGCGGAACAGCGCCGGCTCGCGCGGCGCCAGCTGGCGGGCGGTGCGCAGCGAATCCATGGCGTTGTCGCCGGGCGGCAGGCTCAGGCGCTGGCGGTCGATCTGGCGGCGGGCGGCGGCCAGTTCGCGGGCGCCGGGGCGGGTGGGGTCGTAGTCGAGGGTGAACACGGCGACTTCGGCCCTGGCCTGTGCGAACGGCGCCGCCGCGGGGGCGGTCGGGGCTTCCGGCGCGGCTTCGGGCGCGGCGGACGCGGCCTCCGGGGCGGCGGTTTCAGCCGTGGCCACGGGCGCGGCTTCGGCCGGCGCGGGCTCCGCGGCGGGCGCGGCGTCTTCCACGGTGAAGAAGTCGCTTTCCGGGGCGGCGGCCGGGGCCGGGTCGCGCATCAGCCAGGCGATGGCGGCGGCGGCCAGCAGCGCGCCCGAGACGCTGGCCAGCGCCGGCTTCCACCAGCGTTCGGCGAAGGCCTTGAGCTTGCCCGGGTCCACCAGTGGCGCGGCCGGTTTGCCTTCGGCCAGCTGGTTGAGCGCGCCCAGCATCTGCTGCGCGTTGCGGTAGCGGTTGTCGGGCGACTTGGCCATCGCCCGGTCGATGAAGGGCTGCCAGTGCTTCTTGTCGGCCGGCAGGCGCGGCACCGGGTCCTGGGCGTGCATCAGCGCCAGCGCCAGCGGGTCGGCGGCCTGGAAGGGCAGCTTGCCGGTGAGCAGTTCGAAGGCCAGCACGCCGACGCTGTAGAGGTCGGCGCGGCCGTCCACCACTTCGCCGCGGGCCTGTTCGGGCGCCATGTAGCCGCCGCTGCCGACGGCCAGGCCGGCGGTGGTGATGCGGGTGGCGTCGCGCTTGCTCAGGGCGATGCCGAAGTCGGTGAGCAGCGGCCGGTCGGCGTTGTCGAACAGCACGTTTTCGGCCTTCACGTCGCGGTGCACGATGCCGCGGGCGTGGGCATATTCGAGCGCCGAGAGCAGCGAGCGCAGCACTTCGATGGCGCGCGGCTCGTCGTGCGTGAAGTCGCGCTGGCCCAGGTGGCCCTTGGCCAGGTAGGGCAGCACGTAATAAAGCAGGCCCTGGCGCGTGCGACCCACCTCGTGGATGCCGACGATGCAGGGGTGCTCGAGCTTGGCGATGGTGCGAGCCTCGTGCTCGAAGCGCTGCTTGGAGATTTCGTCGGTCAGCGCGGTGGGCGACATGACCTTGATGGCCACCTGCCGGTCGAGCGATTCCTGCACGCCCAGGTACACCTGGGACATGCCGCCCTTGCCGATGCGGCGCAGCACCCGGTAGCCCGGGATCTCCGGCATGTAGCTGGAGAGCAGCGCGGTCAGCTCGTCAGGGGAAAGCTCTTCTTCCTGCTGCATGGCGCGGGGCGGGGCTGGGCGGGGGGACGGGGCCTTCCAGCATACGGCAGCGGCCCGTTCAGGCAAGCCATTTGTGAAAACGTGAACCGCGTCACGGTTCCCAGGGGCGGGCGATCAATCCCCGGGCTTGGGGCGCTTGCGGCGCACGTAGACCTGCTTGCGCACCCGGGCCACCACGTGGCCCTCGCCGTCGCGCACCTCGGTGTCGAACCAGTGCAGCACCTTCGAGCCGTCCTCGGCGGCGGCGCGCAGCTGCTCCACCACGGCCTCCGGCAGGTCGAACTCCGCCACCACCGTGCCCCGGCCGGGCTTCTCGAACTTCACCTCGCCGGCCTGGTCCCACACCAGGTAGCCGGGGCCGAGCCGGCGCATCACCAGGATCATCCAGAACGGGTCGGTCATGGCGAACAGGCTGCCGCCGAAGTGGGTGCCGACGTAGTTGCGGTTGTACCAGCGTTGGCGCAGCTCCACCCGCGCGTGGCTGAAGTCGTCGGCCAGGTGGGTGACGTGGATGCCGGCGAACAGGAAGGGCGGCCACACGTTGAACAGCAGCCGCAGGCGGGAGGCTTTCATCGGCGCGGGCTCAGAACAGCAGCGAGGCCATCTTGCGCCGGTAGGCGCCGACCAGGTCCTCGTCCTCGACCACGCGGAAGGCGTCGATCAGCGCCTTGCGCGGCAGGCCCTCGGCGTAGTTGCGGTCGCGCCGCAGCATCTCCAGGAACTGCTCCAGGCCGTCCTGCCAGCGGCCGGCGACGATGTCGGCGGCGCCCAGCAGGTGCCGGGCACGCAGGTCGGCGGGGTCGGCGGCGAGGGCCTGGTGCAGCACGTCGGCCGGCGGCGCGTCCTTGAGCAGGGCCAGGAAGGCCAGGCGGGCGCGGCCGCGCAGGGCGCGGTCGTCCTGGGCCAGGTTGGCGGGCAGGGCGTCGAGCAGGGCCTCGGCCTCGGCCACGGCGCCGGTGCGCAGCAGGGCCAGGGAAAGGTCGAGCTTGAGCTCATCCTTTTCCGGCTCGGCCAGCACGGCGGCGCGCAGGCGCACCACTTCTTCGTGCGGGTCGGCGGGCGCGGCGGCCTCGGGTTCGGCCGGGGCCTCGGCTTCCTTCGCGGTGACGCCGTGGTGGGCCAGGAACTGGCGCAGCTGGCCCTCGGGCAGGGCGCCGGGGAAGCCGTCGACGATCTGGCCGTCCTTCACCAGCATCACCGTCGGCACCGACTTGATCTGGAAGTAGCCGGCGAGCTGCTGCTCCTTGTCCACGTCCACCTTGGCCAGCAGGAAGCCGCCGTTGAATTCGGCGGCCAGCTTTTCCAGCACCGGGCCCAGGGTCTTGCAGGGGCCGCACCAGGTGGCCCAGAAGTCCACCAGCACCGGGACTTGCTTGGACTTGAGCAGCACGTCGACCTCGAACTTCTCGAGGCCGGCGTCGAAAACATGGGGGGTGGCGGGGGTCATGGCGGGTCCGTCCGGGAAGGCATCTGGCACAGATGGTGCCAGCACCCCCCGGACTCAAGCCATGGTTTCCGCCGCCGGCTTACTCCGGCTGGCGGACGATGCGGCCGTCCTTCATCACGAAGTCCACCTTCCTGGTGGCGGCGATGTCGGCCAGCGGATCGCCCGGCATGGCCACGATGTCGGCCGGCAGGCCCGCGGCGACACGGCCCAGCTCGGGCCGGCCGAGGATCTCGGCGGCGTTGGCGGTGGCGGCGCGCAGGGCCTCGGCCGGCGGCATGCCGGCTTCCACCATGAACACGAACTCGTCGGCGTTGTCGCCGTGCAGGCCCACGCCGGCGTCGGTGCCGAAGCCGATCTTCACCCCGGCCTTCCAGGCGCGGCCGAAGGTGTCCTGGATCTGCGAGCCGATGCGCGCGGCCTTGGGGCGCACCACGTCCGGGTAGTAGCCGTCGATCTTGGCCTTCTCGGCCACGAAGCGGCCGGCCGAGATGGTGGGCACGTACCAGGTGCCGTTCTTCTTCATGAGCGCGAAGATCTCGTCGTCCATGTAGGTGCCGTGCTCGATGGTGTCCACGCCGCCGACGATGGCGCGGCGCATGCCTTCCTTGCCGTGGGCGTGCGCGGCCACGCGGTAGCCGTAGTCGTGCGCGGTCTGCACCACGGCCGCCACCTCGTCCACGGTGAACTGGGGCGCGTCGCCGCTGCGGGCGTAGCTGAGCACGCCGCCGGTGGCGGTGATCTTGATCACGTCCGAGCCGTCCTTGTAGCGCTGGCGCACGGCCTGGCGGGCCTCGTCGGGGCTGTTGACCACGCCCTCGGCCGGACCCGGGGTGCCCAGGGCGTCGGAGATCAGGTGGTTGAAGCCGTTGGTGGGGTCGGCGTGGCCGCCGGTGGTGGCGATGGACTTGCCGGCCGCGAAGATGCGCGGCCCCTCCACCCAGCCCTGGTTCACGGCGTCGCGCAGGGCCAGGGTGGTTTCGCCGCCCAGGTCGCGCACGCTGGTGAAGCCGGCGCGCAGGGTGCGGCTGGCGTAGGCGGTGGAGCGCAGGACGGTGAACTCGGGGTTGAGCCGGAAACCCTCGGAATAGCTCTGTGGGCTCGATTCGCCGCTCAGGTGCACGTGCAGGTCGATCCAGCCCGGGCTGCAGGTGTGGCCCTTGAGGTCCACCGCGGTGGCGCCGGGCACGGCGGCGTGGCCCTCGCGCACCTCGCTGACCTTGCCGTCGGCCACCACCACGGTGCGCTCGGGCAGGTTGCGCCCGGTGGCGCTGTCGAACAGCCGGCCGCACTGCAGGGCCAGGGTTTCGGCCTGGGCGGCGGCGGGCAGGGCCAGGGTCAGGGCGAGCAGCAGCGGGGTGGGGCGCATGGGTGGTCTCCGGGCAGGTTGCCCCGATGGTAACCGCAAGCCGGGGCCGGGCCGGAAGGGCCGCGGATTTGTTACGCTGGAGGCCTGTTTTTTCGCCTCCATCCCCCATGTCCGACACCATCGATCCCAGCGCCTACGACCCGAAGGCGGTGGAAACCGCCGCGCAGACCCACTGGCAGGCCACCGGCGCCTTCCGCGTGACCGAGGACGCCAGCCGTCCGAAGTACTACTGCCTGTCCATGCTGCCTTACCCCTCGGGCGCGCTGCACATGGGCCACGTGCGCAACTACACCATCGGCGACGTGATCAGCCGGCACCGGCGCATGAAGGGCTTCAACGTGCTGCAGCCGATGGGCTGGGACGCCTTCGGCCTGCCGGCCGAGAACGCCGCCATCAAGAACAACACCGCGCCGGCGAAGTGGACCTACAAGAACATCGAGCACATGCGCGGCCAGCTGCAGCGCCTGGGCTTCGCCTACGACTGGAGCCGCGAGTTCGCCACCTGCACCCCGGAGTACTACCGGTGGGAGCAGCTGATGTTCACGCGCCTGATGAAGAAGGGCCTGGTCTACCGCAAGAACTCGGTGGTGAACTGGGACCCGGTGGACCACACCGTGCTGGCCAACGAGCAGGTCATCGACGGCCGCGGCTGGCGTTCCGGCGCGCTGGTGGAAAAGCGCGAGATCCCGCAGTGGTTCCTCAAGATCACCGACTACGCGCAGCAGCTGCTCGACGGCCTGGACACGCTGCCGGGCTGGCCCGAGGCGGTCAAGACCATGCAGCGCAACTGGATCGGCCGCAGCGAGGGCCTGGAAATCCAGTTCGCGATGGAAGCGCTGGCCGAGCCGCTGACCGTGTTCACCACCCGCCCCGACACGCTGATGGGCGTGACCTACCTGGCCGTGGCGGCCGAGCACCCGGTGGCGCTGTGGGCCGCGTCGGGCAACGAGCAGGTGCGCGCCTTCATCGAGGAATGCCGCAAGGGCGGCGTGTCCGAGGCCGAGCTCGAGACGCAGGAAAAGAAGGGCGTGTTCACCGGCCTGTACGCCGTGCACCCCATTTCCGGCGACAAGGTGCCGGTGTGGATCGCCAACTTCGTGCTGATGGGTTACGGCACCGGCGCGGTGATGGCGGTGCCCGGCCACGACGAGCGCGACTTCGAGTTCGCGCACAAGTACCAGCTGCCGGTGAAGCAGGTCATCGCCATGGTCGGCGAGTCCTACGACCCCGACACCTGGCAGGCCTGGTACTCGGACAAGACCGACGACCGCCTGCGCGTGATCAATTCCGGCCCGCTCGACGGCATGGGCTACCAGGGCGCGTTCGACCTGCTGGCCGAGCAGCTCGAGGCCCGCGGCCAGGGCCGCCGCCGCGTGAACTACCGCCTGCGCGACTGGGGCGTGAGCCGCCAGCGCTACTGGGGCTGCCCGATCCCGGTCATCCACTGCGACAAGTGCGGCGCGCTGCCGGTGCCGGAAGACCAGCTGCCGGTGGTGCTGCCGGAGGACGTGGCCTTCACCGGCGTGGCCTCGCCGATCAAGGCCGACCCGGAGTGGCGCAAGACCACCTGCCCGGGCTGCGGCGGCGCCGCCGAACGCGAAACCGACACCTTCGACACCTTCATGGAGTCGAGCTGGTACTACGCGCGCTACACCTCGCCGGGCGCCACCGACCTGGTGGACGAGCGCGCGAACTACTGGCTGCCGGTCGACCAGTACATCGGCGGCATCGAGCACGCGATCATGCACCTGATGTATTTCCGCTTCTACCACAAGCTCATGCGCGACGCGGGCCTGGTGAAGTCGGACGAGCCGGCCACCAACCTGCTGTGCCAGGGCATGGTGATCGCCGACACCTTCTTCCGCGAGAACGCGGATGGTTCCAGGGACTGGCACAACCCGGCCGACGTGGACGTGCAGCGCGACGCCAAGGGCCATGCCACCGGCGCCGTGCTGCGCGCCGACGGCCAGCCGGTGCGCATCGGCGGCACCGAGAAGATGTCCAAGTCCAAGAACAACGGCGTCGATCCGCAGGTGATGGTGGACAAGTACGGCGCCGACACCGTGCGCCTGTTCTCCATGTTCGCCGCGCCGCCCGAGCAGAGCCTGGAGTGGAACGAGGCCGGCGTGGAGGGCATGGCGCGCTTCCTGCGCCGCCTGTGGACGCAGGTGCACAAGCACGTGGCCGAAGGTCCGGCGCCGAAGCTCGACGCCGCCTCGCTCGACGGCGCCCAGCGCACGCTGCGCCGCCAGCTGCACGAGTGCATCCAGAAGGTGGGCGACGACTACGGCCGCCGCCACACCTTCAACACCGCCATCGCCGCGGTGATGGAGCTGCTCAACGCCATCGCCAAGTTCGACGACGCCAGCGCCCAGGGCCGCGCCCTGCGCCAGGAGTGCTTCGAGGCGGTGACCCTGCTGCTCAACCCGATCACCCCGCACACCTCGCACGCCCTGTGGCAGGCGCTGGGCCATGCGGAAACCACCATCGAGGACCTGCCGTTCCCCGAGGCCGACCCGGCCGCGCTGGTGCGCGACGCGGTCACGCTGGCGGTGCAGGTGAACGGCAAGCTGCGCGGCACCATCGACGTGTCGGTCAACGCCAGCAAGGAAACCGTCGAGGCGCTGGCCCTGGCCGAGCCGAACGTGCAAAAGTTCATGGAAGGGATGTCCGTGCGCAAGGTGATCGTCGTGCCGGGCAAGATCGTCAACATCGTCGTGGGGTGATCGGATGCGTCGTCTGCTTGTCGTGCTTTGCGTCGTCGCGCTGTTCGCGGGCTGTGGCTTCAAGCCGCGCGCCCAGCTGGCCTTCGCCTCCGAACTGGGCCCGGTGGCGGTGAGCACCGCCGACCCCTACAGCCCGCTGGGGCAGGGCCTGGCCACGGCGCTGCGCCGCGCCGGCGTGGCCGAAGCGGTCGCCGGCCAGCCCTCGGCCACGCTGCAAGTGGTGTCGGAGAGCATGCGCACCCGCCCGCTGGCGGTGGACGCCGCCGCCCAGGTGCGCGAGTACGAAACCATCTACACGGTCGAGTTCGAGCTGCGCGGCGCCGACGGCGCGGTGCGCGTGCCGCGCCAGGCGGTGGAGCTCTCGCGCGAATACACCTACGACGCGCTGGCCTCCGCCGGCAGCCCGGCCGAGCAGCAGCTGCTGCAGGACGAACTGCGCCGCGACATGCAGGCCGCCATCCTGCGCCGCGTCGACGCCGCCCTGCGCGCCGATTGATGGAACTCAAGCCGGACCGCCTCGAGCGCCAGCTCGCCGGCGAGCCGCTGCGGCCGGTGTACCTGGTCGCGGGCGCCGAGCCGCTGATCGTGCTCGAGTGCGCCGACGCCATCCGTGCGAAAGCGCGCGAGGAAGGTTACGGCGAGCGCGAGGTCTACGACGTCGAGGCCGGCTTCGACTGGAATTCGCTCAGCCGCGGCCTGGCCTCGATGAGCCTGTTCTCCAGCCGCCGCCTGTTCGACCTGCGCCTGCCCACCGGCAAGCCCGGCAAGGAAGGCAGCGAGGCCCTGCGCGAATACTGCGAGAACCCGCCGCCCGACACCGTGCTGCTGATCACCGCCCAGGAATGGAGCAAGCAGCACGCCGGCAAATGGAGCGAGGCCATCACCAGGGTCGGCCACCTGGTGACGATGTATTCGCTCAAGCCGCACGAGCTGGGCGACTGGCTGCAGCGCCGCCTGCGCAGCCGAGGCCTGGTGGCCACGCCCGACGCGGTGCGCCGGCTGGCCGACCGCGTGGAGGGAAACCTGCTGGCCGCGGCCCAGGAAGTGGACAAGCTGGCCCTGCTGGTGGCCGACAAGCGCGAGGCCATCGACCTGGCGCAGATGGAGGCGCTGGTCGCCGACTCCTCGCGCTTCGACGTGTTCAAGCTGGTGGACGCCGCGCTCGCCGGTGAATCCGCGCGCGCCGTGCGCATGCTGTCCGCGCTGCGCGCCGAGGGCGAGCAGGTGGCCGGCCTGATGCCGATGGTGGCCAAGGAAGTGCTCACGCTCTGCGCGCTGGCCCGCGCCGGCAGCGGCGGCAACCTGATGTCGGCCATGCGCGAGGCGCGCATCTGGGAAAGCAAGCAGGCGGTTTACCGCCGCGCGGTGGAACGGCACCCGCCCTCGCGCTGGGAGGCCTTCGCCGCCGAGTGCGGCCGCATCGACCGCACGGCCAAGGGCCGCGGCGACGGCGACCCTTGGCTGATGCTCGAGCGCCTGCTGGTCTCCATCGCCGAGGCGCGGGCGCGCAACCTGCTGGCCTCGTGAGCCTGACCGTCCTGTACGGCGGCACCTTCGACCCGGTGCATGCCGGGCACCTGGCCGTGGCCCGCGCCGCCCGCGACGCCCTGGGCGCCGAGGTGCGGCTGGTGCCGGCCGCGGACCCGCCGCACCGCGCCGCTCCCGGCGCCGGCGCCGACGACCGCGCGGCCCTGCTGGAGCTGGCCATCGCCGGCGAACCGGGGCTTTCCGTGGACTGCCGCGAACTGCACCGCGCCGGCCGCTCCTACACCGTGGACACGCTGCGCGGCCTGCGCGCCGAACTGGGCCCCGCGGCGCCACTGGCCTGGATCGTCGGCGCCGACGCCTTCCGGGGACTGCCGACCTGGCACGAGTGGACGGCGCTGTTCGGGCTGGCGCATTTCGTGGTGGCGGTGCGCCCCGGCCACGGCCTGGACCACCTGCCGCCGGTCCTGGAACAAGCCTGCGCCGGCCGCTGGGCCAGCGAACCCGCCGAGCTGGGCGCCGCCACCGCCGGGCGCCTGTGGCGCCTGGACATGCCCCTGCACCCGGCCTCGGCCACCGAACTGCGCCGCCGGCTGCGGGAAGGCGCCGACCCCGGCGACTGGCTGCCCCCGGCCGTGGCCGCCGAAATCGCCCGCCGGGGCCTGTACCGGGCGCCCTGAGGTCCCCGGGCGTATAATCCGGCCCGTCTTTCCCGCCAGAGCAGCCCGTTGACCACCCAAGCCCACGTCATCAAGACCCAGATGCCCGACCCGGCCCCGAAGCCGGAAGCCATCCTCGCCCAGGTCCGCCTCGCCCTCGAGGAAATGAAGGCCAAGGATGCCGTCGAGATCGACGTGCGCGGCAAGACCAGCATCGCCGACTACCTGGTGGTCGCCTCGGGCACCTCCACCCGCCACGTGAAGTCGGTGGCCGACGAGGTGGTGAAGTTCGCCAAGAAGTGCGGCGTCATGCCGCTGGGCGTGGAAGGCGAGCGCGAGGCCGAGTGGGTGCTGGTGGACCTGGGCGACGTGATCGTGCACGTCATGCTGCCCCGCATCCGCGAGTTCTACGCCCTCGAGCGCCTCTGGACCGTCGGCGACCAGCCGCCCGAAGAGTGAAGGCAAGGCTCGTCGCGGTCGGCGATAAGGCGCCCGGGTGGGTGGCCGAAGGCTTCGCCGAGTACCAGAAGCGGCTGTCGCACTGGTTGCCGCTGGAGCTGGTGGAAGTGGCGCCCGGGCTGCGCGGCAAGGGCCGCGACGCCGCGCGTGCCATGGCCGACGAAGGCGCCCGCGTGCAGGCCGCGCTGCCGCGCAATGCCTGGGTGGTGGCGCTGGACGGCCGCGGCAAGGCCTGGTCGTCCGAGCAACTGGCCCAGCGCCTCGAGCACTGGCGCCAGCAGGGCCGCGACCTGGCCTTCCTGATCGGCGGCCCCGAGGGCCATGCCCCCGAGGTGCTGGCCGCCGCCGACGAAACCTGGTCCCTGGGCCCGCTTACGCTGCCGCACATGCTGGTGCGCCTGGTGCTGGCCGAGCAGGTCTACCGCGCCGCCAGCCTGCTCGCCAACCACCCCTACCACCGCGCCTGAACGCCCCGCGCGGGTGATGCCCCCCGCGGCGGTCAAAGGCTATGCTTGCGGCATGCTCTATCTCGCCTCGCAATCGCCCCGCCGCCGCGAGCTGCTCACGCAGCTCGGCATGACCTTCGGTTTGCTCGACGTCGACGTGCCGGAGCAGCGCGAGCCGGGCGAGCCGCCCGAGGCCTACGTCAGCCGCGTCGCCCGCGAGAAGGCCGGCGCCGGCCTGCTGGCCGTGGTGGCCAACCCCCAGGCCGTGGTGCTGGGCGCCGACACCGAGGTGGTGCTCGACGACGTGGTCTACGGCAAGCCCGCCGATGCCGCCGACGCCGCGCGCATGCTGCGCACGCTCTCGGGCCGCACCCACCGCTGCATCTCCTCGGTGTGGCTGGTCAGCGCCGGCCGCGAGGCGCACGCCACCTGCATCACCGACGTGCGCTTCGAGCCGCTCACCGAGGCGCGCATCGACGCCTACGTCGCCAGCGGCGAATGTTTCGGCAAGGCCGGGGCCTATGCCATCCAGGGCCGCGCCGCGGCCTTCGTCGACCATCTCTCCGGCAGCCATTCCGGCGTGATGGGCCTGCCCCTGCACGAAACCGCGCGCCTGCTGCGCGGCTTCGGCCTGCTCGACTGAGGGGGCGCCGTGTCCGAGGAAATCCTGATCAACGTCACCCCGCGCGAAACCCGCGTGGCGGTGGTCGAGAACGGCATGCTTCAGGAACTGCACATCGAGCGCGCCTCGCGCCGCGGCGTGGTGGGCAACATCTACAAGGGCCGGGTGCAGCGGGTGATGCCCGGCATGCAGGCCGCCTTCGTCGAGATCGGGCTCGAGCGCGCCGCCTTCCTGCACGCCTCCGACATCATCAAGGTGCCGGCCGCGCAGTCCGAGGCCGAGGCCGACCCCGCCGCCGCGCCGGCGCCGACCCCGGCCATCGGTTCGCTGGTGCACGAGGGCCAGGAAATCGTGGTGCAGGTGGTCAAGGACCCGATCGGCAGCAAGGGCGCCCGGCTCACCACGCAGATCTCCATTCCCTCGCGCTACCTGGTGTTCCTGCCGCATTCGCGCGTTCTGGGCGTGTCGGCGCGCATCGAGGACGAAGGCGAACGCGCCCGGCTCAAGGCCATCATGGCCGAGCTGGCCAACGGCAGCGGCCAGGGCTACATCGTGCGCACCAACGCCGAGGGCCAGCCGGCCGAAGCCCTGGCCGAGGACGTGGCCTACCTGCGCCGCGCCTGGGAGGTGGTGCGCGAGGCCAGCGCCAGCCGCAAGGTGGGCCAGCGCATCTACGAGGACCTGGCGCTGCCCATGCGCGCCGTGCGCGACCTGATGCGCAAGAACGTCGATTCGGTGAAGGTGGATTCGCGCGAGGCGCACGAGCGCCTGAGCACCTTCGCCCGCCAGTTCATGCCGGCCCTGGCCTCGCGCATCGAGCACTACGCCGGCGAGCGGCCCATCTTCGACCTCTACGGCGTCGAGGACGAGATCCAGCGCGCGCTGCAGAAGGAAGTGCCGCTCAAGTCGGGCGGCTACCTGGTGATCGACCAGACCGAGGCCATGGCCACGATCGACGTCAACACCGGCTCCTTCCTGGGCCAGCGCAACCTCGAGGAAACGGTGTACCGCACCAACCTCGAGGCCGCGCAGGCGGTGGCGCGCCAGCTGCGGCTGCGCAATCTGGGCGGCATCATCATCATCGACTTCATCGACATGACCGACGACGAGCACAAGCGCCAGGTGCTGCGCACGCTCGAGAAGGGCCTGGCGCACGACCACGCCCGCACGTCGTTCCATGAATTCTCGCCGCTGGGCCTGGTGGAGATGACGCGCAAGCGCACCACCGACAGCCTCGAGCGCCAGCTCTGCGAGCCCTGCCACGAGTGCAATGGCCGCGGCACGCTCAAGACCGCCGAGACCCTGACTTACGAAATCTTCCGCGAGATCACCCGCGCCGTGCGCCAGTTCGAGGCCCAGCAGCTGCTGGTGATCGCCTCGCCCAAGGTCGTGAACAAGATCACCGAGGAGGAATCGGCGGCGGTGGCCGAGCTCGAGGAGTTCCTGGGCAAGTCCATCCGCTTCCAGGCCGACGAGCAGTACGCGCAGGAGCAGTACGACGTGGTCCTGCTGTAAACACACGCATGACCTCCGCCCTGCGCCGACGGTTCCGCCACGCCCGCCGACTGCTCGGCTACGGCTTCCTCGTGGTGCTGATCCTGCTGGCCACGGCGGTGGGCGCGCTCAACCAGCTGCTGCCGCTGGTCGAACGCAACCCGGCGAAGATCGCCAGCTGGCTGTCGCTGCGCATCGGCCAGCCGGTGGCCTTCGACGGCGCCCGCGGCGAATGGACCCGGCGCGGCCCGCGCTTCACGCTCGAGGGCCTGAGCGTCGGCGCCGGCGAGCGGCGGCTCGACATCGGCCGCGCCGAATTGCTGGTGGCGGTGTATTCGGGCCTGCTGCCCGGCGAGCCGCTGACGGAACTGAAAGTGCGCGACCTGTCGCTGGTGCTCGAGCAGGGCGAGGACCGCCGCTGGCGCCTGGCCGGCCTGCCGTTCGAACCCAAGCCCGGCGTCGACCCGCTCGACACGCTCGAGGCGCTGGGCGAACTTCAGGTGGAGCGCGCCCGGCTGGAAGTGCGCTCGCCCAACTTCCGGGCGCCGCTGGGCCTGGAGCGCGTGGACCTGCGCCTGCGCGTCAGCGGCGAACACGTGCTGGCCGGCGTGCGCGCCTGGGCCGACCCCGCCGGCCAGCCGCTGAACGCGGTGGCCGACCTTCGCCGCGGCGACTGGTCCGGCAAGCTCTGGGCCGGCGGCAAGCGGCTGGAGCTGGGCCAGTGGTCGCGCCTGCTGGCCGACCTGGGCCTGGTGGTGGCCGGTTCGGCGCAGGTGGACCTGTGGGCCACCATCGACGCCCAGCGCATCATGGACGTGCGCACCCGCGCCGAATTCGCGCCGCTGGCGCTGGGCGCGCGCCGGCCCTGGCTGCCGGGGCCGGAGGGCGAAGCCAGCTCGCCGCCGGTGGCCTTCGAGCGCGTGAACCTGCTGGCGCGCTGGCAGGCCGGCGAACGCGGCTGGCAGCTGCATGCGCCGGAGCTGCATTTCCACGAACCGGGCCGCGCCGAGCCGCGTTATTTCGACGGCCTGTGGCTGGCCGGCGGCGAGCGCTTCGCGCTGCAGGCGCCGCGCATGGACCTGGTGCCGGCGCGCCAGTTCGCCAGCCTCAGCGACCGCGTGCCCGACGGCCTGCGCCAGTGGCTGCACCGCGCCGCGCCCGACGGCGAACTGCGCGACGTGCGCGTCGCCGGCCGCGAGGGAAACTGGTCGGGCTCGCTGCGCTTCCACGAAGTGGGCTGGCAGCCCTACGAAACCCGGCCGGGCCTGCAGGGCCTGGACGGCAGCGCGGCCTTCGACCAGCGTGGCGGCGTGCTGCAGCTCGAGCCGTCGCCGGCGGCGTTCCAGTGGCCGGGGCGGTTCCGCCAGCCGCTCGACCTGCGGCTCGACGGCCTGCTGGGCTGGTGGCGCGAGGGCGGGCAATGGAACTTTGGCGCCAGCCGGCTGCGCCTGCGCGGCGAGGATTTCGGCACCACCGTGCGCGCCGAGCTGCAGTTCCAGGGCGACGGCAGCAAGCCGCGGCTCGACCTGGCCGCGTCGGTGGACCCGACCACGGTGCTGGCGGCGCGCAAGTTCTGGGTCGAAGGCAAGATGCCGCCGGCCACCATCAAGTGGCTCGACGAAGCGTTGCTCGAAGGCGCGGTGCTCGACGGCCGCGTGGCCTTCGCCGGCGACCTCGACGACTGGCCCTTCCGCGAGGGCGAGGGCCGCTTCGACGCCCGCACCCGCGTGGCCGGCGCGCGCGTGCGCTTCAACCCGGCCTGGCCCGACGCCGAGGAGATGAACCTCGACGTCGGTTTCGACGGCCCCGGCATGACCCTGGAAGGCACCGGCGCCATCGCCGGCAACCCGGTGGAGCGCGTGGCCGGCGACATCGCCAGCTTCAAGGACCCGCGCCTGCGCCTGGACATCGTTTCGCCCACCCGCGGCGAACCGCTGCAGGCGCTGATGCTGGCCAGCCCGCTGCGCGAGAAGTACGAAACGCACCTGCGCGAAGCTTCCGTGGCGGGCGATGCGCGGGTGGAGGTGCAACTGGACCTGCCGCTGGCCGCGCGCCTCGGCGGCCGCCGCATCGAGGGCACGCTGGCGCTGTCGGACGCGCGCCTGGCCGACCCGCGCTGGGACATCGAGTTCACCGAAGTCGAAGGCACCACGCGCTTCAGCGACGGCGGCTTCTACACCGAAGACCTGCAGGTGATGTTCGAAGGCCAGCCGGCGGTGTTCAACCTGGTCGTCGGCAGCGACACCGACGACCCGGCGCTCGCGGCGCGCGCCAGCCTGCGCGGCGAGTTCCCGGCCGAGGCGCTGCTGGCCCGGCACGAGCCGCTGGCCTGGCTGCGCCCCTACCTGCAGGGCCGCGGCCGCTGGGACATCCAGGTGGACGTGCCGGCGACGGCGCCGGGCCAGCCCGCGCCCGTGTCGCGCCTGCGGGTGGAAAGCGACCTGGCCGGCGTGGCCATCACGCTGCCGGCGCCGCTGGCCAAGCCCGCCGAGGTGGGCCTGCCGCTGCGCCTGGACGCGCCGCTGCCGGTGGCCGGCGGCGAAGTGCAGCTGCGCCTGGGCGAGCTGCTGCGCCTGCGTGGCCGCACCGGCGAGGACGGCGCCATGACCGGCGTGATCCGGATGGGCGAGGGCGGCAACCTGGCCCTGCCCGAACGCGGCCTGGTGGTGCGCGGCCGCAGCGCCACGCTCGACGCCGCCGGCTGGGTGGGTTTCGCCGCGGGCGGCGAAGGCACCGGCGGCCTGCGCGAGGTGGACCTGCAGGTGGATTCGCTCGACCTGCTCGGTTCGCCCTTCGCCGACACCCGCGTGCGCCTGCTGCGCGAACCGTCGCGCACCCGCATCGACCTGGCCGGCCCGGCGGTGGCGGGCGAAATCCTGGTGCCCTCGGAATTGGCGCAGGGCGTGGTGGGCCGCTTCGCACGCCTGCACTGGCCCGAGCGCGAAGCGCCGGCGCCGGCCGAAGCCGCCGCCGGCGACGACGCGCTGGCCACGGCCGGCGAAGCGCTGGCGGAACTGCCGCCGCCCGCGCCGGAAACGCCGCCGGAAGAGGGCCAGGACCCGCGCAAGCTGCCGCCGCTCGACTTCACCGTGGACGACCTGCGCCTGGGCGCGCTGGCGCTGGGCAAGGCCGAGCTCAAGGCAAGCCCGGCCGCCGAGGGCCTGCGCGTCGAGCGTTTCGCCACGCGCGCGCCGGGTTTCCAGCTCACCGCCGCCGGCGACTGGCTGCGCACCCCGGCCGGGCGTTCGCGCTCGCAGTTCGAGGTGGACTTCAAGGCCGGCGCGCTGGGCGACCTGCTCGGCGCCTTCGGCCTGGCGGGCATGGTCGAGGGCGGGCCCACCACGGGCCGCCTGGACGGCTACTGGGCCGGTTCACCGGGCGACTTTTCCCTGGCGCGCTTCAACGGCCGCTTCAAGGTGGACGTGGGCGAGGGCGCGCTGCTGGAAGTGGAGCCGGGCGGCGGCGGACGCGTGCTGGGCCTGATTTCGCTGGCCGAGATCCCGCGCCGGCTCACGCTCGACTTCAAGGATTTCTTCGCCAAGGGCTTCGGCTTCAACACCATGGGCGGCGAATTCGTGTTCGCCAACGGCCAGGCCAGCACCGACCTGCTGCAGATCAATGGCCCGGCCGCGGAGATCCGCGTCAGCGGCTCCACCGACCTGCGCCGCCAGCGTTACGACCAGCGCATCGAAGTATTGCCCAAGGCCGGCGGCGTGCTGCCCGCCATCGGCGCCATCGCCGGCGGCCCGGTGGGCGCGGCGGTGGGCGCGGTGGCGCAGGCGGTGCTGCAGCAGCCGCTCAAGCAGGCCGCGCGCACCGTTTACCGCGTGACGGGGCCCTGGGCCGAGCCCGAGGTCGAGGTGGTCGAGCGCGGTCCGCCGCCGGCGGCCGCTCCCCCGCGCCAGCCTTGAAGCGGGCGGCTTCGGGCCGCATCTGACAAGCTATCCCTTTCCCACGTCGGCACCCCCGGATGACCCAGACCCTGACCCTGGCGCAGTCGCGCCTGCTCGCCCCCGCCGGCCTTGGCCTGGAGGTGCTGGACCAGGCCTTCGGCCGCCTGATGGGCCCGGGCGTGGACTTCGGCGACCTGTATTTCCAGCACAGCCGGCGCGAGAGCTGGATGGTCGAGGACGGCATCGTCAAGGACGGCTCGCACGCCATCGAGCAGGGCGTGGGCGTGCGCGCGGTCAGCGGCGAGAAGACCGGCTTTGCCTATTCCGACGACATCCGCGCCGAGGCGTTGCTGGAATCGGCCGCCGCCGCGCGCGCCATCAGCCGCGACGGCCAGTCGCACCGCGCCGGCCAGCGCATCGTGGTGCCGGGCCGCGAACTGTACGCGCCGCTCGACCCGGTCGAAGGCTTGGGCACCGACGACAAGATCGCCGCCCTGCGCGCGGTGGACCAGTGGCTGCGCGAAGCCGACCCGCGCGTGAAGCAGGTGATCGTCAGCCTCTCCGGCGGCGTGGACACCGTGCTCGTCGCCCGCAGCGACGGCGTGCTGGCCTCCGACGTGCGGCCGCTGGTGCGCTTCAACGTGCAGGTGATAGTGGAGCAGGGCGGCCGGCGCGAGCAGGGTTACGCGGGCGCTGGCGGTCGTTATTCCTACGAGGAGCTGTTCTCCGGCGGCCGCCCGCAGGCGGTGGCGCGCGAAGCGCTGCGCCAGGCGCTGGTGAACCTGGAGGCGGTGGACGCCCCGGCCGGCACGCTGCCGGTGGTGCTCGGCCCGGGCTGGCCCGGCGTGCTGCTGCATGAAGCCGTGGGCCACGGCCTGGAAGGCGACTTCAACCGCAAGGGCACCTCGGTGTACGCCGGCCGCATCGGCGAGCGCGTGGCGGCGCCGGGCGTCACCATCGTCGACGACGGCACCCTGGCCGGCCGCCGCGGTTCGCTCAATGTCGACGACGAGGGCACGCCGACGCAGTGCACCACGCTGATCGAGGACGGCATCCTGCGCGGCTACCTGCAGGACACGCTCAACGCCCGCCTGATGGGCATGGCGCCCACCGGTAACGGCCGCCGCGAGAGCTTCGCGCAGCTGACCATGCCGCGCATGACCAACACCTACATGCTGGCCGGCAACTACGACCCGGGCGAAATCATCGCCTCGGTGAAGAAGGGCCTGTACGCGCCGAACTTCGGCGGCGGCCAGGTGGACATCACCAGCGGCAAGTTCGTGTTCTCGGCCTCGGAGGCCTACCTGATCGAGGACGGGAAGATCACACGGCCGGTGAAGGGCGCCACGCTGATCGGCAACGGCCCGGAAACCATGACCCGCGTCTCCATGGTCGGCCGCGACCTGGCGCTGGACGAAGGCGTGGGCGTCTGCGGCAAGGACGGCCAGTCCGTGCCCGTGGGCGTCGGCCAGCCCACCCTCAGGATCGACGCCATGACCATCGGCGGCACGCGGGCGTGAGGGCTCCGTATTTGAACGCGGACAACAGCGGATCGATGCGGATAGAAGCGAATAGAGCGAGATCAACTATCGGACTTCGCCCTATCCGTGTTTATCCGCTTCAATCAGATTTGATCCGTGTTCAAACCCAGTCACTCGCTTTCCGACGGATGCGAGAGCAGGTCGCGGAGTTCCCGGAAGAGTTCGCGGAAGGCGTGCGGGGGTTTGTTCTTCAGTCGCTCCTGCTGGGCGTTGCGCGCCAGCTGGCGCAGGTGCTGGCGGTCGGCGTCCGGGTACTGCGCAAGCAGTTCGGACAGCGCGTCGTCGCCGTCGGCGATGAGCCGGTCGCGCCAGTATTCGACCTGGTGCAGGGCCTGCGCCTCGCGCCGGTGGTCGGCCTTGTCGTGGTCGAGCGCGGCGCGGATCGCTTCGAGCGCCTCGGGTTCCTCGCGCCGCATGTGCTTGGCCAGGTACTGCACCTGCCGCTTGCGGGCGATCTGCGCGGTGATCTTGCGCGAGGCCAGCACCAGGTCGCGCAGGTCCTCGTCCATGGGCACCTGGGCGATCTGCGCCTCGCTCAGCTCGACCAGGCGCAGGGCCAGCTCGAGCACCGCCAGCGCCTCGCGGCGTTGCTCGCTGCGGCTCGGGCCGAAATCGCCGTCTTCTTCGTTGAAATCTTCTTCTTCGTGCATCGCAAACCATCCGTCCGGAGCGCAAGGATACGCCCATGAACCCCATTGAAGCAGCTTCCGACGACTCCCGGGCCCGGATGGAGCGCCTTTCGGCCGCCGCCCGCGAGGTCCTGCGCCTGGCCGCCGCCCGCGGTGCCAGCCAGGCCGACGTGCTGATGAACGACGACCGCGGCCTGTCGGTGAACGTGCGCATGGGCGAGGTCGAGACGGTGGAGCGCACCTCCGACCGCGGCGTCGCCGTGACCGTCTACTTCGGCCAGCGCAAGGGCAACGCCAGCACCGCCGACCTGCAGCCCGGGAGCCTCGAGGCCACGGTGGAGCAGGCCTGCGCCATCGCCCGCTACACCGAGCCCGACCCCTGCAACGGCCTGGCCGATGCCCACCGCATGGCCACCGACCTGCGCGAATTCGACGGCTGGCACCCGTGGTCGCTCGACGCCGACGCCGCCATCGCGCTGGCGCTGGAAGCCGAGGCCGCCGGCCGCGCCGCCGACCCGCGCATCGCCAATTCCGACGGCGCTTCGGCCTACACCGGCGACAGCGTGTCGGTGTACGCCAACAGCCACGGCTTCCTGGGCGCCGAGCGCGGCACCAACCATTCGCTCAGCCTCTCGCTCATCGCCGGCCGCGGCGACGGCATGCAGCGCGACTACTGGTACACCAGCGCGCTTTCGCCCGACGACCTCGAGTCACCGGCGCAGGTGGGCCGCAAGGCCGCAGAGCGCACCGTGGCCCGGCTCGACCCGCAGCCGATCCGCACCGGCGAGTACCCGGTGCTGTTCGCGCCCGAGATGGCGCGCAGCCTGGTGGGCCACCTGCTCAATGCGGTCTCGGGCGGCGCGCTCTACCGCCGCGCCAGCTTCCTGCTCGACCACGCCGGCAAGCGCATCCTGCCGCCCTGGTTCTCGATCGCCGAGCGGCCGCACGTGATGCGCGGCCTGCGCTCCTCCGCCTTCGACCACGAGGGCGTGGCCACGGTCGATTCCGACCTGGTGCGCGACGGCGTGCTGGTGCGGTACCTGCTGGGCAGCTATTCGGCGCGCAAGCTGGGCCTGGAAAGCACCGGCAACGCCGGCGGCGTGCACAACCTGGAAGTGTCGGCGAACGCGCGCGACCTCGACGAACTGGTGCGCGGCATGGGCACCGGCCTGCTGGTGACCGAGCTGATGGGGCAGGGCGCGAACACCGTGACCGGTGACTATTCCCGCGGCGCCGCGGGCTTCTGGGTGGAAGGCGGGCGCATCGTGCATGCCGTGGACGAACTCACCATCGCCGGCCGCCTGCCGGAGATGTTCCAGGCCATCGAAGCGGTCGGCGCCGACGTCGACCGGCGCTCGCACGTGGGCATCGGCTCGGTGCTGGTGGGCCGCATGACGGTCGCCGGCGAGGCATGACCCCGGAGCCTTGACAGCTTCTTCACGAGGCGTGACAGTGGCCGGCGAGCCCGCCGCTGGCGGGCCTAACACCACGCAAGGGGAAGAATGATGTCGGATCCGATGGAAAACGCAGCGCCGCCGCCGGCGCCCTCCGGCTCGCCGTCCGAGGACGAGCGCCAGTGGGCCATGTTCGCCCACCTCTCCGCCCTGCTGGGCGGCCTGCTGACCGGCGCCGTCGGTGGCTGGGGCTGCTTCCTGGGCCCGCTGGTCATCTGGCTGATGAAGAAGGACACCATGCCCTTCGTCAATGAGCAGGGCAAGGAGGCGCTGAACTTCAACATCACCATCGCCATCGCGATGGTCGCGTTGACGATCTTCTCCATCGTCACCCTGGGCATCGGCCTGGTGGTGGCGGTGCCGCTGATGGTGATCATCGGCATTGGCGCGCTGGTGCTGATCATCATGGCCTCGATCAAGGCCAAGGACGGCATCTCGTACCGCTATCCGATGACGATCCGCCTGATCAAGTAATTCCCGCTCCGGCGGAAACAGGAAGGGCGGCCCGCGGGCCGCCCTTTTTGTTTGCGCGGCGTTCGCCGGCGCGGGGGGTCAGTGCTGGCGCTCGACCGCCATCGTCGCCAGTGCGCGCAGCGGCGCCAGGTCGCCGGGCAGGCCGGCCAGGGCGGCGTCCATGCGCCGCACCTGCGCGGCCAGCGCGTCGGCGGCGCCGTCGCGGCCCAGCAGCGCAGGGTAGGTGGACTTGGCCTGGGCCTGGTCCTTGCCGGCGGTCTTGCCCAGCTGTTCGCTGCTGGCTTCGATGTCGAGGATGTCGTCGCGGATCTGGAAGGCCAGGCCCAGCGCGGCGGCGAATTCGTCCAGGCGCGCCAGCGTGCCGGCGTCGGCGTGGCCGGCCAGCGCGCCCAGGCGCACGGCGGCGCGGATCAGGGCGCCGGTCTTGAGCGCGTGCAGGCGCTCGAGCTCGGGCAGCGCCAGCGTGGCGCCGGTGCCGTCCATGTCGAGCGCCTGGCCGCCGCACATGCCGCGGGCGCCGGCCGCGTCGGCCAGCGCGGCCAGCCAGGCCACGCGCAGTCCGGCGCCGGCGCGGGTTTCGTTCGCCAGCGCGGTGAAGGCCAGGGCCTGCAGCGCGTCGCCGGCCAGGATGGCGGTGGCTTCGTCGAAGGCCACGTGCACGGTGGGGCGGCCGCGGCGCAGGTCGTCGTCGTCCATGGCCGGCAGGTCGTCGTGCACCAGCGAGTAGGCGTGCACAAGCTCCACGGCGGCGGCGGGGGCGTCGAGCAGGGTTTCGTCGGCGCCGGTGGCGCAGCCGGCGGCGTACACCAGCATCGGCCGCAGGCGCTTGCCGCCGCCGAGCACGGCGTGGCGCATGGCCAGGTGCAGGCGTTCGGGCGACTCGTCGCCGCGGGGCAGTTCGGATTCCAGGCGGGCCTCGACGCTCTGCAGCCAGCGCGCCAGGCGCGGCTCAGCCGGCATCGGGCTGGAAGGGCTGGGCGGTCTCGGGGTCGGCCGGGTCGCTGAGCAGGCGAACGCGCAGCTCGGCCTGCTCCAGCGCGCCCTGGCACTGGCGGTAGAGGTTCACGCCACGCTCGTAGGCGGCCAGCGAGTCGTCGAGCGACATCTCGCCCTTCTCCATCTTCTGCACCAGCTGCTCGAGCTCGTCCAGCGAGGACTCGAACTGGGCGACGGGCGACGGCGGGGCGGGGGTCTTGGCAGCCATGCGCGAAGTGTGGCGGCTATCCGGCGGCCCGGTCAACGGGCGCGGGTTTGAACGCGGATAAAAGCGGATTGGTGCGGATAAGAGCGGATTCGCTGAAAAGGGGATCTGCCTTCATCCGCTTCAATCGGATCTGATCCGCGTTAGTTACGTGCGCTCCATCGGAGGCGGGCTTCGTGGCGGGCGAGCCAGGCGGTGAGTGGGGCGGACAGCACCAGGTCGGCGGCGGCGAGGAGGGTGCCGTCGGGGGCGGAGAGCAGGGGCAGGCGGGCGCGCTCCCAGGGCGGGACGCCGAGCTCCTGCAGGGCGTGCTTGAGCTCGGTGTGGTGCGCGCGGCCGGGCAGCACCAGGCGTTCGCCTCCCTGGCGGGTGTGCACGCGCAGCGGGGCGTCGAAGCGGCGGGGCGGGTCGAGCGCGAGCGTGTCGCCGGTGGGCAGCGGCAGCGGCGCCTCGCCGGTCCAGTCGGCCGACCAGTCGGCGGGCAGCGGCGCGCGTTCGGGGCCGGCGTGCAGCAGGTCGCGCCAGCGGTGGATGACGGCGCCCGACCAGGCGAAGCGGGCGCTGGCGTCCGGGCGCGCCGGCAGCAGTTCGGTGTCTATGGTTTCGGTGGCGTCGGCGGGCAGCGGCGGCAGCCCCAGGCCGGCCAGCCAGGCGCGCAGCAGGCGGGCGCGCCAGGCCGGCGGCTCGGCAAGCAGGGCCGGCACCGACAGCGTGGCCGCGTCCAGGCCCTGCACCTGCGCCAGCCGGCGCGTGTCCTCGCCGGCCAGCAGGTCGGCCTGGGTGGCCAGCAGCGCCGCGCTGCGGGCCAGCGCGGCACCCGCCTGGGGCCAGCGTTCCTGCAGCCGTGGCAGCACGTGGTGGCGCAGGAAGTTGCGGTCGTGGCGGTCGCTGGCGTTGGACGGGTCTTCCAGCCAGTGCAGGGCGTGGCGGCGGGCGTAGTCCGCCAGCTCGGCGCGCGGAACCGCCAGCAGCGGGCGCCACAGCCAGCCCTGGCCGAAGGCGCGCAGCGGGCGCATGGCAGCCAGGCCGTCGCCGGCGCCGCGCAGCAGGCGCAGCAGCACGGTTTCGGCCTGGTCGTCGCGGTGGTGGGCGAGCGCGACCACCTCGCCTGGTTGCTGCACCTGCGCGAAGGCGGCGTGGCGGGCGTGGCGGGCGGCGGCTTCCAGGCCGTCGCCGGCATCGACCACCTGCACCCGGCGCGATTCGAAGGCCAGGCCCAGCGCCGTGCAGGTGGCGCGGCAGCTTTCCAGCCACGCCGCCGACTGCGGGTGCAGGCCATGGTCCACGTGCAGGGCGCGCAGGCCGCGCGCGCGCATCGCCGGGTCGGCGGCGAGCGCGTGCAGCAGCACGGTGGAATCAAGGCCGCCGCTGTAGGCCACCAGCACGGGGCCTTCGACGGGAAGCGGCGGCAGGGTCAGGGCCATGGCGTCGTCCCGGGCGGCGGTGGCGGGCGGCCGCAGGGCGGCCGGGGCCTCAGGCCGCCTCGTAGGCGCCGTAGCGGCGCAGGCGCTGGTAGCGCTGCTCGAGCAGGCTGGCGTGGTCGAGCGGGTCGAGCGCGGCCAGTTCCAGCTGGATCTGCTGCTTGAGCGTGGCGGCCATGGCGGCCGGGTCGCGGTGCGCGCCGCCCAGCGGTTCGGGCACCACCACGTCCACCAGGCCGTGTTCGAACAGGCGCCTGGCGGTGAGCCCCAGGGCCTCGGCGGCGTCACGGGCCTTGTCGGCCGACTTCCACAGGATGGACGCGCAGCCTTCCGGCGAAATGACCGAGTAGGTGCTGTATTCGAGCATCAGCGTGCGGTCGCCGACGCCGATGGCCAGCGCGCCGCCGGAACCGCCTTCGCCGATGACGGTGCAGATGACCGGGATCCTGAGCTCGGCCATTTCCAGCAGGTTGCGCGCGATGGCCTCGGACTGGCCGCGCTCCTCGGCGCCGACGCCGGGGTAGGCGCCCGGGGTGTCGATGAAGGTGAGCAGGGGCAGCTTGAAGCGCTCGGCCATCTTCATCAGGCGCAGCGCCTTGCGGTAGCCCTCGGGGCGCGGCATGCCGAAGTTGCGGCGGATCTTGGCCTTGGTGTCGCGGCCCTTCTGGTGGCCGATGACCATCACCGGGCGGCCGTCCATGCGGGCCAGGCCGCCGACGATGGCGGCGTCGTCGGCGAAGGCGCGGTCGCCGGCCAGCTCGTGGAACTCGTCGAACATCAGGCCGATGTAGTCGTTGGTGTACGGCCGCTGCGGGTGGCGCGCCAGCTGGGAGATCTGCCAGGGCGTGAGCGCCTTGAAGATCTCGGCGGTGCGGGCGCGCAGCTTCTCCTGCAGGCCGTTGACCTCGGTCTCGATGTTGACCGCGGGGCCGGTGCTGGCCTTGCGCAGTTCCTGGATCTTGGCGTCCAGTTCGGCGATGGGCTGTTCGAAATCGAGGAAGTTCGGGTTCATTCGGGGACTCGGGTGGGACCGGGCCAGCCTGCGGCCGGCGGTCTGGAGCAAATACTCAAGGCCGGGATTCTAGCCGGGTTGCCGGTTGGTCACCACGGGCTGGGTTCCTGTAGGAGCGGCTTGAGCCGCGAAGCCTTTCGCGAGGAGCTTCGCGGCTGAAGCCGCTCCTACAACAGGGGGCACTAGCCGCCCTGCTGCCAGGGGCGGTGCAGGGCCAGGCTCACCTGGCTGACGCCGGGCAGGGCGCGCAGCTGGCTGATCAGCTCCGGGTCGGTGCGCACGCCCAGCGGGCCGTTCACGTCCACGGTGCCGCGGGCCTTGCCGGGCGTGAGCAGGTCCAGGCGCATCGGGGTGGCGCCGGGGCGGTAGGCGGCCAGGGTGGACTGCAGGCGCTCCCAGGCGCCGTGGGCTCGCAGGTCGACCGTCATGGCCAGCCGGCGCGCGTGCTGCGAGCACAGGGCGCGGAAGTCCCAGCACTGGCGCGCGCGCAGCACGAAGCCGCCGCTGAACTGGTCCTCGGCCAGGTTGCCTTCCACCAGCAGGATGCGGTCGCGCGAGAGCAGGTGGCCGGACTCGGCGAAGGCTTCGCGGAAGAAGGCCACCTCGAGCTGGCCGCGGCCGTCCTCGATGCGCACGAAGGCCATGGTGTCGCCGCGCCGGCGCACGGCGGTGACGATGCCGGCCAGCACCACGGCCGCTTCGCCGCGGCGGTCCTTCTTGCTGCTCCAGAGGTGGTCGAGGTCGGCCAGCGACACGCCCACCAGGCCCTGCAATTCGGCGCGCCAGGGGTCGAGCGGGTGGCCGCTGAGGTAGTGGCCCAGGGTTTCGCGCTCGCCCAGCAGCTTGGTTTCCAGCGGCCAGTCGGGCACCACGGGCAGGTCGATGTGGATGGCGGGCGCGTCGGCGGGGCCGCCGAACAGCGACACCTGGCCGGCGGCGCGTTCGCGCGCCAGCTGTTCGGTGGCCTTGATGACTTCGGGCAGCTGCAGCAGCAGCGAGGGCCGGTTCGGGCCCAGCGCGTCGAGCGCGCCGGCGTGCACCAGCGCCTCGAGCACGCGGCGGTTGAGCTTGGTGGAATCGACCCGCTGGCAGAAGTCGAGCAGGTCGCGGAACTCGCCGCCGGCGCGGCGCGCCTCGACGATGGACTCGCAGGCGCCGCGGCCCACGCCCTTCACCGCGCCCAGGCCATAGCGCACCGTCTTCGCGTCGAGCGCCTCGAACATGTAGGCCGAGGAGTTCACGTCGGGCGGCAGCACGGCCAGGCCGATCTCGCGCGCCTCGTCCAGGAAGGTCACCACCTTGTCGGTGTTGTCCATGTCCGAGGACATCGTCGCGGCCATGAACTCGGCCGGGTAGTGCGCCTTCAGCCACGCGGTCTGGTAGGCCACCAGCGCGTAGGCGGCGGAGTGCGACTTGTTGAAGCCGTAGTCCGCGAACTTCTCCATCAGGTCGAAGATGGCGCTGGCGTTGGCGGCCTCGATGCTGCGTTCGGCCGCGCCGGCCTCGAACTTCACGCGCTCCTTGGCCATCTCCTCGGGCTTCTTCTTGCCCATGGCGCGGCGCAGCAGGTCGGCGCCGCCCAGCGAATAGCCGGCCAGGACCTGGGCGATCTGCATCACCTGTTCCTGGTAAACGATGACGCCGTAGGTGGGCTTGAGGATGGGCTCGAGCAGCGGGTGCGGGTAGCTCACCTCGGCGCGGCCGTGGCGGCGGTCGATGAAGTCGTCCACCATGCCCGCGCCCAGCGGGCCGGGGCGGTACAGCGCCGCGAGCGCGATCAGGTCCTCGAAGGTCGAGGGCTGCAGCTTGCGGATGTACTCCTTCATGCCGCGTGATTCGAACTGGAACACCGCGGTGGTCTGGCCCTTCGACAGCAGGGCGTAGGTGTCCGGGTCGTCCAGCGGCAGCGCCAGGATGTCCACCGGCTCGATGCCGGCGCGCTGGCGGCGGGCATTGATGGCCTTGAGCGCCCAGTCGATGATGGTGAGCGTGCGCAGGCCGAGGAAGTCGAACTTCACCAGGCCGACGGCTTCCACGTCGTCCTTGTCGAACTGGGTGACCACCGAGCGGCTCGATTCGCCCTTGGCCACGTGTTCGGCGAACAGCGGGCTGAAGTCGGTGAGCGGCGTTGGCGCGATGACCACGCCGCCGGCGTGCTTGCCGGCGTTGCGGGTCAGGTCTTCCAGGCTGCGGGCCAGGTCGATCAGGTCGCGGACGTCGTCTTCGGTCTGGTAGCGCGAGATCAGTTCGGCCGAGGCCAGTTCGCTGTTCTTGCGCGCGGCCTCGCTCAGGCCCAGGGCGTCGTCGAGGGTGATGCCCAGCGTGTTCGGGATCAGCTTGGCCACGCCGTCGACGAAGCCGTAGGGGTGGCCCAGCACGCGGCCGCAGTCGCGCACCGCGGCCTTCGCGGCCATGGTGCCGTAGGTGATGATCTGGCTGACCTTGTCGCGGCCGTACTTCTGGCCGACGTAGTCGATCACCTCGTCGCGCCGGTCCATGCAGAAGTCGATGTCGAAGTCGGGCATCGACACGCGTTCCGGGTTCAGGAAGCGCTCGAACAGCAGGTCGTAGCGGATCGGATCGAGGTCGGTGATGCCCAGCGCGTAGGCCACCAGCGAGCCGGCGCCCGAGCCGCGGCCCGGCCCGACCGGGATGTCGTTGCGCTTGGACCAGTTGATGAAGTCGGCCACGATCAGGAAGTAGCCGGGGAAGCCCATCTTCACGATCACGTCGAGCTCGATGTCGAGCCGCGCGGCATAGTCGGAGGCGCTGCGGCCCGGGGCCAGCTCTATCTTCGCCAGGCGCGCGGCCAGCCCGCGGTGGGCTTCCTCGCGGATCCAGGTGTCGAGCGTGTGGCCTTCCGGCACCGGGAAGTCGGGCAGGTAGTACTTGCCCAGGCTGAGCTCGAGGTTGCAGCGCTTGGCCAGTTCGACGGTGTTTTCCAGCGCCTCGGGCAGGTCGGCGAACAGCTCGGCCATTTCCTCCGGCGACTTCAGGTACTGCTCGGGCGTGAACTCGCGCGGGCGCTTGGGGTCGTCGAGCACGCGGCCGGTGGCGATGCACACGCGCGCCTCGTGCGCCTCGAAGTCGTCGCGCGAGAGGAAGCGCACGTCGTTGCTGGCCACCAGTGGCAGCCCGCGCGCGCCGGCCAGGGCCACGGCGGCGGCGTTGAAGGCTTCTTCGCCGTCGCGGCCGGTGCGGGTGAGCTCGAGGTAGAGCCGGTTCGGGAAGGCGCGTGCCAGTTCGTCCAGGACCTGGCGCGCGGCCTCGTCGCGGCCGGTGGCCACGGCACGGCCGACGGGGCTTTCGCGCCCGGCCAGGGCGATCAGGCCCTCGCAGTCGGCGTACAGCCAGTCGGGTTCGATGGCGACGTAGTCGCCGGCGTGGCCTTCGAGGAAGGCACGGCTGATCAGGCGCGACAGCGCCAGGTAGCCGCGGCGGTCCTGGCAGAGCAGGGTGAGCCGTGCGGGTGCGCCGCCGTCGGTGACCCACAGGTCGGCGCCGGCCAGGGGCTTGAGGCCGGCGCCCTCGGCGGCCTTGTAGAACTTCACCAGCGCGAACAGGTTGCTGACGTCGGTGACCGCCACCGCCGGCAGCCCGAGCGCGGCGCAGCGCGACACCAGTTCCGGGATGCGGATGCTGGAATCGGTGAGCGAATACTCGCTGTGAAGGTGGAGGTGGACGAATCGGGGCGTCATGCCGGGGACCAAGGGTCAACCGGCAGTTTACCCCGAGGGTGGGGGCGGACAAGGCTTGACAGTCCCTGTTGCCAAGCCCCGCCGCCCCGCCCGTTGGAGAGATCGTCAGGACACGCGGAACAGCGCCGGCAGCGGCTGGCCGCCGGCGTAGCGGCGCGCGCGCACGTCGCGGCGCTGCAGCAGCAGGGCGGCTTCGGCCAGGCAGGCGGTTTCCCAGGCCAGGCGCCGCTCGGCGGCGGTGCCGCGCGGGCGCTCGGCGCTGCGGAAGCGGCAGAAGTCGTGGTAGTCGAGCGTCTCGTCGCGGAAAGCCGGCCAGGCCAGCTCGACCAGCAGCGCGTCGTCGAGGTGGCCGACCAGGGGCTGGTCGTCCGGGATCAGGTCGTCCACCTGCTGCAGGTAGCTGGTGAGCATGCGGGCGCGTTCGCGCATGTCGGCGTCCACGTCCCAGTCGCCGTCGTTGAGCATGCGGCGCAGTTGCTCGGCGCGCGCGAGGCGCTCGGACAGGATGGCCACCGCCTGGCCCGGCGGCTGCGCCTGCAGCCAGCGCGCGAGCGTGACCAGCTGGTCGGCGCTCACGCGCGGCGCATTGGGCGCCAGCTCGGCCAGCAGCGCGTTGAACCGGGCCACGGCCGCGTCCTCGAGCGTGAGGTCGCCGAGCTGGCGGCGGCGGGCGTCGTTCGAGGGCGGCGGCAGCGGGAGCGCGAGGTCGTCGTGGCGGAGCTGGGCATTCATGGCGGGTCTCTTCGGCAGGCGGCGCCGGGAACCATTCCCGCGCCGCATGCCTCGTCAGATGCACCGCCATGGTGGAGCGTTGCAGCGTCCGCGGCGCGTTCCGGAAGTCGTCGTGACCTTCGGGCTAATTCAGCGTCGCGACAGTTTTCACACCACGCGCAGGCCGCCCTCGAGCGGACCGTAGTCGACGTAGCGCTGGTGCCGCACGCGGTGCAGCTGCTCCCACAGCGCGCCTTCCTCCAGCCGCGCGCGCAGCCAGTCGTCGCGCGTGGGGTGGCCGCCGAAACCGGCGCCGGATTCCTCGCGGAAGCGGCAGAAGTCGCGGTAGTCCTCGAGCTCCTCCGCCACCATCGGCCAGGCTAGTTCCACCAGCAGGGCGTCGTCGAGCTGGCCCAGGCGCGGCGTGTCGTCGGGAATCAGGTCGCGTTCGCGCGTCACGTAGTCGAGCAGGCGGGCGATGCGTTTGGCCAGGGCGGGTTCGACCGCCCAGTCGCGGTCGGCGGCGAGTTCGGAGAGTTCCTTCAGGCGGCCCAGGCGCGCCTGCAGCAGCGCGTCGCCCTGCGCCGGCGGCAGCGCCACCAGCCAGCGCGCGACGCTGGCGAGCGCGTACTCGTCCACGTGCGGTGCGTCGGGGTGCAGTTCGTGCAGCAGGTCGTTGAAATCGGCGATGGCCGCCGGTGCCAGCGGCACCGGGCTGTCGCCGGGGTGGGCTTCGTGGCGGGGCGTGCGCGGGAGGGGCAGGGCGGTGCCTGCCGGGAGGGGGGCGTCATGGCGCATGGCAGTGCTCGCTGCCGGCCTGGGTGGGAGCGTGGCCGCGGCCGGTCGGCGTTCGCCGCGGGCAGCCGCATCCACCGGGATGCAGGCTTGGTTTACGCCCGCGAAAAGGGGCTGTCCAGTGCCGCCTCGTTCAGTCGAGCAGCGTGGGTTCCAGGCAGGCGCGCACCGGCGCGAAGCTGCGGCGGTGCTGGGCGCAGGGGCCGAGGCGGCGCAGCGCCTCGAGGTGTTCCGGCGTCGGGTAGCCCTTGTGCAGGGCGAAGCCGTAGCCGGGGAATTGTGCGTCGAGCTCGCGCATCAGGCGGTCGCGCGCCACCTTGGCGAGGATGGAGGCGGCCATGATGGCCGGCTCGCGCGCGTCACCCTTCACCAGCGCCTGCGCGGGGCAGGGCAGGTCCCGCGGCAGGCGGTTGCCGTCCACCAGCGCGTGTTCTGCGGCGGGCCGGAGCGCGCGCAATGCGCGCGACATGCCGGCCAGCGTAGCCTGCAGGATGTTCAGGCGGTCGATCTCTTCCGGCGGCACCCATTCCACGTGCCAGGCCAAGGCGTGTTCGATGATCAGGGGCTCGAGCGCGTCGCGCCGGGCTTCCGAAAGCGCCTTGGAGTCGCCGAGGCCGGCGATGGGCCGGTCCGGGTGCAGGATGACCGCCGCCACCGCGACGGGCCCGGCCAGCGGGCCGCGCCCGGCCTCGTCCACGCCGGCGATGCGCGGCGCGTTCACGGCGCCGGCGGCAGCAGGCCGGCCACGGCTTCCGCGGCGGCCACCGAGGCGTCGCCGCGCAGCTTGGCGTGGATGTGCTCGAAGCGCGGCAGCAGCGCGGCGCGCGCCTCGTGGTCGCGGAACCAGCCCATCACGGCGTCGGCGAGGTTCTCCGGCGTGCAGTCGTGCTGCATCAGCTCCGGCACGATGGGCTCGTTGGCCAGCACGTTCGGCAGGCTGTAGCGGTTGACCTTCATCAGGCCAAGCAGCATGACCAGGCGGTAGGTGAGCGCGGAAATGCGGTAGCCCACCACCATCGGCCGCTTGGCCAGCATGGCTTCGAGCGCGGCGGTGCCGGAGGCGAGCAGCACCACGTCGGCGGCCACCATCACGTCGTGCGCCTGGCCGTCGTAGAGCGCGATGTTGGCCAGCTGCGACTTCGCCAGGCCCTGCTCGATGGCCTCGCGGCAGGCGTGGTTGGCGGCCGGCACGGCCACCACCAGGCCGGGCTGCTGCACGGTGACCAGGCGCGCGGCGTCGATGAACACCGGCCACAGGCGCTGGATTTCGCCCAGGCGGCTGCCGGGCAGCACGGCCAGCACGGGCGCGTCCTGCGGCAGGCCGAGCCGCTCGCGCGCGGCGCGCCGGTCGGGCACGGCGTCGAAGGCGTCGGCCAGCGGGTGGCCGACGAAGCGCGCGTCCACCCCGTGGCGCTGGTAGATCGGCGGCTCCATCGGGAACAGGCAGAGCACGCGGTCGGCGCTGCAGCCGATCTTCGCCGCCCGGCCCTCGCGCCAGGCCCAGACCGAGGGGCTGACGTAGTGCACGGTGCGGATGCCGGCGCGCTTGAGGCGGCGCTCCAGGCCGAGGTTGAAGTCGGGGGCGTCGATGCCGATGAAGACGTCGGGCTTCCAGGCCAGCAGGCGGCGCGCGAGGCCGCTGCGCAGGCGCAGCAGGCGCGGCAGGTGGCGCAGCACTTCGGCCAGGCCCATCACCGCCAGTTCGCCGTAGTCGTGCCAGGTCTCGAAGCCGGCCTCGCGCATGCGCGGGCCGCCGATGCCGGCGAACTCGGCGTCGGGGAAGCGTTCCTTCAGCTGCCGGACCAGGCCCTCGCCGAGCAGGTCGCCCGAGGCTTCGCCCGCCACCAGGGCGAAGCGTAGCCGGCGCGGCGTGCCGGGGGCCACGGCGGGCTCAGCGCAGCAGGCCGCGCTCGCTGCGCTCGATGAAATCGAGCATCAGCCGCACGTCCTGCGACTCGCCGTTGGCCAGCTGTTCGCGCACTTCGGCCAGCGGCTTGCCGGACATGTACAGCGCCCGGTAGGCGCGCTTGATGGCGGCGATGCGCTCGGCGTCGAAGCCGCGGCGCTTGAGGCCCTCGGCGTTGATGCCGCGCGGCGCCGCGTACTTGTCGGCCACCATCACGAAGGGCGGCACGTCGGCGTTGACCAGGCTGCCCATGCCCACGAAGGCATGCGAGCCGATCTTGCAGAACTGGTGGATGCCGGCGAAGCCGCCCAGGATCACCCAGTCGCCCAGCACGGCGTGGCCGGCGAGGGTGGCGTTGTTGGCCAGGATGCAGTGGTCGCCGATGATGCAGTCGTGGGCGACGTGCACGTAGGCCATGATCCAGTTGTCGTTGCCGATGCGGGTGACGCCGCCGCCGTCGCCGGTGCCGCGGCTGAGGGTGGTGAACTCGAAGATGGTGTTGCCGTCGCCGATCACCAGCTCGGTGCGCTCGCCCGCGAACTTCTTGTCCTGCGGGTCGTTGCCGAGCGTGGCGTGCGAATGGATGGTGTTGTTGCGGCCGATGCGCGTGGGGCCGGTGATGACCGCGTGCGGGCCGATGCGGCAGCCGTCGCCGATCTCGACGTCGGCGCCGATGATGGCGTAGGGGCCGATGCTGACGTTGGCGCCGATCCGGGCGCCGGGGTCGATCAGGGCGCTCGGGTGGACCATGTCACTCCTTCCCCTCGGCGCAGAGGATCTCGGCGCTGGCGACGTCCTTGCCGTCCACGCGCGCCACGCACACGTACAGCGCCATGTTGCGGATGGTGCGCTTGAGCACCACCTCGATGTCGAGCTGGTCGCCCGGCACCACCATCCGGTTGAAGCGGGCGTTGTCCACCTTCACCAGGTAGAACAGCTTGGCTTCGGTGCCGTTGCCCTTGGGCTGGGAAAGCTGGGTGAGCAGGCCGCCGGCCTGGGCCATGGCCTCGATCACCAGCACGCCGGGCATCACCGGGCGGCCGGGGAAGTGGCCCTGGAAAAACGGCTCGTTGAAGGTGACGTTCTTGAGCGCGCGGATGCGCTGGTGCGGTTCGAGCTCGACCACGCGGTCGACCAGCAGGAACGGGTAGCGGTGGGGCAGCAGGTGCAGGATGCAGGCGACATCCACGGGCATCTTGATGGCGTCTTCGCTCATCCTGGGGTTCCTTCGACTCAATCCTTGGGCAGGGCGCCCATTCTACGCGCCAGCTGGTCCAATTGCCGGAAACGGGCCGCGTTGCGACGCCAGCTGCGGCTGTCCTGCACGGCCATGCCCGAGGAGTACTCGCCCGGCTCGGTGATCGAGGCCGTCACCAGGCTCATGGCGGTGATGGTGACCTTGTCGCAGATCTCCAGGTGGCCGGTGATGCCGGCGCCGCCGCCGATGAGGCAGTAGCGGCCGATCCGGGCCGAGCCGGCCACGGCCACGCAGCCGGCCATGGCGGTGTGGGCGCCGATGCGCACGTTGTGGCCGACCTGGATCTGGTTGTCGAGGCGGACGTCTTCCTCGAGCACGGTGTCCTCGAGCGCGCCGCGGTCGATGGTGGTGTTGGCGCCGATCTCGCAGTCGTCGCCGACCACCACGCCGCCCAGCTGCGGCACCTTGATCCAGCGGCCGGCGTCCATGGCCAGGCCGAAGCCCTCGGCGCCGAGCACGGCGCCGGGGTGGATGCGCACGCGGGCGCCAAGCCGCACCCGCGTCACCAGCGTGACGCGCGCCAGCAGCTGGCAGCCAGGGCCGACCACGTTGTCCTCGCCCAGGATGCAGCCCGGGCCGATGACGGCGCCGGCACCCACCTGGCAGCGCGCGCCGATGACGGCCAGCGGGCCGACTTCGGCGCTGGGGTGCACCACGGCATCGGCGGCCACGACGGCCGACGGGTGGATGCCCGGCGCCGGTGCCGCCACGGATTCGAACAGCGCGGCGATCTTCGCGAAGGCCACGTAGGGCGCGCGCGCGACCAGGCAGGGTACCGGGCAGTCGCCGGCGTCGCCGGCGGCCAGCACCACCGCCGAGGCGGCGGTGGTGGCGAGGTCGCGGCGGTAGCGGGGGTTGGCAAGGAAGGACAGCTGGCCCTCGCCGGCCCCGGCCAGGGTCGCCACGCCGCGGATGCGGGTGGCGCCGTCGCCGCGCAGTTCCAGGCCGAAGCGTTCCGCCAGTTCGGCCAGGGTCGGTGCCGGGGCCTGCGCCGACATCGCGGTGGCCTTAGAAGCTGCCGCCGAAGGTGAACTGCAGGCGTTCGATCTGGTCGGAGCGCTCGCGCTGGATCGGCAGGGCATAGCTGATCTGGATCGGGCCCATCGGCGACTGCCACTGCAGCGCCACGCCGGTGGAGATGCGCAGGGTCTTGGCTTCCCAGTCGTCGAAGCCGTTGTACACGTTGCCGTAGTCCACGAACGCGGACAGGCGCGTGCCCTTGCCGTCGAACAGGGTCGGGAAATAGAACTCCACGGTGCCGGCGGTCTTGAGCGAACCGCCGATCGGCTGGCGGTAGCCATCCGCGGTGAACTGGTAGGTCGGGCCCACCGTGTTCACCTCGAAGCCGCGGATCGAGTTCGGGCCGCCTGCGTAGTAGTTGCGGAAGAACGGCAGGCCGCACTGGGTGCTGGTGGTGATGATGTCGCCTTCGGTGTCGAACGACGGGCAGGTGTTGCCGCCGGTGTCGCCGTAGCTGTCGCCGTAGCCGAGCTCGGCGCCGATCTTCATCACCATCCACCGGGTGAGCGGCATGTAGTGCTCGAAGTTGTAGCCCAGCTTGTAGTACTCGAGGTCGCTGCCCGGCAGCACGAACTCGCCGCTGATGCGGTGGTAGGTGCCGCGGGTCGGCAGCAGGTAGTCGTTGCGCGAGTCGCGCACCCAGCCGGTCTGCAGGCGCCAGGCGTTGATGTTCCACTGGCGCGAGCCGCCGAACTGCAGCGGGTCGGTGGTGGTCGGGTCGCTGTCGTCGTTGTCCGACGGCGTCTCGGGCTTGTTGTCGTCGTCGACGTGGAACTCGGGGAAGCGGCGGCGGTCGCCCAGGGTGCTGACCAGGTACTGGATCAGCGGCTCCGGCGTGAAGCCGTCCTGGGTGGTGATCTGGTTGCGGTCGATGCCCAGCGAGAACTGGATCGAGTCGGTTTCCGTGATCGGCAGGCCGACCAGCACCTCGGCCGCGGACACGGCGTTGTTGTACTGGGCGAGGTTGGCGTCCTGGCGCGAGTAGCTGTAGTCGCTGTGGCTGAGGTTGTAGCCCACGCTCACGCCGCTGTCGGTGAAGTACGGGTCGGTGAAGCCCAGCGAGTACTGCTTGGAATAGGAGTTGTTCTGCACCGCCACCGAGACGCGGTTGCCGGTGCCCAGGAAGTTGTTCTGCACCAGCTGCAGGCTGGTGATCAGGCCGTAGGTCTGCTGGTAGCCCAGGCCGAAGGTGAACTGGCCCGAGTTGCGCTCCTTGACGTTGACGACCACGTCCACCTGGTCGGGCGCGCCGGCCACTTCCGGGGTCTCGATGTCGACCTCCTCGAAGAAGCCCAGGCGCTGCAGGCGGACCTTGGAGCGGTCCACCGCGGCCTGCGAGAACCAGGCGCCCTCGAACTGGCGCATCTCGCGGCGCAGCACCTCGTCGGCGGTGCCGGTGTTGCCCTTGAACACGATGCGGCGGACCTGCACGCGCGGGCCCGGCTCGACGAAGAAGTTCAGGCCGACCACGCGCTTCTCGCGGTCGATCTCCGGGATCGGGTTCACCTGGGCGAAGGCGTAGCCGATGTTGCCCAGCACCGCGATCATGGCGTCGGTGGTGAGCTCGATTCGGGCGCGCGAGAACGTGCCGCCCTCGGCCACCATCAGCAGCTTCTCGAGTTCCTCGACCGGCAGGATGGTGTCGCCGCTGACCTTCACCTCGCCGATGGTGTAGACCTCGCCTTCGGCGATGTTGGCGGTGACGAAGATGTCGCGCTTGTTCGGGCTGATCGCGACCTGGGTGGATTCGACGTTGAAGTCGACGTAGCCGCGGTCGAGGTAGTAGTTGTTGAGCTTCTCGAGGTCGCCCGAGAGCTTCTCGCGCGAGTACTGGTCGTCGCGGCGGTACCAGGACAGCCAGTTGCTGGTGTTCGACTCCCAGCCGGCGCGCAGGTCTTCCTCGACGTAGGTCTCGTTGCCGACGATGTTGATGTCGCGGATGCGGGCGGCCTTGCCCTCGGCGATGATGATGTTGACGTCGACGCGGTTGCGGTCGAGGTTCGAGATCGTCGGCTGGATCGAGACGTTGTACTTGCCGCGGTTGTTGTACTGGCGGATCAGTTCCTGGGTGACGCGGTCGAGGTTGAGCGGGTTGAAGGTCTCGCCCTCGGCCAGGCCGATGCTGCGCAGGCCGCCCAGCAGGTCCTCGGACTTGATGTCCTTGTTGCCGGTCAGGGTGATGGTGTTGATGGCGGGGCGCTCGGCCACCACCACCACCAGGATGTCGCCCTGGCGCTCGAGCCGCACGTCGCTGAAGAAGCCGGTGCGGAACAGGGCGCGGATGGCCTCGCTGGAGCGGCTGCGGTCGAGCAGGTCGCCGCGCTCCACCGGGAGGTAGGTGAAGACCGTGCCGGCCGAGATGCGCTGCAGGCCCTCGACGCGGATGTCGGCGACCTGGAATGCCTCGAAGTTCTGGGCGTGGGCGGGGCCGGCGAGGGCGGCGGCGAGCGCGATGCTCAGGAGGCAGCGGCGGACAGTGGGTCGCGTCATCATCAATCCGTGGAAGGCGGGCGGGGAACGGCCGCGCAAAGGGTGGAGGTCAGGAACCGAGGCGGAGAATGTCGTTGTAGAAGGCCAGTCCCATCAGGCCGGCCAGCAGGGCCAGGCCGATGTACTGGCCCGCCACGAGACCACGCTCGCCGACCGGGCTGCCCTTGACCAATTCGATAAGGTAATACAGCAGGTGCCCCCCATCCAAGACAGGGATGGGCAGCAGGTTCATGATGAAAAGGCTCAGCGAGAGCACGGCGAGGAAATTCAGGAACCACGCCGGGCCCAGGCTGGCGCTGCCGTTGGCGACGCGGGCGATGGTGATCGGGCCCGAGATGTTCTTCAGCGAGGCCTGGCCGGTGACCATGCGCCAGAGCATGCCGACCACGTCCGAGGTCATCTGCCGGGTCTCGGCCAGCGCCGCCGGCAGGGCCTGCAGCGGGCCGAAGCGCAGCATCGCGTCTTCCACCGGCGCGGCCGCCAGGATGCCCAGCTGCCACACCGCCTGGCCGTCGCGCTCGGCCTGGCGCGGGGCCACGGACACGGTGGTTTCGGCGCCGGCGCGGCTGACGCGGATCGCCAGCTCGGCGTCCGGCCGGGCCAGGCGCTGGAGCAGGGGGCCGATTTCGTCGTAGTTGCGCACCGGCTCGCCGTTGATCGCCAGCAGGCGGTCGCCGGCCTGCAGCTTGCCCTCGGCGGCCGAATCCGGCGCCACGCTGCCCACCACCGGCGGCCAGGACGGGCGCAGTCCCAGGTCGGTGAAGGGACGCTCCTCGCTCACCTGCAGGCCCGGGCGGTCCAGGGGCAGGATGCGAACCCGCTCCTCGCCCCCGGCCGTGCGCACGCGCACCGGGGTGGATTCGCGGTCGATGGCGGCGGTGGCCAGGGCAATGCCGGCCTCGGTCCAGGTGCGGGTGGGGCGGCCGGCCACGTCCAGCAGGCGGTCGCCCGGCTGGAAGCCGGCCTCGGCGGCGATGCCCTCGGCGCGGCCGATGTCGGGCTGGAAGTCGGGCTTGCCGATCACGAACATCAGCCACAGCAGGGCGATGCACAGCAGCAGGTTGGCCAGCGGGCCGGCGGCCACGATGGCGATGCGCTGCCAGACCGTCTTGGCGTTGAAGCTTTCGTGGCGCTCGTGCGGGGCCACTTCGACCTCGCGCTCGTCGAGCATCTTCACGTAGCCGCCCAGCGGCAGCATGGCCACCACGTATTCGGTGCCGTCCTTGCCGACCCGGGTCCAGAGCGGCCGGCCGAAGCCGACCGAGAAGCGCAGCACGCGCACGCCGCAGCGGCGGGCCACCCAGTAGTGGCCGAATTCGTGGAAGGTGACCAGGATGCCCAGGCTCACGATGAGCCACCAAACCGAGCCGAAGAATTCCGTCATGGGCGCCGCATCCTCGCGATCAGGTCACCGGCCAGGCGCCGGGCCTCGGCGTCGGTTTCCAACAGCTGCTCCAGGGAGTCGGCCGGTCCGCCCGGGTGGGCGTCGAGGCAGGCCTGGATCAGGTCCGGAATGCCAAGGAAGCCCAGTTTGCCCTGAAGGAAGGCTGAAACGGCGACCTCGTTGGCGGCGTTGAGCACGGCGGGCGCGGCGCCGCCGGCCTCCAGCGCGCGGTAGGCCAGCCCCAGGCAGGGGAAGGCGGCGAGGTCGGGCTTCTCGAAGTCGAAGCGGGCGAGGGCGGCCAGGTCGAGCGGGGCCACGCCGGAATCGATGCGCTCGGGCCAGGCCAGGCCGTAGGCGAGGGCCGTGCGCATGTCGGGGTTGCCCAGCTGGGCCAGCACCGAGCCGTCCACGTAGTCCACCAGCGAGTGGATGACGCTCTGCGGGTGCACCACCACCTCGATGCGGCTGGCGGGCAGGCCGAACAGGTGCCGGGCCTCGATGACCTCGAGGCCCTTGTTCATCAGGGTGGCGGAGTCGACCGAGATCTTGCGGCCCATGGACCAGTTCGGGTGCGCGCAGGCCTGGTCGGGGGTGACGCCTTCCAGTTCGGCCCGGCGGCGGCCGCGGAAGGGGCCGCCCGAGGCGGTCAGCAGCAGGCGGCGCACGCCCTGTCGGCCGCCGTCGGCCGGCAGGCACTGGTAGATGGCGTTGTGTTCGCTGTCCACCGGCAGGATGGTGGCGCCGCCTTCGCGCGCGGCCTGCAGCAGCAGGTCGCCGGCCAGCACCACCGATTCCTTGTTCGCCAGCAGCAGGCGCTTTCCGGCGCGCGCGGCGGCCAGGGTGGAGGCGACGCCGGCGGCGCCGACGATGGCCGCCACCACGGTGTCGTTGGCCGGGTCGGCGGCCACTTCGTCCAGGGCCGCCGCGCCGGCCAGGGCGCGGGTGGGCAGGCCCAGGGCGGCGAGGCCGTCGCACAGGGCGGGCCAGGCGGATTCATCGGCCACTACGGCCGCGTCGGGGCGGAAGCGGGCACAGAGCCTGAGCAGCTCGTCCACGCGACCGTTGGCGCTGAGCGCGCCGACGCGGAAGCGGTCCGGGTGCCGGGCCACCACGTCGAGGGTGGAGCCGCCGATCGAACCGGTGGCCCCCAGCAGCGCGATCGTTTTCAGAGGCCCAGCCATGCCTTGGCCACCACGAACACCGGCAGCGCGGCCAGGATGCTGTCGAGCCGGTCCATCAGGCCGCCGTGGCCCGGGAACAGGGCGCCGGAATCCTTCACGCCGGAGTGCCGCTTCATCAGGCTTTCGAACAGGTCGCCCACCACCGAGACGCCGGCCACCAGGAGCGTGGCCACCAGCAGCGCCGGCAGCGAGGTCCAGCCCAGGCCCAGCAGCGGGAAGCCCGCCACGGCCAGCAGGGCGGTGGCGGCGAGGCCGCCGTACACGCCTTCCCAGGTCTTGCCGGGGCTGATCGACGGGGCCAGCTTTCGCTTGCCGAACTTCGAGCCGGCGAAATAGGCGCCGCTGTCGGCGATCCAGACCACCAGCAGGGCGTAAAGCGTCCAGCGCGGGCCCAGCGGGCCTTCGGCGTGGAGCCAGCCCAGCGCGCACCAGGCCGGGACGATGCCCAAGGTGCCGGCCATCAGCTTCAGGGCGCGGTTGGCGGCGGTGTCGGCGCTGGCGAAGGCCGGCCGCGCCAGCCACAGCGGCACCGCGGCCACCCACCAGAGCACGCCCACCAGGCTCAGCAGCTTGAGCGTGAACAGGCTGGGCCCGCCGCCCCAGATCAGCGCCGCCATCAGCAGCGCGTTGGCGGTGAGGAAGGCGGCGCGCGGCAGGCGGTCGTGGATGCCGGCGAAGGCGGTCCATTCCCACAGCCCGGCCAGCAGCACCAGGGCCAGCGCCGCGGCCAGCCAGGGCGTGGGCAGGAACAGCACCGCCAGCACCGGCAGCGGGGCCAGGAGCAGGGCGGTGGTGATGCGCTGGCGGCGGCTCACGTCGCGCCCCCGGCCACCTGGGCGCTGGTGAGGCCGAAGCGGCGTTCGCGGTCGGCGAAGGCGGCCAGGGCGGCGTCCAGGACCTCGTCGCTGAGGTCGGGCCAGAGCGTCTCGGTGAACCACAGCTCGGTGTAGGCCAGCTGCCAGAGCAGGAAATTGCTGATGCGCAGGTCGCCGCCGGTGCGGATGAACAGGTCGGGCGTGGGCAGGCCGGCCAGGCCGATGCGGCTGTCGAGCAGGGCTTCGGTGATGTCGCCGGGGGCCAGCCGGCCGGCGGCCACGTCGGCGGCCAGGCTGCGGCAGGCCTGGGTGATGTCCCAGCGGCCGCCGTAGCCGGCGGCGATGGTGAGCACGAGCTTCTGGTCGGCGGGGTGCTGCGCCTCGGCCAGGGCCATGCGTTCGCGGATGGCTTCGGGGAAACCGGCGCGGTCGCCGATGAAGGCCACCCGCACGCCGCGGCGGTTGAGTTCGCCGACCTCGCTGTCGAGCATGCGCAGGAACAGCTTCATCAGCGCGCCGACTTCTTCCTCGGGGCGGTTCCAGTTCTCGCTGGAGAAGGCGAACAGCGTGAGCGCCTCGATGCCGCGCGAGAGGCAGAAGTCGACGCAGACCTGCACGGCCTTGGCGCCGGCGCGGTGGCCGAGCGTGCGCGGGCGGTTGCGGCGCTGCGCCCAGCGCCCGTTGCCGTCCATGATGACGGCCAGGTGGCGGGGCAGGCGGCCCTGCGGGGGCGCGGCGGTCATCGGGGCGGCCTGGCTCAAACCGCCATCAACTCCTGCTCCTTGGCCTTCACCACTTCGTCCACGTCCTTGACGTGCTTGTCGGTGAGCTTCTGGATCTCTTCCTCGCTGCGGCGGGCGTCGTCCTCGGTGACCTGCTTTTCCTTGAGCAGTTCCTTGACGTGCTGGATCGCGTCGCGGCGCACGTTGCGGATGGCGACCTTGGCGTTCTCGCCCTCGCCGTGCACGTGCTTGGAGAGCTCCTTGCGGCGCTCCTCGGTCAGCGGCGGCAGGTTGATGCGGATGACCGTGCCGGCGGTGTTCGGGGTCAGGCCCAGGTCGGAGGCCAGGATGGCCTTCTCGACCGCGGCCACCATGCCCTTTTCCCAGGGCGTGATGGTGAGCGAGCGGGCATCGGCGACCGACACCGTGGCAACCTGCGTCAGCGGCATGTCGGAGCCGTAGTAGTTCACCTTCAGGTGGTCCACGAGGGCGGTGGTGGCGCGGCCGGTGCGCAGCTTGGTCAGTTCGTGGCGGAAGGCCTCGACGGACTTGGTCATGCGGGTCTGGGCGTCTTTCTTGATGTCGTTGAGCATCGCGGGCTCCGCGTGTGTCTGGCTGGGTTCCGGGGCAGGCCCGGGATTATAGGCGTTGGGCCGGTGGGGCGCTCAGCCGGCGTCGACGAGGGTGCCGAGCGGCTCGCCGCGCAGGATCCGCATCAGCGCCCCGGCCTGCATCATGTCGTAGATGCGCAGGGGCACCCTGTTGTCGCGGCACAGGGCGAAGGCGGCGGTGTCCATCACCTGCAGGTTGCGGGCGATGACGTCGTCGTAGGTGAGGCGGTCGTAGCGCTTGGCGGCCGGGTTCTTCTTCGGGTCGGCGTCGTAGATGCCGTCCACCTTGGTGGCCTTGAGCAGCAGGTCGGCGCCGACTTCGCTGGCGCGCAGCGCGGCCGCCGAGTCGGTGGTGAAGAAGGGGTTGCCGGTGCCGGCGGCGAACAGGGCGATGCGGCCCTTCTCCATGTGCCGGATGGCGCGGCGGCGGATGTAGTCCTCGCACACCTCGTTGATCTTGATCGCGCTCATCACCCGGGCGAAGCCGCCGGCCTTCTCGAGCGCGTCGGCCATGGCCAGGGCGTTGATGACCGTGGCCAGCATGCCCATGTGGTCGCCGGTGACCCGGTCCATGCCGGCGGCGGCCAGGCCGGCGCCGCGGAAGATGTTGCCGCCGCCGATCACCAGGCCGATCTCGGCGCCGGCGCGCTGGGCCTCGACGATCTCGGCGGCCAGGGCCTGGATGACCTTCGGGTCGATGCCGTAGTCCTCGTTGCCCATCAGGGCTTCGCCGGAGAGCTTGAGCAGGATGCGGCGGTACTTCAGGGGCTGGGCGCTCATGGTCTCTCCGGTGGCAGGGCAAACGGCGGGATTCTAGCCGATCGGCGCGCGGGCCGGCGGCGGCGCAAGAAAAAACCCGCGGTTGCCCGCGGGTTTCTCCATGCCGGGTTGTCGCCGGGCGGGGCGGTGGATCAGACCGCCATCGCCTTGGCCACTTCCGCGGCGTAGTCCTCGACCACCTTCTCGATGCCTTCGCCGACGGCCAGGCGCTGGAACTGCACCACGTCGGCGCCGGCGGCCTTCACGGCCTGCTCGACCGACTGGTCGGTGTTGAGCACGTACGGCTGGCCGTACAGGGTGACTTCGTTGACGATCTTGGCGACCTTGCCGCTGATGATCTTCTCGAGGATCTCGGCCGGCTTGGCCTTGTCCTTCTCGGACATCTTGGCCAGCTCGATTTCCTTTTCCTTGGCCAGGAACTCGGCCGGCACGTCGGCGGCCTTGTTGTACGGCGGGTTCATGGCGGCCACGTGCATGGCGATGCCACGGGCCAGCTCGACGTCGCCGCCCTTGAGCTCGACCAGCACGCCGATGCGGCCACCGTGGATGTAGGCGGCCACGTGGTTGGCGCTGTCGACCTTGGCCATGCGGCGCACCTGCACGTTCTCGCCGACCTTGGCGATGACGGCGGCGCGGGCTTCCTCGACGGTCTCGCCCGACGGCAGCTTGGCGGCCTTCAGGGCGTCGATGTCGGCGGCGCCGGAGGCCAGGGCGGCCTGGGCGACGGCGTTGGCGAAGGAGACGAAGTTGTCGTCCTTGGCCACGAAGTCGGTCTCGGAGTTGATCTCGACCAGCACGGCCTTGCCACCCTCGGAGGCGGCGACGATGCGGCCCTCGGCGGCGACGCGGTCGGCCTTCTTGTCGGCCTTGGCCAGGCCCTGCTTGCGCAGCCACTCGGCGGCGGCGTCGATGTCGCCCTTGTTCTCGGTGAGCGCCTTCTTGCACTCCATCATGCCGGCGCCGGTGCGCTCGCGCAGGTCTTTCACGAGGGAAGCCGTGATTTCCATGGGTATCTCCAACTGGATTGATTGGGCGCGCCGGCGGGCCGGCACGCGCGAATGGGGAGCCGCGGCGCAGCCTGGCGCCGCGGCATGACGCGGATGTTGCTTAGCGCTTGTCGCCGGCCGGGCGGCGCGGGGCGCGCTTGGCGTCGTCGCGCGGGGCGCGCGGGCCACGCGGGGCGGCCTTCTTGTCTTCCTTGGCGACCGGGTTGCCCTCGGCGTCGAGCTCGACGAAGTCGTCGGCGGCCACGTGGGCCTGCGGCGAGGCGGCCTTGCCCTCGAGCACGGCGTCGGCGGCGGCGCGCACGTACAGCTGCACGGCGCGGATGGCGTCGTCGTTGCCCGGGATGGCGTAGTCCACCAGGTTCGGGTCGTAGTTGGTGTCGACCACGGCGATCACCGGGATGCCGAGCTTCTTGGCTTCCTGCACGGCGATGTTCTCGTGGCCGATGTCGATCACGAACAGGGCGTCCGGCAGGCGGCTCATTTCCTTGATGCCGCCCAGCGAGGCTTCCAGCTTGTCACGCTCGCGGCGCAGGGTGAGCACCTCGTGCTTGACCAGCTTCTCGAAGGTGCCGTCGGTCTCGGCGGCCTCGAGCTCCTTCAGGCGGGCGACCGACTTCTTCACGGTGGCGAAGTTGGTCAGGGTGCCGCCCAGCCAGCGCATGCTCATGTACGGCATGCCGCAGCGCACGGCTTCTTCCTTGATCGACTCGCGGGCCGAGCGCTTGGTGCCGACGAACAGCACGGTGCCGCGCTTCTGGGCGATGGCCGAGATGAAGTTCATCGCGTCCTGGAACAGCGGCAGGGTCTTTTCCAGGTTGATGATGTGGATCTTGCCGCGGGCGCCGAAGATGTACGGGCCCATCTTGGGGTTCCAGTAGCGGGTCTGGTGGCCGAAGTGCACGCCGGCTTCCAGCATCTGGCGCATGGTGACCTGGGACATTCTTGTATTCCTTTCACGACAGGGAGCCGGCCGCGCTCTGGCGGCTTCGAAGCTCCGGGGTTGGGCCTCCACCAGGCTGCCGTCTCGAACCCTGGAACCGTGGTTCCGGGGCACCCCGGGACGGGGGATGGCCTGGTGTGTGTATTCGCCGGTGACGCCCGGCGTGGGCGGCCGAAGCCCGGTGGACCGGGGTTTCGAGCCGCGGGAGTATAGCCCGCTGGCCCAATTGGCCGCAACTGAGGGATAATCGCGCCATGCACATCACCCTGAAGAGTCCCGAGGACATCGAGCGCATGCGCGTGGCCGGCCGCCTGGCCGCCGAGGTGCTGCAGGTCGTCGCCCCCCACGTGAAGCCCGGCGTGACCACCGCCGAGCTCGACCGGATCTGCCACGACCACATCGTCAACGTGCAGGGGGCCATCCCGGCCAACGTCGGCTACAAGGGCTTCCCGGCCACGGTCTGCACCTCGGTCAACAACGTCATCTGCCACGGCATCCCCAGCGACGCCAAGGTCCTGAAGGACGGCGACATCATCAACATCGACGTCACCGTCATCAAGGACGGCTGGCACGGCGACACCAGCCGCATGTACTTCGTCGGCGAGCCCAGCGTGAAGGCCCGCCGGCTGGTGGAAGTGACCCGCGAGGCCATGTTCCGCGGCATCCGCGCGGTGCGCCCGGGCGCCACCCTGGGCGACATCGGCCACGCCATCCAGAAGTACGCCGAGGGCGAGCGCTTCTCGGTGGTGCGCGAGTACTGCGGCCACGGCATCGGCAGGATCTACCACGAGGAGCCGCAGGTGCTGCACTACGGCCAGCCGCAGACCGGCGTGGTGCTGCAGAAGGGCATGACCTTCACCATCGAGCCGATGATCAACGAGGGCGCCCGCCACACCAAGCTCCTGGGCGACGGCTGGACCGTGGTCACCCGCGACAAGTCGCTGTCGGCGCAGTGGGAACACACGGTGGTGGTGACCGACGACGGCGTCGAGATCCTGACCCGCCTGCCCGGCGACGACAACGAGCTGTGACCGGGGCCGGCCGGTGAGCGCCGCCCCGACCCCCGACGAACCGACCCTGGCGGCCCGCCTGGCCGCGGCCACGGACGATGCCGCCTGGCGCGAGGCCGCCAAGGCCGGCCTGGCCGCCAGCCGGGCCGAGCTGGGCCAGCGCTTCGAGGCCGGGGAGGCCATCGACCGGCTGATCTCCCGCTGCTGCGAGTCCGCCGACGAGGTGGTGCGCTCGGCCTGGGCCCGCTGCCTGCCCGACGGCCCCGGGCTGGACCTGCTGGCCACCGGCGGCTACGGCCGCGGCGAGCTCTACCCCCAGTCCGACCTCGACCTGCTGGTGCTGGGCGAGCCCGGCGTGCAAAAGGCGCACGAATCCGCCATCGGCCGCTTCTTCTCGCTGCTCTGGGACGCCGGCCTGCACACCAGCCAGGCCGTGCGCTCGCTGGCGCAGTGCGTCGAGGCGGCGGGCGAGGACATCACCGTGCTCACCGCGCTGATGGAATGCCGCGTGCTCGCCGGCGACCCGGCCGCGCCGGTCGCGCTCGCCGCCGCGTTGGCGCCGCCCGCGCTCTGGCCGCCGGCCGCCTATTTCGAGGCCAAGCGCGCCGAGCAGCGCCAGCGCCACGCGCGCTTCCACGACACCGCCCACAACCTCGAGCCCAGCATCAAGGAAGGCCCGGGCGGCCTGCGCGACCTGCAGACCGTGACCTGGATGGGCATGCGCCTGTACGGCGTGCCCGGCCTGCGCGCCCTGGTGCCGCTGGGCCTGTTGGGCGAGGACGAATGCGCCAGCCTCGAGCGCGAATGGCGGGTGCTGGCGCGCCTGCGCTTCGGCCTGCACCTGCTGGCGCGCCGCCGCGAGGAGCGCCTGGGCTTCGACTACCAGAAGAACCTGGCCACCATGCTGGGCCTGAAGGACGAGCGCCGCGACAACCTGGCGGTCGAGCAGATGATGCAGGGCTTCTTCCGCAGCGCCGCCACGGTGATGCGCATCAACGACCGCCTGCTGCAGCGCTTCGAGGAACAGCTCTCGGGCCGCGAGGCGCCGGTGCCGGCGGGCGAGGGCTACGAGCTGCGCCATGGCTACCTGGCCATGGCCGAACCGGCGCGCCTGCGCGAGGGCCTGGGCCCGGTGCTCGAGCTGCTGGCCACCTGGGACGCGTTGCCCGACGCGCGCGGACTGCATTCGGAAACCGCGCGCGCGCTGGGTGAGTCGCTGGGCGCCATCCGGCCTTATCCCGAGCAGCCGCCGGACCTGCGCCAGCGCTTCATCGAGCTGATGCAGTCGCCCCGGGCCGTGGCCACGCTCACCCGCATGGCCAGGCTGGGCGTGCTGGCGCGTTACCTGCCGGCCTTCGGCAAGGTGTCGGGGCGCATGCAGTACGACCTGTTCCATGTCTATACGGTGGACCAGCACACGCTCACCGTGCTCGCGCACATGGACGGCTTCGCGCGCCGCGCCGACGAGCGTTTCTCCATCGCCCACGAAGTGCTGCCGCGGCTGCGCAAGCCGCACCTGCTGCTGCTCGCCGGCCTGTTCCACGACATCGCCAAGGGCCGCGGCGGCGACCATTCCGAGCTGGGCGCGGTGGACGCGCGCGAATTCGCCGCGGCGCACGCGCTGCCGCAGGCCGACGCCGACCTGCTGGCCTGGCTGGTCGAGCAGCACCTGCTGATGTCGGTGACGGCGCAGCGCCAGGACATTTCCGACCCGGAGGTGGTGGCGCGCTTCGCCAACAAGGTGGCCGACCGCGAGCACCTGGACTACCTCTACCTGCTGACCTGCGCCGACATCGCCGGCACCAGCCCCAAGCTGTGGAATGCCTGGAAGGACCGGCTGCTGGCCGACCTGTACGCGGCCACCCGCTTCGCCCTGCGCCGCGGCCTGGAAAACCCGGTGCACGCCACCGAGATCATGGCCGAAACCCGCGCCGTGGCCCTGGAGCGCCTGCTCGGCGAAGGCCTGGACGAGGCCGAGGTGCGGCGCATCTGGGCCGCCTACCCGGACGTGGGCTTCCTGCGCTACCGGCCGGAGCAGATCGCCTGGCAGACGCGTGGCATCGCCGGCTCGGCCGGCGCGGAAACACTGGTGATGGTGCGCCCGCACCTGCAGGACGGCGGGCTGGAGGTGTTCGTGCGCACGCCCGACCGCGACGGCCTGTTCGCGGCGCTGGTAGCCACTTTCGACCGCCTCGGCCTGAACGTGCTCGAGGCGCGCGTGCTCAATTCCAGCGACGGCCATGCGCTCGACAACTTCCAGCTGATCGCGCCGCAGGGCCACGCGCCCGAGCCGGCGGCGGTGGAGGCGGCGCTGAAGGCGGCGCTGCGCGACCCGGCCAGGGTGCGCCCGCCGCGCCGCGCGGCCCCGCGCCAACTGCGCCACTTCCGGGTGCCGGCGCGGGTCGACTTCGACCTCTCGGCCGACGGCCGCCACACGCGCATGAGCCTGGTCTGCACCGACCAGCCCGGCCTGCTGGCGGGCGTGGCCCAGGTGCTGCGCAAGTTCCGCCTGCGCGTGCACGACGCCCGCATCGCCACCTTCGGCGAGAAGGTGGAGGACTTCTTCCTGCTCACCGACGAGCGCGACCAGCCGGTCGGCGACCAGGCCCTGTTGGACGAACTGCGCGCGGCCATCGTGGCCGGCGTGGATGGAGAACACTGAAATGGCAAGGAAAAAGGCAAGCACCGAGCAGCTGCAGGCGATCATCGAGGACGCATTCGAACGCCGCGCCACGCTCACCACCGCCGAGATCGACGGTTCCACCCGGCCGGCGGTGGAGGAGGCCATCGCCCTGCTCGAGTCGGGCAAGGCGCGCGTCGCCGCGCCGCACGGCGGCAAGTGGGAGGTGAACGAGTGGCTGAAGAAGGCCGTGCTGCTCTACTTCCGCGTCAACGACATGCAGATGATGGAAGGCTTCCCGGCGCCCTACTGGGACAAGGTGCGGCTGCGCTTCGACCACTTCGACGAGGGCGACTTCCGCGACCTGGGCGCCCGCGTGGTGCCGGGCGCCATCGTGCGTTCGGGCGCGCACATCGGCAAGGACGTGGTGCTGATGCCCAGCTTCGTGAACATCGGCGCCTACGTCGGCGCCGGCACCATGGTCGACACCTGGGCCACCGTGGGCAGCTGCGCCCAGGTGGGCAAGCACTGCCACATCTCGGGCGGCGCCGGCATCGGCGGCGTGCTCGAGCCGCTGCAGGCCAGCCCCACCATCATCGAGGACGGCTGCTTCATCGGCGCCCGCGCCGAGGTGGTGGAAGGCGTGGTGGTGGAGAAGGGCAGCGTGATCGGCATGGGAGTTTTTCTCAGCCAGTCCACCCGGATCTACAACAGAATGACCGGCGAGGTCACCTACGGGCGGGTTCCCGCGGGTAGCGTCGTGGTGTCGGGCTCGTTGCCCTCGTCGGACGGCAAGTACTCGCTGTACTGCGCCGTCATCGTCAAGCAGGTCGATGCCAGGACCCGCGCGAAGACGTCCGTCAACGAACTGCTGCGCGGCGCCGTGGAGTGACCCTTCCCCTGGCCACCCCGGAGTAGGTCCCATGTCGAAGCTGTCCCGTGTCGCCGCCTGGCTGCTGTGCGCAACCTCGCTGGCGGGAGGCCCCGCGTCCGCGCAGGTGGACGTCGCCACCTTCACCAAGCTCGACAGCTTCACCGACATCGAGATTTCGCCCACCGGCGAGTTCTACGCGGCCACCGTGCCGCTGGGCGACCGCACCGGGCTGGTGGTGCTCCGGCGCGCCGACAATTCCGTGACCGCGCGCTTCGCGCTGGGCAAGGACACCCACATCGACGAGTTTTCCTGGGTCAGCGACGACCGCCTGCTGCTGGGCATGGCCGAAGCCTTCGGCTCCGACGACGAGCCCAGCCCCACCGGTGAAATCTACGCGGTGGACGCGGACGGCAAGAACATCAAGAACCTGGTGGGCTTCCGGGCCGAGGGGAACGGCCCCGGCACCCGCATCCAGGGCCGCACGCAGGAAGACGTCGCGGCCTACCTGCTCGCCACCATGGCCGACGACCCGAACACCGTGCTGATCGAGGTCTGGCCCTTCCACGACGACCCCTACACCCGCGTCGAAACCCTGGACGTGCGCACCGGGCGGCGCCGCCCGGTGACCCGCGCGCCGGTCCAGCACGCCGATTTCACGGTGGACCATGCCCGGCAGGTGCGTTTCGCCCACGGCATCGGCGCCGACAATGCCAGCATGCTCTACCACCGCAGCGGCGACGACGCCGAGTGGCAGCTGGTGAACGACCAGTCCAAGACCGGCCGCGTCGAGCGCCCGGTCGGCTTCGCCGCCGACAACCGCACCGCCTACCTGCTGGTGGAGGACCGCCAGGGCACCGACAAGGTCGTCGCCTTCGACACCGTGGCGGGTGGCCGCCGCCCGCTGCTGCAGCACGAGAAGGTCGACCCGTACACCATGCTCTACACGCTCGGCGACCAGGACATCCCCGTGGGCGCCAAGTTCATCGGCGACAAGGTCGAGCAGCAGTTCTTCGACGACGCCTCGGCCGAAGCCCGCCTGTACAAGATGCTCCAGGCCGCCTTCGCCGGCCAGGGGGTGTACGTCACGTCCACCACGCGGGACGGCAAGCTGGCCCTGGTGCAGGTGGCCAGCGGCACCAACCCGGGCGACTTCTACCTGTTCGACGTGGCCACGAAGAAGGCCAACTACCTGCTGAGCCGCCGGGAGTGGATCGACCCGGCGCAGATGGGCGAAGTGCGCCCGGTCAGCTTCAAGGCCCGCGACGGCCTGCCGCTGCACGGCTACCTCACCCTCCCGCCCGGTTCCGACGGCAAGAACCTGCCGATGGTGGTGAACCCGCACGGTGGCCCCTTCGGCGTCTTCGACACCCCGCACTTCGACGCCGAGGCGCAGATGCTCGCCCGGGCTGGTTATGCCGTGCTGAAGGTGAACTTCCGTGGTTCGGGCAACTACGGCCGCGCCTTCCACGAGGCCGGCGCCAGGCAATGGGGCAAGGCCATGCAGGACGACCTGACCGACGCCACCCGCTGGGCGGCGGAGCAGGGCATCGCCGACCCGAAGCGCGTCTGCATCTACGGCGGCAGCTACGGCGCCTATGCCTCGCTGATGGGCGTGGCGCGCGAGCCGGACCTCTACCGCTGCGCGGTGGGCTACGTGGGCGTTTACGACCTGGACATGATGGTGCGCGAGGGCCGCGGCGACAGCCGCGCCAACTCGGTCTTCTACCGCCAGTGGGTGGGCGAGGCCGGCAGCCTGGCCGAGGTGTCGCCCAACCGCCTGGCCGAGCGCATCACGGTGCCGGTGTTCCTGGCCGCCGGCGGCGAAGACCGGGTGGCCCCCGTGGAGCACACCGAGCGCATGGAAAAGGCCCTGCGCAAGGCCGGCGTGCCGGTGGAGACCCTGTACTACCCGAACGAGGGCCACGGCTTCTACACCGAGGAGCATCGCGCCGAGTACTACGGCAAACTGTTGGCCTTCCTGGCCCGTCATCTCGGCGGTGCCGCCCCGAAATAACGGAGTTCCCGGATGGTGACGGTCTACGGCCTCGACAACTGCGACACCTGCAGGAAGGCGCGCAACTGGCTCAAGCGCTTCGACGTGGCGCATGAGTTCGTCGACTACCGCGCCCAGCGCGTGCCGGCGGAAACGCTCAAGGCCTGGGCCGCGCAGCTGGGCGGCTGGGACAAGCTCATCAACAAGGCCTCCACCACCTGGCGCCAGCTGCCCGAGGGCCGCAAGTCGCCCGGCTCCGATCCGGAATGGACGCTGCTGCTGAAGGAACACCCGGCGCTGGTGAAGCGCCCCGTGGTGGTGACGGCCGACGGCGTGGTCACCGTGGGCTTCACCGACAATGCCTTCAAGGCGCGGTTCGGGGTGGGCAAGTGAGCGAGGTGCTGGCGCTCGCCCGCGAACTGATCGCGCGCCCCTCGGTGACGCCCGACGACGCCGGCTGCCAGGACCTGGTGGCCGAGCGCCTGCGGCGCGCCGGCTTCACGGTGCAGCGGCTCGACTTCGGCGCCGTGCGCAACCTCTGGGCGACCCACGGCAGCGGTGGCGAGGTGCTGTGTTTCCTGGGCCACACCGACGTGGTGCCGCCCGGCCCGCGCGAGGCCTGGCACAGCGACCCGTTCGAACCCACCGAGCGCGACGGCTATCTCTACGGCCGCGGCGCCGCCGACATGAAGGGCAGCGTGGCCGCGTTCGTGCTGGCCGCCGAGCAGTTCGTGGCGGAACACCCCGGCCACCCGGGCACCCTGGCCCTGCTGCTCACCTCCGACGAGGAGGGCGACGCCATCGACGGCGTGCGCCGGGTGGCCGAACACTTCAAGGCCAGCGGCCAGCCCATCCACTACTGCATCACCGGCGAGCCCTCGTCGAAGGAGGCGCTGGGCGACCTGCTGCGCGTCGGCCGCCGCGGCACGCTCTCGGGCGTGCTCACGGTGAAGGGCATCCAGGGCCACGTGGCCTACCCGGAGAAGGCGCGCAACCCCATCCACCAGGCCATGCCGGCGCTGGCCGAGCTGTGCGCGCGGCGCTGGGACGAGGGTTACCCCGAATTCCCGCCCTCGAGCTTCCAGGTCTCGAACATCCATGCCGGCACCGGCGCGAACAACGTCATCCCGGGCCACTGCGAGGTGGTGTTCAACTTCCGCTTCAACCCGGGCTGGCAGGCGGCGCAGCTGGAAGCCGAGGTCGAGGCCGTGCTGGCCCGCCACGGCCTTGAGTACGACCTGCTCTGGCACCGGGGCGGCGAACCCTTCCTCACCGGCGAAGGCCGGCTGCGCGCCGCCGCGCGCGCGGTGCTGCGCGGGCAACTGGGCGTGGTGCCCGAGGAAAACACCGGCGGCGGCACCTCGGATGCCCGTTTCATCGCGCCTCTCGGCGCCGAGGTGGTGGAGCTGGGGCCCATCAACGCCAGCATCCACAAGGTCAACGAACGCGTCGCCATTGATGAACTCGCGCGCCTCCCCGCGCTTTACCGAGCCATCGCCGAGCGCCTGCTTCTCGCCTGAGCCTCCCGCTTCCTCCCCGGTGTCCCGTTATGCCGCGGCCTTGAACCAGGCCGCCTCGCTGGTGTTGAGCGGCCGGGCGTCGCGCAGTTCGCGCAGGATGCCCAGCACCTCGCGGTGCACGGCCTGCAGGCCGGCGTCGGGCGACTGCCGCGTCTCGTGGTAGACCACCGCCAGCCACAGCGCGATCGACCGCTGGCGCAGCAGGATCGAGCGGTCGCGCACGCGGCTGGCCGCCACCGCCGCCACCGGGCTCCAGGGCCGGTACATCACCGGCTCGTTGTCGCCATGCAGGTGGGGAAGGGGCAGCACCGCGGCGGCCTGTATCTCGGCCAGGGTCTGGTCAACGACGAGCTTGCGCTGGGCGCCATCGAGGGCGTGCACGGCCTTGCGAACGGCCGCGGCCTGCTTGTGCAGGGAATGCCGGCGCCAATGCACCAGCAGCGAAATCAACATGTCCATCCAACCTACCTCGCCGAAGTGGAAACCCGGGTGGTAGATCGCTCCCCCTGACGGCGATCCCTCCGTCCTCTGCCCGGCGGAGCGCACCGGGCAGTGGTCCGTTTATGGCGCAAATCGTGACGGCTGTCAGGTTCTTGCTGCGGAACTGTGAACAACCTCACATTTTCGGACGCAGGGCCAGCACGTACCGGGCCTCGCCGGGCAGGAAGGGCGTGGGCTCGCCCTGCACCCAGGCGGCATGGCCGGCGCCCCAGAACGGCGACATCGGGTGGCCGCTCTGGCCGCCGGGCATGTGCGCGAAGCCTTCGGCCTCGCGGCCCGGCGACACCACCATGCGTTCGCTGGCGCCGAACTCCGGCCCCTGCACCAGCGGCATGTTGCCGTCGCCGCGCAGCGGCTCGGCCGGCATGCACAGCGGGCCGCGCAGCGGGCCGGGCAGGGCGCCCGCCAGCGGGTGGCAGATGCGCGCGGTGTTGCGTTCGCCCCAGGTGCGCTCGGCCAGCGGGCCGGTGGCTTCAAGCTGGCCGCGGATGTCGCCGGCGGCGTCGGCCAGCAGCGCGTCCCAGCTGTCGAACTTGCGCGGCAGCAGGTGGACCGGGCGCTGCTGCAGCATCGGCCAGGCGATGGCTTCCATCTGCGGCAGGTCGGGCATCACGAAGGCCTTGCCGAGCGCGGCCTGCGCCGGCGCGGTCAGGCCGTTCTGGATGCGCTCGATGACCGCCAGGCGCCAGGCGCGCACGATGCGGTAGCCGGCGGAATCGACGCTGGCGTGGCCGCTCCAGTCGGCGCTGGCGGCGGCCAGGGCCTGCAGGTCGGCGTTGCCGCTGCGCGTGGCCTCGGCCTGCAGGGCCTCGTGCCAGCGGGCCAGGAACAAGGCGCGGTCGTCGAGCTGCACCGCCAGCAGGTCGCGTTCGTCGAGCACGGGCCTGGCGCGCAGCGCGTCGCGGATCTGCCGGGCGCGGGCGCCGTTGGCGTAGCCGGCGTCGCCCACCAGGGCCAGCGCAGCGCCGTCCACCACGCGGGCGTTGGCGGTCCAGAGCACGCCGTCGGCGGGGTCCACGATGCTGGGGTTTTCGGTGGAGGGCAGCCAGCCGCTCCAGCGGCAGGCCTGTTCCGGCCGTAGCGGCGCGGTGGGTTCGCAGTCGCCGTCGCGCTGCGGCATCTGCGCGGTCAGGCGCCAGGCGATGCGGCCGTGGCGGTCGGCCATCATCAGGTTCTGTGCCGGGATGCCGGCGGTGTCGGCCGCGGCGAGGCCCTCGTCGAGGTTGCCGGCATGGGCCAGGTCGGCCAGGCCGAAGTTGAGCGAGCCCGGCAGCTGCGCGGTCCAGCGCAGGGCCAGGGCGTTGCCGTCGTCCAGGTCCACGGTGACGGGGCCCCAGCGCGTCTCGCGCACCTTCAGCTCCACCGGCTCGCCGCCCTTCACCTCGATCCACTCGCTGTCCACGCGCAGCGCGGCTTCGCCTTCCGGCACGCGGTATTTCAGCTTGTCGGCGTCGGTGAACTCGACGCGGTAGAAGTCCAGCCAGTCGCCGTAGCTGTTGGTGAAGCCCCAGGCCACGTGGCCGTTGCTGCCGACGATCACCGCGGGAATGCCGGGCAGGGTGAAGCCGCTGACGTCCACCTGGCCGCCGGGGGCGCGCGCATCGGCGTACTTCAGCCGCGCGCGGAACCAGAGGTTCGGCGCGCGCAACCCCAGGTGCATGTCATTGGCGACGATGGCGCGGCCGTCGGCGGTGCGCTGGCCGGACACGGCGAAGTTGTTGCTGCCGGGCGCGGCGGGCTCGGAGACGTCGTAGTCGCCGTTCGGCGCCGGCACGGGCAGCTGGCGCAGGTCGAGTTCTTCCGGGCCGGGCAGCAAGGCGTTGCCGCGCGGCTCGCCCACCAGCGGCGCGTCCCACTCGCTGCCGTCCACCGACAGCAGCGCGTACAGCGGCGCCGGCACCACCTCGCGGATGCGCCACATCGCCAGCTCGCGCGAGTTCGACTCGTCCTGCAGGTCGAAGAACATGGCGTAGCCGGCGAGCGCGGTGTCCTCGAGCGTCCACGGCTGCGGCTCGGTGCGCAGCAGCAGGTAGGGCCAGGGCGTGGCCTCGAGCGCCACCACGCCGGCGTTCACGCCGTCGCGGTAGGCCTCGAGCACCGGCAGGCGGTCGCCGGCCACGCTGGCGTAGCTTTCGGCCAGGCGGGCGCGCAGGCGGTGCACGCGGATTTCCTTGTCCCGTTCGATGGCGATGGGGCCGAACAGCGCCGAGAGTTCGCCGGCCGCCGAGCGGCGCAGCAGGTCCATTTCGAAGTAGCGCTCCTGCGCGTGCACGAAGCCCAGCGCGCGGGCCGCGTCGGCCTCGTTGGCGGCTTCGATGGTGGCGATGCCGAGCGCGTCGCGGCTGACCGTGACCGGCGCCGACAGGCCGGGCAGGGCCAGCTCGCCTTCGATGAGCGGCAGGCTGCCACGCACCGCCCACAGGCCCCAGAACAGCGCCAGCACCCCCAGGATGACCAGCACGGCCAGCAGTCGGGTGGCGACACGAACGGCCTTGCGCATGGGCGAACTCCGGGGCGGGTGCGGGAAACCCCAAGAATGTCCGAACCGGCGCCGCGCCGCCACGTTGTGGCAAACTGGCGCCGTCCCACCGCCGTGAGTGCCATGCGCCAGACCGCCTGAAATCGCGACCGCCCGGTTCCCGTACCGGCCCCGACTTCAACCGCCGCACCCCGGCGGAGGCCTGCCATGACGACACTCTCCTTCCGCGACCTCGCGCTGCGCGCGCCCGACGGGCAGCCGCTGCTCGACGGCGCCAGCGCTTCCCTCGAACCTGGTTTCACCGGCCTGGTCGGCGCCAACGGCGCCGGCAAGAGCACCCTGCTGCGCACCCTGGCCGGCCTGCTTGCTCCCGCCTCGGGCGAGGTGCGCCGCGGCCGCGTGCGCCTGGTGCAGCCGCAGGGCCCGCGCCAGGCACTGGCCGACGCGCTGGCCGCGCTGCCCGAATCCCTGCACGGCGCCCCGTCGGCCACGCGCCGCGACGTGGCGCGCCTGCTGCCGCACCCGCTGGATGCGGCCCACGCCAGCCCCGGCGAATGCGCCCGCGCCTGGCTGGCCGTGGCCGCCGCCACCGCGGCCGATGCCTGGCTTCTCGACGAACCCAGCGCCCACCTCGACGCCGAAGGCCGCCACTGGCTGCGCGGCTGGCTGGCGCGCTGCGAGGTGCCGGTGCTGGTGGCCAGCCACGACCGCGCCCTGTTGTCCGGCGCGGACCGGATCTGGGAACTTTCGAACGCCCGGCTCACGACCTGGGGCGGCGGATTCGAGGCCTATTTCGAAGCCCGTCGCGCCGAACGCGAGCGCGCCGAAGCCAACCTGCAGCGCCACCGGCGCGAGCAGCGCGCGCTCGAACGCGAGGCCCAGGCCGCGCGCGAGCGCGCCGACCGCCGCGCCGCCCGCGGCGCCGCCGAGGTGCGCAAGGGCAGCCAGGGCAAGCTGCTGGCGGGTTTCCTTCAGGGGCGCGCCGAACAGGGCCGGGGCGCGCAGGCGCGGGCGGCCGCGGCGCGCCTGGAAAGCGCCGTCGGCGCCGTGCAGGCGGCGCGCGAACGGCTGGCGCTGGAGCCGGACTTCCGGCTCGATCTGGGCGGCTTCTCCGTACCCGCGGGCAAGCGCCTGCTGGTGGCGGAAGGGCTTTCGCTGCTGGCAGGCGAACGCTGCCTGCTGCGTGACTTCGACCTGGTGCTGCAAGGCCCGCGCCGGCTGGCGCTGCAGGGGCCGAACGGCAGCGGCAAGTCGCGCCTGCTGCGCGCGCTGGCCGGCGTGCAGCCCTCCGACGCCGGCCGCGTGCTGCCGGAAGCGCTGCCCATCGCGCTGGTGGACCAGCAGGGCGCCGGCGAACGCGACGACGACACCGTGCTCCGGGCCTTCCTGCGCCGGCAGCCCATGCCCGAAGGCGCGGCGCGCGAACGCCTGGCCTGGTTCCTGTTCACCGGCGTGCGCGTGTTCCAGCCGGTGGGCACGCTGAGCGCCGGCGAACGCCTGCGCCTGGCCCTGGCCTGCCAGCTCGGCGGCCCCGCGATGCCCGGCCTGCTGCTGCTCGACGAACCCGACAACCACCTCGACCTGCCGTCGCTGCGCGCGGTGGAGCAGGCGCTGGCGCAGTTCCCGGGCGGGCTGGTGGTGGTGAGCCACGACGAAGCCTTCCTGGCCGCGGCGGGCGTGGAAGAGCGGCTTCGCCTGGGCGGCTGAGCGGGCGGGGGCGCTTGCGCCGGCGCGCCGGGCATGCCTATGCTCGGGCCATGCGCTGCACCGCCGCCAACAACGCCAATAACAACAATCGTCCCCGTCCGCGGGTCGACGACTTGGCGCGCTAGCTAGAAACAGCCACCCCAGTCCAAGACGGCCCGCACTGACGAAGTGCGGGCCGTCTGCGTTTGCGCCCCCGAAAACCACCCAAGGAGCTTCCACGATGTGTTCGATACTCGGTGTCCACGACGCCCGCCCCGGCGCCGACCTGCGCCCGCTGCGGCCACTGGCCCTGTCCCTCTCGGCGCTGCAGCGCCACCGCGGGCCCGACTGGTCGGGCGTGTTCGCCGCGCCGGCCTGCCTGCTGGTGCACGAGCGCCTGGCCATCGTCGACCCGGCCGGCGGCGCCCAGCCGCTGCGCTCGGCCGACGGCCGGCTGGCGCTGGCGGTGAACGGCGAGATCTACAACCACCGCGAACTCGAACAGTCGCTGGCCGCGGGTTACGACTTCCAGTCGAAGTCCGACTGCGAGGTGATCAACGCGCTCTACCTGCAGGAAGGCCCGGGGGCGGTGGCGAAGCTCAACGGCATCTTCGCCTTCGCGCTGTGGGACGAACGGGAACGGCGGCTGGTGGTGGCGCGCGACCCGCTCGGCGTTTGCCCGCTGTACTGGGGCCACGACGGCGACGGCCGGCTCTGGTTGGCCTCGGAGATGAAGGTGCTGGCGCGGCTGTGCGACGACGTGGCGGCCTTCCCGCCGGGCCATGTGTTCGACAGCGCCACCGGCCAAACCACGCGCTACCACCAGCGCGCCTGGCGCGACTACGAGGCCACCCGCGGCGTCGCCGTGGCGCCGCGGGCCCTGCGCGAGGGCTTCGAGCGCGCCGTGCACCGCCAGCTGATGACCGACGTGCCCTACGGCGTGCTGCTCAGCGGCGGGCTGGATTCCTCGCTGGTGGCGGCCTGCGCCGCGAAGTTCGCGCGCCAGCGGGTCGAGGACGGCGACCGCAGCGAGGCCTGGTGGCCGCGCCTGCACAGCTTCGCCATCGGCCTGCCGGGTTCGCCCGACCTGGCCGCGGCGGAAAAGGCCGCGGCGGCGCTGGGCACGGTGCACCACGGCTTCACCTACGACTTCGCCGAGGGCGTGGACGCGCTGCCCGACGTGATCCGGCACATCGAAAGCTACGACGTCACCACCGTGCGCGCCTCCACGCCGATGTACCTGCTGGCGCGGCGCATCAAGGCCATGGGCGTGAAGATGGTGCTCAGCGGCGAGGGCAGCGACGAGATCTTCGGCGGCTACCTGTACTTCCACAAGGCGCCCGACGCGCGCGAGTTCCACGCCGAATGCGTGCGCAAGCTCGACGCCCTGCACCAGTTCGACTGCCTGCGCGCCAACAAGGCCATGATGGCCTGGGGCGTGGAGGCGCGCGTGCCGTTCCTCGACCTGGAGTTCCTGGACCTGGCAATGTCGGCCGACGCCGAGGCCAAGCGCTGCGGCGGCGGGCGCATCGAGAAGGCGATGCTGCGCGAGGCCTTCGCCGGCGCGCTGCCGGACGAGATCCTGTGGCGGCAGAAGGAGCAGTTCAGCGACGGCGTCGGCTATGGCTGGATCGACGGCCTGAAGGCGCTGGCGGAGCAGCGCGTCGGCGACGCGATGCTGGCCGAGGCCGCGCTGCGCTTCCCGGTGAACCCGCCGGCCACGAAGGAAGCCTACTGGTACCGCGAACTGTTCGAGCGCGCCTTCCCGGGCGAGGCCTGCGCGCGCACGGTGCCAGGCGGCAAGTCGATCGCCTGCTCCTCACCGGCGGCGATTGCCTGGGATGCCGCGTTCGCGGCCGCGGCCGACCCTTCCGGCCGCGCCGTGGCGGGCGTGCACCGCGCGGCCGGCGTGGAGGAGGCCGCCGCCTGAGCCGGCGCCGTCAGAAGCTGGAGCCGGGCTGGGTCAGGAACTCGCGCTCTTCGGGCGTGGATTCGCGCCCGAGCAGGGCGTTGCGGTGCGGATAACGCCCGAAGCGGTCGATGATGGCCTTGTGCCGCAGCTCGAAATCGTGGTTTTCCGGCGGGGCGTGTTCGCGGTACAGCCGCTCGGCGATCTCGTGGATGCGCTTCGATTCGCTGTGCATGTAGGGCAGCAGCAGGAAGCTGCGCTCGACCGGCGACAGCGCCGCCAGCGCGCCGGCCGCCACGGCTTCCTGCGCCAGGGCCAGGGCCATCGGGTCGCAGGCGAAGGCCGCCGCGGTGCCGCGGTGGATGTTGCGCGGGAACTGGTCGAGCACGATCACCTCGGCCAGCCGGCCGCGCGCCGTGGTGCGCCAGCCGAAACACTCACCGGCGGCCGCCGCGGCGAGCAGCGCGCCGAAACGGTCGCGCACCGTGGCGTCGAAGGCCGGGTCGACCTTCCACCATTGCGCCGGCGCAGTGTCTTCGAACCAGAAGCGGAGGACGTCGTCGGCGTGCACGGCCGGCGTCAGGCCGCGGCCGCGGGCGCCGGGCGCCAGCCGAGCAGGCGCGCCGGCAGGAACAGCACGGCCTTGAGCAGGGCGAACACCGCGTCCACCGCCACGCCCACGAGCCGGAAGGGCAGGCTGAGCAGCCAGAGCACCGGCCAAAGCACGAGCACCAGCAAGGCCAGCGGCCAGGCCAGGACGAACAGCAGGCACCAGCCCACGGCGAACAGCAGGATCTTCATGGTGGTCGCTCCGGTCAGGACGCGGGTTCGGAAATTTCGATGGTGGCGTAACGCTCGCGCGCGCCGCGGGCGATGCGGCAGCTCACCGGGTAGTCGCGGCCGTCGGCGCGCAGCTTGCCTTCCACCACCAGCGTGTTGCCCTCGTCGCGGTAGGAGCCCGTCCACTGGTAGGTGGTGAGGCCGCGGCCCACGAGCTCGGCCTCGGCTTCCTGGCGGCACCAGGGCTGCAGTTCGCTGGCGCGCTGGAACACGCGTTCGGGGGCCGGCGCCGGCGTGGGCGCGATGGTGGCGAAGGCAAGGACGAGCGGCAGCATCATGGCGGGAGCTCCGGGCTTGGCGTGCTCCCACGCTGGCCGCGACCGGCTTGCCCGTCAAGTGACTCGAGTCACGGGCAGGCCGGCCATTCAGCCGACGTCTTCCCGGCGTTCAGCGGGCGAGCGTGTCGTTGATCTTGCCTTCGTCGAGGAAGCGCTCGAAGCCGGCGATGTTGCCGGCCACGTTCGGGTGGTTCATCAGCTCCTGCATGGCGATCTGGCCCAGGTGCTCGAAGGGCAGCTTCATGGCCTCGGTGCCGCCGGCCTGGGCCAGGGCGCGCATCTCGGCGGCGCAGTCCACCGTGACCAGGCGCATGAACAGCGCCGCGAACTGGCGCGAGGTTTCCTCGTGGTCGGCCGGGCTGGCGCTGGAGAGCTGGCTGATCTCGGGGTGGCCGGCCAGGGCCAGGAAGATCCACTTGCCCAGCAGCTTGCGGTCCTTGCCGGTGGTGCTGTCGGTGAAGCAGGTCTGCGTGGCCTCGACCAGCGGGTTGGCCAGCGCGGGCGCGGGCGCCGTGGCGGCGGCCAGCAGGGCGGTGGCGGCGAGGGCGGCGAAAGGCTTCATGGGCGGATTTCCTGATTCGGGCGGGAGACTGCCCCGGATGATAACGGTGCTCAGGGCGCCGCGTGCCAGAAGGAAATGTCGGGCGGCCCGGCGAGGAAGGCACCGGCGCCCTGGATGAAGGCCTGGATGTGCGGCTGCTGCAGGTGCGGCCCCAGGAACGCCGCCTGGCTGGGCCAGCGTTCAACCAGCATGAAACGCTCCGGCTCGTTCGCGTCCTGCAGCACTTCGATGCCGGCGCATTCCGGCTCCCGCGCCAGCACGGTGTCGACCAGCGCACGGATCTCCCGGCGGGCGACGTCGGCCTTGCCGGGCTGGGCGCGGTAGGCGACGAGGACGCGGGTCTGGCTCATGGCGCTTCTCCGGCAAGGGGGAGATCGATACGTTGGGTTGCGTTCCGGAATCCGGTCAGGGCTGGCGGAGAAGCTCGCCAACCCTGGCCAGTTGCTCCGCGCGGTAGTTGTACGACATCGCCGCCCCGCTGTCCCCCGATGGTTCATCGGCACGGCGGACTTCCGGGGAGAAGTGGGCCGAGTACGCGTGGATGGGCGAAACCACGGCCAGGTCCACGGCATCGGGCACGCGGTTGAACAGGTGTGCGTGCAGCGCCATGGCCTGCAGCAGCGTCAGGTCCGGGCCCGGGTGCATGCCGTCGCTGGCGAACCAGGCGAGCTTGGCATGCGCTGCCAGGCCGGCTTGCAGGCGCGGTGCGATCGGGACGAAGGCCATGCCGGCGTTGCTGGCTGCCTCCGCCTCCGCCGCTACCAATGCTTCCGAACTGGCAGGATCGCCCTGGTAAGTGCCCAGCAGGACTGGGGTCGCGCCATGCTCCCGAGCGAGCCGTGCGAGCGATTCGAGCGCCGCCCGGGCCTGCACGCACGACTCCGGACCGAACGCGCACAGGTAATCGCCCCCGCGCTCCTGCAGCACCAGTGTCCGGTATTGGCCCGTGGCCAAGGCGCCAGCCACGGAGCCGTCGGCCACGCGATCGGACAGGGTGGCGCCTCCGGTGGCGATCATGTCGGCCTGCAGGGGGTGGCCCTCCTTGCTGGCGAGGGCCTCCAGCACGGCCGGCAGGTTTCCTGTGTAGACCAGGCTGTTGCCCACGAAGAGCACGCGGTGCGGCGCGCCGGAAGTGGACCCCAGTGCGTCGCGCGCCAGTGGTGAAAGCGATACCTTGCCGAGGCAGGCATCCGCGACGACCAGCCCCGGGCGAAGGATCTCGATGCCGCTCGGGCAGGCCAGGTTGATTCCCAGGTCGCGGGGGCCGCACGAGGCTGCGACGCAGTTCCACGCCTCGCCACCCGTGTGATGCAGCGTCAGAACGCTCGTCGTCATGCCCTCGTCCATCAGAGCCTGGCCGAGGGTGCCACGCCCCTCGCCGAGCGCCAGGTGGCCGTTGCCGGTGAGCAGGAGCACGGGCATGTCGCCACGGCCGCCGCGTCCTGCGAGGATTCGTTCCAGCGCCTGGGTAGCGAAGTCGTGCCGTTCGCCGCTGCGCAGGTCGATCCCGATGACGGATGCCTCGCCGGCAGTCTCGAGCGACATCAGGTCGCGGATCAGCTCCAGGCGAGCCAGGCTGGCCCGGCCGTCCGGGTTCTGCGCCCATGTGTCGGATTCAAGCAGCACGGCCAGGCGGTCGGATTCGGGGGCCCGGAGGGCGCGCCGGGCAGCGTCCACTGCGTCGGGCGGCAGTTCAAGGCCTACCAGGACGGGAGGTTCGCTCCTGCGCGCGGCCTCGCAAACCAGGTCGAGGAAGGCCCGGGGATGTTCGCGGGTGCCGTGCAACTCGCCCACCAGCGTGACTTCCTGGCCAAGCAGGCCCTCTGCCATTTCCTGGATCGGGCTTGTTGCGCCCGCGCAGGCGTCCGGCATTTGAGGGGCGCCCCCGCAGCCCGCCGCGAGCATGGCCGAGACCAGCAGGGTGGCCGCGGCCCGGATTGCGCGCATCAGGCGCCACCGAACGTGGAGATCAGCAGGAAGACCAGCGAGGCGATCCAGGAGATTCCGAGGTAGAACTTCAGCTCCTGCGCCGTGAGGCTGGCCGCGAACCATCCGAACAGGAAGAAGGATTTCCAGCCTTCGAGGGTGATGGCGCCGTCGAGGAAGACCACCCAGTAGCAGAAGGCCGAGTAGGCGGCGAAGCTCAGGAATGCCAAGGGGATCCTCCGCGGGTCCGGTTCATTGCTGCAGTTGGTCGGAGCCGTTGATGAAAAGGCCGACCGGGCTGAGCTCCTCGCCGCGTCGGGTGACGGTCAGGCGCATGTCGCCATTCTTGAAGGAGCCGCCGGAGAGCCGCACCTTGAAGTTGAGGTGGTAGTAATCACGGCCGTTGTCGCTGCCGGCCAGGACGGCGCTGGAGTAGGCGAAATCGTCGACCTGGCCGATCAGCGAGTACAGCTTCTCCATCTGCGCGTCGAACTGCTCCCGGCCCAGCTGCGTGCGGGCCAGGCTGTCGAACCTGGCGTAGAGGCCCGCGTTGTCCTTGGCGTTGTAGCGATCGAGGACCCTCTCCGCCAGCTGCAAGGCTTGCGCCTCATCGATCTCGGGCGACGCGGCGGCCGACGGCGTCGCGGCGTCGGCCACGGCCACAGCCCCCGGGCGAAACGCGCCGTAGGCGGCCACGGCCAGGTTTAGAGTGAGCAGGCCGATGATGGCGTAATCAAGCAGTGGCGATCGTTCGGATTTCATGCCGCGTTGTCCTTGGTCCGGAGGGCTGCCCGGCTCCGGGCATGGCTCCTTTCCGGATACATCCGGCACCCGCGGCCGTCAACGAGAATCTTCCTCAGGCTTCCTCGGCCGGGACGAGCAGCACCAGGTCGGTGGCGCCCACGTCCACGCCGCACTGGAACAGCAGCGTCGACACCTGGCCGCGGTGGTGCGTCTGGTGGTTGAAGAAGTGCTGGAGCAGGCCGCCGAAGTTGCGCCGGGCCGGGACCCCCGCCAGGCTGCGGTAAGCGAGGCTCGCGGCGAAGTGCGCGGGAAGGAGTTCGGCGACCCAGCGCTCGATGAGCTCGTCCAGGGCGCGCCGGTACTCCCGCAGACCCGCCAGGTCGGGGGCCAGCGGCTGGGACAGCGCCGAAGGCTGCGGGAACGCGGAGAGCCCGGCGAGCGCGGCGAACCCGGCCTCATGCGCGGCGAACCGGTGCAGCCAGATCGTGTCGGCTACGGCGATGTGGTTGAGCGTACCGAGGATGGAGCCGAAGAAGGCGCCCTTGTCCGCCGCCAGCGTTTCGGCATCGAGCGTGGCGGCGGCGTCGTACATCCGCTCGTTCATCCAGCGATTGTATTGCGCCATCAGGGCGGCGGTCTGCGGTGTCATGGCTGTCCTAGGAAACCAGGAAGTCGAAGATCTTCGATCCTGCGCCGACGTTCGTCCGGTACAGCTCGGTGAAGCCGCAGTTTTCGCAGCTGACCGCGGTGAAGCGGTTGGTGGAGATGTCGAAGGCGGCGGACAGGAAACCGCCCTCGGCGCGCATCTCGTTGCGGCTGTATTCGGTGCCGCCGCATTTGGTGCATTTGAACGAGCTCATGGACTCTCCTTCGTGGGACGGTCTTGATCAGGCGGCAGGCTGGTGGCTCACCGGGTCTCCCGGCGCAGCGCCGCGGCGCCGGCGTGGTGGCCGAAATGCTCCGCTTCCTCCAGCGCCGTCGCGTAATGGTCGATGCGGGTGCGTGCCTGCGGGTCGGCGCCGGCGGCGAGAAGCAGGCGCACCGCTGCCGCGTTGTCCAGGCAGGCGGCCTGGTGCAGGGCGGTGTAGTCGTTGACGCCGCGCTGCCGCGGGTTGGCGCCGTGGCGGAGCAGGAGCGCCACGCGCCCGGCGGCATCGGGCTGGGTCGTGCCCAGCGCCGCGAACAGGGGCGGGAAGCCGTCGTCCACGACCTCGTTGGGGTCGGCGCCCAGCGCCAGCAGCTGTGCCACCAGGCCGATCGGCGCGCGGTAAAGCGCATTGATGAGACAGCTCGTGCCGCAGTCATCGCGGGTGTGGGGGAAGTCGGCCGGGTGGCCCAGCGCGGTGCGCAGGCCGGCCAGGTCGCCGCGGGCGAAGGCGGCGTCGATGTCGAGGACGGGGTGGGGCATGCCGGGCCATCGTGTGGCGGTCGGCCAGGGTGGTCAAGTGCCCGCGCGATTGCCCGCCGTCGGCCCGCGGAACGCCCGCGAAAAGCCAGATATCCTGCCCATGCTTCCCGCCGGGCCGCCCCGCGGGCGGGCGGCGCGGATACCGGGAGAATCCAGATGACGACCACGATGGAAAATACGACGCACACCGGCCACCGGCTGCGGCCGCTGGTGTGGGGTGGCGCGGCGGCCTTGCTGCTGCTGCCGGCCGTGGCGATGCAGTTCACCGAGGAAGTGCAGTGGGACGGCTTCGACTTCCTGGTCATGGGCGGCATGCTGCTGGCCGTGTGCCTGGCCTACGAAACCGCGGTGCGGTTCGCGCGCAGCAACGCCTGCCTGGTGGCGGCCGCCATCGCCGTGGGCGCGTCCTTCCTGACGGTGTGGGCCAACCTGGCGGTGGGCATCATCGGCAGCGAGAACAACCCGGTGAACGACATCTTCTTCGGCGTCGTCGCCGTGGCTGTCGTGGGTGCGCTGCTCGCCCGCCTGCGACCGCGCGGGCTGGCCTGGGCCATGCTGGCCACGGCCGTGGCGCAGGTGGCGGCGTGCCTGTATGCCTGGCTCGGCGGGCACGGCCACGTATTCGTATTCACCGGCGTGATGTGCGGGCTGTGGCTCACCGCCGCGCAGTTGTTCCGGAATTCGGCCAGCGCCTGAAGCCAGGCGCCGGCCGTTCGCCTGCTCAGGCCGTCTCGACCCGGTCCACCTTGGTGAAGCCACGCGGCAACAGGTTGCCGCGGCTGGCGCGGCTGCCTTCGTAGGCCTGCAGGTCGCGCCAGCTGAGCACCAGCTTCTGGCGGCCGGAATAGATGGTGAGCTCGCCGCCCTGCTTCACGCTGGCGATGGCCACCACCTTCTCCTCGCCCGACTTGAGCTTGGCCGGCGGGATCTGCACCAGCTTGTTGCCCTTGCCCTTGTCGAGTTCGGGCAGCTCGGCCAGCGGGAAGGCCAGCAGGTGGCCGGCGCTGGTGATGGAAACGATGAAGTCGGTCTTCGGGTCGTTCACCGGCACCGGGGCCAGCAGCTCGGCGCCGTCGCCGGCGTTGATCAGCTGCTTGCCGGCCTTGTTGCGGCCGGTGAAGTTCTCGAAGCGGGTGACGAAGCCGTAACCGTGGCTGGAAGCCAGCACGTAGCGGGCATCGTTGTCGGCCACCGCCAGGCCGATGAAGGAGGCGCCCGCCGGCGGCGAGAAGCGGCCGCTCAGCGGTTCGCCGTTGCCGCGCGCGCTGGGCAGGCTGTGCGCCAGCGTGGAATAGCTGCGGCCGGTGGAATCGACGAAGGCCACCTGCTGGGTGCTGCGGCCGCGCGCGGCCTGCAGCAGGCCGTCGCCGTCGCGGTAGCTCAGCGCCGCCGCCTCCACGTCGTGGCCCTTGGCGCTGCGAATCCAGCCCTTCTTCGACAGCACCACCGTCACCGGCTCGCTGGGCACCAGCTCGGTTTCGCTGATGGCCTGCGCGGCCTCGCGCTCGACCAGGGGCGAACGGCGCTCGTCGCCGAACTTCTTCGCATCGGCCAGCAGCTCGTCCTTCACCTGCTTCTTGAGCTTGGCCTTGCTTCCCAGGATGCCGATGATCTTCTCGCGCTCCTTCGCCAGCTCGTCCTGCTCGCCGCGGATCTTCATTTCCTCGAGGCGGGCCAGCTGCTTGAGCTTGGTGTCGAGGATGTAGTCGGCCTGCTCCTCGCTCAGGCCGAAGCGCGCCATCAGCACCGGCTTGGGCTCGTCCTCGGTGCGGATGATGCGGATCACCTCGTCGAGGTTCAGGAAGGCCACCAGCAGGCCTTCGAGCAGGTGCAGGCGGCGCTCGACCTTGTCCAGGCGGTGGCGCAGGCGGCGCGCCACGGTGTCGGTGCGGAACAGCAGCCACTCGCCCAGGAAGTCGCGCAGGTTCTTCACCTGCGGCCGGCCGTCGAGGCCGATGATGTTGAAGTTCACCCGGAAGCTCTTCTCGAGGTCCGTGGTGGCGAACAGGTGGCCCATCAGGCCTTCGAAATCGACGCGGTTGCTGCGCGGCACCAGCACCAGGCGCACCGGGTTCTCGTGGTCGGACTCGTCGCGCAGGTCCTCGAGCCAGGGCAGCTTCTTGGCGCGCATCTGCTGCGCCACCTGCTCCATGATCTTCGAGGGCGAGACCTGGTAGGGCAGGTTGGTGATGACGATGTTGGCGTTCTCGCGCGACCAGGTGGCGCGGGCGCGCACGCTGCCGCCGCCGGTCTCGTAGATGGCGCGCAGGTCGGCGGCGGGCGTGATGATCTCGGCGCCGGTGGGGTAGTCGGGGCCGCGCACGTGTTCGCACAGGTCGCGCACGGTGGCGTCGGGGTCGTCGAGCAGGCGCACCGCCGCGCTCACCACCTCGTTCAAGTTGTGCGGCGGGATGTCGGTGGCCATGCCCACGGCGATGCCGGTGGTGCCGTTGAGCAGCAGGTGCGGCAGGCGCGCCGGCAGCCAGCTGGGCTCCTGCAGGGTGCCGTCGAAGTTGGGCACCCAGTCCACCGTGCCCTGGCCCAGTTCGCCCAGCAGCACTTCGGCGATGGGCGTGAGCTTGGACTCGGTGTAGCGCATGGCCGCGAACGACTTCGGGTCGTCGGTGGAGCCGAAGTTGCCCTGGCCCTCGATCAGCGGGTAGCGGTAGCTGAAGGGCTGGGCCATCAGCACCAGCGCTTCGTAGCAGGCGCTGTCGCCGTGCGGGTGGAACTTGCCGATCACGTCGCCGACGGTGCGCGCGCTCTTCTTGGGCTTGGCGGTGGCGCCCAGGCCCAGTTCGCTCATGGCGTAGATGATGCGCCGCTGCACGGGCTTGAGGCCGTCGCCCAGGAAGGGCAGGGCGCGGTCGAGCACCACGTACATCGAGTAGTCGAGGTAGGCGCGCTCGGCGTATTCGCGCAGCGGGATCTGCTCGAAGCCGTGGAAGGCGGGGCGGGCGGGTTCGGTCATGCTCGGCGGGGCTCGGTGCAGCGGGGGAAGACCCCGGATTCTACCGACCCCGGGCGGTCACGGCTCGGCCAGTGCGTCGCCCCACTGGCGGGCGCGGCGGGCGTCGGCGTCGCCAGCGTAGGCCGGGTCGTCGGCCAGCACGCGGTTGCGGCCGGCGCGCTTGGCCCGGTAGAGCGCGGTGTCGGCGCGGCGGAACAGGGATTCGGCGTCGTAGCCCCGTCCGGGATCGGCCACCGCCACGCCGATGCTCACCGACAGGCCGGGCATGGGCGGATCGTGGTCGGGGGCGCGCCAGACCACGTCGAAGCGCATGCGCTCGGCCAGGGCCTCGGCGGCGGGCAGGTCCAGGCCTTCGCAGGCCACTAGGAACTCGTCGCCGCCGAAGCGGCCCAGCAGGTCGTCGCTGCGCAGCTTGCCGCGGGTGATGCCGGTGACCAGCCGCAGCGCCTCGTCGCCGGCGAGGTGGCCGTGCTGGTCGTTGATGGCCTTGAAGTTGTCGAGGTCGAACACCAGCAGGGCCACGCTGCGGCCATGGTTGGCGGCATGGGTGAGCAGCGCGCCCAGTTCGGCGGCGAAGGCGTGGCGGGTGAGCGCGCCGGTGAGCGTGTCCACGCTGACGCGTTCGCGCAGGGCGCGGTGTTCGCTTTCCAGCGCCTGCTGGCGGGCGCTGATCTGGTGCTTTTCGGCGCGCAGGCGGCGTACGTGGCGCAGCACGCGCACCAGGCCCCAGAGCAGCAGCAGCGTGGGCAAGGCGAGCGCCAGGAGCCAGCGGGGCAGCGTGGCCGCGGTGGCCGCCGGCGCGGCCGGGGCTTGCGGCGCGGGCGCCGTGGCCGGTGCCGGCGATTCGAGCGCCATGAAGCGCTCGCGCGCCGCGCCCTGGCGCCGGGCCTTGTCCGAGGCAAGGCGGCCGATGTCCTCGAGCGCGGTCATGCGTTCGCGGGCTTCGTAGGCGCGCTTGCTGGCGGCCAGGGCCTCGGCGGTCATGCCCAGGGCCGAGTAGGCCTTTTCCTGCTCGATGGACACGTCCTGGCGCAGGCGGTCGAGCTGCAGTTCCTCGCCGATGGCCAGCGCGTCGGCCAGGGGCGCCAGCGCCTCGCGGTGCCGGCCCAGGCTGACCAGCGCGAAGCCTTCTGCGAAGGCCAGGTCGGACTCGAGCACGCGCTCGCGGATGCTTACGGCCGTGGCGCGCGCCTCGCGCAGCACCGCCAGGCCTTCGTCGCCGCGGCCCACGGCCACCAGGGCCTGGCCGCGCGCCAGCCCCGCCAGGCCGGCGCCGATGGGGCTGCCGGTGCGCGCGAACGCGGCGGTGGCGGCCTCGGCGTCGGCCAGGGCGCCGGCATGGTCGCCCTGCAGCCGCAGCACGCTCGAGCGCAGCACCAGGTTCAGGCCAAGCGGGAAATCGGGCGGCGCCTCGCCCATCAGGCGGATGGCTTCGTTGACCCCGCGCAGGGCGGCGTCGTGGTCGCCGAGGTTCATGAACAGGCGCGCGAGCGAGTAGTAGCTCTCGGACTGGTCAAGCGGCTTGCCGTCCTGGAGCAGGATCTCCAGCGCCGAGACCTGCAGCTCGACCGTCTCGGCGTAGCGGCCGCGCACTTCCAGCACGCGGCTCAGGCCGCGCTCGCCCACGGCCACGCCGCGGCGGTCGCCGATGGCCTTCCACAGCGCGATGGCTTCGCGGAACCGCGTTTCCGCCTCGTCGGGGCGGCCGCTGGCGTGCGCGGCCAGCGCCAGGCCGAAATACGAAGCGGCTTCCTCGCGGCGGTTGCGCCAGGCGCGGGCGTCGGCCAGGGCTTCGTGCTCGATCGTCTCGAGCGCGGCGATGTCGGCGCGGCGGTAGGCCTCGTCGCTGAGCACCGACAGCGCGCCGGTACGCTGGCGGCGGAAACCAGCGGCGCCGGCGACGTCGGCGAGGCGACGCCAGTACGCCGTGTGGTCCGGCGATTGAGCGGCGCGGCGCAGGCGCGCCTGCCAGCCCAGGGCCTTCACGCGGCCGGTGTCGCCGCCGGTGGCGGCGGCCAGGGTGCGCAGCCAGGGTTCGGCGGCGGCCTGGAAGGCCAGCAGCTGTTCGCGGGCGGCGGGGTCGGGGGCGGGCTGCGCGAGGGCCGGTAGCGCCAGCGCGAGCGACAGCAGCAGCGCCAGCGGGGCGCGGGAAAGGCGGGGGGTGGCAGGCCGGGCCCGGGAATCCATTGCCCGCACCATAGCGGCTTGCCGCCGGCCCCTCCAGCCCCGGCTTAGGCCGGGGTGGCCTGCTCCTGCTGCTGCAGGCGCCACATGCGGGCGTAGTGGCCGTCCTTCGCCAGCAGGGCGGCGTGGCTGCCGCGTTCGAGCACCACGCCCTTGTCCAGCACCAGGATCTCGTCGGCGTCCATCACCGTGGACAGGCGGTGGGCGATGACCAGGGTGGTGCGGCCCACCGCGATGCGGTCGAGTTCGTCCTGGATGGCCTGCTCGCTGGCCGAGTCGAGCGCCGAGGTGGCCTCGTCGAAGATCAGGATGGCCGGGTTCTTGAGCAGGGCGCGGGCGATGGCCACGCGCTGCTTCTCGCCGCCGCTGAGCTTGAGCCCGCGTTCGCCCACCTCGCTGTCGTAGCCGTCGGGCAGGGACAGGATGAAGTCGTGGATGTGCGCTGAGCGCGCCGCGGCCTCCACCTCGGCGTCGCTGGCGCCCGGGCGGCCGTAGCGGATGTTGTAGCGGATGGTGTCGTTGAACAGCACCGTGTCCTGGGGAACGATGCCGATGGCGGCGCGCACGCTGTCCTGGGCCAGCTCGCGCAGGTCCTGGCCGTCGATGCGGATGGCGCCGGACTGGATTTCGTAGAAGCGGTAGAGCAGGCGCGAGAGCGTGCTCTTGCCGCTGCCCGAATGGCCCACCACCGCCAGCGTGCCGCCGGGCGGGATGGAGAAGCTGACGCCGTGCAGGATCTCGCGGCGGCCGTCGTAGCCGAAGCGCACGTCCTCGAAGTCCACCCGCGGCTGGTGCGTGACCAGGGCGCGGGCGCCCGGGCGGTCGCGCACCTCCTGGGCTTCGTCGAGCAGGCCGAACAGGCGCTCGATGTTGGTGATGGCCTGCTTCACCTCGCGGTAGACCATGCCCAGGAAGTTCAGCGGCGCCGAGAGCTGCAGCAGGTAGGCGTTCACCAGCACCAGGTCGCCCAGGGTCATCTCGCCGGCCACCACGCCGGCCGCCGCGCGCCACATCAGCGCGGTGATTCCCACGGCGATGATGGCGCTCTGGCCCAGGTTCAGCACGGCCAGCGACTTGAGGCTCTTCACCGTGGCCTCTTCCATCTGGCGCAGGTTGTCGTCGTAGCGCCGGGCCTCGTGGTCCTCGTTGTTGAAGTACTTCACCGTCTCGT
>NZ_JAYSEG010000002.1:0-105268 GCF_041913985.1 Arenimonas sp.
CAAGTGTCCGAAGGGACACGCAGGCGTGCACGTGCTGGCGGCAAGTACGCGGACCCGTTCAACCCACCGGATCGGCAAGAGACCCTCGCTTCCGCCGTGGCGACGGCGCCGGTCCCGGACTTGGATGAAGAACAAAAAATAGGGGTCAGAGCAGGGTGACGCCCGGGATCAGCCAGAGCGAGAGCGAGGCGAGGGTGATGCCGATGGCCGTGGCGGCGAGCACGTCGCTGGGGTAGTGCAGTCCCAGCACCACCCGCGAAACCGCCACGCTGGCCGCGAAAGGCACCAGTAGCGGCGCCAGCGCGGGGTAGTGCGCCAGCGCCACCAGGGTGAAGGCCACGGCGTGCAGCGTGTGGCCGGAGGGGAAGCTGAATTCGTCCAGTGGCGCGATCCAGGCCCGGATGCGGCCGTCGGCGGCGAAGGGACGCGGCCGGCGCGTCCAGCGCTTGAGCCTGCGATACAGCAGCAGCGCCACCAGGCCGGTCGCCGCCAGGTGCGCCGAGGCGCTGAGCCCGCGCCAGCCGTCGAACAGCACCAGCGCCGCCATCAGCGCATACCAGAAGGCGCCGTCGCCCAGCCGGCTGACGGCGCGGAAGTAGGCGCGCACGGCGGCGCGCGCGCCCCAGCGGTTGGCGGCGAGGCACCAGCCCTGCTCGCGGTCCACGAGCCGGCGGGTGCGGTCGTTCACGCCGCCTGCTCCCGCTCGCCCAGCGCCGCCAGCAGCGCGGCGAATTCCGCCGCGACGGTGTCGGGGTGCAGGTGCTGCACGGCCGCCCGGGCGTTTTCGCCCAGCTGGCGCAGGTCGGGCCGCAGCGCGGTGCCCACCAGCGCGTCGGTGAAGCCGGGCTCGTCGCCGAAGGCCGCCGTGGCGCCGTGCACGCCGTGAACCAGGTGCTCGCGCGCGGCGCCATAGTCGAAGGCTACGGTGGCGATGCCGCTGGCCATGGCCTCGAGCGTCACGTTGCCGAAGGTCTCGGACAGGCTGGGGAAGCAGAAGACGTCGGCGCTGGCGAAGCTGCGCGCCAGCGCGTCGCCGCGCTGCACGCCGGTGAACACGAAGTCGGGATTGGCCTCCTGCAGCGCGGCGCGCGCCGGGCCGTCGCCGACCCAGACGAAGCGTGCGTCCGGCTGCGCCTGCTGCAGCCGCCGGAAGCTGCGAACGGCCAGCGGCAGGTTCTTCTCGGGCGCGATGCGACCCACGTGCACCACGACCGGGGCGCCTTCCGTGGCCCCCCAGCTTTCGCGCAGCACCGGGTCGCGCCAGCCCGGGTGGAAGGCGCGGGTGTCCACGGCGCGGCCCAGCCGCACGGCGCGGTGGAAGCCCTGCTGCGAGAGCGTTTCCTGCAGTTCGCGGGTGGGCACCAGGGTCGCGTCGGCGCGGTTGTGGAAGCGGCGCAGCCAGGCGAACACCCAGGGACTGAGGAAACCGGCGCCGTAGCGGCCCACGTAGTCGTCGAAGCGGGTGTGGAAGCCGGTGGCCACGGGGATGCCGAGGCGCCGGCAGGCCTTCAGCGCCGACCAGCCCAGCGGGCCCTCGGTGGCGATGTAAACCGCGTCCGGCCGCTGTGTCGCCCAGCGCGCCGCCAGCCGCTTGCCGGCCGGCAGGCCGAAGCGCAGGCCCGGGTAGCGCGGGATGGGCGCGCCTTCCACCAGCATCAGCGAAGGGTCGGGCCGCGGGCCGTCGTCCTCGCGCTCGGGGCGCACCAGGCCCACCGAATGGCCCAGCCGGCGCAGGCCCTGCTCGAGCGACTGCACGGTGAGCGCGACGCCGTTGACGTCGGGCGGGTAGGTTTCGGTGACCAGTTCGACGTGCAGGCTCGGTTCCATGGCCAGCACTCTGGCGGGGCCGCATGGAAGCCGCGTTACGGCGCCATTGCGCCGGCGTGACAGCGGCTCAGATGGCCTTGATCACGAGGCGCCGGCCGATCTCGGCCAGCTGCTCGCGCTCGCCCTCGAGGTCGAGGTGGGTGAGCGGATGGCCGTCGAGCCAGCGGCGCGGCAGGCGCAGCAGCAGTTCGTCGCCGTCCACGTCGAGCTCCACCACCGGCAGCGGGTCGCTGTCGTGGCTGCGGTGCATCAGCACGGCCAGGCGCAGCAGCAGGGCGCAGCGCTGCACGTTCGCCACCAGGCGGTCGGGCAATTTGTCGAAGCTGGGCGGGTGGAAGCCGCGGCGCTGGTTGCGCACCAGCGCGGCCAGGGTCTGCTGTTCGGTGCGCGAGAAGCCGGCGATGTCGGAATGCTCGACCAGGTAGGCGCCGTGCTGGTGGTACTGGCTGTGCGCGATGGCCAGGCCGATCTCGTGGATGCGCGCGGCCCAGGCCAGCTGCCGGCGGCTGTCGGGGTCGAGGTTCCAGGCGGTTTCGGCCTGGTCGAACAGGCTGAGCGCGGTGGCTTCCACGCGCGCGGCCTGGGCGGTGTCCACGCCGTAGCGGTCGCACAGGGCGCGGATGGAGTCCTCGCGCGGGTCGGCCTCGCGGTCGCGGCCGATCAGGTCGTAGAGCACGCCCTCGCGCATGGCGTGGTCGCTGACGTACATGCGCTCGATGCCCAGTTCGGTGAAGGCGGCGTCGAGCACCAGCAGGCCGCCGGCGATGATGGGCCGGCGCTCGGCCGACAGGCCGGGCAGGCGGATGGCGTCGAGCGTTTCGAATTCCAGCAGCTTGTCGCGGATGACGCCCAGGCTGGCGTCGGTGATGGAGACCTTGGTGAGCTTCATCTTCACCGAGATGTCGCAGATTTCCTTGATGGTGCCCGACGAGCCCATGGCGTCGTGCCAGCCGCGCTGGCGGTAGGCCGAGGCGAACTGCTGGAACTCGGCGGTGATCTCGGTGCGGGCGTCCTTCCAGCGCTTGCGCGAGAGCTTGCCGTCGGCAAAGAAGCGCCGGGTGGTGGCGATGCAGCCCATCTGCAGGCTTTCGCGCTCGATGGCGTCCAGGCCCTCGCCGATGATGAATTCCGTGGAGCCGCCGCCGATGTCCATCACCAGCCGGCGCTTGCCGGGCTCGGGCGGGTTGCCGTGCGCCACGCCAAGGTAGATCAGGCGCGCCTCCTCGCGGCCGGCAACCACTTCGATGCCGTGGCCCAGCGCCGTTTCCGCGGGCATCAGGAAGGCCTGCGGGTTGGCGAGCTGGCGCACGGTGTTGGTGGCGATGGCGCGCACGCGCCGGGGCGGGATGGAGCGCAGGCGCTGGCCGAAGCGGGCCAGGCAGTCGAGCGCGCGCGGCATCACGGCCGGGTCGAGGCCGCCGCGGCCGTCCAGGCCCTCGGCCAGGCGCACGGTTTCCTTGATGCGGTCGACGATGCGCAGCTGGCCCAGCACGTAGCGGGCGACGACCATGTGGAAGCTGTTGGAGCCGAGGTCGACCGCCGCCAGGAGGTCTCCGTCCTTCAGCGGCGGGGAGTCGGTCGGCATTCGGTCATCCGCAGAGTTTGGCCAGGAGCGCGCCCTGCGCAGAATAAGGCATCTCCCCCTCGGCCGGGGAGACCTGCTGGTAGCTGCCGTCCTCGCGCAGGGTCCAGGCCTGGAGGTTGTCGGCCAGGTAGTTGGCCAGCTCCTCCTCGAACACGCGCTCGGCCAGCTTCGGGTCCAGGATGGGGAAGCAGGTTTCCACCCGGCGCATCAGGTTGCGCTCCATCCAGTCGGCGCTGGAGCAGTAAATCTCGGGCTTGCCGTCGTTGCCGAACCAGTACACGCGGCTGTGCTCGAGGAAGCGCCCCACCAGCGAGCGCACCGTGATGTTGTCCGACACCCCGGGCACGCCCGGGCGCAGGCAGCAGGCGCCGCGCACGATCAGCTCGATCTTCACGCCGGCCTGCGAGGCCTCGTAGAGCGCGCGGATCACGGTGGGCTCGTTGAGCGCGTTCATCTTGGCGATGATGTGGCCGCGCTTGCCCTCGCGCGCCAGCTTCGCCTCGTGGCCGATCTTGCGCAGCAGGCCCTTGTGCAGGGTGAAGGGCGACTGCAGCAGCTTGCGCAGCTTGATGGCCGGCGCCAGGCCCGAGAGCTGGTGGAAGATGTCGTGCACGTCGGCGGCGATGTCCGGGTTGGCGGTCATCAGGCCGATGTCGGTGTACACGCGGGCGGTGCCGGCGTGGTAGTTGCCGGTGCCCAGGTGCACGTAGCGCTGCAGCTTCTTCCCCTCGCGGCGCACGATGAGCATCATCTTGGCGTGGGTCTTGTAGCCCACCACGCCGTACATCACCTGCACGCCGGCTTCCTGCAGCTGGTCGGCGAGGCGGATGTTGGCCTCCTCGTCGAAGCGCGCGCGCAGCTCCACCACCACCGTCACGTCCTTGCCGTTGCGGGCGGCGGCGATCAGGTGGTCGATGATCTTGCTGTCCTTGCCGGTGCGGTACAGCGTCTGCTTGATGGCCAGCACGTCCGGGTCGTGGGCGGCGTGCTGGAGCAGGTCGAGCACCGACTGGAAGCTCTGGTAGGGGTGGTGCAGCAGCACGTCGCGCTGGCGCAGGGTGTCGAAGGGCGCGTCGGCGTCCAGCGCCACGGCGCCGGGCTTGAAGGCCGGGAACTTGAGCTCCGGGCGGTCCACCAGGTCGTACACCTGGGTGACGCGGTTGAGGTTCACCGGGCCGTTGATGCGGTACACCGCGTTTTCGGTCAGGCCGAAGTTCTGCAGCAGCGTCTCGACGATGGGCTTGGGGCAGTGCTCGGCGATCTCCAGCCGCACCGCCGGGCGGAAGCCGCGGCTGGCCAGTTCGTCCTTGAGCGCGCTGGCGAGGTTCTCCACTTCCTCCTCGTCCACGAACAGCTCGGAGTTGCGGGTGACGCGGAACTGGTAGGCGCCCTTGACCTTCATGCCGGTGAACAGGTCGTCCACGAAGGCGGTGAGCACGGCCGAGAGCAGCACGAAGTCGTGCTTGCCGCCCGACACTTCCGGCGGCAGCTGGATGATGCGCGGCAGCGAGCGCGGCGCGCGCACGATGGCCATGCCGCCGCTGCGGCCGAACGCGTCCTTGCCTTCCAGCACCACCACCACGTTCAGCGACTTGTTGAGGATGCGCGGGAACGGATGCACCGGGTCGAGGCCCAGCGGCGACAGCACCGGCAGCAGCTCGTCCTGGAAGTACTTGTGCAGCCACTTGCGCTGGCGCGCGTTCCAGGACGAATGCGCCAGGATGCGGATGCCGGCGGCGTTGAGCTCGGGCCGCAGGGTTTCGTTCCAGTAGCGGTACTGCTGCTCCACCAGCATCGCGGCCTTGTCGTGGATCAGCTCCAGCGCGCGCGTGGGCGCGATGCCGTCGGGCGGCAGCGGGCCGCCGAACTGCTGGGCGGTGCGCACGGTGGCGGCGCGGATCTCGAAGAACTCGTCGAGGTTGGTGCAGCTGATGCACAGGTACTTCAGGCGCTCGAGCAGCGGCACGCGCGGGTCGCGGGCCTGGGCCAGCACGCGGAAGTTGAATTCCAGCTGAGAAAGTTCCCGGTTGAGGTACAGGTCCGGGGCGTGCAGGTCGATCGGTTCGGGGCTGTCGGGGCTCATGGCGCTACTTTACGACTTTCCCGCGGCGCGCGGCCTCAGGCCTCGCCGGGTGCCTGGCGCATGCGCACCCGGGCCGGGCCGAACACGCAGGTGAAGGTGCTGCCGCGGCCCACTTCGCTTTCCACGTCCAGCCGGGCCTGGTGCAGGCTCAGCACGTGCTTGACGATGGACAGGCCCAGGCCCGTGCCGCCGGATTCGCGCGAACGGCTGGTGGACACCCGGTAGAAGCGCTCGGTGATGCGGGGCAGGTGCTGTTCGGGGATGCCGTAGCCGCTGTCCTGCACCGCCAGCCGGGCGCCGCCGTCGGCGGTGCGCTCGAAGCGCACGGCGATGCGGCCGCCGGTGGGCGTGTAGCGCACCGCGTTGCTCACCAGGTTCGAAAAGGCGCTGTGCAGCTCCTTGGTCGAGCCGGTGAGGTCGATGCCGGCGTGGTCCTCCACGCTCACCTGGTGCCGGCCCTGGCTCAGGGCCTCGGCCTCGCGGCGCAGGGTGACCAGCATGGGCGCCATCGCCAGCGGCTCCTCGGGCAGGTGTTCCTGGGCCTCGAGGCGCGAGAGCGTGAGCAGGTCTTCCACCAGCTGGGTCATGCGCTGGGACTGGCGGCGCATTTCCTCCACCATCACCGCCAGCTCGGGGTGCTCCTCCGGCTCGATCATGTCCAGGTAGCCGTGCACCACCGTGAGCGGCGTGCGCAGCTCGTGCGAGACGTTGGCCACGAAGTCGCGCCGCACCTGCTCGAGCCGCATGAGCTTGGTCACGTCGCGCACCACCAGCATCCACTGGGTGGCGGAATAGGGGATCAGGCGCAGGCTCAGCCGCACCATCGGGTCGGCGGGGCTGGCCAGGTCGGTGAGCGGTTCGTCGGTGTGGCCGGCGGCCAGCCACTCTCGCACGCGCGGGCTGCCGGCGAAGAAGTCGATCAAGGGCTCGCCCAGGCTCTGCGGATAGCGCAGGCCCACCAGGTGCCGCGCGGTCTTGTTGAACCAAACCAGCCGGCCGTCGCGGCGGTTGATGACCAGGGCGCCGTCGGGCATGGCGGTGGCGGCCTGCCGGTAGGCGCGCAGCAGACGCACCAGGCGGCGGCCGCGGCTGCGGTTTTCGGTCTGGCGGCGGTGGATCAGGGTTTCCAGCGCGGCCCACAGGCCCTGGCCGTCCACGGTGCGCAGCTGCTTGCGCCAGTCAAGGAAACGCAGCACGCGGTAGAGCCGCCAGTAGGCGCGCGCCGCCAGGGCCGCGGTGGCCAGGCCCAGGGCCCACCAGGGTTCGCCCACGGCCAGGCCCAGCCCCAGCGCGACGGCGTAGAACAGCAGCAGCCGGATCAGGGACTGGCGCCAGGCCAGCCGCAGCAGCATGGAAACGCTCATCCGGCCGGGCGCTCCTTCAGCCTGCCGCCGCGGAGAAGCGGTAGCCGGCGCCGCGCACGGTCTGCACCATCTCGTCGAGCTGGTAGGGCTCGAGCGCCTTGCGCAGGCGGCGGATGTGCACGTCCACGGTGCGCTCTTCCACGTACACGTTGCCGCCCCAGACATGGTCGAGCAGCTGGGTGCGGGTGTACACGCGTTCGGCGTGGGTCATGAAGAAATGCAGCAGGCGGTATTCGGTGGGGCCCACGTGCACGGGCTGGTCGCCGGCGAACACGCGGTGGGCGGCGCCGTCGATGCGCAGGCCGCCCACGGTCACGGAACCGTCATCCTCGTCGTCGCGCGAGCGGCGCATCACGGCGCGGATGCGCGCCAGCAGCTCGCGGGCCGAGAAGGGCTTGACCACGTAGTCGTCCACGCCCGATTCCAGGCCGGAAACGCGGTCGTTTTCCTCGCCGCGGGCGGTGAGCATGATGATCGGCACGTCGCGGGTGAGCTCGTCCTTGCGCCAGCGCCGGGCCAGCTCCAGGCCACTGCTGCCGGGCAGCATCCAGTCGAGCAGGATCAGGTCGGGCACCTTCTCGGTGATGGCCACCTGGGCCTCGCGGGCGTCGCCGGCGTGCACCGGCTCGTACTCGGCCTTGCGCAGGGCATAGGCCACCATCTCGCGGATGGCGGGTTCGTCGTCGACGATGAGGATGCGTTTCTGCACAGGTTTACCGTGTCACCGGAGGGGCCTGCGCGCAAGTAGATAAAACTTTTGTGACCAGCCGGTGACAGGGCCGCCGGGCGGCCTCAGCGCATGTCGGGGCGCTGTTCCTCGGCGCGGATGCCCTGGCGGCGCATCTCCAGCACCACGGGGGTGATGGCGGCCATGCGGGCCTCGATGCGGGCGCGCTGGTAGTACGTGAGGTCCTCGCGTTGCTTGAGCCGGTCGAGCTGGTTCAGGGCGTCCACCGCGCGGCCGTTGAGGAAGGCGGCCTCGGCATAGGCCTCGCTGGCCCGGACCTCGTCGCCGGCCAGTTCGCTGGCACGGGCGAAATTGCGCTGGAACAGGGGGTCGTCGCCGCTTTCCGACAGCAGCGGCCGCAGCACGTCCTGGGCCCGGCGGCCGGCCTCCGGCGTGGCCCGTTCGCCCAGGGCCTGCGAGTAGGCCAGCCGCACCGGCCGGCTTTCCGGATGGCGGCGCAGCAGGGATTCGAAGCGCTCGGTGGCCACGGCGTCGTGGCGGGCCAGGGCGGCGGCCTCGGCCTGGGCCAGTTCCAGCCACAGGTCGCCGGGGTGGCGTCCGGCCAGTTCGGCGAGGGTGCGTTCGGCCTCGGCGTGGCGGCCGGAGCGCGACAGGGCCAGGGCCAGGCCGTAGCGCTGGGCGTCGTCCACCTCGTTGCCGGGGGCGCGGGCCAGGGCCTGGTACTCGAGCACGGCGGCACTGGCGCTGCTGGCGCTGAGCACGCGCAGGCGCTCGCGCGCCCAGGGGAAGGTTTCCTCGCGGCCGGGCAGGGCGCCGTCGGCGCCGGCCAGGCTCAGGCTGCCGGGCAGCAGCAGCGGCGACGGCGCCCGCACCGCGGCGACGCCGGCGGGGCGCGATTCGATCAGCCGGCTGGCGCGCTGGCGGGTTTCGCTGATGCGGGTGGTGGTGATGGGGTGCGTGCGCAGGTATTCGGGCACCTGGTAGCCGCCGGAATTGCTGCGGCTGGCGCGCTGCATGCGCTCGAAGAAGTCGGCCATGCCGTTGGGGTCGTAGCCGGCGCGGGCCAGGGTCTGGATGCCGATGCGGTCGGCCTCGGACTCGTTCGAGCGCGTGTAGTCGATCTGCCGCTGCTGCATCAGCGCCATCGCGCCGGCCACCGCGGCCATGCTGGCGTTGCCGCTGGAATTGTCGCGGCCGCCGCTGTCGCCCACCGCCTGCGAGGCGGCGATGGCGCCGAGCATGGCCAGCATGATCGGCACCTGGTCCTTCTGGGCGCGTTCGTAGGCGCGCAGCACGTGGCGCTGGCTGACGTGCGCCACTTCGTGCGCCATCACGCCGGCCACCTCGGCCTCGTTTTCGGCCGTGAGCACCAGGCCGGCGTTCATGCCGACGTAGCCGCCGAGCGTGGCGAAGGCGTTGATCTGCCGGTCGCGCATCATGAAGAAGGTGAAGCCGTGCTCCGGCGTGTCGCTGTTCGCGGCCAGCCGGTAACCCATGCCCTGCAGCCAGGCGTCTACGAGCGGGTCTTCGACCAGCAGGTTCAGGCGGCGCAGTTCGTAGATCAGGTAGGCGCCGTACTCGGCCTCGGTGCCGGGGTCGATCATCTCCGCCGCCGACGAACCGATGTCCGGCAGCTGGCCCTCCTGCGCGCGGGCGCCGCAGGCCAGGGCGAGGGCCAGGGTGAGGACGGCGGGGGCGAGGATGCGCACGGCGGCTCCGTTCGGACGATGGCTCAGGATAGCGGCTGGGGCCTTCGCCGGGGGTGAACCCGCCGTTAACCCGGCCGCCGCGCGCGCCTCAGCGTTGCAGGGCGCGGGTGGAAATGCCGGCCCCGCGCCGCCAAACTGGCCGGGTCAAACCGGAGGAACCCCGTGCCCAAGGTCGTGATGTACACCACCGCCGTCTGCCCCTACTGCGTGGCGGCCAAGAATTTCCTCAAGTCCCGCGGCGCCAGCTGGGAAGAAGTGCGCGTGGACGTCGACCTGGCGCGCCGGCAGGAGATGCTCGACCGCGCCAAGCGCACCTCGGTGCCGCAGATCTTCATCGACGACACCCACGTGGGCGGCTACGACGACCTGGTGGCGCTCGACCGCGCCGGCGGCCTGGCCCCGCTGCTGGAGGCCAAGGCATGAGCGCCGGCGAAAAGGACCGCGTGCGCGAATTCACCGAATTCCGCCAGCGCATGAACGAGCGCATCCTGGGCCAGGACAACCAGGTGGTGCGGCGCTTCTTCGCGCTCGACACCCAGACCTACAAGGCCGGCGCGCTCGACCTCAAGACCAAGGAGCTGATGGGCCTGGTGGCCTCGATGGTGCTGCGCTGCGACGACTGCATCAGCTACCACATCGCCCAGTGCAAGGAAGCCGGCGTCAATCGCGACGAATTCTTCGAGGCCTTCAGCGTGGCCCTGGTGGTGGGCGGCTCCATCGTGATCCCGCACCTGCGCCGCGGCGTGGACTTCCTCGACCAGCTCGAGGGGGCCGGCGCGCACGCCCCGGCCCCGGCCGAACACGGCCACTGAGCCCGGCCCCGCCCGGGACCCTACCAAGGTCCAGTGGGCGGGGGTGGCGCCGCTTCTGGCATAATACCGCGCCCCTCGCGGCCGCCCGGCTGCGGAAACCTTTTGGAAGAACAACAACTTATGACCCAGACGATCGCGGTGATCCGTGGCGACGGCATCGGCCCGGAAATCATGGACGCCACCCTGTCGGTGCTCGACGCGATGAAGCTCGGGCTGCAGTACGACTTCGTGGAAGCCGGCCTGAAGGCCTACGAGACCCAGGGCGAGCTGCTGCCGGCCGCCACCCTCGAGGCCATCCACAAGCACCGCGTGGCGCTCAAGAGCCCGCTCACCACGCCGGTGGGCGAAGGCTTCTCGTCCATCAACGTCGAGCTGCGCAAGCGCTTCGACCTGTACGCGAACGTGCGCCCGGCCATCACCTTCCCGAACACCAAGTCGCGCTACGAGAACATCGACCTGATCACGGTGCGCGAGAACACCGAGGGCGCCTACATCGGCGAGGGCCAGAACCTCACCGCCGACGGCGAGACCGCCACGCTCACGCAGAAGGTCACGCGCCGCGGCTCCGAGCGCATCGTGCGCTACGCCTTCGACCTGGCCCGCCGCGTGGGCCGCAAGAAGGTCACCATCGTGCACAAGGCCAACATCCTCAAGTCCACCTCGGGCCTGTTCCTGAAGGTGGCGCGCCAGGTGGCGGCCGAGTACCCCGACATCCAGTGCAACGAGATGATCGTGGACAACACCTGCATGCAGCTGGTGATGAAGCCCGAGCAGTTCGACGTGATCGTCACCACCAACCTGTTCGGCGACATCATCTCCGACCTCTGCGCCGGCCTGGTGGGCGGCCTGGGCCTGGCTCCGGGCGCCAACATCGGCACCGAGGCGGCCATCTTCGAGGCCGTGCACGGTTCGGCCCCGGACATCGCCGGCAAGGGCATCGCCAACCCGGTGGCCCTGCTGCTGGGCGCGGTGCAGATGCTCGAGCACCTGGGCAAGGTCGCCGAGGCCGCGCGCCTGCGCCAGGCCATCGTCGACACCATGGCGGCCAAGGACAACCTGACGCCCGACCTCGGCGGTACCGGCACCACCCAGTCCTTCGCCCAGGCCATCGCGCGCCGCGCCGCGGCCTGAGCCGGGTTTCCCGCCGGCTGGAAGAAGAAGGGCGCCGATGGCGCCCTTCTTTTTTTCCTTCTCCCAGATCCGGGGCCGGCGCCGTCGCCACGGTGGAAGCGAGGGTCGCTTCCCACTCAGTGGAGCCTTTATTTCGCGGGAAGCGACCCTCGCTTCCACCGCGCCGCCGGTACCTGCCGGCATGGGCGCCCCACGAAGGGCAGGCGGGGCCGCGCTCCGATGCTTGCGCGTCTCGACCCGGGCCGCAGGGAACGATTTCTCTTGCCGATCCGGTGGGTGAAACGGGTCCAGGTGTTTGCCGCCAGCACGTGCGCGCCTGCGTGTCCCTTCGGACACTTGATGCGACGGCAGGGCCAGCGTGGAAGGTGGCCAGCGTGAGAGTCCTCGCCGCCCGGCGGCGGGTGCGGGGCTGAGGCGAAGGGCTCGTCGCCAACCCGGATAGTCTGCTCAGATGCCGGAGGCTTCGGTGTGCCCGCCGCGAACCCACACCCGCCGCCGGGCGGCGAGCCGGTTCGTACTGGCCGTCTTCCATGCTGGCGAAGCAGCCACACCCCGCGTCCGGAGGGACGCGAACGACAGGTCATGCCCTGGTTCGTGCCCGAGCCGAGTCAACCCAACCGGATCCGCAAGAAAAATGTGCCGCCTTGGCCCCCGACCGTGACGCGCAAGCATCGGAGCGAACAGCCACGGGCCTTCCGTCCAGCCAACCGGATGACCCGGTCCGGACTCGCCTTCGCGGTGGGGCCGACGCCAGATCAATTGTTAGAGAAGCGTCGCCCCGGTCATCCAGGTATTTCGACAAAAACCTATCTCTCAACTTCGTGCTGAGATAGCGCCCAGGCGACGTGTTCGCGCACGAGGGCGCTGGGGTGGTCGCGGCGCGAGGCCAGCGCCGCCAGCACCGACGGCGTGGTGGGCGCGTTGCCCAGGGCCACGGCGATGTTGCGCAGCCAGCCCTCGTGGCCGGTGCGGCGGATGGCGCTGCCTTCGGTGCGGCGCAGGAATTCTTCCTCGTCCCAGGCGAACAGCTCGGCCAGGCTGGCGCGTTCGAGGCCGTTGCGCGCGACGAAGTCGGGCTCGTCGTGGCGCACCGCGAACTTGTTCCAGGGGCAGGCCAGCTGGCAGTCGTCGCAGCCGAAGATGCGGTTGCCCATCAGCGGCCGCAGTTCCTCGGGGATCGATTCCTTCAGCTCGATGGTGAGGTAGCTGATGCAGCGGCGCGCGTCCACGCGGTAGGGCGCCACGATGGCCTGGGTGGGGCAAACCTGGATGCAGCGCGTGCAGGTGCCGCAGTGCGCGCTGGCGGGCGCGTCCACCGGCAGCGGCAGGTCGGTGTAGATCTCGCCCAGGAAGAACCAGCTGCCGGCCGACTTGTTGATCAGGCAGCTGTGCTTGCCGATCCAGCCCAGGCCGGCGTCGCGCGCCAGCGCGCGCTCGAGCACCGGCGCGGAATCGACGAAGGCGCGGTAGCCGAACGGGCCGATTTCGCCGGCGATGCGGTCGGCCAGCTTCTGCAGGCGGTTGCGCATCACCTTGTGGTAGTCGCGGCCCAGCGCGTAGCGCGCCACGTAGGCGTCCTCGCCGCGTTCGAGCGTGGCCCAGGCCGCGGCGTCGTCACCGGTGCCGTAGTCCATGCGCACCGACAGCACGCGCAGCGTGCCGGGCACCAGTTCGGCCGGGCGCGAGCGCTTGTCGCCGTGGCGGGCCATGTAGTCCATCGCGCCGTGCTGGCCCTTGGCCAGCCAGTCGCGCAGGTGCGCCTCGTCCTCGCCCAGTTCGACGCCGGCGATGCCCACCTGCTGGAAGCCCAGTTCGGCGCCCCAGGCGCGGATGGCCCGGGCGAGGGCGGTCATGTCGGCCGGGTCGCGCATGCGGGCAAGTATAGAATCCCGGCATGAACGAGCTGATGCCCCTGTACCGCGGCGCCCAGGTGAAGGCGATGGACCGCACGGCCATCGAGACCCTGGGCATCCCCGGCTACACCCTGATGTGCCGCGCCGGCGAGGCGGCCTGGCGCCTGCTGCGGCAGCGCTGGCCCGCGGCGCGCTGCATCGGCGTGGCCTGCGGGCCGGGCAACAACGGCGGCGACGGTTACGTGCTCGCCCGCCTGGCGAAGGCCGAGGGGTTCACCGTCGTGGTGCTGGCGCCGCCGGGCACCAGCCCGCGTGCAAAGGAGGCCCGCCAGGCCCTGGCCGACTGGCGCGCCGCCGGCGGTCGGGTGGAAACCTTCGACGGCCTGCTGCCCGAAGCCGACGTCTGGGTCGACGCGCTGTACGGCATCGGCCTGGCGCGCCCGCCCTCCGACGCCGCGCGCGCCATGATCGAGCGCGTCAACGCCAGCCACCGGCCTGTGCTGGCGCTGGACGTGCCCTCGGGCCTGGACGCCGACACCGGCCATGCCGCCGGCGCCGTGGTGCGCGCCGACGTGACGCTGAGCTTCATCGCCGCCAAGCGCGGCCTCTACACCGGCATGGCCCGCGATTTCGACGGCGAAGTGCGGGTGGATGCCCTCGGCCTGGACACCGCGCGCCTCACCGACGACGCGCCCGCCGCGTGGCTGATCCGCCCCGACGGCCTGTCGCGCTGGCTGGCGCCGCGCCACGCCAACGCGCACAAGGGCGAACACGGCCACGTGCTGTGCGTGGGCGGCGAAGTGGGCATGGGCGGCGCCGTGCGCCTGTGCGCCGAAGCCGCGCTGCGCACCGGCGTGGGCCTGGCCAGCGTGGCCACGCGCAGCGCCGGCGTGGCGGCCCTGGTGGCTGCGCGCCCGGAGGCGATGACGCATGCCGTGGAAGACGCCGCCGCGCTGGCGCCGCTGCTCGAACGCGCCACCGTGCTGGCCGTGGGCCCGGGCCTGGGGCAGGGCGACTGGGGCCGCGCGCTGTACGCGGCCGCGCTCGCCAGCGGCAAGCCGCTGGTGCTCGACGCCGACGGCCTGAACCTGCTCGCCGCCGCGCCGCGGCCGCTGCCGCAGGCCATCCTCACGCCGCACCCCGGCGAGGCCGGGCGCCTGCTCGGCCTCACCAGCGCCGAGGTGCAGGCCGACCGTTTCGCCGCCGCCGCCGCGCTGGTGCGCCGCTACGAATGCGTGGTGCTGCTCAAGGGCGCGGGCACCGTGGTGGCCGCGCCCGGCGAAGTGCCGGTGGTGATCGGCGCCGGCAACCCGGGCATGGCCACGGGCGGCATGGGCGACGTGCTCTCCGGCGTGGTCGCCGCGCTGCACGCGCAGCACCTGCCCGCGTTCGAAGCCGCGGTGGCCGGCGCACTGCTGCATGCCGCCGCCGGCGACACGGCCGCGCGCATCGGCGGCGAACGCGGCCTGCTGCCTTCCGACCTGTTCCCCTACCTGCGCCGCCTGGCCAACCCCGAATGAGCGCGCGCGAAACCTTCCTGCCCGACCCGTCCGCCACCGAGGCCCTGGCCGTCGCGCTGGCCGCCAGCCAGCCGCCGCGCGCCGTGGTCTACCTCGAGGGCGACCTGGGCGCCGGCAAGTCCAGCCTGGCCCGCGCCTGGCTGCGCGCGCTGGGCGTGCGCGGCGCCATCAAGAGCCCCACCTACACCCTGGTCGAACGCTACCCGCTGCCCGGCGGCGAGGCCGCGCACCTCGACCTGTACCGCCTGGCCGGCGCCGCCGAGCTGGATTTCCTGGGCCTGGACGAACTGGCCGCCGAGGCCGCGCTGTGGCTGGTGGAGTGGCCCGGCCGCGGCCAGGGCGGCCTGCCGGCGCCCGACCTGCGCCTGCGCCTGGCCGTGGACGGCACCGGCCGCCGCGCCCGGCTCGAGGCGGCCAGCCCGGCGGGCGAGGCCTGGCTGGCCCGGGCCCCGGTTTGAGGGGCTTTCCGGGCATCTTCTGACCCAAATCCGAGGAAGGTCCGGCAGGTATCGGATTCCAAAGGGAAAACTCTTGCTTTTCCCTGAACCCGGTGCTTCAATCCGCCGTATGCGCCGGATTTCCGCCATTGCCCTGTCCCTCGCCGCCTTCGCGGGCCTGGCCGCCGCGTCGGCGCAGGCCGCCCAGCTGCGCGGCCTGAGCCTGGTGGAAGGCGAGGACGGCACCCGCGCGGTGCTCGAGCTCTCGGGCCCGGCGGACTACAAGCTTTTCACCCTCGCCAACCCCGACCGCCTGGTGCTCGACCTCTCGCGCTCCTCGCTGGCCGGCGGCTTCAAGGCGCCCGCGCCGAACGGCGTGGTCTCCGGCGTGCGCACCGGCAAGCCGGCCGAAGGCGACCTGCGCGTGGTGTTCGACCTCGGCCGCGGCGTGCAGCCGCGCAGCCGGCTCGAGCGCGAAGGGGATTCCGCGCGCCTGGTGGTGGAACTGCTGGGCAGCGCGCCCGCGGTGGCCGGCAAGCCCGCGCCCGCGCGCACCGTCGAGGACGTGATCGGCAAGGGCGAGCGCAAGCTCATCGTCGCCATCGACGCCGGCCACGGCGGCAAGGACCCCGGCGCCATCGGCCCCACCCGCAAGTTCGAGAAGGACATCACCCTGGCCATGGCGCGCGAGCTGGCCAAACAGGTGAACGCCGACCCGGGCATGCAGGCCTACCTGGTGCGCGACGGCGACGTCTTCATCCCGCTGCACGAGCGCTACCAGCGCGCGCGCGAGGCGCAGGCCGACCTGTTCATCTCCATCCACGCCGACGCCGCGCACAACCGCGCCGCGAACGGCGCGTCCGTGTACGTGCTTTCGCTGCGCGGCGCCTCGTCGGAGGCCGCGCGCTGGCTGGCCGACCAGGAGAACGCCGCCGACCTCGTGGGCGGCGTCGAGCTCGACGCGCGCGACAAGAACCTTGCCGCCGTGCTGCTCGACCTCTCGCAGAACGCCACCATGCGCGTCTCCGACGACGTCGCCGGCGAAGTGCTGGCCTCGCTCAAGGGCGTGGGCAAGGCGCACAAGCCGCAGATCGAGCGCGCCAACTTCGTGGTGCTGCGTTCGCCCGACGTGCCCTCGATGCTGGTGGAAACCGGCTTCATCTCGAACCCGGGCGAGGAGGCGCGCCTGAGCGACCCCGCCTACCGCAGCCGCATGGCCAGCGCCATCGTCGGCGGCGTGCGCAACTACTTCGCCAACCAGGCGCCCCCGGGCACCTGGTACGCCGCCCGCCAGGGCACGCTGGGCGGCAGCCGCCAGCACGTGGTCAGCCGCGGCGAAACCCTGAGCCTCATCGCCGCCCGCCACGGCGTGCCGATGAACTCGATCCGCGCCGCCAACCACCTCAAGGGCGACACCGTGAAGGTCGGCGAGCGCCTGACCATTCCCATGGCCGGCGCCATGGCCGGCCTGCCCGAGTAAGCCGCGCCGCCGCTGCTATCATCGGCCTCGGACCTCCCGAGACCGCGATACGTGCCGATCCAGCAGCTTCCCGACACCCTGGTCAACCAGATCGCCGCCGGCGAGGTGGTCGAACGGCCCGCCTCGGTGGTGAAGGAACTGGTCGAGAACGCGCTCGACGCCGGCGCCACCCGGGTGGACATCGACCTCGAGGAAGGCGGCATCCGGCTGGTGCGCATCCGCGACGATGGCGGCGGCATCCCGCCGCACGAACTGCCGCTGGCCATCTCGCGCCACGCCACCAGCAAGATCGCCTCCATCGAGGACCTCGAGGAAGTGGCCACGCTGGGCTTCCGCGGCGAAGCGCTGCCGTCGATCGCCTCGGTGAGCCGCTTCGCCATCAGCGCCCGCGCGCGCGGCGAGGGCCACGGGGCGCGCCTGGAAGTGGACGGCGGCCGCGTCGGTACGCCGGTGCCGCACCCGCACCCCGAGGGCACCACGGTCGAGGTGCGCGACCTGTTCTTCAACGTGCCGGCGCGGCGCAAGTTCCTGCGCGCCGAGCGCACCGAGCTGGGCCACGTCGAGGAATGGCTGCGCTCGCTGGCGCTGGCGCGCCCGGACGTGGAGCTGCGCCTGAGCCACAACGGCCGGCTCTCGCGCCACTACAAGCCGGTGCGCGACGGCGGCGAGCGCCTGCGCCGCGTGGCCGAGGCGCTGGGCGAGGACTTCACCCGCCAGTGCCTGGAAGTGGAACACGCCGCGGCCGGCCTGCGCCTGCACGGCTGGGTGGGGCTGCCCACCGCCGCGCGCTCCAGCGCCGACCAGCAGTATTTCTACGTCAACGGCCGCGCCGTGCGCGACCGCACCGTGGCGCACGCGGTGCGCCAGGCGTATGCCGACGTGCTCTTCCATGGCCGCCATCCCGCGTTCGTGCTGTTCCTGGAATGCGACCCGCGCGGCGTGGACGTGAACGTGCACCCGGCCAAGCACGAGGTGCGCTTCCGCGAGCAGCGGCTGGTGCACGAATTCATCTACCGCACGCTGCACGCCGCGCTGGCGTCCACCCGCGCCGGTGGCGCGCTGGCGCAGGAAGCGGTGGGCGCGGCCTACGCGCCGGCCGCGGCGGGCGAGGCGATGGCCGCGCCGGGTTCGTCGCCCGCGGCCTGGGCGCCGCAGCAGTCGGGCCTGGGCCTGCCGGTGCGCGAAGTACTGCCGGCCTACGCCGCGCTCTACGGTTCGCGCGGCGGCGGTGGGCCCGCCATGCCCGCGCCGCTGCCGGCCGCCAACGAAGCCGAGGCGCCGCCGCTGGGCTTCGCGCTGGCGCAGCTGCACGGCGTATTCATCCTGGCCGAGAACGCCCAGGGCCTGGTGCTGGTGGACATGCATGCCGCGCACGAACGCATCACCTACGAACGCCTGAAGGCCGCGCTCGACGGCGAGGGCATCCGCAGCCAGCCGCTGCTGGTGCCGGTGTCGCTGGCGGTGAGCGAGCGCGAGGCCGACGCCGCCGAGCAGCACGCCGAGGCCCTGGCCAGCTACGGCTTCGAGATCCGCCGCGCCGGCCCGCAGGCGCTGAGCATCCGCAGCGTGCCCACGCTTCTGGCCGACCTGGACCCGCGCGCGCTGGCCCTGGACGTGCTCTCCGACCTGCGCGAACACGGCGCGACCCGGCGGCTCGAGCAAGCGCGCAACGAGCTGCTCTCCACCCTGGCCTGCCACACCTCGGTGCGCGCGAACCGTCGCCTCACGCTGCCGGAAATGAACGCCCTGCTGCGCGACATGGAAGCCACCGAGCGCAGCGGCCAGTGCAACCACGGCCGGCCCACCTGGGTGCAGCTGAGCAAGGCCGAACTCGACCGACTTTTCCTGAGGGGACGCTGATGCGCGTGAAGTTGCTGCCTCTGCTGGCGCTGTCGCTGCTGCTCGCCGGCTGCGGCGGGTCTTCCGACCAGGCCGCCGCCGACGAAGCCGCCGCGGCCAAGGCCGCGCGCGACGCCAAACTGGCCTACGAGCGCGAGGTCCGCGACTGGCGCCACGAGCGGCAGGAGCGCCTGCTGCGGCCCGACGGTTTCCTGTCGCTGGTGGGGCTGCACTGGCTGAACCCGGGCGCCACCTACGTCGGTTCGGCCCAGGACAACGGCACCCGCCTGGCCCTGGGCCCGCCGCAGATCGGCATGCTCGACGTGCGCAAGGACGGCACCGTCACCCTGCGCGTCGCCGACGGCGCCGAGGTGACGGTGGATGGCGAACCGGCCGAAGGCACGGTGACGCTGGTGCCCGATTCGCAGGGCAAGCCCACCGTGGTGGGCTTCAACCGCGGCGACGCCAGCTTCGTGCTGATCGAGCGCGGCGGCCGCTTCGCCCTGCGCGTGCGCAATGCCATGGCGCGCACCCGTACCAGCTTCCCGGGCATCGACTACTTCGACATCGACCCGGGCTTCCGCTTCGAAGCCCGCTTCGAGGCGCACCCGCCCGGCAAGACCCTCGACATCGTCAACATGCTGGGCATGGTCGAGCCCATGGCCAACCCCGGGCGCGTGCTGTTCGAAAAGAACGGCGCGCAGTTCAGCCTCGAGGCGCTGGACGAGGGCGACGGCGAACTGTTCTTCGTGTTCGCCGACCGCACCAGCGGCCACCAGAGCTACCCCGCCTCGCGCTTCCTGTACGCGAAGCCGGCCGGCGCCGACGGCAAGGTGGTGCTCGACTTCAACCGTGCCTACAACCCGCCCTGCGCCTACACGCCGTACTCGACCTGCCCGATGCCGCCGCCGGAGAACCGCCTGGACCTGGCCGTCACCGCCGGCGAGAAGAAGCCGCTGCCTTTCCCCGAATAAGCCCAAGGACGACCCCATGCGCCACTCCTGGATCGCCGCGTTGCTGCTGGCCCTGGCCTTGCCCGGTTGCGCGGGCGCCGAGCCGCCCAGGCCGCTGCTGTGGAAGGTGAGCGACGGCGACAATTCGCTGTACCTGCTCGGTTCCTTCCACCTGCTGCGCGAGGGCGACTACCCGCTGGCCGCCAGCACCGACGCCGCCTTCGAAGACGCCGAGAAGCTGGTGTTCGAACTGACGCCGGCCGAGATGGCCGACCCGGCCCTGGGCCAGGCCATGGCCGCCGCCGCGCGCTTCGAAGGTGGCGCCACGCTGCAGTCGCGCCTGCCCGCCGACACCTGGGCGCGGCTGCAGGCGCACGCCGCCAGCCGCGGCATGGCGCTGGAGTTCCTGCAGGCGCACGAGGCGTGGTTCGTCAGCCTCATCATCTCGGTGACCGAAATGCAGCGCCTGGGCCTGGACCCGGCCCTGGGCCTGGACAAGCACTTCGCCAACCGCGCCGTGGCGGCCGGCAAGCCGGTGGCCGGGCTGGAAACCGGCGCGCAGCAGATCGCGCTGTTCGACGGCATGGACGCGGCGCAGCAGGAGCAGGCGCTGGACGACGTGCTGTCCGACCTGGGCGCGCTCGAGCAGGAGATCAGCCGCATGCACGCGCTCTGGCGCGCCGGCGACGCCGAGGCGCTGCACGCCGAGAGCGCCGCGAAGATGAAGGCCGAGTACCCGGACCTGTACGAGCGCCTGAACCGCGACCGCAACCTGGCCTGGCTGCCGCGCCTGCAGGCGCTGCTGGACGAAAGCCGCGACGACGACGCCCTGGTGGTGGTGGGCGCCATGCACCTGCTGGGCGAGGACGGCGTGGTGGAACTGCTGCGCGCGAAGGGTTACGCCGTCGAGCGGCTCTGAAGCACGGGCCGCGGCCGCGGCGGCACCAGGTCGATGCAGTCCACGGGGCAGGGCGGCAGGCACAGCTCGCAGCCCGTGCACAGCTCGGCGATGACGGTGTGCATGCGCTTGGGCGCGCCGACGATGGCGTCCACCGGGCAGGCCTGGATGCACTTGGTGCAGCCGATGCAGTCTTCCTCGACGATCAGCGCCACCAGCGGCGGCTTGGCCACGCCGTTGTCGGGGTTGAGCGGCTTGGGTTCGCGGCCCAGCAGTTCGGCCAGGGCGCGCACGCCGGCTTCGCCGCCGGGCGGGCACTGGTTGATGTCGGCCTCGCCGGAAGCAATCGCGCGGGCATAGGGCTTGCAGCCCGGGTAGCCGCACTGGCCGCACTGGGTCTGCGGCAGCAGCGCGTCGATGCGCTCCACCATCGGGTCGCCCTGCACGCGGAAGCGCACCGTGGCCCAGCCCAGCAGCGCGCCCAGCGCCGCGGCCAGCCCCACCACCACGAGCACCGCTTCCAGCATCAGGCCGCCACCATGCCGCCGAAGCCCATGAAGGCCAGCGACATCAGCCCGGCCGTGACCAGGGCGATGGGCGTGCCGCGCCAGCTGGCGGGCACGTCGGCGGCTTCCAGCCGTTCGCGCATGGCCGAGAACAGCACCAGCACCAGTCCGAAGCCCACCGCGGCGCCGAAGCCGTACAGCGCCGCTTCCAGCAGCCCGCGGCGCTCCTGCACGTTCAGCAGGGCCACGCCCAGCACCGCGCAGTTGGTGGTGATCAGCGGCAGGTAAAGGCCCAGCACGCGGTACAGGCGCGGGCTCTGGCGGTTCATCACCGTCTCGGTGAACTGCACCACGGCGGCGATGACCAGGATGAAGCCCAGGGTGCGCAGGTGTTCCAGCCCCAGCGGCGCCAGCAGCCAGTGGTGCACGCCCCAGGCCAGCGCCGCCGACAGCGTGAGCACGAAGCCGGTGGCCAGGGCCATGCCGTAGGCGGCGTCGAGCCGGCGCGACACGCCCATGAAGGGGCACAGCCCCAGGAACTTCACCAGCACGAAGTTATTGACGAACACCGCGCCGACCAGCAGCAGGGCGATGTCGTCCATGGCGCGCTTACCGAACCGGCATGCCCGGCGCGGCGGCGTCGTCGGCGCCCAGCAGGGCCAGCGCGCCGCCGTCGAAGCCGGCCGACAGGATCATGCCCTCGCTCAGGCCGAAGCGCATCTTGCGCGGCGCGAGGTTGGCGATGAACACCACGCTGCGGCCCACCAGCTTCTCCGGCTCGCCGTAGCTGGCGCGGATGCCGCTGAAGATCTGCCGCTGGCCGAGTTCGCCGGCGTCGAGCAGGAAGCGCAGCAGCTTGTCGGAGCCGTCCACGAAGCCGCACTCGAGCACCTTGCCGATGCGCAGGTCGAGCTTGGCGAAGTCGTCGATGCCGATGAAGGCCACGCCCTTCGCCTCTGTGGGAGGGCCTTCAGGCCCGACTTGCTTCTTGCTTGCCTTGCCATCAGTCGGGCCTGAAGGCCCTCCCACAGGCTTGAGGTCTTCCTTGCTGGCGTCGGTCATGGATTCGATCTGCTTGGGGTCGATGCGGGTCATCAGGGGTTCGAAGGGCGCGATGGCGTGGCCCAGCAGGGGCGCGGCCACGTCGTCCCAGCGCGGCACGGGCGCGCGCAGGAAGGCCTCGGCGCGCGCCACCGTGCCCGGCAGCACCGGCTTGAGCGCGGCGGCCAGCAGGCGGAACAGGTTCAGGCCCTGGCTGCACACGGCCTGCAGTTCGGCGTCGGTGCCTTCCTGTTTGGCGATCACCCAGGGCTTGCGCTCGTCGATGTAGCGGTTGGCCTCGTCGGCCAGCGCCATCACCTGCCGCATGGCCTGGCCAACCTCGTCGCGGGCGTAGCTGGCGGCCACCTCGCGCACGCCGGCGACGAAGCGCTCGTACATGGCCGGCTCCGGCAGCGCCTCGGCCAGGCGGCCGTCGAAGCGCTTGGTGATGAAGCCGGCGCAGCGGCTGGCGATGTTGACGAACTTGCCGACCAGGTCGGCGTTCACGCGCGCCACGAAGTCCTCGAGGTTGAGGTCGAGGTCGACCACGCCGGCGCCCGTCTTGACCGCGAAGTAGTAGCGCAGCGCCTCCGGGTCGAGGCCGGCGTCGAGGTAGGTGCGGGCCATCACGAAGGTGCCGCGCGACTTGCTCATCTTCGCGCCGTTCACCGTCAGGTAGCCGTTGACGTGCAGCGCGGTGGGCGCGCGGAAACCGGCGCCGTGCAGCATGGCCGGCCAGAACAGGCCGTGGAAGTTGATGATGTCCTTGCCGAGGAAGTGGTGCATCTCGGTGTCGCCGGCGCGGGCGGCGTCGGTGAAGGCGGCGAAGTCGGTGCCGGTCTTCGCGCACAGGGCCTTGAACGAGGCCAGGTAGCCGATGGGCGCGTCGAGCCAGACGTAGAAGAACTTGCCGGGCGCGTCGGGGATGGGGAAGCCGAAGTAGGGCGCGTCGCGGCTGATGTCCCAGTCGCGCAGGCCGCCTTCGAGCCATTCGGCCAGCTTGGCCTTCACCGCCGGGTGGGCCACGTCGCCGGCCAGCCACTCGCGCAGGAAGGCCTCGAACTTGCCCAGCTCGAAGAAGTAGTGCTCGGAATCGCGCAGCTCGGGTGTGGCGCCGGATACCACCGAGCGCGGGTTCTTCAGGTCGGTGGGGGCATAGGCCTTGCCGCAGACCTCGCAGTTGTCGCCGTACTGGTCGGCCGCGCCGCAGTTCGGGCATTCGCCCTTGATGTAACGGTCGGGCAGGAACATGCCGCGCTCGGGGTCGTAGAGCTGCTGGATCGAGCGCACGGCGATGGCCTTCGCGCCGTGGCTGCCGTCGCGCAGGCGCGTGTAGATCAGGCTGGCGAGTTCGCGGTTCTCGTCCGAATGCGTGGAGTGGTAGTGGTCGAAGTCGACCCGGAAGGCCGCGAAGTCGGCCTCGTGCCCGGCCTGGATGCCACGGATGAAGTCCTCGGGGGCCATGCCGGCCTTCTCGGCGGCCAGCATGATGGGCGTGCCGTGGGCGTCGTCGGCGCAGACGAAATGGGTCTCGCCGCCGGACATGCGCCGCGCGCGCACCCAGATGTCGGCCTGGATGTAGCCCACCAGGTGGCCCAGGTGCAGGGGGCCGTTGGCATAGGGCAGGGCGGTGGTGACCAGGGCGGGGCGGGGCGTCATCGGGCGGGGCTTCCTCGGCGGGGGCGCCATTATCCCAGATCGCGCCGCCGGGGCGGCCGCCGCGGGCGCAAAAAAAGGGCCCGGCTTTCGCCGGGCCTCGGGTCACGTGGACCGATGCAGCGGTATTACCAGCGGAAGTTCGCCTGCACGAAGACCTCGCGGCCGATCGGGCTGTAGGCGCGCCAGAAGAACGGGTAGGTGAAGAAGCTGTCGTCCTTCGGGGCGATCTTGTCCAGCACGTTGTTGACGATCAGGTTGGCGCTGAAGTTCTCGGTGAACTCGTAGCCGACGTTGAGGTTGTAGACGTGGTAGGGCGCGATGCGGCCGGTCTCCTCCCAGTTCGGCAGCGAACCGTAGCGGATGCCGAACACCGTGACGTTCAGGTCCTTGTACTCCCACGACACGCTGCCGCGCATGCGGGAGCGGAAGTCGAAGTTGGTCAGGTCGTCGCGGTAGCTGTCGCGCGGCTCGCCGGCGAACTCGGCGAACTTCTGGTCAAGGACGTGCGACCACGACAGCTGGTAGCTGAAGTTGCCGTAGCGGTCGGTGTCCATGTCGTAGCGCAGGCTGGCGTCGATGCCCTCGTTCGAGATGTACGAACGGTTGATCGGGCCGCGGTTGACCTGCTCGATGCGGCCGTCGTTCGGGCCACCCACGGTGCGGATCACGCTGTCGAGGATGAACTGGCAGAACGCGGAGCTGCCGTCCACCGTGTTGCCCTGGCGGTCGGAGCCCAGGCGGCAGTCGGCTTCGTTCTGCAGGATGTAGGCCGAGCTGATGTCGCCGACCACGCCCTCGAGTTCGACCTGGTAGTAGTCGACCGTGAACGACAGGTTGTCGACGATGTCCCACACCATGCCGACGGTGAACGAGTTGCCCTCTTCCTCCTCGAGGTCCGGGTTGCCCTGGCGGACGCCGAACGCGGAGTAGTTCCAGGTGGCGTTGTTGCCGCACTGGGTGACGGTGTTGCCGGCGTTGCGGCAGGCGTATTCGTCGAACACGGTCGAGAAGAAGCCCGACTCGTCGGCGAAGATGTAGTGCATGTCCGGGGCGCGGAACGAGGTGCTGTAGGCGCCGCGGAACAGCAGGTTGTCGAACGGACGCCACTCGAGGCCGGCGTTCCAGGTGAACGCGTTGTCGACCTGGGTGATGTCGTCGTACAGGTCGTAGCGCGCCGCCAGCGTGGCCTTGAAGCTGTCGGTCACCGGGATCGCGAACTCGGAGCCGAGCGCGTAGCGGTTGCGGTCGCCGCCGCCGCCGGTGCCGGTCAGGTTGTAGATGATGTTCTGGCCCGGGAGGATGCGCGGGTCGGCGTTGAGCTCGTACTCCTGCGTGCCGGCTTCGAGCACGGCGGCGAAGGAGAGCGGGCCGGCCGGCAGCTCGAACAGGTCGCCGGAGAGCACGAACTGCGCGGTCGAGGCGCTGGAATCGGCGCGGGTCTTGACGATGGTGGACAGCGCGTTGAACTCGGCCGGGGTGATCGGGTTGAAGTAACGATCCTGGTTCAGCGCGTAGGCGGGGAAGCCGGCCACGGTGCCGAGGCGAGGGCCAAGGAAGAAGTCGGTCAGGGCCTGGGCCAGGAAGCGCGGACGGTCGTTGTTGGTTTCGTAGCGCGAGTGGCTGACGGTGAAGTCCCAATCGAAGCGGTTGTCCATCATCGAACCGCGCAGGCCGGCCGAGAAGTCGATGGACTGCTCGTTGAACACGGTCTGCTGCGCATCGAAGCCGCCGACTTCACTCGGCGTGAAGATGCGCTGGCCGTCCATGATCGAGCCGAAGTTCACGTCGTAGTACAGCGGCACCGACCAGAACTGGGTGGCGGACGCGGCCGAGGCCTGCGAATCCCACACGTTCAGGCTGGCGAAGCCCTGCAGGTTGTCGTTGATGTCCAGGGTGCCGTAGATGTAACCGGAGATGTTCTCGTCCGAGTTGCGGATGGCCTGGGTCGCCGGGTAGCCGTAGTAACCGCACCAGGAGCCGGTCGGGCGGGCGTCGATCTCGAAGTCGCCGCCCCAGCGGGCGCAGGTGGACTCGAGGTTTTCGCCGTCCTGCCAGACCTGGCTGTTCGCGCCGGTGCCGATCAGGCGGTCGCGCAGGCGGATGCCCTGCACGGCGGTGGCGGCGGACGGGTCGACGCTCGGGTCGTCGCGGTAGGAGTCCATGAAGTCACGCTCGGACGCGTACATCGCGCCGCGGTCGAAGTACTCCACCGCGTAGGTCAGGCTCCAGCGTTCGCCGGTGCTGCCACCGACCCACTGCACGTCGTTGGTCGGCGCGCCGCCACGGCTGGGTTTGCCGGTGAGGTAGGAAAGGTACTGGCCCTCGAAGTTGGTCTTGAGGACGATGTTGATCACGCCCGCGACCGCGTCCGAACCGTAGATGGCGGAGGCGCCGCCGGCCAGCAGCTCGATGCGCTCGACCGCCGCGGTCGGGACCGAGGACAGGTTCACGAAGTTCGACTGGCCGTTGTAGGGCAGCGGGTAGTCGGCGGCGCGGCGGCCGTTGATCAGGGTCAGCACGCGGCCCGGGCCGAGGCCGCGCAGGTTCAGCACCTGGGCGTTCGGGGTGAAGCCGTTCTGGGTCAGCTCGTTCTGGATCGAGCCGGTGGTCTGGGTCAGCGTGTTGAGCGCGTCGTAGACCGTGTTGAAGCCTTCGGCCTCGATCTGGGCCGAGGTGATCACGGTGACCGGGGACGGGCCCTCGATCTCGGCGCGCTTGATGCGGGAGCCCACGACCTCGACGGCGTCGAGCTGGGTCGTCTCATCGGTGGATTCCTCGTCCTCGTCCGTGGCTTCCTGCGCGGCGGCGGAGAAAGCGAACGGGAGCGTCAGGGCGAGGGCAAGCGAACGGGCAAGCACCGAACGGCGATACCCGGCGATTGGAGCAGTCTTCATTGGACCCCCTAGAATGGTCGCTGTTGTTGTCTGTAACTGGTTGTTTTGCGATCCGGCAGGTCGAAACCCCTCCTGCCTTAACTGGAACGTAACACAATGCCGGTACCGAAAACATATGCGGTTTTTGCCATTTCGCGAACCTGAACCCGCCCTCCGCGGGCCCGGAAAACCCTTTCGTTGCAGGAGCTTGCCGATGTTCCCCAGCCAATCCACCGTTTCCGCCGCGCTGGCCGCCCTGCGCGACCCGCACACCGGCCTGGGCCTCGTGGAGCAGGGCAGCGTCCGCGGCATCGGCATCGACGGCGGCCGGGTGGCCGTGGAGCTGCAGCTGGCCTACCCGGCCCGCGGCTGGCACGAGGCCCTGGCGGCCGAGGCCCGGGCCTGCCTGGAGGCCCTGCCCGGGGTGGAGCAGGCGACGGTCTCGGTCGGCTCCCGGGTCCATGCCCACAAGGTCCAGAAGGACCTGACCCCGATGCCCGAGGTCCGCAACATCATCGCCGTGGCCTCGGGCAAGGGCGGCGTGGGCAAGTCCACCACCGCCGTGAACCTGGCCCTGGCCCTGCAGGCAGAGGGCGCCACGGTGGGCGTGCTCGACGCCGACATCTACGGCCCCTCCATCCCGAAGATGCTGGGTCTGGAAGGCCGCCCGGACAGCCCCGACGGCAAGTCCATCGAACCCAAGCGAAACCACGGCCTGCAGGCCATGTCCATCGGCCTGCTGATCGGCGAGGACACGCCCATGATCTGGCGCGGCCCCATGGTCACCCAGGCGCTGCAGCAGCTGCTCAACGACACCCGCTGGCAGGGCCTGGACTACCTGGTCATCGACCTGCCGCCCGGCACCGGCGACATCCAGCTCACCCTGTGCCAGCGCGTGCCGGTTTCCGGCGCGGTCATCGTCACCACCCCGCAGGACATCGCCACGCTCGACGCCCGCAAGGCGCTGCAGATGTTCGCCAAGGTGGAGGTGCCGGTGCTGGGCATCGTCGAGAACATGGCCGTGCACGTGTGCTCGAACTGCGGCCACGCCGAGCATGTGTTCGGGGCCGGCGGCGGCGAGCGCATGGCGGCCCAGTACGGCGTGCCCCTGCTGGGCTCGCTGCCGCTGGACATCCGCATCCGCGAGCAGGCCGATTCGGGCGCCCCCACCGTGGCGGCCGACCCGGGCTCGCCGCTGGCCCTGGCCTATCGCGACATCGCCCGCCGCACCGCGGCCCGGCTGTCGCTGCAGGCCCGGAACAAGGCCATCGGCCTGCCGAACATCGTCATCAGCAACACCTGAGCCGGTAGAATCCGGCCTTTCGCCCCCGAGCCCGAACCGCATGAGCATCAAGTCCGACAAGTGGATCCGCCGCATGGCCGAGCAGCAGGGCATGATCGAGCCCTTCGAGCCGGGGCAGGTCAAGCACGCCGCCGACGGCCACCGCATCGTCAGCTACGGCACCTCGAGCTACGGCTACGACGTGCGCTGCGCGCGCGAGTTCAAGATATTCACCAACATCAACTCGACGATCGTCGATCCCAAGGCCTTCGATCCGTCGAGCTTCGTGGACATCGAGTCGGACGTCTGCATCATCCCGCCCAACAGCTTCGCGCTGGCGCGCACGGTGGAGTTCTTCCGCATCCCGCGCGACACCCTGGTGGTGTGCCTGGGCAAGAGCACGTACGCGCGCTGCGGCATCATCGTCAACGTCACGCCGCTCGAGCCCGAGTGGGAAGGCCACGTGACCCTGGAATTCAGCAACACCACGCCGCTGCCGGCCAAGATCTACGCCGGCGAGGGCGTGGCCCAGATGCTGTTCTTCCAGTCCGACGAAGTCTGCGAAACCAGCTACAAGGACCGCGGCGGCAAGTACCAGGGCCAGACCGGGGTCACGCTGCCCCGCACCTGAGCCGGCGCGGGGCTCAGCTGCGCCGGAACAGCATGCTCACGCCCAGCACGATCAGGGCCAGCGGCCACCAGTCGATCAGCACCGCCCAGATGCGGAACTCGGGCACCAGGTTGTTGGCCAGCAGCAGCGCGCCCAGCACGATCAGGATCAGGGCGGGGACGAGGTTGGATTTCATGGTCTGCTCCGGGTCAGTCGCCCGGGAAGTCGCCCAGGCCTTGGCGCAGCGACGATAGCAGCGCCGTGCGCTGTTCCGCCACGTAGGGCTGGCGCGCGCCGGCGCCCCAGACCGGGCCGGGCCAGGCCGCGTCGCCTTCCTGGCGCGCCACCACGTGCACGTGCAGCTGGCGCACCACGTTGCCCAGCGCGCCGATGTTGAGCTTGTGCACCGGGCCCAGGCCGCGCAGCAGCCGGCCGGCCAGGTTGAGTTCGGCCAGCAGCAGGCGCTGCTGGTCGCCGGAAAGGTCGAGCCATTCCACGGCGCCGGGCACGCGCGGCACCAGCACCAGCCAGGGGAAGCGCGCGTCGTCCATCAGCCGCAGCTGGCTGAGCGGGCCGTCGGCCACCAGCAGGGTGTCGCCCGCCAGGCGCGGGTCGAGTTCGAAGCCGGCCACGGTCAGCGCAGGGTCTTCTGGAAGAAGGACAGGGTGCGTTCCAGGGCCTGCTTCGAGACTTCCTCGTTGTAGTCGGCGCGCTGGTCGCAGTTGAAGCCGTGGCCGGCGCCGGGCCAGACGTGGATTTCGGCCGAGGACAGGGCCTCGCGGTGCTTGGTCACGTCTTCGGGCGGGATCAGCGGGTCGTTTTCGCCGAAATGCATCATGAGCGGCGCCTTGGGGCGCTCGTGCAGGAAGGGCACGGTGCGGCCACCGTAGTAGCTCACCGCGGGCAGGCCCAGCCGGGTGTTGGCCAGGAAGGCCACGCTGCCGCCCCAGCAGTAGCCCACCACGCCCACCCGGTGCTCGGCCTCGAGCAGGTCGTAGGCGCCGCGCACGCCGTCCAGGGCGCCGTTGAAGCCCAGTTCCTCGGCCAGGGCCCGGCCTTCCTTCACCCCGGCCTCGTCGTAGGCCAGCTCGGTGCCGGGCTTGACCAGGTCGAACAGGGCGGGGGCCACCACGAGGTAGCCGTAGTTGGCGAAGCGGTCGGCCACCTGGCGGATGTGCGGATTCACCCCGAAGATTTCCTGCACCACGATCAGGGCGCCGCGCGGCTTGTCGTGCGGCTTGGCCTGCCAGCCGGAAATGCGCCCGTGGCGGGTGCTGATGGAAATGGTCTGGCCCATGGCTGGCTCCCCTGCCGCGTTGGTCCGTTGGGCTAGCCTACACCGGCCGGGGCGTCGGCGAGGGGTATACTCCGCCCCCCGCCCGAACCCCGCATGCCCATGTCCGCCAGCCACCCCAAGGTGGGCTTCGTCAGCCTCGGCTGCCCGAAGGCCCTCGTAGACTCCGAACGCATTCTGACCCAGCTACGGGTCGAGGGCTACGAGATCGTCCCCACCTACGACGCCGCCGACGTGGTGGTGGTCAACACCTGCGGCTTCATCGATTCGGCCGTGGCCGAGAGTCTGGACGCCATCGGCGAGGCCCTGGCCGAGAACGGCAAGGTCATCGTCACCGGCTGCCTGGGCAAGCGCCCCGAGCAGATCCGCGAGGCCCACCCGGGCGTGCTCTCGATCAGCGGCCCGCAGGACTACGCCAGCGTCATGAGCGCGGTGCACCAGGCCCTGCCGCCGAAACACGACCCGTTCGTGGACCTGGTGCCGGACTACGGCCTGAAGCTGACCCCCAAGCACTACGCCTACCTGAAGATTTCCGAGGGCTGCAACCACCGCTGCAGCTTCTGCATCATCCCCTCGATGCGCGGCGACCTGGTCTCGCGCCCGGTGGACGACGTGCTGCGCGAGGCCGAGAAGCTGGCCCGCGGCGGCGTCAGGGAGCTGCTGGTGGTGTCGCAGGACACCAGCGCCTACGGCGTGGACCTGAAGTACGCCCCGGGCGAGTGGCGCGGCCGCCAGTACGCCACCCGCATGAAGGACCTGTGCGAGGGCCTGTCGGAGCTGGGCCTCTGGACCCGCCTGCACTACGTCTACCCGTACCCGCACGTGGACGACGTGATCCCGCTGATGGCCGAGGGCAAGGTGCTGCCTTACCTCGACATCCCGTTCCAGCACGCCAGCCCGCGCATCCTGAAGCTGATGAAGCGGCCGGGCGCGGTGGACAAGACCCTCGAGCGCATCCAGCGCTGGCGCGACATCTGCCCCGAGCTGACCATCCGCAGCACCTTCATCGTCGGTTTCCCGGGCGAGACGGAAGAGGACTTCGAGCAGCTGCTGTCCTTCCTGGACCAGGCCGAGCTCGACCGCGTCGGCGCCTTCGCCTATTCGCCGGTGGAAGGCGCCAGCGCCAACGACCTGCCGGGCGCCGTGCCCGAGGAAGTGAAGCAGGAGCGCCTGGCCCGCTTCATGGAGCTGCAGGCGCAGATCAGCGCCGAAAAGCTCGAACGCAAGGTGGGCACCATGCAGACGGTGCTGGTGGACGAGATCGACGGCGAGCTGGCCATCGGCCGCTCCAAGGCCGACGCGCCCGAGATCGACGGCCTGGTGCAGATCCAGGACGGCGCCGCGGCGGGCCTGAAGCCCGGCGACTTCTGCGAAGTGCGCATCATGGGCAGCGACGAGCACGACCTGTTCGGCCTGGTCGGCGACGAGGAAGACTGAGTCAGTCGGGGTATTCGACCACGACGATGACGTAGCGCGCCGGCCCGGCCGGCAGGTGCACCTCGACCTCGTCGTCGAGGCGCCGGCGCAGCACGGCGCGCGCCAGCGGCGAGTCCACGCTGATGTGCCCGGCCTTGGCGTCGGTTTCGTCCGGGCCGACGATGCGGTAGCGCAGGCATTCGCCGCTGTCGCAGTGCTCGATCTCGAACCAGGCGCCGAAGAACACCGCCTCCGGGTCGGCCGGCCGGCCCTCGGGCACCTTCAGCACCTCCAGGCGCTTGCTCAGGTAGCGCACCCTGCGGTCGATTTCGCCCAGCTGCTTCTTGCGGTAGGTGTATTCGGCGTTTTCGCTGCGGTCGCCCTCGGCCGCGGCCGCGGCGAGCGCGCGCACCACCTCGGGGCGGCGCACCCGCCACAGGTCGTCGAGCTCCGCGCGCAGGCGCTCGAAGCCGGCGCGGGTGATGATCGCCGTGGACTTCTCTCCCGGCGGCCGCCAGCGCGCCATGGCTCAGCCCGCCGGGTAGACCAGCGGCGCGCCAGGGCCCAGCGGCAGGCCCAGGGCGATCCACAGCGCGAACAGCAGCGACCAGCCCAGCAGGAAGGTGATCGAGTACGGGATCATCGTCGCCACCACGGTGCCGATGCCGGCCTTGGGCTCGTAGCGCTGCAGGAAGGCGATGACCAGGGCGAAGTAGCTCATCATCGGCGAGATGATGTTGGTCACCGAGTCGCCCACGCGGTAGGCGGTCTGGGTCACTTCCGGCGAATAACCCAGCAGCATGAACATGGGCACGAACACCGGCGCCATCAGCGCCCACTTGGCCGAGGCCGAGCCCATGGCCAGGTTCACCACCGCCGTGAGCAGGATGAAGCACAGCAGCAGCGGGATCTTGGGCAGGCCGACGGCCTTGAGGAATTCGGCGCCCTCGACCGCGAAGATCAGGCCCAGCTGGGTCCAGTTGAACAGGGCCACGAACTGCGCCGCGAAGAACACCAGCACCAGGTAGCTGGCCAGCGTGCCCATGGACTTGGACATGCCGTTGACCACGTCGGTGTCGTTGCGGATGGTGCCGGCGCCCACGCCGTAGGCGATGCCCACCAGGCCGCCGGCCACGAAGATCAGCGCCACGATGCCGTGCAGGAAGGGCGCCAGCGACTTGAGCACGTCGCTCTCGCCGGCGATGCGCAGCGCGCCGTCGGCCGGCACCGTGGCCCACAGCACCAGCGCCGCGAGCACCACGGTGGCGATGCCGGCATAGGCCAGGCCGCGCTTTTCGGCCGGGCTCAGCGGCTCGATCTTCTCGTCGCCGCGGCCGTAGTTCCCGTCCGGGAAGCGCCGCGCCACGATCTTCTCGGTCACGAACCAGCCCAGCAGGGTGATCAGCGGGGTCGAGGCCTGCATGAAGAACAGGTTGGCGGCCGGGCTGACGGTGTACTCGGGGTCGACGATCTGCGCGGCTTCCTGCGACAGGCCCGAGAGCAGCGGGTCGATGGTGCCCAGCAGCAGGTTGGCCGAATAGCCGCCCGACACGCCGGCGAAGGCCGCGGCGATGCCCAGGATGGGGTGCCGGCCCGCGGCCACGTACAGCAGGCCCGCCAGCGGCACCAACAGCACGTAGCCGATCTCGCTGGCCATGTTCGACATCACGCCGGCGAACACCACGATGGGGGTGAGCAGGAAACGCGGCGCGTTGAGCACCACGATGCGCAGGCAGGCGCCGATCAGGCCGCTGTGCTCGGCCACGCCGATGCCGATCAGGGCCACCAGCACCGTGCCCAGCGGCGCGAAGCCGGTGAAGTTGGTGACCAGGCCGCCCATGATGCGCTGCAGGCCGTCCACGCTCAGCAGGTTGACCGAGGTCACGGTCTCGCCGGTCTTGGGGTGCACCACGCCCACGTCGAACTGGGCCACCACGGCGCTGGCGATGACTACGACCACCGTGAGCAGGAAGAACAGCGTCGCCGGGTGGGGCAGGGTGTTGCCGGCGCGTTCGACCACGGCCAGGAAGCGGTCCACCGCGCTCGGGCGGGTGGGCGTCGTATCGGTCATTGGACTCTCCGGTGTCGGGGGCAGGCTCGGCCCGGGGCTGGCGAATATACCCGAGGGGGCGCGCGCGGCACGTGAGGCGTGGATAATCGGGGCCGGGAATCGAAGGGGAGGGGCCATGGCCTGGCTGGTGGTTGTTCTTGGCGTGGGGCTGTCCTGGGCCGTGTTCGCCTTCAACCGGCTGGTGCGCCTGCGCAACCAGGTGCGCGCCGGCTGGAGCGACATCGACGTGCAACTGATGCGGCGGCACGACCTCGTGCCCCGGCTGGTGGAGGCCGTGCGCGCCTACGCCGGCCATGAGAAGGCCCTGCTGGAAAACGTCACCGAGCTGCGCGCCCGGGCCCTGGCCACGTCCTCGCCGGCCGCGCTGGCCGGGCTCGAGCGCGAGCTCGAGGCCGGGCTGGGCCGGCTGGTGGTGCTCAACGAGGCCTACCCCGAGCTCAAGGCCAGCCAGAACTTCCTGAAGCTGCAGGCCGACCTGGTCGAGGTCGAGGACCACCTGCAGTACGCGCGCCGCTTCTACAACGGCGCCGTGCGCGCCAACAACGACGGCGTGCAGCGTTTCCCCGACCTGCTGGTGGCGCGTGCCTTCGGTTTCGGCGAGGCGGAATTCTTCGAGGCCGGCGACGGCGGGCGGCAGGCGCCGCGGGTGGGTGGCTGATGCGCGTCGCGTTCGCGCTGGTCCTGGCCTTCGCGCTGGCGCTGCTGGCGCCGGGCGCCGCGGCGCAGGAGCGCATCCTGTCCTTCGACGCCGACCTGCGCGTGCAGCCCGACGGCAGCCTGCTGGTGGCCGAAACCATCGTGGTGCGCGCCGAGGGCGTGCTGATCCGGCGCGGCATCTACCGCGACTTCCCCACCCGCTACGAGGACCCGCTGGGCAACCGCGTCGAGGTGGACTTCGAATTCCTGGGCGCCGAGCGCAACGGCCAGCCCGAGCCGGCCACGGTGGAGCGCATCGCCAACGGCGTGCGCATCAGCCTGGGCACCGACGACTTCCTGAAGGTTCCGGCCGAACACCGCTACGTCATCCGCTACCGCACCACGCGCCAGCTGGGCTTCTTCGACAGGCACGACGAGCTGTACTGGAACGTCACCGGCCTGGGCTGGGGCTTCCCGATCGACCACGCCGGCGCCACCGTGTTCCTGCCCAAACCGGTGCCGGCGGCGCAGCTGGGCGCCGAGGCCTACACCGGCGCCTACGGCGTGCGCGGCCAGGACTACCGCGCGGAAGTGCGCGATGGCGGCGCCCGCTTCGACGCCACCCGGGCGCTGGGCAATGGCCTGGGCCTGAGCGTGGTGCTGCGTTTCCCCAAGGGCGTAGTGCCCGAGCCCACCCGCTCGCAGCGTGCCACCTGGTTCTTCCGCGACAACGCCGGCGTCGGCATCGCCCTGGTGGGCCTGGTGCTGCTGCTGGCCTTCTACTGGCGCCGCTGGAGCCGGCATGGCCGCGACCCCGCGCCCGGCCCGGTGTTCCCCCAGTACGAACCGCCCGAAGGTTTTTCGCCCGGCGAGCTGCGCTGCCTGACCCGCATGGTCTACGACGCGCGCTGCTACAACGCCGACCTGGTGGACCTGGCGGTGCGCGGCCAACTCACGCTCCACAACCCCGGCGGCAAGGAGTGGAACCTGCAGCTGGTGGAAGGCGCCCCGGCACCGGCGCTGCGCCCCGAGGCGGCGCTGTTCGCGCCCCTGTTCACGGATGGTCCCCGGCTGGAGCTGAAGCAGGAGAACCACGCCGTGCTGCGTGATTCGCGCCTGCAGCACATGCTGTCCATCGAACGCCGGCTGCGGCCGAAGTACTTCGTGCGCAACGGCGGCACCGCGTTGGGCGGCCTGGCGTTTTCGGTGGTGTATGGCGCGCTGGCCTTCATCGTCGCCGCCGGCCACGGCGTGCCCGCCATCCTGGTGCTCATGGGCCTGTCGCTGGTGGCGCACGTGCTGGCGGGCTGGGCGATGATGGCGCCCACCGCCGAGGGCCGCCGGCTGCTGGACCGCATCGAGGGCCTGAAGCTCTACCTCAGCGTGGCCGAGAAGGATGAGCTGGCCCGCCTGGCCGGCCCGGGGGCCGAAGAGCCCGCGCTCGACGCCGGGCGCTACGAAACGCTGTTGCCTTTCGCCATGGCCCTGGGCGTCGAGGACGCCTGGACCGGCCGCTTCACCGCCGCGGTGGGCGCGGCGGCGGCGGCGGAAACCGCGCGCAACCTGGGCTGGTACCACGGCACCGGCGCCGCCGGCTTCAGCCTGGGCGGCGTGAACCAGGCGCTGTCGGGCTCGCTGGGCCAGACGATCTCGTCCTCGGCCTCGCCGCCGGGATCGAGCTCGGGCAGTGGCGGCGGCGGTTTTTCCGGCGGCGGTGGTGGCGGCGGCGGAGGCGGCGGGCGCTAGCGGCTCAGCGTTTCCCGCCCAGCAGCCCGCCCAGCAAACCACGCAGGATCTGCCGGCCGATGCCGTTGGCCACCGTACGCGTGGCCGACTTGGCCGCGGCCTCGACCGCGCCCTGGCGGCGCTTGGTGCCCCAGAGGAATTCGTCCAGCTTCGACGGCGTTTTCGCTTCAGCCTGCGGCGCCGGTGCGCCCGGATTGCCGGCGGGCGCGGGCGCTTCCGGCGCGGCGGCCTGCTCGGCGCGCTTGGCCAGCATCTCGAAGGCCGACTCGCGGTTCACGGCGGTGTCGTACTTGCCGCCCACCGGGCTGCGGCTGCGCACCAGCGCGCGCTCGGCCTCGGTGATGGCGCCCATGCGGCAGCGCGGCGGGGCGATCAGCGCGCGCTCCACCGGCATCGGCACGCCCTTGTCCTGCAGCATCGACACCAGCGCCTCGCCCACGCCCAGCTCGCCGATGACCCTGGCCACGTCGAGCTTCGGGTTCTGCACGAAGGTTTCGGCGGCGGTGCGCACGGCCTTCTGGTCGCGCGGGGTAAAGGCGCGCAGCGCGTGCTGCACGCGGTTGCCCAGCTGGCCCAGCACCTCGTCGGGCACGTCGTCGGGGTTCTGCGAGCAGAAGTAGACGCCCACGCCCTTGGAGCGGATCAGGCGCACCACCTGTTCGACGCGCTGCTGCAGCGCCGGCGGGCAGTCGTCGAACAGCAGGTGCGCCTCGTCGAAGAAGAACACCAGCTTGGGCACCTCGAGGTCGCCGACCTCGGGCAGGGTTTCGAACAGCTCGCTCAGCAACCACAGCAGGAAGCTCGAATACAGGCGCGGGCGCAGGATCAGCTGGTCGGCGGCGATGAGGTTGATGACGCCGCGGCCGGACATGTCCTGGCGCATCAGGTCGGCCAGCTGAAGGGCCGGTTCGCCGAAGAACTGCTCGCCGCCGTCCTGTTCCAGCCGCAGTAGCGCGCGCTGGATGGCGGCCACCGACTGCGGGCTGACCAGGCCGTACTGCTTCGAGATGTCGGCCTTGTTCTCGGTGACGTGGTTGAGCAGGGCGCGCAGGTCGTCCAGGTCGAGCAGCAGCAGGCCGTGGTCGTCGGCCAGCTTGAAGGCGATGTCCATCACGCCCGACTGGGTGTCATTGAGCTCGAGCATGCGCGACATCAGCGCCGGCCCGACCTCGGACACGGTGGTGCGCAGCGGGTGGCCGAGCTTGCCGTACAGGTCCCAGAACACCACCGGGCTGGCTTCGTTGGCGTAACCCTCGACGCCGATCTGCTGCACGCGCGCGGCGATCTTCTCGTTGCTGCTGCCGGGCATGGCCAGGCCGGCGATGTCGCCCTTCACGTCGGCCATCACCACCGGCACGCCCAGCCGCGAAAAACCCTCCGCCATCACCATCAGCGTCACCGACTTGCCGGTGCCCGTGGCGCCGGCGACCAGGCCGTGGCGGTTGCCGTACTTGCCCAGCAGGCGCACGGGCAGCTCGCCCTTGCCGATCAGGATGTCGCTCATCAGGGAAGGCTCCGTCGGGTCGTGTCGCCCCGATTCTAGCCGCAGCCCATGGCGCATGGCGCTTGCCGCGGCCGCGGTGGCCTCGCTAGTCTGCCGCCCTGTTTCCCGGAAGGCCCCGATGCGTCCCTCATTCCTGCTGGTCCTGTGCGCCGCCGTGGCGCTGCTGTCCGCCCCCGCCGAAGCCCGCCGCGTGCCGGCCAACGCCCAGAAGCTCTACGACCAGCTCGAGTCCGCCAGCGAACAGTTCCGCGAGGGCCTGGCGCGCCTCGGCCGCGGCGAGGCGGTGCAGGGGCGCGAGGCGATCCGCGAGGCCTCGGCCACGCTGCTCGAATCCGCCCGCCGCTGCGGCGACACCCGCGGCTGCGACACCGCGCGCTTCCTGGCCGCCTACGACGCGCTGGTGCAGGAGGGCGCCGGAATGGCTGGCGGCGGCGAAGGCTTCAGCACGCCCACCGACGGCGCCCGTCCGGCCGACGAGGCCTCGCCTGTGCTGGGCGCCATGCCCGCCGCGGCGCGCCCGGTGGCGATGCTGCGCGGCCGCGACCTGCGCCAGGTGATCGAACTCAACGAGCCGGTGAAGGCGGCGATGGCCGAGTGGCTCACCTGGATGCGCCCCAGCCTGGTGGCCAGCTGGGAGAACTACCAGCAGATGCGCTTCCTGATGTGGCCCGAGTACGAGCAGGCGGGCCTGCCCGAGGCGCTGCTGTTCGGCATCCTGGCCAAGGAGTCGAACGGCCGCGTGCACGCGGTGTCGCGTGCGGGCGCGGCGGGCCCGCTGCAGTTCATGCCGGCCACGGGCGCGCGCTTCGGCCTGGGCTGGCGCGACGGCTTCGACACCCGCTACGACCCGCAGCTGGCGGCGCGCGCGAGCGTGCTCTACTTCAACGAGCGCTTCGCCGAACTGGGCGACGACCTGGCCTTCGCGGTGGCGGCCTACAACGGTGGCGAAGGCCGCGCGCTGCGGCTCAAGCGGGCCGCGGGCGGGAAGTCGTTCTGGGACCCGTCGGTGCAGGCGCAGCTGCCGCCGGAAACGCGCGACTACGTGCCCTACGTGCTGGCGGCGGCCTGGCTGTTCCTGCACCCGGAGGAATACGGCCTGGAGTTCCCGAAGGTGGACGGCGCGGCCACGGTGATCAAGCTCGAGGCGCCGGCCTCGATCTACCAGCTGGCGATCTGCCTGGGCGGCCCGCGCGACGGCTTCTTCCGCGCCCTGCGCAACCTCAACCCGCGCTACGAGCCGCACGTGGCCATCACCGCCGGCACCGAGCTGCGCGTGCCGGTGGCGGTGCCGCCGCTGTACCGCGAGCACTGCGTGAGCGGCCCGCGCGCGCAGCAGGCCATCGCCCTGATGGCGGCCAGCAAGCCCACCGTGCCGGCCACGGCCACCCGCGGCCCGGACCGCAGCTACCGGGTGAAGTCGGGCGACACGCTCAGCTCCATCTCGCGCCGCCACGGCTGCGGTGGCGCCACCGCCCTGGCCAAGGCCAACGGCCTGCGCTCGCCCTACGTGATCCGCGCCGGGCAGCGTTTGAAGCTGGTGGGGTGCGGCTGAGGCCTGGCTTTGCCAGGCAGGTCACTTGCTCGTGGGCGGTTGTGCTCGGCAGGCGTCATCGCGCACACACCTCTATGGCTGCCCGCGCCTCGACGCGGCGTCCTGCCCATCGAGGCGCGGCCGCTACGGCATCCTGCCTCCGCTTCATCCATAGAGGTATGTGCACGCTGCCGCAGTCCAGACGCCGTGGCCAGCCGGCTGGCGAGCCCGTGCGCGCAGCGCACGCGCTTGTCCCCGCGGAACGCCAATGCGCCGCGACTGCGGCAGCGTACGCAGTGAGGGGAGGGTTGAAGCGGAGGGCAGGAGGCCCGGAGCGGCCGGCGTTTGCTGCCAGGGATGGCGCTAGCAAGACGCCGGGCAAACCTCCCCTCACTGCGTGCGATGACGCCTGCCGAGATCAACCGCCCACGAGTACTGGATGTTCTTGCCAACCGGCAAGCCCAAGAAGCGACCGGCCGATGAAGGCCGGTCGGAGGACGCTTAAAGCTGGTCCCAGCCCGGCCGCGGCGAGAAGCGGCCGCCGTGGCGGGCGGCGAGGGTTTCCAGGCGCGCCTTGAGCCTGGCGGCGCCCGTGGCGCGGATGTGCTGGATGGGGCCGCCGCGGAAGGGCGCGAAGCCGGTGCCGAAGATCACGCCGGCGTCGAGCAGTTCGGCGTCGGCCACCACGCCGTCGTGCAGGCAGCTCACGGCTTCGTTGAGCAGCGGCAGGATGAGGCGGTCTTCCAGGTCTTCCGGCGCCTGGTAGTCCTTGGGCACCTCGGGCTTCACCGGCTTGCCGTTTTCCCACTTGTACAGGCCCTGGCCGTCCTTCTTGCCGCGCTTGCCGGCTTCGACCTTGAAGGCCTCGGGCAGCGCCTGGCCGTGGAAGTCGGCCATGATCTTGCCCACGCTGGCGGCCACGTCGAGGCCGACGGTGTCCACGAGTTCGATCGGTCCCATCGGCATGCCGAACTTCAGCGCCGCCTTGTCGATCACCGGGCCCGGGATGCCCTCGGCGAAGCACAGGATCGCCTCCTGCATGTACGGCGCCAGGATGCGGTTGACCAGGAAGCCCGGCGTGCCCGCCACCGGCACCGGCAGCTTGTCGATGGCCTTGCAGAAGGCGGCCAGGCGGCGTTCGGTTTCGGGGTCGAGGCCGTCGTGGCGGACGATTTCCACCGGCGGCATCAGCGCCACCGGGTTGAAGTAGTGCAGGCCGGCGAAACGCGCCGGGTCCTTGCGGCCCGCGCGCAGCTCGGTGAGCGGGATGGAGGAGGTGTTCGACACCAGGATGGCGCCCGGCTTGAGCGTCTCCTCGACCTTGGCGAACAGCGCCTGCTTGGCCTCGAGGTTCTCGAAGATGGCCTCGATCACCAGGTCGGCGTCGGCCACGCCAGCGCCCTCGACGTCGGCCTTCAGGCGCGCGGCGGTGGCGGCGCGCTTGGCTTCGTCCTTCACCTTCTTCGCGAACAACGTCGCCGCGCGGTCCAGGGCCGGCTGGATGAACTTCATCTCGCGGTCCTGCAGGGTCACCTCGAAGCCGCGCAGCGCGCACCAGGCGGCGATGTCGCCGCCCATCACGCCGGCGCCGACGACGTGCACCTTCCGGATGCCATGGTCTTTGCCGCCCAGGCCCTTGAGCCGGTCCATCAGGAAGAACACCCGCACCAGGTTGTGCGCGGTGGGCGTGCCGGCCAGCTTCACCACCGACCTGGCCTCGGCCTTTAGCGCGGCGTGGACGGGCAGGCCGCCGCTGCGGCGCCAGGTGTCGATGAGCGCGAACGGGGCGGGGTAGTGGTCCTTGCGGGCCTTGCGCGCGACCTGCTTGGCCATCTGCGGCGCGAGGATGGCGCGGGCCAGGCCGGTGTTGGTGGCCCATGCCAGGAAGCGTTGTTTGAACGGGCGCTTCGTGCCGCGCTGGGCCAGCTTGATGGCTTCATCCAGCAGCACCGCGGGTTCCACCACGCGGTCGACCAGGCCCATGGCCTTCGCGGCCGATGCCGACAGGCTGCGGCCGGTCAGCATCAGGTCCATGGCCGCCGGCGCACCGATGAGGCGCGGCGCGCGCACGCTGCCGCCCCAGCCCGGGTAGATGCCGAGCTTGATCTCGGGCAGGCCGATGCGGGTCTTTTCGTCCTTGCTGGCCACGCGGTAGCGGCAGGCCAGCGCGATTTCGGTGCCGCCGCCCATGCAGTGGCCGTGGATGGCCGCCACAGTGGGGCAGCGCAGCTCGGCCAGCTTCTGGAACACCAGCTGGCCGCGGCGGATCCAGTCCTCGACCAGGCCCTTGGCGGCGATTTCCTCGAAGCCCTTGATGTCGGCGCCCGGGATGAAGCCGGCAGCCTTGCCGGAAATGATCACGACGCCCTTGGGCAGTTCCAGGGCGATGCGCTCGACCATGGCCTCGAGCTCGTCGAGCACGGCCCGCGACAGGGCGTTCACGCCCTGGTCGGCGCGGTTGAGGGTCAGCACCAGGATGCCGTCGGGGCGGCGGTCGGCCTGCCAGTGGGCGAGGCGAAGTCCGTCGAACATGGCGGTCACCATACGTCAGGGTAGGGAGGGGAGGCCGTATCATCGGGGCAGGACCCCGGGGGGTCAACGCCGCATCGCGCCGGCGCGGAACTTTCCCGGGCCACGGATGTCCCAGCAGCGGCCCGGATGGCCGCAGGAGCAGCGGCCCGGATGGGCGACAACGAACTGGACCTGGCCCTCGTCAAGCGTGTGCAGGCAGGCGACAACTCGGCGTTCGACCTGCTGGTGCGCAAGTACCAGCACCGCATCGGCGCCGTCGTATACCGCTTCGTGCCCGACCACGCCGAGAGCCAGGACATCGTCCAGGAAGCCTTCATCCGCGCCTACCGGGCGCTGGCGAACTTCCGTGGCGACGCCCAGTTCTATACCTGGCTCTACCGGATCGCCGTGAACACCGCCAAGAACCACCTGGTCGCCGCCAAGCGCCGCCCCCCGACCGCCGACGTGGCGGCCGAGGACGCCGAGCACCACGCCGGTGCCGGCCGCCTGCACGACCACGACACGCCCGAACACAACCTTCTGCGCGAGGAGATCGAGCAGACCGTCACCGACACGGTGGCGGCCCTGCCCGAGGAACTGCGCCAGGCCATCACCCTGCGCGAGGTGGACGGCCTGAGCTACGAGGAAATCGCGCAGCTGATGCAATGCCCGATCGGCACCGTCCGCTCGCGCATCTTCCGGGCCCGCGAGGCGATCGACGCCCGCCTCAGGCCCCTGATGGACAACGAACGGGTGCGCCCATGAGCCAGACCGACGCGAAGCTGCTGGAAGACCTCAGTGCCTGGATGGACGGGGAACTGCCCGCCGACGAGGCGCGCTTCCTGGAACGCCGCCTGGCCAGCGACCCCGCGCTGCGCGCTCGGTTCGAGCGCTGGCAGCTGGCCGCGGCCGGCCTGCGCGGGCAGCCGCTGCGGCGCATGCCCGAAACGCTTTCCGCGCGCATCGCCCAGGCCGTGGCCGACGAGCCGCGCCGTGGCCACCGCTGGCCGTGGGCCGCGGGCATCGCGGCGGCGGTGCTGGCGGCGGCGCTGCTGCCCGGCGTGCTGGGCACCGGCAATGCGCCGCGCCTGCCCGATCCTGGCCCCGGCCTGGCCGAACGCGAGGCGCCGGTGATCCCGCCGGCGACCGGCCCGGCGCCGGTGTCGCCGCTGCCGGCGGGGCAGGAAGATGCGCTGGCGCTCGAGGGTGAACCGCGCGCGCGCCCCTGGCCGCGTTCGCCGCTGGCCCAGGACGACCGCGCCATGGAGGCCTACCTGGTGCGCCACAACGCCATGATGGCCGCCGACGGCCTGGGCGGCTTCATGCCCTACGTGGACGTGGTGGCGCACGACGCCGACGCCGAAGCCGAAGCCGGGGCGCGCCGGTGAGGCGATTCGCCGCGCTGCTGCTGCTGGCCCTGGCCGGCCCGCTGCACGCCGCGGCCACCGACGCCGCCGGCTGGCTGGCGAAGGTGGGCCCGGCCCTGCGCGGGCTCGACTACCAGGGCACCCTGGTGGTGGTGGCCGACGGCCGGGTGGACACGCTGAAGGTGTTCCACCGCGTGCGCGAGGGTCGCGAGCAGGAGCGCCTGGTCGCGCTCAGCGGCCCGCCGCGCGAGGTGATCCGCGACGGCGGCAAGGTGATGTGCATCGGCACCGGCGACGCGCCGGTGGCCTACGACCTGGGCCAGGCCGGCCGCTGGAGCGCCGCGCTGGCGGTGTCGGAAGTGGCGGGCATGCGCGGCTACCGCGCGCGCCTGGCCGGCGAGGGCCGGGTGGCCGGGCATGCGGCGCAGCAGGTGGAAGTGATCGCCACCGACGGCTGGCGCTACGGCTACCGCCTCTGGCTGGAAAGATCCTCGGGCCTGCCGCTGCGGGTGGACCTGCTGGGCGAGGGCGGCCGCTCGATCGAACAGGTGGCCTTCACCGAACTCGAACTCGGCGTTACGCCGTCGGACGCCGATCTGGCGCCCAGCGCCGCCGACCAGCTGATGCGCGTCACCCGCCTGCCCGCACCGGAAGCGAGCCCGCCGGGCTGGGAAGTACCGGCGCCGCCGCCGGGTTTCCTGCTGCGCGCGGCCAAGCCGCTGCCGGACGGCGGCGTGCACCTGCTCTACAGCGACGGGCTGGCCAGCGTGTCGGTGTACGTGGAAAAGGGCCAGGCCGGCCTGCGCGGCGGCGCCAGCCGCCAGCGCGGCGCGGTGCATGCGCGTTCGTTCTGGCTCGACGGCTGGCAGGTGCTGGCCCTGGGCAAGGTGCCGGCCGCCACCGTGGACCGCTTCGCTCGCACCGTGCGCCCGGTGGGCGACGATGGCTGAGCGCGAGGCCGAAGTCCGCAGCCGGCGCGGCGACGAGCTCGGGCTCGCGCTGCTGGGCAGCGCCTGCGAGGGCTGCGCCGGCGGCTGCCGCGGGCGCTGCAACCTTTTCGCCGCTGGCGACGACGGCGTCTTCCACGTGGTGGTGGAAGACGCCGCCGCTTTCGCGCCGGGTCAGCGCCTGCGCCTGAGCATCGACGACGAGGCGCTGCGCCGCGCCGCCTGGCGCGGTTACGGCGTGGCGCTGGCGGGCCTGCTGCTGGGCGCCGTGGTGGGCCACGGCCTGGGGCGTCTGCTCGGCGGCCCCGCCGACCTGTTCGCGCTCGCCGGCCTGGTGCTGGGAACTTTCCTGGCCGCGCGCTTTTCCAAGCCAACGTTGCCCGAGCCGCGCGTCGAGCGCGCGGGCAGCGTGTTTCCCCCCGAATCCTCCCGGAGTGACCGCCCATGAACCTGCCGCTTTCCCGCGTCCTCGTCCTCGCGCTCGCCCTGGCGACGCCGATGGCCTTCGCGCAGGCCGCGGACCCGGCGCCGGCCAACGCCGCGCCGATCGTCAACCTTCCCGACTTCACCCGCCTGGTGGAGGCCACCGGCCCGGCCGTGGTGAACATCGAGGCCACCAGCGGCCAGCGCGGCCGCCAGGCCGCCGCCGGCGACGACAACGAGAAGGCCGGCCCCGACGAGCCGCCGATGCCCGAGGACATGCCGGAGTTCTTTCGCCGCTTCTTCGGCCAGCCCGGCATGCCCGGCCGGCCCGACGGCATCCCGCGCGGCGGCGTCTCGCAGGGCACCGGCTTCCTGATTTCCAGCGACGGCTACGTGCTCACCAACCACCACGTGGTGGAGGGCGCCGACCGCATCGTGGTGCGCCTGAGCGACCGCAACGAGCTCGAGGCCGAGCTGGTCGGCAGCGACCCGCTGTCCGACGTGGCCCTGCTCAAGGTGGCCGGCAAGAACCTGCCGGTGCTGCGCATTGGCGATTCGCGCCGGCTCAAGCCCGGCCAGTGGGTGCTGGCCATCGGTTCGCCCTTCGGCTTCGACCACTCGGTCACCGCCGGCATCGTCAGCGGCGTCGGCCGCCGCTCGCTCGACCCCAGCCAGCAGTACGTGCCCTTCATCCAGACCGACGTGGCCATCAACCGCGGCAATTCCGGCGGCCCGCTGCTCAATACCCACGGCGAGGTGGTGGGCATCAATTCCCAGATCTTCTCCAACTCGGGCGGCTACATGGGCGTGAGCTTCGCCATCCCGATCGAGGTGGCCATGAACGCGGTGCGCCAGCTGCGCGAGACCGGCAAGGTGGTGCGCGGCCAGCTCGGCGTGCGCATCCAGGACGTGGACCGCGAGCGCCTGGCCGAACTCGGCCTGGCCCGCCCGATGGGCGCCTTCGTGGACTCGGTCGAAAACGGCAGCGCCGCCGCCCGCGCCGGCATCCGCCCGGGCGACGTGATCACCCGCTTCAACGGCCGCGAGGTCGGGCGTTCGGCCGACCTGCCGCCGATGGTGGGCGCGCTGCCCCCGGGCAGCCGCGCCAGCGTCACCCTGCTGCGCGACGGCAAGGCCCGCGACGTGGTCGTCACCCTGTCGGCGCTCGACCTGGCGTCCGTGCAGGGCGGCGCCCCGGCCGCGGCGCCGGCCCCGGAGGCCGGCAACCCGCTGGGCCTGGTGGTCGAGGAGCTCGACGGCCCGGCCCGGGCCGCCATGGGCCTGGCCGCGGGCGAGGGCGTGCTGGTGGGCCGGGTGACCAGCCTGGCGGCCCGGCAGGCGGGCATGAACGCCGGCGACGTGGTCCTGCGCGTGAACAGGCAGGACGTCGGCTCGGTCGAGGAGTTCGAGCAGGCCATCGAGGGCCTGGGGGCCGGCGACGAGGTCCGCCTGCTGGTCCGCAGCGCCCGCAGCACCGGTTTCATCACCTACACCCTGCGCTGAGCCAGCGCGGGTACGGCGTCTAGGCGCCAGCGCTCCCCGGTCCGCGCCGTTCAGGGCGGCCGGGCCGGGGGCGCTGTGCGATAATGGACCGTTTACAGCCACGAACCGGCCACTCGACCGCCCGCATGCAGCACATTCGCAACTTTTCCATCATCGCCCACGTGGACCACGGCAAGTCCACGCTCGCCGACCGCATCATCCAGATCTGCGGCGGCCTGCAGGCGCGCGAGATGGAGGCCCAGGTGCTCGACTCGAACCCGATCGAGCGCGAGCGTGGCATCACCATCAAGGCCCAGTCCGTCACGCTGCCGTACACGGCGAAGGACGGCATCACCTACCAGTTCAACTTCATCGACACCCCGGGCCACGTCGACTTCAGCTACGAAGTCAGCCGCTCGCTGGCCGCCTGCGAGGGCGCGCTGCTGGTGGTGGACGCCGCCCAGGGCGTCGAGGCCCAGTCCGTGGCCAACTGCTACACCGCGGTGGAGCAGGGCCTGGAAGTGGTGCCGGTGCTCAACAAGATCGACCTGCCCACCGCCGACACCGAGCGCGTGAAGAAGGAGATCGAGGCCGTCATCGGCATCGACGCCGAGGATGCCGTGGCCATCAGCGCCAAGACCGGCCTGAACGTCGAGGACGTGCTCGAGGCCATCGTCAAGCGCATCCCGCCGCCGAAGCCGCGCGACACCGACAAGCTGCAGGCGCTGATCATCGATTCCTGGTTCGACAACTACCTGGGCGTGGTCTCGCTGGTGCGCGTGATGCAGGGCGAACTCAAGCCCGGCGACAAGATGCTGGTGATGTCCACCGGCCGAACCCACCAGGTGGATTCGGTCGGCGTGTTCACGCCCAAGCGCAAGGTGCTGCCCAAGCTGGGCGCCGGCGAGGTGGGCTGGATCACCGCCTCCATCAAGGACGTGCACGGCGCCCCGGTGGGCGACACCCTCACCCTGGCCAGCGACCCGGCCCCGGGCCCGCTGCCCGGCTTCCAGGAAATGCAGCCGCGCGTGTTCGCCGGCCTGTTCCCGGTGGACGCCGAGGACTACCCGGCGCTGCGCGAGGCGCTGGAGAAGCTCAAGCTCAACGACGCCGCCCTGCGCTTCGAGCCGGAAAGCTCCGAGGCCATGGGCTTCGGCTTCCGCTGCGGCTTCCTGGGCATGCTGCACATGGAAATCGTGCAGGAGCGCCTGGAGCGCGAGTACGACCTCAACCTGATCACCACCGCGCCCACGGTGATCTACGAGGTGCTGCTCACCGACGGCTCCACCCTCTCGCTCGACAACCCGGCCAAGCTGCCGGCGGTGAACAAGATCGAGGAAATCCGCGAGCCGATCATCCGCGCCAACATCCTCACGCCGCCCGACTACGTCGGCGCCGTGATCAAGCTGTGCGAGGAAAAGCGCGGCGCCCAGGTCGGCATCAGCTACCTCGGCTCGCAGGTGCAGATCAGCTACGAACTGCCCATGGCCGAGGTGGTGCTCGACTTCTTCGACCGCCTCAAGTCGGTGTCGCGCGGCTACGCCTCGCTCGACTACCACTTCCAGCGCTTCGAGGCCGGCCCGTTCGTGCGCGTGGACACGCTCATCAACGGCGACAAGGTGGACGCGCTCTCGCTCATCGTGCACCGCAGCCAGGCCGACCGCCGCGGCCGCGACCTGTGCGAGAAGATGCGCGAGCTGATCCCGCGGCAGATGTTCGACGTGGCCATCCAGGCCGCCATCGGCTCGCAGATCATCTCGCGCTCCACGGTCAAGGCGCTGCGCAAGAACGTGCTGGCCAAGTGCTACGGCGGCGACGCCACCCGCAAGAAGAAGCTCCTGGAGAAGCAGAAGGAAGGCAAGAAGCGCATGAAGCAGGTCGGCCGGGTGGAGATCCCGCAGGAGGCCTTCCTCGCCGTACTCCAGGTGGACAACAAGTAAGCGGCCCCCGCCGCGAGGAACCCCGACGCGTGAAAATCGACCTTGCCCTGATCCTGACGTCGCTGGCCGCCCTGACCGGCCTGGTCTGGCTGATCGACCGCCTGGCCTTCGCGCCCAGGCGCAAGCTCATGCAGGCCGAAGGCGAGGAAGTCGCCGAGCCGGTGTGGGTGGACTACGCCCGCCAGCTGTTCCCGGTGATCTTCATCGTGCTGGTGCTGCGCAGCTTCCTGGCCGAGCCCTTCCGCATCCCGTCGAGCTCGATGATGCCGACCCTGCTCGTCGGCGACTTCATCCTGGTCAACAAGTTCGCCTACGGCCTGCGCCTGCCGGTGGCCAACACCAAGGTCGTGCCCGTGGGCGAACCGGCCCGCGGCGACGTGGTGGTGTTCCGCTACCCGGGCATGGGCCCGGACGACCCGCGGGCGGGCGCCGACTACATCAAGCGCATCGTTGGCCTGCCGGGCGACCGCATCGCGTTCCGCGACCAGACCGTGTTCGTGAACGACCAGCCGGTGGCCAAGACCCCCGACGGCGTCTACGTGGACGGCAGCCGCGGCCGGGACTCCATGACCGGCGCCACCCAGTTCGAGGTGGACCTGGGCGGCCGCGTGCACAAGACCCTGGAAACCAGCCCGTTCTCCAGCCCCCGGGCGGAGGGCGTCTGGGACGTGCCGGCCGGGCATTATTTCGTCATGGGCGACAACCGGGACCGCAGCGAGGACAGCCGCTACTGGGGCTTCGTGCCGGAACAGAACCTGGTCGGCAAGGCCTTCGTGATCTGGCTCAACTGCGAGGGCTGGTTCTGCAGCGGGGCGTTTGACTACACCCGGATTGGCGATACCATCCGCTGAACGGTCCAACCAGGGGAAGGGAAATGGCTCGCAAGCCGCGTGGCATGACGTTGATGAGTTTCGTGATCGTCCTGGTGGTCGTGGGCTTCTTCGCCCTGGTCGCCATGAAGCTGTTCCCGATGTACAGCGAATACTTCAACCTCAAGGGCGTGATGGAGGAGTACGCGGCGCAGCCCAACTCCGCCTCCATCCCGCCGGCGCAGATGCACACCGAGCTCAACCGCCGCTTCGGCATCGCCTACGTGGATTCGGTCAAGAAGGAACACATCAAGATCATCCGCGAGGGCGGCGTGAGCAAGCTCAACATCGCCTACGAGGTGCGCGTGCCGCTGTTCGGCAACCTCGACGTGGTGGGCAAGTTCGACAACACCGTCGACCTTGCCGGCAAGGCGGCGAGTGACTGACCGGATCACCCACCGCTTCGCCAGGCCCGAGCTGCTGCAGCAGGCGCTGAGGCACCGCAGCGCCGGGTCGCCGCACAACGAACGGCTGGAATTCCTCGGCGACGCGCTGGTCAACCTGCTCGTCGCCGAGGCGCTTCACGAGCGTTGGCCCAAGGCCGACGAAGGCACCCTGACCCGCGCGCGCGCCAGCCTGGTGCGCGAATCCGCCTTGGCCGAAGTGGCGCGCCGCCTGCAACTGGGCGACAAGCTGGAGCTGGGTCCCGGTGAGATGAAGAGCGGCGGCCATCGCCGCGATTCGATCCTGGCCGACGCGGTCGAGGCCGTGGTCGCGGCCATCCACCTCGACGCTGGCTTCGAGGCCTGCCGGGCCGCGGTGCTGCCCTGGTTCGAGCCCGGCCTGGCCGAACTGCCTACCGGCAAGGCCGAGAAAGACCCCAAGACCCGCCTGCAGGAATGGCTGCAGGGCCGGCAGCTGCCGCGCCCGGCCTACCGCCTGCTGGAAACCCTCGGCGACGACCATGCCCGCGTGTTCCGCGTGGCCTGCGAAACCGCCGAGCCGCCGCACGAGGAGCAGGCCGAAGGCAGCTCCCTGCGCGCCGCCGAACAACTCGCCGCCGAACGCGTGCTGGCGAAACTGGAGAAGAAGTGAGCCCGACCCCCGAAACCCCGGAGGCGCCGTTCCGTGCCGGCACCGTCGCCGTGCTCGGTCGCCCGAACGTGGGCAAGTCCACCCTGGTCAACGCCCTGGTCGGCGCCAAGGTGAGCATCGTCTCGCCGCGCCCGCAGACCACCCGCCACCGCCTGCTGGGCATCGCCACCTTCGAGGCCGGGCAGCTGCTGCTGGTGGACACGCCGGGCATCCACCGCGAACAGAAGCGCGCCATGAACCGCATGATGAACCGCGCCGCGCGTGGCGCCGTCGAGGGCGTGGATGCGGCGGCGCTGGTCATCGAGGCCGGCCGCTGGACGGAAGAAGACGGCCTGGCCTACGCCGCCCTGCATTCCGCCGGCGTGCCAGTGGTGTTGGTGGTGAACAAGGTGGACAAGCTGGCCGACAAGACCGCGCTGCTGCCCTTCATCGCCCAGATCACCCACGAGCGCGAATTCGCCTCGGTGCACCCGGTGTCGGCGATGAAGTCCAAGGGCCTGGACGCCCTGGTGAAGGACCTGATCTTCCTGATGCCCGAGTCGGCGCCGCACTACGGCGAGGACGAGATCACCGACCGCAGCGAACGTTTCCTGGCCGGCGAACTGGTGCGCGAGCAGCTCATGCTGCGCCTGGGCGAGGAGCTGCCTTACTCGACCACGGTCGAGATCGAGAAATTCGAGGAAGACGGCGAACTGCTGCGCATCGCCGCCGTGGTCTGGGTCGAGCGCGAGGGCCAGAAGCCCATCGTCATCGGCAAGGGCGGCGAGCGCCTGAAGGCCATCAGCACCGGCGCCCGCGTCGGCATGGAGAAGCTGTTCGGCCGGAAGGTCTTCCTCGAGACCTGGTGCAAGGTGCGCGAGGGCTGGTCCGACGACGAGGCCGCGCTGCGGCGCTTCGGCTATTCGGACTGAGCCATGCGCGTGCTCGCGCAGCCGGCCTACGTGCTGCACGCGCGCCCCTGGCGCGAGACCAGCCTGATCGTCGAACTGCTCAGCCGCGACCACGGCCGCGTGGCCGTGGTGGCGCGCGGCGTGCAGGGCGCCAGGCGCCACCCGCTGCGCGCGGCGCTGCAGCCGCTGCAGCACCTGCGCGCCGACTTCCTGCCCCAGGGCGAAATGGCCCGCCTGCTGCAGGCCGAGGCCGTCGACGCCGCGCCGATGCTGCAGGGCGAGGCGCTGATGGCCGCCTTCTACATCAACGAGCTGCTGCTGCGGCTGGTGCCGCGCCAGGACCCGGCGCCGGCGCTGTACGAACGCTACGGCGAGCTGCGCGGCGAATTCGCCCGCCCCGGCGAGCTGGCCTGGACCCTGCGCCGCTTCGAACGCGACCTGCTCGAGATCCTGGGCTACGGCCTGCCGCTGGACGAAGACGAACACGGCGTGCCGGTGGACCCCGCCGCGCGCTACCGGCTCGACGCCGAGCGCGGCCCGGTGCGCGACCGCAGCCACGAGGCCGGCTCCACCAGCGGCGCGGCCCTGCTGGCGCTGGCCGCCGACCGCCTGCCGCCGCCGGAGCAACTTCTGGAACTGCGCAGCGCGCTGCGCGGCGTGCTTTCCGCGCACCTCGGTCCGCAGAAGCTGAAATCCTGGGGCCTGCTGTCGGAGCTGGCCCGCTTGGGCCGCGACTGAAACCCCGGCTCAGCCGGCTTCCAACGCCCGCTCCACGCAGGCTTCGAACCGGGCCAGCGCCAGCGCGTCGCCGGGGTCTTCGTGCAGTGCCCGCACCGCGGCCAGCAGGGGCAGGGCACCCACGAAACCGCAGCCGGCCTTGAGCCGGTGCAGGTGGGCGCGGGCGGCGTCGGCATCGCCGTCCCGGCAGGCCGCCTGCACCGCGCGGCACTGGCTCGGCAGTTCCTCGCGGAACATCGCCCGCAGCGTGGCCAGGGCGGCCGCCTGGCCCGCCACGGCGGCCAGCCCGGCGGTGTCGTCCCAGGGCGGCAGGGCTTCCGGCGGCAGCAGGTCGCGTACGGCCTCGAGCAGTTCGTGCAGGCCCAGTGGCTTGGCCAGCACGCGCGCGAATCCCGCCAGCCCAGGGGCGGGGTCGGCGCTGAGCGCGACGGCCGGTACCCGCAGGCCGGCGGCGCGCAGCTCCGCCAGCAGGTCTTCGCCGCGACCGTCGGGCAGGCGCAGGTCGAACAGCCACAGCGCGTGGTCGCCGTGCCGGGCCGCGTCGCGCGCGGCGGCCAGCGTGGCCACGGTTTCCACGCTGGCCGGCAGCGAAGCGAGGCCCTGGGCGAGGAAGGCGGCGCTGACCGGGTCGTCCTCGAGCAGCAGCAGGCGCGGGTTCATTCCGGGTCCCGTTCAATCGGCCCATGCAAGGCACTATGCTGGCCAGCATGCGGCGACGGTTACTGCTCGGCAAGGTGGTGTTCGGCGCGCTGCTGCTGCTCGCCGGGCCGGCGTTTGCCGCGCGCGAACTGCAGGTGTCCGTGGCCGCCGTGCGCGGCGAGGCAGCCAGCGTGTCCGCGCTCGACGTGAAGCTGCACTGGCCCGAGGGCGCGCCCGCGGGCGAACTGGTGCTGCAGGCCGGGCGCATCGAAGTCCCGACGCTCGGCGAGTCGTTTTCCGACATCCAATGGCGCTGTCCGCTGAGCCTGGACGGGCAGGGCCAGTGGCGCTGCGAGGGTCCCGTGCGCAGCGCCACCGGGCAGGCCGTGGCCAGCGTTTCGCTCTCCGCGGCCGCGCTCGACGCCAGCCTGCAGGTCGGTCCCAGCCGCGTGGCCTATGCCTCGCGCGCGGCCGCGCCGGACCGTCCGCGCCTGTCGCTCGAAGCCGTGCCGGTGGCCTGGTTGAAGGCCTTCCTGGCCGGCCTGTGGGCCGAGGGGCAGTGGACCAGCGGCCGCGCTTCCGGCCACGTAGATCTCTGGCTGCCCGAGGACGCGCCGCTGCAGGCCCGGGCCCGCCTGGACCTGGCCGAGCTTGGCCTCGAAACCCCGGATGGTTGGCTGGCCGCGGCCGGCCTGGGCGGCCGGCTGGAGCTCGACTACCTGCCCGCGGGCGAGCTGGCCCGGGTGCACACGCGCTTCGTCGCCCGCGGCGGTGAATTCCTGGCCCAGGGCCTGTACGCGCAACTGCCGGCGACGCCGGTGGAACTGCAGGTGGAGCTGCAGCAGCAGCCGGGCGGCGAATGGCGCCTGCCGCAGTTCTCGCTGCGCGACGGCCGGGTGCTGCAGGCCAGTGGCCAGGCCCGCCTGGGCGCCGACGGCAGCCTCGCCGACCTCGCGCTCGACCTCGAGCTGGGCGAACTGGCGGTGGCGCGCGACCGCTACCTCAGCGGCTTCCTGGCGCCGGCCGGTTTCCCCGACCTGGTGCTCGCCGGCGCCGCCAGCGCGCACCTGTCGATGCAGGACGCGCAACTGCGGGCCATGTCGCTCTCGCTCGAGCAGGTCAACGCGGTCGACCCGCGCCAGCGCTTCACCTTGGCCGGCCTGCAGGGCGGCCTGCGCTGGACCGCCGCGGGCGAGGCGGTGGCCAGCACGCTGGGCTGGGACAACGCCGCGCTGTTCGGCATCGGCCTGGGGCCGGCGCGGCTGGGTTTCGCCAGCGCCGAGGGCCAGCTGCGCCTGCGCGAACCGGTGGCGCTGCCCGTGCTGGAAGGCCAGGCGCGGCTGGAACACCTGCGCTGGCAGCCGCCCGGCGGTGGCAAGGGCGCGCGCTTCCAGCTGGGCGCTTCGCTGGAGGCCCTGGACCTCGCCAGCCTGTCGCAGCGGCTGGGCTGGCCGGCCTTCACCGGCACCGTGGGCGGGCGCATTCCCTCCGCGCGCTACGAAAACAACGTGCTCACGCTCGACGGCGGCCTGGCCATGCAGGTCTTCGGCGGCACGGTGTCGCTGTCGGAGCTGGTGATGGAGCGCCCGTTCGGCGTGGCGCCCACGCTGTCGGCCGACGTGGCCATCGACGACATAGACATGGAGCCCATGACCAGCGCCTTCGGTTTCGGCGCCATCACCGGGCGCATGGACGGCCGCATCGCCGGGCTGCGCATGGTGGACTGGTCGCCGGTGGCCTTCGACGCGCGCCTGGGCTCGGACCCGGCCTGGAAGGGCCGGCGCCGCATCAGCCAGCGCGCGGTCGAGGACATTTCCAAGATCGGCGGCGGCGGCGGGCTCATGGGCGGCCTGCAGGCGCAGGCGCTGCGGCTGTTCGACGACTTCCGCTATTCGCGCCTGGGCCTGGCCTGCCGGCTGCGCGACAACGTCTGCACGATGGACGGCGTCGATTCAGCGGGCGATGGCTATACCATCGTGGAAGGCGCGGGCCTGCCACGCATCCAGGTGGTGGGCTTCCGGCGCCGGGTGGATTGGCCCACCCTGGTGGCGCGCCTGGTGGCGGCCACCGAGGGCACGGCCCCGGTCATCGACTGAAGGAGCGGCACATGGGCAAGTTCAAGACCAAGTTCCTGCGCGTGGCGACGATGGCGCTGGCCGTCTTCGCGCTGGGCGCCTGCGTCACCATCAATGTCTACTTCCCGGCGGCCGAGGCGCAGCAGGCGGCCGAGGAGTTCGTGGAAAAGGTGCTGGGCGACGAGGCCGCGCCGGCCCCGGCGGGCGACAACCCGCAGGCCTTCCACGCGCCGGCCCCGGCCCGCTTCAGCCTGCTCTCGCTGCTCATCAGCGACGCCGCGGCCCAGGAAGCCGACATCACCATCCGCACCCCGGCTATCCAGGCCATCCAGGACCGCATGGCCGCGCGTTTCCAGGCCAGCCTGCAGCCGCATTTCGATTCCGGCGCGCTGGGCTTCGGCAAGGACGGCCTGCTGGTGCTGCGCGACGCCACCAAGGTGGCGCTGAAGGACCGCGTGGCCGTGAACCAGCTGGTGGCCGAGGACAACCGCGACCGCAACGCCGTCTACCGCGAGATCGCCGTGGCCAACAACCACCCCGAGTGGGAGGCCCAGATCCGCGAGACCTTCGCCCGCCAGTGGGTGGCCAGCGCCCGCGCCGGCTGGTGGTACCAGTCCGCCGACGGCGCCTGGAAGCAGAAGTAAGGCCCCGCCAAGCACCGGGGGCGCGGATTTGCGACAATCCGCGCCCCTTCGTTTCGGCGTCTCCCGTGTCCCGTACCCGCCTCAGGCAGTTGCCCCCCTTCGAACTCGAGATCACCGACCTCAGCCATGACGGCCGGGGCGTCGGACGCCGCGACGGCAAGGCCATCTTCGTCGCCGGCGCGCTGCCTGGCGAACTCGTGCGGGTCGAGCAGACGGGCCGGAACCGGCATTTCGACGAGGGCCGCACCGTGGAGGTGCTCCGCGCCTCGCCCGACCGCGTCGAGCCGCGCTGCCCGCACTTCGGCGCCTGCGCCGGCTGCGTGCTGCAGCACCTTTCCGAGCCCAGGCAGATCGCCGCCAAGCACGGCGTGCTGATGGACAACCTGCGGCGCATCGGCCACGTCGAACCGCAGCGCGTGCTCGAGCCGCTCACCGACGCCGCCTGGGGCTACCGCCGCAAGGGCCGTTTCTCGGTGCGCTTCGTCGAGAAGAAGGGCAAGGCGGTGGTGGGCTTCCGCGAAACCAACCCGCGTTTCGTCGCCGACCTCACCACCTGCCACACCGTGCTGCCGGAGATCGGCGCGCGCATTCCGGAGCTGGCCGCGCTGGTGGACAGCCTGGACGGCAAGCGCACGCTGCCGCAGATCGAATTCATCGCCGGCGAGCAGGGCGTGGCCCTGGTGTTCCGCCACCTCGAACCGATGGGCGAGGCCGACCGCGCCCGCCTGGTGGAGTTCGCCAAGGCCAGCGGTTTCGCGGTGTTCCTGCAGCCGGGCGGCATCGATACCGTGCATGCGCTGTGGCCGGAGCAGGTGGACCTGAGCTTCGCGCTGCCGGCCTGGGACCTGCACCTGGCGTTCCGCCCGCTGGACTTCATCCAGGTCAACGCCGGCCTCAACGACAAGATGATCGCCCGCGCGCTCGAGCTGCTCGATCCGCAGCCGGGCGAGCGCGTGCTCGACCTGTTCTGCGGCCTGGGCAACTTCACGCTGCCGCTGGCGCGCAAGGCCGGCACCGTGGTGGGCGTCGAGGGTGATGCCGGACTGGTGGCGCGCGCCCGCGAGAACGCCGCGCGCAACGGCCTGGGCAACGTGGAGTTCCACGCCGCCGACCTGGCCAAGGACCTGGGCGGCGAGCCCTGGATGAAGGCGGGCTTCGACAAGCTGCTGCTCGACCCGCCGCGCGCCGGCGCCGCCGAAGTGCTGGCGCAGCTGCCGCTCAAGGGCATCCACCGCATCGTCTACGTGTCCTGCCACCCGGGCTCGCTGGCGCGCGACGCCGGCTTCCTGGTGCGCGAGCGCGGCTACACCCTGGTCGCCGCCGGCGCCATGGACATGTTCCCGCAGACGGCGCACGTGGAGTCGATCGCACTGTTCGAGAAGAAGGGCGCCTGAGCATGGGCATCGAGATCGAGCGCAAGTTCCTGCTGGCCGGCGACGGCTGGCGCGCAGCGGCGGTGAAGTCGGTGCGCATGGCGCAGGGCTACATCAACGACATGGCCGCGCTGCGCGAGGGCCGGCAGAACGCCTCGGTGCGCGTGCGCATCGCCGGCGACGCCGCCTTCCTCAACCTCAAGTCGCGCGAGCTGGGCAGCACCCGCCAGGAGTTCGACTACCCGATCCCGGTGGCCGACGCCGAGGCGCTGCTGGCGCTGTGCGTGGGCGGTCGCATCGAGAAGGTGCGGCATTACGTCCGGAACGCCGGCCATACCTGGGAAGTGGACGAATTCGCCGGCGACAACGCCGGCCTGGTGGTGGCCGAGCTCGAGCTCGCCTCCGCCGACGAGGCCTTCGAGCGCCCGGCCTGGCTGGGCCGGGAAGTGACCGAAGAGCTGCGCTACTACAACCTGGCGCTCGCCGAGCGCCCGTATTCGCGCTGGCGCGCGGAGGAGCAAGCCTGATGCTGGTGATCGGAATCGGCGGCCTGGAGCTGGCCCCCGAAGAGCGCGAATGGTTGCAGCACCCGGCGGTGTCGGGCGTCATCCTGTTCAAGCGCAACTTCGCCTCGCGCGACCAGGTGGCCGACCTGTCGGCCGCCATCCGCGCCGCCGCGCCGCGCCCGCAGCTGCTGTGCGTCGACCAGGAAGGCGGCCGCGTGCAGCGCTTCCGCGATGGCTACCACGTGCTGCCTTCGCTCGAGGGTTTCGGCAAGCTGTACGAACGCGACCGCGAGGCCGCGCTGGCCCTGGCCCGCGAGCACGCCTGGCTGATGGCCAGCGAAATCCGCGCCACCGGCGTGGACCTGAGCTTCGCGCCGGTGGTTGACCTGGGCCGCGGCAACCTGGCCATCGGCGACCGTGCCTTCCACGCCGACCCGGCCATTGTCGCCGAGTTCACCCGCGCCTACGTGGCTGGCATGCACGAAGCCGGCATGGCCGCCACGCTCAAGCATTTCCCGGGCCATGGCTCGGTGCTCGAGGACACGCACTTCGACGACGCCGTCGACCCGCGGCCGCTGTCCGAACTGCAGGCGCACGACCTGGTGCCGTTCGCGGCCGGCATCGCCGCCGGCGCCGAGGCGGTGATGATGGCGCACGTGAAGTACCCGGCCGTGGCGCCGGAGCCGGCGGGTTATTCGCCGCGCTGGATCCGCGACATCCTGCGCCGCGACATGGGCTTTGGCGGCATCGTCTTCAGCGACGACATCGGCATGGCCGCGGCCGAGTCGGCCGGCGGGGTGAAGGCGCGCATCGACGCCCACCTCGACGCGGGCTGCGACGTGGTGCTGGTGTGCGCACCGGCGCTGGTGCCCGATTCGCTCCGGGCCGTGGACGACCGCGCGGCGCCGGCGCCGGACGCGCTGGCGGCGCTGGCCGGCCGCCGGCACGCCGACTGGCACGCCCTGGCCGCCGACGCGCGCTACGATGGGGCCCGCGAGGCGCTGCGCCGATTCGAGCAAGGAGTCGCCTGAGATGTCCCCCGAGCTGAAAACCGCGCTGGCCGCGTCCGACCTGCTGTTCGACCGCGCCACCATCGAACGCGAAACCCGCCGCATCGCCGCCGAGATCGACCGCGACTACGCCGGTGGCGAGCGCCCCGTGTACCTGACCATCATGCACGGCGGCATGCTGTTCGCCTCGCAGCTGGCGCTGGAGCTGGCCACCGACCTCGAGTTCGACTACCTGCATGCCACCCGCTACCGCGGCGCCACCACCGGCGCGAACCTCACCTGGCTGCACCGCCCGGCCACGTCGCTGCGCGGCCGCCGGGTGCTGGTGGCCGACGACATCCTCGACGAGGGCCACACGCTGCTGGCGGTGAAGCAGTGGTGCGAGCAGGAGGGCGCCGCCGACGTGCGGGTGGCGGTGCTGGCGCTCAAGCACCACGACCGCCGCGCGCCGGGCATCACCGCCGACTACGTCGCCATCGAGGTGCCCGACCGCTACGTTTACGGCTACGGCATGGACTACCACGAGCAGGGCCGCAACCTGCCGGCCATCTACGCCCTGAAGGACTGAACCATGTCGGCGATCGAGCTGGCCGTCATCGGCGGCACTGGCCTTTACCGGCTGGCCGCGCTGCAGGACCCCGAGGCGCTCGAGGGCGACACACCCTACGGCCGCCCCTCGGGCCCGGTGCGGGTAGGTCGGCTGGTGGGCAAGCGCGTGGCCTTCCTGGCGCGCCACGGCGAGGGCCATTCGCTGCCGCCGCACCGCGTGAACTACCGCGCCAACCTCTGGCGCCTGAAGGAACTGGGCGCCACCCGCGTGCTGGCCGTGAACACCGTCGGCGGCATCACCGAACGCTTCGGCCCGAAGGTGCTGGCGCTGCCCGACCAGCTCATCGACTACACCTGGGGCCGCACCTCCAGCTTCTGGGACGGCGAGGGCGGCGAGGTGCTGCACGTGGACTTCGGCGACCCCTACACCCCGGCCCTGCGCCGCGAGGTGCTGGCCGCGGCCGCGGCCTCGGGCACGCCGCTGGTGGACGGCGGCTGCTACGGCGCCACCCAGGGCCCGCGCCTGGAAACGAAGGCTGAAATCGCCCGCATGCGCCGCGACGGCTGCGACCTGGTCGGCATGACCGGCATGCCCGAGGCCGGCCTGGCCCGCGAGCTTGGCCTGGACTACGCCTGCCTGGCCATCGTGGCCAACTGGGCGGCCGGCTGCAGCGGCGACGAGGAGATCACCCTGGCCGAAGTGCTGGCCAACGTGGAGGTCGCCAGCGCCCACCTGCCGGCGCTGCTGGAAGCGCTGTTGGGGTGATTGTCAACCGTTTTGCCCTTGTTCATACTCGGTCCGTGCACGGGACCGGGTCATCGGCACACGGAGCACGCCCGTTCTTCCAGCATTCGAGGTCAAGTACATGAGTTTCGGCACCGTGAAGTGGTTCAACGACGCCAAGGGCTTTGGTTTCATCGCCCCCGAGGACGGCAGCGCGGACGTGTTCGTGCACTATTCCGCCATCAGCGCCAAGGGCTTCCGCTCGCTGCAGGAAGGCCAGCGCGTGAGCTTCGAGGTGGTGCAGGGCCCGAAGGGTTCGCAGGCGTCCAACGTCACCCCGGCCTGAGCCACGCCAACCCTGTTCAAGACGAAGCCCCGCTCCGGCGGGGCTTCGTTTTTTTGTGGGAGGGCCTTCAGGCCCGAAGCTCCCCGGAGTCGCCCCTCGGGCCTGAAGGCCCTCCCATGTCGAACTGCAGGCGGGCGAGCTCGGCGTAGAGGCCGCCCTGGGCCAGGAGTTCCGCGTGGGTGCCCTGGGCCACGATTCGGCCCTTGTCCATCACCACGATGCGGTCGGCCTTGAGCACGGTGGCCAGGCGGTGGGCGATGACCAGCGTGGTGCGGCCGCGCATCAGCCGCTCCAGGGCCTGCTGCACGGCGCGTTCGCTCTGTGCATCGAGCGCGCTGGTGGCTTCGTCGAGCAGCAGCACCGGCGCGTCCTTGAGCAGGGCGCGGGCGATGGCCAGGCGCTGCTGCTGGCCGCCGGAGAGGCGGGCGCCGCGTTCGCCCAGTTCGCTGTCGTAGCCCTGGGGCAGGGCCGCCAGGAATTCGTGCGCCTCGGCGCTGCGGGCGGCGGCCTCGATGTCGGCGTCGCTGGCCTCGAGGCGGCCGTAGCGGATGTTCTCGCGCGCAGTGGCGCCGAAGATCACCGGGTCCTGCGGCACCAGCGCCACCTGGGCGCGCAGGCTGGCGGGCGCCAGCGTGCGCAGGTCGATGCCGTCGAGCGTGACTTCGCCGGCCTCCGGGTCGTGGAAGCGCAGCAGCAGCTGGAACACCGTGCTCTTGCCCGCGCCCGAGGGACCGACCAAGGCCACGGTTTCGCCCGGCCGCACTTCCAGGCTGAAATCCTCCAGCGCCGGCGCGTCGGGGCGGGTGGGGTAGTGGAAGCGCACGCCCTGCATGCGCACGTGGCCGCGCACCGGCAGCGGCAGCATGGCCGGCTGCGGCGGCACCGCCAGCACCGAGCGTTCGTGCAGCAGGTCGTTGATGCGTGCCATGCCGCCCGCCGCGCGCTGCACTTCCGCCCAGACTTCGGCCAGTGCGCCCACCGAACCGGCGCCGATCAGCGCGTAGAGCACGAACTGGCCCAGGGTGCCGGCGCTCATGGCGCCGCTGATCACGTCCTGCGCGCCCACCCACAGCACCGCCGTGATCGAACCGAACACCAGCACGATGACCACCGCCGTCAGCATGGCCTGCAGCCGGATGCGCCTGCGCGCCGTGCCCAGCGCCACCTGCACGGCGGCGCCGAAGCGGTCGCTTTCGAAGGCCTCGCGGGCGTAGCTCTGCACCGTGTGCATGGCGCCCAGGGTTTCACCGGCGCGGGCGTTGGCGTCGGCCACGCGGTCCTGGCTGTCCTTGGCTACGCCGCGCACGCGCCGGCCCGACAGCGCCATCGGCAGCACCACCAGCGGGATGCCCAGCAGCACGAACAGCGCCAGCCGCGGGCTGGTGACGGCCAGCATCACGGCGCTGCCCAGCACCGTGATGCCGCTGCGCAGGGCCACCGACATGCTCGAGCCCACTACGCTGCGCAGCAGCTCGGCATCGGCCGACAGGCGCGAGAGCAGTTCGCCCGAACGCGTGCGTTCGAAGAAGGCCTGGTCCAGCGACAGCAGGTGGCCGTAGAGCGCGCGCCGCAGGTCGGCCACCACGCGTTCGCCCAGCAGCGAAACGAAGTAGAAGCGCGCCGCCGTGGCCAGGGCCAGCAGCACCGCCACCGCGAACAGCAGGCCGAACCAGCGGTCCACCGAACTGCCGGCGGCGAAGCCCTGGTCGATCATGTGCTTCACCGCCACCGGCAGCATCAGCGTGGCCGAGGACGACAGCGCCAGCGCACCCAGCCAAGCGGCCAGCAGGCCGCGATGCGGGCGCAGGAAGGGCAGCAGGCCGCGCAGGGAATTGACGGGCGGCTTGGCCGGGGCGGGGTCGGTCATGGGGATTCCGTGTCGATGCGGTGCAGGCGGGCGCTGCCGCGGCTGAGGTCGCGCAGGCGCGTCGCCACCGTCTCAAAGCTGGAGGCGGGCAGGCGGAAACGCAAGCGCAGTCCGGCCTCGTCGAAGGATTCGTCCAGCTTCGCCGCGCCCAGCCCGTCGAGCAGGGCGTGCACGGCGCCGGAATAGGCGAAGTCGCAGGCCAGCTCGGCCTCGCTCCAGACCACGATCTCCCGCTTTGGCCCCATGCGCAGGCATTCGGCCGCGGCGCCGCCGTAGGCGCGCACCAGCCCGCCCACGCCCAGGTTGGTGCCGCCGTACCAGCGCGTCACCACCACCATCACCTGGTCCACGCCCTGGCCCTCGATGGCGGCCAGGATGGGACGGCCGGCGCTGCCGCCGGGTTCGCCGTCGTCGGAGGAGCGGTACAAGGCGCCGATGCGGTAGGCCCAGCAGTTGTGCGTGGCCTGTGGGTCGGCCACCTCGCGCAGGAAGGCCAGCGCGTCCTCGGGCGTGTCCACCGGCAGGGCGCGGGCGAGGAAGCGGCTGCGCTTGGCCTCGAGTTCGAACGAGGCCGGGCCGGCGAGCGTGAAGCCCGCGGTCACGACCGCAGCGGGGCCAGGTCGGCCGGGACGTCGGTGTCGGGGTGGGCCTGCAGCAGGCGCAGCAGGCTGGCGCGGGCGCCGGCGGTGTCGCCCTGCTGCATGCGCTCGCGGATGCGTTCGATCCATTCTGCCGGCGCCAGCGTGGCATCGTCGTCCACGGGGGGCAGGGGCGCGGGCCGGGCCAGGGCCGGGGCCGGCGGCGCGGCCATGGGCGCCGGCTCCAGCATCACTTCGGTGCGCTGGGCGGCGGCGCCGGCCGCGCGCTGGCGGCGCGATTCCACGTCGCCGGCCGCGCGCGCGGCGTCCTGGGGCTTGACGGCCTCGGGCGTGATGCGCGTGCCCGAAACCACGATCTGGTCCAGGGCGGGTTCTTCGGCCGGGGGCGCGGCCGCCGGGGCGGGCGGCGGAGGGGGGGCAGGGGGCGGAGGCGCCAGTTCGGCGGCGGGGTCGCCCGAACCATCGGCGCTGGCTTCCGCAGCCGTCCCTTCGGCCATCTTGGCGGCGGGTTTGGCGGCTTCCTGCACAAGTACCGGCGCGTCGGCCGCCACCGGGACTTGCGGCGCCAGCCGTGGCCGCAATTGCAGGCCGACGGCTACGGCAAGCACGGCGGCGGCTGCGGTGCCCAGCGCCCAGGCCGGCAGGCGCCGGCGCGAGGGGGCCGCGTTTTCGCGCGGCCCCACCGCGTCGGTGGCGGCGGCCAGGATGGCCGCGTCCACCCGCGCCGACGGCTCCCCCGCGGGCAGCGCGCGCAGCACCCGGGCCAGGGCGGCTTCGTCGTCCTGGAGCGGGGTCTGGCGCGGGTCCTGCGGGGTGTTCATCGCTGCGCTTTACTCCTGGTTGACCTGCGCGCCGCCGTCGGCGGGCTGCGCGGCGGACAGGCTGCGCGCCTGCGCCACCAGGCGCAGGAATTCGCCGCGGTAGCCCCAGGGGTCGTCGCCGCGCGCGTCGCGCGCCAGCGCTTCCACCTGGTCCCATCCGAAGCCCTTCATGTTACGCCCCCCGCGCAGCAGGTCGGCGTAGGCGGCCACGGCGGCGGCGAAACGCAGGCTTTCCGGCGCCTGCGCCTGCAGTTCGCGGCGGGTGACGGGGCGCTCCATCAGCACGCTGCGTTCGGTGCCGGGCTGCTTGTAGCGCAGCTTCAGGAAGGCCAGCTCCGGCCCGCCGGCGGGCGCGGCGGCGGCCGGGGCGTAGCGCAGCGGGTCGCTGGATTCGCAGCCGGCGCCGACCAGGCACAGCTCGTAGAGCGCCGTCACGTCGTGGCCGGCGCCGATCTCGCCGGCGTCCACCTGGTCGTTGTTGAAGTCCTCGCGGGCGAGCTGGCGGTTTTCGTAGCCGACCAGCCGGTATTCGGCCACCTGCGCCGGGTTGAACTCCACCTGGATCTTCACGTCGCTGGCAATGGTGAGCAGGGTCGAACTCATTTCCTCGACCAGCACCTTGCGGCCTTCCATCAGCGTGTCGATGTAGGCGTGGTTGCCGTCGCCCACGTCGGCCAGTTTCTCGGCCAGGGCCTCGTTGTAGTTGCCCTCGCCGAAGCCGAGCGTGGTGAGCGCGATGCCCGCCTTGCGGCCGTCCTCCACCTTGGTTTCCAGCGCGCGCGGATCAAAGATGCCGACGTTGAAGTCGCCGTCGGTGGCCAGCACGATGCGGTTCACGCCGCCCTCGATGTAGGCCTGCTTCGCCATGGCGTAGGCCAGCTCGATGCCTTCGCCGCCGTTGGTGGAACCGCCGGCCTCGAGCCGGCCGAGCGCGTCGAGGATTTCGCCGTGGCGGTCGCCCGGCGTCGGCGGCAGCACCAGTCCGGCGCTGCCGGCGTACACCACCAGCGTGACGCGGTCCTGCGCGCGCAGGCGCGGCACCAGTTGCCGGAAGCTCTCCTTGAGCAGCGGCAGCTTGTCGGGCGTGGCCATCGAGCCCGAGGTGTCCACCAGGAACACCAGGTTGGCCGGCGGGATCTCCGCGCGCTCCACGTCGTAGCCCTGGATGCCCACCTGCATCAGCACGCGCTTGCCGTCCCAGGGCGCGGGCGCCAGCGCGGTGGTGACGCGGAAGGGCGTGTCGCGGCTGGCCGGGCCCGGGTAGCCGTAGTCGAAGTAGTTGATCATCTCCTCGACCCGCACCGCGTCCTTGGGCGGCAGCTGGCCGCGCGCCAGCATGCGGCGCACGTTGCTGTAGCTGCCGGTGTCGACGTCGATGGAGAAGGTGGACACCGGCTGTTCGGCGGTGCGCACGACGCGGTTGTCGTCGAAGGCGGCGTAGTTCTCGGTGTTGGGTTCCGCGTAGGCCGGCGGCGGGGGTGGCAGCGGCGCCGGCATGCCCACGACCATCGCGGGCGCGGGCGCCTCGGCGTGCCGCAGGCGCCGCGCATCCTGCGCGCCAACGCGGCTGCCGGTGACTTCGATGCTCTCGAGCGCGGCGTCGGCGGACTGTTCGGCGGGTTCTTCGGCGACCTTGTGCGCGCAGGCGGCGAGCAGGGCGACGGAAAGGGTGCTGAGGACGAGATGGCGCATGGCGTGGCTCCGGGTTGGGGTGGCGCCGGTGTCAACGTGCCGGTGGCCGCGCGGGGGTCGGTGGCTCATGGCCGCAGCCTCGCGCGCAGCTTGTCCATGGCGTAGCGCAGGCGCGACTTCACCGTTTCGCGGCCCACGCCGGTGATTTCCCCGATTTCCTCGAGGCTCAGCTCCTGCTCGAGCCGCAGCAGCACCGCCTCGCGCTGTTCGGGCGGCAGCTCCTCCAGCGCCAGCTGCAGGCGGCGGCGCTCCTCGAAGGCCGACAGGCGCCGCTCCGGGGTGTCGTGGTCCGGCTGGCGCTCGGTGATCTCGTCGGCGTTCGCCGGCGGGTCGGGGCGGTGCGATTTCGCGCGCCAGTAGTCGGTGACCCGGTTGCTGGCGATCTGGTAGAGCCAGGTGGCGAACTTCGCCTCGGGGCGGTAGCGGCCGCGCGCGGAGATGACGCGCTGCCAGGTGTCCTGGAAGAACTCCTCGGCCAGTGCGGCGTCGCGCACCTGGCGCTGCAGGTGCCGGAACAGCGGCGCGCGGTGCCGGGCGTAGAGCAGCTGGAAGGCGGTGACGTCGCCGGCCCCGTAGGCCAGCATCAGTTCCTCGTCGGTGGGCTCCGCCTGCATGAACGCCAGCGTACGGGCTTTCACGCCGCCCGAGAAGCCGCCCGGGCGGGCGGCGGGCCGGCGTTGTACATTGCCGCCCATGGCCTCCCGCCGTGCCAATGACGAACCGCTCGGCGCCGAATCCGCCGACCCTGCCGGCGGCTGGCTGAGGCCCGGCCGGCACCTGCTCATCGGCCTGGCGGTGCTGCTGGCGGGCCTGTATTTCAGCATCAATGCCGCCCAGCTCGAGCGCGAGCGCTACTTCAGCGAGCGCCAGGCCGAAGTGCAGCGCGACCTGTCGGATTTCCGCGCCCGGCTCGAGACCGAGATCTACCGCAGTGTCGGCCTGGTGAGTGGTCTGGCGGTGCAGGTGGTGCGCCACGAGGGCCTGTCGCGGGAAGAATTCGCGCTGCTCGCCGAGGAGTTGAGCCGGGGCCAGCCACAGATCCTCAATTTCAGCCTGGCGCCGGGTTTCGTCATCAGCGCCGTGCACCCGAGCGAGGGTAACGAGGCCGCGCTGGGCCTGGACCTGCTCAACGACCCGATCCAGAAGGCAGCCATGCTGCGTGCCATCAGCCAGGACGGACCGGTGCTGGCCGGGCCCTTCGAAATGCGCCAGGGCGACCGCGCGCTGGCGGTGCGCATGCCGCGCTGGGTGGACCGCGACGGCGTGCCGCGGCTCTGGGGCGCCGTCAGCCTGGCGCTCGACTACGACCTGATGCTGCGCAACGCCGGCATCCGCGCCCTGGAAAAGGAGCTGGTGCTGAGCATCGTCGGCCGCGACGCTTCCGGCCCCGGCGGCGACATCGTGCGCGGCCCCCGCCTGCCGCGCGAGTCGAAGGCCGTCCGCGTGCCGGCCTTCCTGCCCGGCGGCAGCTGGCTCATTTCGGCCGTGCCCAAGGAGGGCTGGGACGCCCGCCCGTGGTGGAGCACGCCGGGGTTCCCGTTCCGCGCCGGCCTGAGCCTGCTGGCGGCGCTGGCCACGGCGCGCATCCTGCACGACCGCCAGCAGATCCGCCGGCTGGCCGGCATGGATTCGCTGACCAACCTGCCGAACCGCCGCTGGGCGCTGCAGCAGCTGGCACGGCGCATCGCCCGCGGCCGGCGCGGCGACGGCGGCTTCGCGCTGCTGTCCTTTGACCTCGACGGCTTCAAGCCGGTGAACGACACCTACGGCCATGCCGCCGGTGACCGCCTTCTCGCCGAGATCGGCAAGCGCCTGAGCGAATCGGTGCGCCCCGGCGACGTGGTGGCGCGCATGGGCGGCGACGAATTCCTGGTGATCGTGGGCACCGACGCCAGCACCAGCGAGGACTGGCTGCGCGCCGTGGCCATGCGCGTGCAGGCGGCCATCAGCCGGCCGGTGCCCATCGAGGGCCACTGGGTGGTGGTGGGCGCGAGCATCGGCATCGCCCGCTTCCCGGAGGACGGCGATGAATCCGAAGGGTTGCTGCGCAAGGCCGACGAGGCGATGTACCGCGCCAAGCACGGCCGCGCCGAGGGCGTGGAGTTCGCCGGGCCGGTGGCCCTGGGGCGCGCGCCGGCGATCCTGGACGCCGACTAGCCGGCGTCCGGCTCCACCCGCAACCGCAACTGGCCGTCGGCCAGGCGCGCGGTGACGCGCTCGCCCGGCGCGGCGTCGGCCGGGCTGCGCACGACCCGGCCGTCTTCCCGCTGCACGATGGCGTAACCGCGGCCCAGCGTGGCCAGCGGGCTCACGCTTTCCAGCGCGCGCGCCAGCCCGCGCAGGTGCAGGCGGCGCGGTTCCAGCAGCCGGGCGGGCAGGGCGGCCAGGCTGCGCTGCAGCAGCGCCAGGCGGTGGTGCTGTTCCTGCAGGCGGCGGCGCGGGTGGGCCTGGTCGAGCCGGCGCAGCAGGCGCGCCAGGCGCTCGGCGCGGCGCGCCAGCGGGGCCTGTTGCGCCTGCTCCAGCCGCCGGCGCAGTTCGGCCAGGCGGCTGCGGCCCCGTTCGAGGCGCAACTGCGGGCGCAGCGCCTGCAGTTTCAGGAAGGCCTGGTCGGCGCGCTGGGCGGCGGCGGCCTGGCGGCGGGCCGCCAGCGCGGACAACTGCTGCCGGGCCCGGCGCAGGCGCGCCTGCAGGGCGGCGCCGTCGGGTGCCAGCAGCTCGGCCGCGGCCGAGGGCGTGGGCGCGCGCAGGTCGGCGGCGAAGTCGGCCAGGCTCACGTCCACCTCGTGGCCGATGGCGGCCACCACCGGCACCGGCGAGGCGGCGATGGCGCGCGCCAGCGCCTCGTCGTTGAAGGCCCACAGGTCTTCCAGCGAGCCGCCGCCGCGGGTGAGCAGCAGCAGGTCGTAGCGGCCGCTGGCGCCGGCGCGGCGGAGCATGTCGAGGATCTGCGCGGCCGCGCCGTCGCCCTGCACGGGTACCGGCAGCACTTCGGCCTCGAGCAGCGGGAAGCGCCGGCCCAGCACGCTCAGCACGTCGCGCACGGCGGCGCCGCGGGGTGAGGTGATCACGCCCAGCCGGCGCGGGAAGGCGGGCAGGGGGCGCTTGCGGGCGGTGTCGAACAGGCCCTCGGCCGCGAGCCGGGCCTTGAGCTCCTCGAAAGCCCGGCGCAGCGCGCCTTCGCCGGCCTCTTCCATGTGGTCGAGCACCAGTTGGTAGTCGCCGCGCGCCTCGTAGAGCGTCAGCCGGCCGCGGGCCAGCACCTGCAGGCCGTCGCGCGGGGCGAAGCGCAGGCGCTGGGCGTTGGCGCGGAACAGGGCGCAGCGCACCTGGGCGCGGTCGTCCTTGAGCGTGAAATAGGCGTGGCCCGAGGCTGGCCGGGAGAAATTGCTGATCTCGCCCTCGACCCAGACCTGCGGGAAGCTGCCTTCCAGCAGGTCGCGCGCCAGCGCATTGAGCTGGGACGGGCGCAGGACCTGGCGTTCGCGGGCTAGGGTGGACATGGATCAGGCCGGGGACGGCCCGACAGGATACCTTGCCCCGTTGGCGGGGGTGGGGCGGGGCCGCGCCCCGGTCTAAACTGTGCCCCTCGCGAGGACCCCGAATGAGCGATAGCTACCGCCGCCTGTGCCAGGACCTGCCGCCCGCCACCGGCGGCGCCGCGCCTTTCCCGGCCGACCCGAAGAAGGTGAAGGCCTGGGTGGCCGCGCTGCCGCGCGCCAATCCGCAGGCGGCCGAGCAGGAGATTTCCCGCGCGCTGGCCGGCCTGCTGGGCCAGAAGCTCGAGGGCGGGCAGCGCCTGGCTGCGCTGGAAGAGCTGCGCGGCGCCACGCTCGAGGCCATCACCCTGCTCGAACGCCAGTTCGCCGGCAGTCCGCTGCCGCTGCCGCCGGACAAGGCGCGCGCGGCCACGGTGGCCGAAACCCTGCACATGCACCTGGCGGTGGGCTACCGGCAGGCGGCCTGCGAACTGTGCGCACCGGCCGGCGCAGTGCCCTTCCTGCGCGGCGGAGCGGTGCTGCAGGCGCTGGTGCGTTCGGCCTTCCACCATTCGCGCGCGCTGGCGCTGGCCTGGCGCGTGTACCGCCCGGCGCCCGTGGGCGCCTGGCAGGGCCTGCACCGCCTGCACCGGTTCGCCACCGCGCTCAAGCTCGAGCGCAAGGGCTGCGAGGACAAGGCCGCCGGCGCCACCCAGGACGTGCAGACCATCTACGTGCAGACCCTGCTGATGGCCTCGGTGAACCCCTATGCCTTCGCCCAGGCCGAGCAGGACACGATGTGGCCGCTCACCCGCGGCTACGCGGCGCGCTGCGCGCTGCTCGACCGCCAGCCCGAGGGCATCGCGCCCGTGGTGCCCGAGGACGCCGACCGCGGCCCGGGCGCCAGCGACGAATCGCATTCGCGCTGGCTCGACCTGCGCGCCTTCAGCGACGACGTCGAGCGCGCGCTCGGCCGCGTGCGCGACGGCCAGGCCGAACTGTCGCCGGCCGCCGGCCTGGGCGTGCGCGTCGGCAACGACCTGCTGATCCGCCTGCGCCGCGCCTTCGGCCAGATGGCCGCGCGCGGCCTGGTGCGCCTGCCCGCCGGGCATTCGCTCGACACCGTGCTGGGCCTGAGCGGCCTGCATTACCTGTTGGCCGGCCAGCGCGATTTCGACACCTTCATGCGGCAGTCCGCGCAGGGCACGGTGCACGTGATCGCCGGCGCGGCCTGGACCCAGGGCGCCGCCGCCATGACCCGCGTGCCGCGCTTCACCGCGAAAGTGCTCGACCAGAGCCTGGGCGGCTACCGCATGGCCTGGGACAGCGCCGAACAGGCCCGCGCCCGCGTCGGCGAGCTGGTGGGCCTGGGCTTCGGCGAGCAGGGCGAGGAGCTGGCCTGGATGGTGGGCGTGATGCGCTGGCTGCGCTACGAACCCGACGGCAGCCTGTCGGCGGGCGTGGAGCTCATTTCGCGCCGCTCCAGCGCGGTGGCCCTGCGCGTGGTCAGCGCCGACGGCGGCAGCCGCCAGGTGCACCGCGCGGTGGAAGTCTTCCCCATCGACGGCGCCGGCGGCCGCTGCTTCGTCTGCGGCGCGGCCATCGACGCCGGCAGCCGGGTGGAAGTGATCCACGACGCCTCCAGCTACATCCCGGAAGTCGGCGCCCGCGGCCCCGACCTGCTCGAGGACGTGGAGGTGCTGCTCAACGCCGGCGACTACGTGCTGCTGGGCGAACGCCGCGCTGAAACGACGGGGGAGGCGGCATGAGCGAGGCCAAGGCCATGCCCCGGCGCGGCACCCGCGGCGTCGACGTGGGCAAGGTGCGCATCGGCGGCGGCGCGCCGGTGGTGGTGCAGTCGATGACCAACACCGACACCGCCGACGTCGCCGCCACCGTGAAGCAGGTGGCCGAGCTCTGGCGCGCCGGCTCCGAACTGGTGCGGGTGACGGTGAACAACCCCGAATCCGCCGCCGCGGTGCCGCGCATCCGCGACAAGCTCGACATGATGAACGTGCCGGTGCCGATCGTCGGCGACTTCCACTACAACGGCGACCGCCTGCTGGCGGCCGAGCCGGCCTGCGCCGAGGCGTTGGCGAAGTACCGCATCAACCCGGGCAACGTCGGCTTCGGCAAGAAGCGCGACACCCAGTTCGCGGCCATCGTCGAGAAGGCCATCGAATTCGGCAAGCCGGTGCGCATCGGCGTGAACTGGGGCTCGCTCGACCAGGCCCTGGCCGCGCGCCTTATGGATGAAAACGCCGCCCGCGCCGAGCCCTGGGACGCCTCCCGCGTGCTGCGCGAGGCGCTGGTGGTGTCGGCGCTGGAGTCGGCCGAACGCGCCGTGGAAATCGGCCTGCCGCGCGAACGCATCGTGCTCTCGGCCAAGGTCAGCGGCGTGCAGGAGCTGATCGCCGTGTACCGCGACCTGGCCGCGCGTTCGGACTTCGCCCTGCACCTGGGCCTCACCGAGGCCGGCATGGGCAGCAAGGGCATCGTCGCCTCGGCGGCGGCGCTGGCGGTGCTGATGCAGGAAGGCATCGGCGACACCATCCGCATCTCGCTCACGCCGGAGCCGGGCGCGTCCCGCACCCAGGAAGTGATCGTGGCGCAGGAACTGCTGCAGACCATGGGCCTGCGCGCGTTCACGCCGCTGGTCACCGCCTGCCCGGGCTGCGGCCGCACCACCAGCGAATTCTTCCAGGTGCTGGCCCAGAAGGTGCAGGAGCACGTGCGCGGCCAGATGCCGGTGTGGAAGCTCAGGTACCCGGGCGTCGAGAACCTGTCGCTTGCGGTGATGGGCTGCGTGGTCAACGGCCCCGGCGAATCGCGCCACGCCGACATCGGCATTTCCCTGCCGGGCACCGGCGAGGCGCCCTCGGCCCCGGTCTTCATCGACGGCGAGAAGGCCATGACGCTGCGCGGCGAGGGCATCGCCGACGAGTTCCTGGGCGTGATCGACGAATACGTCGCGCGCCGCTACGCCGCCCGCGACGCCGGCTGAGCCGGCCTCAGGCCTCGACGCAGACGCGGTTGCGGCCTTCGTCCTTGGCCCGGTAGAGGGCGGCATCAGCCGCCTTCATCAGCGCGCTGCGGTCGCCGCGCCCCGGCGCCAGGCTGGCGATGCCGATGCTGATGGTGATCCGCTGCGGCTCGCCGCCCAGCACGAAGGTGGCCGCGGCCACGGCCTCGCGCAGGCGCTCGGCGAAGGCGCGGGCGTCGTCGAGGCTGGCCTCGGGCAGCATCACCGCGAACTCCTCGCCGCCGATGCGCGCGGCCACGTCCTCGCCGCGCACGAAGCCGCGCAGGATGGCCGCCATCTGCCGCAGCACGCCGTCGCCGGCGATGTGGCCGTACTTGTCGTTCACCGGCTTGAACAGGTCCACGTCGATGATGCACATCACCAGCGGCCGGCCGTGGCGGGTGGCGCGGGCGATTTCCTTGTCCACCAGCTCGACGAAGTGCCGGCGGTTGTAGACCTCGGTGAGCGCGTCGTGGGTGGCCAGTTGGTAGACCTCCTCGTGGTAGCGGGCCTCCACGCTGGAGTGGCTGATGAACTTGAGGATCGATTCGCCCAGCGTGATGTGGTCGCCGTCGGCCAGCAGGGTTTCGGTGACCGGCAGGTCGTTCACGCGGGTGCGGTTGGTGGCCTCGAGGTCGCGGATGCGGTAGGCGTCGCCGTCGCGCCAGATCTGGCAGTGCTGGCGCGAGACCGACTTGTGCGGGATGTGCAGGTCGGCCTCCTGCGAGCGGCCGACGATGATCGGGCGGTCCTCGAGGTCGGCGCGCTTGCCCAGGCCCTCGCCGTGGATCACCACCACGCAGGCCGAACGCGGGCCGCTGCGGCGCGGGCCGCCGCTGAGCATCGTCAGCTGGGTGGTGATCGGTTCCTGGTCGTTCGTGCTCATGCGGCTCGGGGGACGGCAGAGGACAGGGCGAGTTTAGCCGGATTGCCGGCCCTCGCGCGGGCTTGCGTTAACATCCGCGGGAGCCTGGAGGGGAACGCATGGCGGGCCACAACGAGGACGATCTCGCACCGACGGAAGGGCTGCCGACGCGCTCCGCCGCCGGCCCCGCGCCGGCGCCGGAAGGCGCCGCGCTGGCGCCCGGCGCCCGCCTGGGCCGCTACCGCATCGAGGCCCTGCTGGGCCGCGGCGGCATGGGCGAGGTCTACCGGGCCGAGCAGCTCGAACCGGTGCGCCGCACGGTGGCGCTGAAGCTGCTGCACGCGCGCCGGCTCGATGCCCGCCACCTGGCCTATTTCGAGGTCGAGCGCCAGTTGCTGGCGCAGATGAAGCACCCGGCCATCGCCCAGGTGTACGACGCGGGCGCCACGCCGGAAGGCTTCCCGTTCTTCGCGATGGAGTTCATCGAGGGCAGCCCGCTCACCAGCTTCTGCGAGCAGCAGTCGCTGCCGCTGCGCGAGCGCCTGGAGCTGTTCATCCGCGTCTGCGAGGGCGTGCAGCACGCCCACCAGAAGGGCGTGATCCACCGCGACCTCAAGCCCGGCAACATCCTGGTGTCGGTGGTGGACGGCCGGCCGCTGCCCAAGATCATCGACTTCGGCATCGCCACCGCCGCCAGCCGCTCGCTGGCCGCGGGCGAACGGGCCGGCGAACTCGAGCGCGCCGGCACGCCCGACTACATGAGCCCCGAGCAGGCCGGCCTGGACGGCATCGAGGTGGATACCCGCTCCGACGTCTATTCGCTGGGCGTGCTGCTGTACGAACTGCTGGCCGGCCGCCGGCCGGGCGTGGGCACGGCCACCGCCGATGCGCCGCGCACCGCCAGCACCACGGTGCCGCCGCCGTCGGAACAGATCCTCGTGCTGGCGCCGGGCAATGCCGTCGCCCGCGCCGGGCAGTTGGGCCTGAGCGCGCCGCGCCTGCGCCGCGTGCTGCGCACCGAGCTCGACTGGGTGGTGCTCAAGGCCATGCGCCGCGACCGCGCCGAGCGCTACAGTTCGGCCGCCGAGCTGGCGCAGGAGCTGCAGCGTTTCCTCGACGACCAGCCGCTGGCCGCCGTGCCCGCCGGCCGGCGCTACGTGCTGGGCAAGTACCTGCGCCGGCACCGCGTGGCGCTGGTCGCCGCCGCGGCGGTGTCGCTGGCGGTGCTGGCGGGTCTGGCGCTGTCGCTCTACGGCCTGCAGCAGGCGCGGCAGCAGCGCGCGCTGGCCGAACAGCGCAGCGCCGAGCTCGAGCGCGTGGTGGCCTTCCAGCAGTCCATGCTCGAGGGCGTGGACGTGGAGGCCATGGGCGTGGGCCTGTCCACCGGCCTGCGCGCGCAGATCGAAAAATCGGCGCCGGGCCAGCTGCCCGCCCTGGACGCGGTGCTGGCCCAGGCCAGCCCGACCGACCTGGCGCGCACCCTGCTGGGCCAGTACGTGCTGGCCGGCGCCGAGGATGCCATCGAGCGCGAATTCGCCGGGCAGCCGGCGCTGGCCGCGGGCCTGCGCGAGTCGGTGGCCGACGTGTACCTGGCGATGGCGCTGGTGGCCGAGGCCGAAGCCGGCTTCACCCGCGTCGCCGACGACCGCGAGGCCAGCCTCGGGCCCGACCACCCCGACACGCTCGACGCCCGCCTCAAGCAGGCCAACGCCATGCACGCCGGCGGCAAGGCCAAGGAGGCGATGGCGCTGGTGGAAGACCTGCTGGCCCGCAGCGCCGGACTCGACCCGGTGGGCGACCTGCGGCTGGCCATCGAGCTCAAGCAGAGCGAGCTGATTTCCTCGCTGGGCGACCGGCCGCGTGCCCGCGACCTGCAGGAGGCGCTGCACGCGCGCGCCCTGGCCGCCCGCGGCGAAGACGACCCGAAGGTGCAGGGGCTGCTCAACAACCTCGCCATCAGCTACGCCCGCACCGGCGAGCAGGCCAAGGCCCGCGAGGCGCTGGAAGGGCTTTATGCGAAGCGCGCCGCGCAACTGGGCCCCGAACACGAGGACACGCTGGCCTCGATGAGCAACCTGGCCATCCTGCGGGTGATGGGCGGCGACGTCGAAGGCGCGCTGGAATTGCAGCGCCAGCTCGTGGACATCCAGGAGCGCAAGCTCGGGCGCGAGCACCCATACTCGCTCAACCAGCGCAGCAACCTGTCGAACATGCTCAGCGACCAGGGCGAGGTGGAGGCGGCGCTGGCCATCGCCCGCGAGGTGCAGGAGGCGCGCGAGCGCGTGCTGGGCGCCGGTTCGGCCGACGCGCTGCGTTCGCGCCTGAACGTGTCGGCGCTGCTGGCGCGGCTGGAGCGCTACGAGGAGGCGTTGGCGCTTGAGGAGGAGGTCATCGCCGGCCGCACCCGCCTGCTCGGCCCCACGCACCCCGACACGCTGTTCGTGAAGGCCAACCACGCCGGCACCCTGCGCCGTGCCGGCCGCGACGACGAGGCCCTGCGCTACCTGCGCGAAGTGAAGGCCGACGTGGTCGGGGTGCTGGGCGAACGCAATCCGCAGGTGCACCACTTGCTCGACACCGAGGGCGACCTCTACCTGGACGCCGGCGACGCCCGTGCCGCGCTGGCGGCCTACCGCGCGGCGCTGGCGGCCCGCCAGGCCACCTGGGGCGAGGGTCACCCGGAAGTGGCCGCCGGTGCACTGCCGGTGGTGCGCGCGCTGCGGGTGCTCGGCGAACGCGCCGAGGCCGACGCGCTGTTCGCCGCGCAGGTCAGGCCGCTGCTCGACGCCGCGCCGGAAAGCCTGGACCCGCCGGCCCGCCGCGTCGCCGACCGGCTGCGCGAGTCGCTGGAAGAAGAGCCGTTGCCCTGAGCCTCAGCGCGGCGAGGGCGTCTCGGGGTTGATCTCGGGGTCGGTCACCGCCTGCCGCGCCAGCCGCGCCTCGCGCCGTGCGATGTAGACGTTCGAGCCGAAGATGATGGCCGCGCCCAGCACGGTCCAGCGGTCGAGCACCTCGCCGAACAGGAACCAACCGAACACCGCCACCACCAGCACCTGCAGGAAGCTGATGGGCGTGAGCATCGAGGCTTCGCCCAGGCGCAGCGCGCGGGTCCAGAGCATGTGCGCCGTGGTGCCGAGGAAACCGGCCAGCACGATCCAGAGCCAGGTGATGCCCACCGGCGTCTCCCACACCAGCACGGCCGGCAGCAGCGACATCGGCACCCAGATCATCGTGGTCCAGAGCACGATGGCGTCGGGGTGCTCGGTGCGCGAGAGGAACTTGATGCTGATGGCGGCGCTGGCGCTGGCCACGGCCGCCAGCACCGCCACCAGGCTGCCGGCGGTGAAGGCGTCGGAGCCGGGGCGCACGATCACCAGCACGCCCAGGAAGCCGACGATCACCGCGGTCCAGCGGCGCGCGCGCACCACCTCGCCCAGGAAGATCACGGCGGCGATGGTGACGAACAGCGGGCTCGAGTACGACAGCGCGATCGCCTGCGCCAGCGGCAGGTGAACGATGGCCCAGAAGCCCGCCAGCATCGACACCATGCCGATGGCGCAGCGGCCGGCGTAGAAGCCGAGCTTGTTGGTGCGCAGGATGCCGGGCCCGTGCCGGAACAGCATCGGCAGGATGAACACCAGGCCGAAGAAGTTGCGGAAGAAGGCGATCTCGAAGGCGTGCAGCTGGGCCGACGCCAGCCGGATGCAAACCGCCATCAGGCCGAACAGCGCGGTGCCGGCGACCATCAGCGCCACCGCGCGCGGCACGTCCACGGGGCGGTCGCGGGCGGGGTTCACGCCGCGTCGTCGAACCGGGCGCCGATGATGCGCGGCTCGGGCTCCAGCGCCACGCCGAAGCGTTCGCGCACCGAGGCGGCCACGCGCCGGGCCAGGCCCAGCAGCTGTTCGCCGGTGGCGTGGCCGTGGTTCACCAGCACCAGCGCGTGCTGGGCGGCGATGCCGGCGTCGCCTTCGCGGAAGCCCTTCCAGCCGCAGGCCTCGATCATCCAGGCGGCGGAGAGCTTGCGCTTGCCGTCGCCGCCGGGAAAGGCGGGCAGGCCGGGGTGCGCGACCTGCAGGGCTTCGGCGGTGGCGGCGTCGACCACCGGGTTCTTGAAGAAGCTGCCGGCGTTGCCGAGCAGGGCGGGGTTGGGCAGCTTGCGCGTGCGCAGGCGGCTGATGGCCTCGGCCACGTGCACGGCGCGCGGCGTGGCCATGCCCATGGCGGCGAGCTCCTCGCGCACGCCGGCGTAGTCTAGCCGCAGCTCGCGCTGGCGCGGCAGGCGCAGTTCGACCGCGGTGACCACCCAGCGGTCGGCCTCGCGCTTGAACAGGCTGTCGCGGTAGCCGAAGCCGCAGTCGGCGGCGGCCAGGCGCTTGATCTGGCCGGTGTCGCGCTGGAAGGCCTCGACCGTTTCAATGAACTCGCCCACCTCGACGCCGTAGGCGCCGATGTTCTGGATTGGCGCGGCGCCGACAGTGCCCGGGATGAGCGCCATGTTCTCCAGGCCGCACAGGCCGCGGGCCAGGGTCCAGGCCACCAGGTCGTTCCAGTTCATGCCGGCTTCGGCGCGCACCAGGGCGGTGTCGCCGTCGTCGCGCACGATGCGCACGCCGGCCATGGTCAGGCAGATGGCCACGCCGGGGAAATCGCCGGCGAAGAGCAGGTTGCTGCCTTCGCCCAGCACCAGCACCGGGCCGTCGCGCAGCATGGCGAATTCGAACAGTTCCGCCAGCGCGTCGGCGCGCGACACGTCGGCCATCATCGCGGCGCGGGCGGGGACGCGGAAGGTGTTGCGGCCGGCCAGCGAAACGTTCTCGGCCAGCTGGTAGCCGCTCACGCCACGCCCTCGCGGCGCCGGCGGATGGCGTCCACGCATTCGCCGATCAGCTCGGGGCCGCGGTACACCAGGCCGGTGTAGAACTGCACCATCAGCGCGCCGGCGGTGATCTTGCCGGCCGCGTCGGCGCCGCTGAGGATGCCGCCCACGCCGATCACCGGGATGCCGTCGTCGAGGCGGCCGCGCAGGCGGCGCAGCACCGCGGTGGACTTGCCGTAAAGCGGCGCGCCCGACAGCCCGCCGGCTTCGCTGGCCAGCCTGTGGCCTTCCACCGGCAGGCGGTCGAGGGTGGTGTTGGTGGCGATCACGCCGTCCACCTTCAGGTCGGACAGCACGCGGGCGCAGGCGTCCACGTCGTCGTCGGAGAGGTCGGGGGCGATCTTCACCAGCATCGGCACGCGCTTGCCGTGCTGCGCGCCCAGGCGCTCCTGCGCTTCGCGCAGTTCGCCCACCAGGCGCCGCAACTGCTGCTCTTCCTGCAGCTCGCGCAGGCCGGCGGTGTTGGGCGAGGAAATGTTGACGGTGACGTAGTCGGCCAGCGGGTAGACCCGCTCGAGGCAGTACAGGTAGTCCTCGGCCGCGTCCTCGTTGTGGGTGTCCTTGTTCTTGCCGATGTTGATGCCCAGCAGGCCGCCCTTGCGGCGCGCGCGGGAGACGTTGCGCACCAGCGCGTCCACGCCGCCGTTGTTGAAGCCCAGGCGGTTGATCACCGCGTTGTGCTCGGGCAAGCGGAACATGCGCGGCTTCGGGTTGCCCTCCTGCGGCCGCGGCGTGACCGTGCCCACTTCGACGAAGCCGAAGCCCAGGGCCAGCAGCGCGTCCACGTGGGCGCCGTTCTTGTCCAGGCCGGCGGCGCAGCCCACCGGGTTCGGGAACACCAGGCCGAAGGCCTTGGTGGGCAGCGGCTTGGGCTTGCCCGCCAGCAGCGGGTTCATGCCCAGGCGATAGGCCGCCTCGATGCCGCGCAGGCCCACGTCGTGGGCCCGCTCGGCGTCGAGGTGGAAGAGGAAAGGCTTGGCCAGCGAGTACATGCGCACCCGCCGGTCAGAGGTTGCCGCTGGCGCCCAGCAGGGCCAGCAGCGCCGCCAGCCCCCCGAAGAAGAGGATGAACGCCAGGATCGTCAGCGCCGTGACCACGACCGTTGCCCAGCCCAGCACCAAGCCGGTGATGGCCAGCCCGTCGCCGTCCATCTGGCCGGCCGCGCGCCGGATCTCGGCGCGGGCCATGTGGCCGGTGATGATGGCGAGCAGGCTGCCCAGCAGCGGCAGGAAGGTCCAGCCGAGGATGCCGGTGACCAGGCTGGTGATCGCGAGGGCGCTGGTCTGCCGGGGAGTCGTGTTCATGGTCTGCCTCAGAGGTCGAACTTGATGCCCTGGGCCAGCGGCAGCGCGTCGGAGTAGTTGATGGTGTTGGTCTGGCGGCGCATGTAGACCTTCCACGCGTCGGAACCGGATTCACGGCCACCGCCGGTTTCCTTCTCGCCGCCGAAGGCGCCGCCGATCTCGGCGCCCGAGGTGCCGATGTTGACGTTGGCGATGCCGCAGTCGGAGCCCGACGCGGCCAGGAAGGCCTCGGCCGCCTTGAGGTTCTGCGTGAAGATCGCCGACGACAGGCCCTGCGGCACGTCGTTCTGCATGGCGATGGCGTCCTCGAGGTCCGAGTACGGCATGACGTACAGGATCGGCGCGAAGGTCTCGTGCTGGACGATCTCGTCGCTGTTCTTCAGGCCGGTGACGATGGTGGGCAGCACGAAGTTGCCCGGGCGGTCGATGCGCGCGCCGCCGGTTTCCACCTTGCCGCCGCTGGCCTTGGCCTTGGCGATGGCGTCGAGGTAGGCGTCCACGGCGTCGGCGCTGTTGAGCGGGCCCATCAGGTTGGCCGGGTCGGTCGGGTCGCCGATCTTCTTCTCCACCTGCTTGTAGGCCGCGACCAGCTTGGCCAGCACGTCGGCGTAGATGGACTCGTGCACGAACAGGCGGCGGGTGGTGGTGCAGCGCTGGCCGGCGGTGCCGACGGCGCCGAAGGCGATGGCCGGGATGGCCAGCTTCAGGTCCGCGGACGGGTCGACGATGATCGCGTTGTTGCCGCCCAGCTCGAGCAGCGAACGGCCCATGCGGCGCGCGACGCGCTCGCCGACGTGGCGGCCCACGCGGGTGGAGCCGGTGAAGCTGATCAGCGGGATGCGCTTGTCGTCGACGAAGTGCGCGGCCAGGTCGCTGCCGGCGTCGTTGAACAGGAAGAAGATGTCCGGGAAGCCGCCGGCGCGCAGGGCCTCGTTGCAGATCTTCATCGAGGCGATGGCCGACAGCGGGGTCTTGGGCGAGGGCTTCCAGATGCACACGTCGCCGCAGACGCCGGCCACGAAGCTGTTCCAGGCCCACACCGCCACCGGGAAGTTGAAGGCCGAGATGATGCCGACGATGCCCAGCGGGTGGTACTGCTCGTACATGCGGTGGCCCGGGCGCTCGGAGTGCATGGTCAGGCCGTAGAGCTGGCGCGAGAGGCCGACGGCGAATTCGCCGATGTCGATCATCTCCTGCACTTCGCCGTCGCCTTCCGGCTTGGACTTGCCCATTTCCAGCGCCACCAGCGAACCCAGCGCGTCCTTGTGCCTGCGCAGGGCTTCCGCGCACAGGCGGATGGCTTCGCCGCGCTTGGGCGCCGGGGTGGTGCGCCAGACCTTGAAGGCGGCCTGGGCGCGTTCGAGGATCAGGTCGTAGTCGGCCTGCGAGGACGCATAGACCTTGCCCAGCACCTCGCCGTTGCTCGGGTTGACCGGCTCGATCACGCCCGCGTCGCGGGTGGCCGACCACTCGCCATGGCCGAGGTAGGTGCCGGATTCCTGGCCGGTCAAGCCAAGGGCGGTGAGGACTGCGTGGGTCATTGCGTGCTCCGGAAAGGTGCGGCCGCGCTGCGGCCGGGGAATTGGCGGCCCCGATACGATTCGAACGTACGACCTTCCCCTTAGGAGGGGGACGCTCTATCCAGCTGAGCTACGGGGCCAGGGCGCGCGGATTATCGCAGAAACCCCCGGTGGCCCCCAGTAGTGCGCTCAGTCCGGGTCCACCAGCGAGGCCGCGGGGCCGGCCACCGGCGAAACATGGGCGTCGCTCTCGAGGCCGGCGCCGGCGAAGGCCTGCTGCATCGCCTCGGCCGCGCGCCGCGCGGTGGCGGCGTCCGTGCACCAGGCGAACACGCTGGGGCCGGCGCCGGAGAGGCTGGCGCCCATCGCGCCGGCGTCCAGCGCCGCCTGCTTCACCGCGGCGAAGCCGGGCACCAGCGGCGCGCGCCGGGGTTCGACCAGCACGTCGCGCAGGCCGGCGCGGACCAGGCCCTCGTCGCCGCGCTCGCAGCCCAGCAGCACCTGCGCCAGGTTGGCGCCCTGCTCGACCACCGTGCCCAACGGGTAGGGCGGCGCCAGCACGGCGCGCGCGACCAGGGTTTCGAGCACGAAATGCGGGTGCACCAGCGCGCAGTGCCAGGCCGCGGGCACCTGCAGCCGCACCAGGCGGTCGGGCGTGGCCATCACCAGGCCGCCGAGCAGCATGGGCCCGACGTTGTCGCCGGTGCGGGCGCCGCTGGCCAGCGATTCGCCGGTGAGCGCGTGCGGGTAGAGCGCCTCGCGCGGCAGCGGCGCATCGAGCAGGGCGTTCGCGGCCACCAGCGCCGCCACGCAGGAAGCGGCGGAGCCGCCCATGCCGGAGCCGAGCGCGATGCCCTTGTCGAGTTCCACTTCGAAGCCGTGGCGCAGGCCGAGCGCGGCCGCGAGCGAGAGCAGGGCGGCGCCGGCGGTGTTGCGCGCGGCTTCGAACGGCAGGTCGGTGGTGACGCCGCGGATGGCGGTGATGCGCACGCCCGGGGCGTCCACCCGGCGCACCGTGGCCCGGTCGCCGGGGCCGGCCACGCTGTGGCCCAGCAGGTCGAAGCCGACGCCGATGTTGCCGACCGAGGCGGGGGAGAAGGCGGTGGCAGTGCGGGTCACGTGGGTCCGGTGAAAAAGAAAGGGCCGGGCTTGCGGCCCGGCCCTTTCGGAATCGTGGTGGAGAGGATGGGGATCGAACCCACGACCTCGTCATTGCGAACGACGCGCTCTCCCAGCTGAGCTACCCCCCCACGGAAGGTCGGGAAATTATAGAGGCATGTTCCGGCGATGGCTAGCGGCCGGACAAAATCGGCGCCAGGCGCGGTTCCAGCAGCTCGCGGCGCCAGCCTTCCAGGGCCTCGGGCCAGCCGCGGCCCTCGAGCAGGGCCTCGAGGTGGCGGCGGGCGCAGAGCAGGCCTTCGGGCAGGCCCTGGGCCTCGGCCACGGCGGCCACGGCCTGCTGCAGGGCCTTCAGACGCTGCTTGTCGACGGCGTCGCCGCTGACCATCGGTATGTCGCGGTCGGCGGCAGTCACCGGGGCCGACAGGGTTTCCCAGAGCTCGCCGCGCGACTTGCGCGGGGCCTTCGGATGGCGGTCGAGCACGGCGCCGAATTCGCGGAAGTCCGCCGGCGGGCGGCGGGCCAGCGCCACGGCCAGTTCGTTGTCGAGGATCCAGCTCTTGGGTTTGTCGGCGCGGCGCGCTTCGCCCTCGCGCCAGCGCAGCATGCGGCACAGGCGCACCTGGCCGTCGGCGTCCAGGCCCTGCGCGCTGCGCACGCCCAGGTGCGGGTAGGGGTCGTCGCCGTCCTGGGCGGCGTTGCGCAGGGCGCGTTCGGCGTCGGCGCGCAGCCAGGCGTGGCGGCCGCGTTCGGCCAGTTCCTTGTCCAGGAAGGCGTGCACGGCGTGCAGGTGGCGCACGTCGTCGGCGGCGTATTCACGCTGGGAGTCGCTGAGCGGGCGGCGCAGCCAGTCCGAGCGGGTTTCGCCCTTGGCCAGCTGCACGCCGATGACCTGTTCCACCAGCTTCTGGTAGCCCAGGCCGGCGCCCAGCCCGCACATGGCGGCGGCCACCTGGGTGTCGAACAGCGGCGAAGGCAGGGCCTGGCAGCCGCGCTGCAGGGCCTGCAGGTCTTCGCTGGCGCTGTGCATGAGCTTGGTCACCGCCGGGTCGAGCAGCAGCGGGCGCAGGGCTTCGGCCATGCCCGGTACCAGCGGGTCCACCAGGAGGATTTCGCCGGGGACGGCCAGTTGCACCAGGGCCAGCTGCGGGTAGTAGGTGCGTTCGCGGATGAATTCGGTATCCAGCGCCACCAGGGGCTGGCCGGCCCAGCGGGCGAGGGTTTCGGAAAGGGCTTGCGGGGAGGAGATCCAGTGGTGCACGGGGTTCGCTGCGGTTGCCAGGAGCCGGCACCTTAGCCTAAGTTCGGCTCGCCAGACCGATCCGACGCCAGGGGCGCCGCCGTTCCACGACGATGACCACGCTTGAGCGAATCCTCCCGGTCGGGCTGTTGGCCGCCCTGCTGCTGGCGGGCTGCGGCGCGTCCCCCGATCCCGATGCCGCCGCGCCTGCCGGGGCGCCCGCGCCCGTGGACCCGGCCGAACTCGAGGCAGAGGTGGTGCTGGCGCCGCTGGCCGAAGAGGCCGTGGTGCCGGCCTGGACGCCGGAGATCACCCCGGTGCCCGCGAACCGCATCCGCCAGGCGCTCAAGGCCGCCGCCGCCGACGAAGCCGCAGGCCGGTTGCTGGCCGAGCCGGTGCCGGCGCCCATCGATGCCGCCGCGGTCGAAGGTGCCGCCGAAGCCGAGGCCCCCGCGCCCGGCGCGCTCGAGCGCTACCTGGGCGTGCTCGCCACCGACGCCACGGAAGCCACCGCGCTCGCGGGCGTCGAACGCATCCTGGCCGAGCTTCAGGGCCGCGGCCGCGCCGCCCTGGCCGAAGCGCGCTTCGCCGACGCCGAGCGCTACGAGCGCGTCTGCACCCGCGCCCAGCCCCAGCACCCGGGCCTGGCCGCCTACCGCGAGGCCATCGCCGCGGCCCGGCGTGCGCAGGAAAGCGTGCGCCTGGCCGAAGCCCGCGCCGCCGCCAACCGCATCTTCAAGCCCGAGGGTGGCGGCGCCGTGGTGGCGTACCGCGAGGCGCTGGCGGCGTTCCCCGACTACGCGCCGGCCCGCGACGGCCTGGCCCGGCTGCAGGCCGCGCACCTCAACCGCGCGCTGCAGGCGGCGCAGGAAGGCGACTACGCCGGCTCCGAGCGCCTGCAGGCCGAAGCCGCGCGCATCGTGCCCGACTCGAGCGCGCTGCAGGACATGGCCGCGCGCATCGTCGAACTGCGCCAGTCGCGCACCGAACAGCTGCTGGCCCAGGGCCATGCGGCCGTGGACGCGCTGGACCTCGAACTCGCCGCGCGCCGGCTGGCCGAAGCCGAGCAGGTGTCGCTGCAGGCCCAGGGCCTGGACGCGCTGGGCGAACGCATCACCATGGCGCGGCACTACGGTCGCTTCCGCCCGGGGCAGGTGTTCCGCGAGCCGCTGGCCATCGGCGGCGAGGCGCCGGAGATGGTGGTGCTGGCGCACGGCGCCTTCGAAATGGGTTCGCCCGAGGAGGAGCCGGGCCGCTTCGACAACGAAGGCCCGCGCCACGAAATCAGCTTCGCGCGCGGCTTCGCCATCGCCCGCAACGAAACCACCGTGGCCGAGTTCCGCGCCTTCGTCGAAGCCAGCGGCTACCGCAGCGTCGCCACCCGGCGCGGCCGCTCCACCGTGTACGACGAGAAGGGCGGCGTGATGGGCGAGCACGGCCGCGTGGACTGGCGCCGCGACTACGCTGGCAGCCCCGCCCAGCCGGAGCTGCCGGTGGTGCACGTGGCCTTCGAGGACGCCGAGGCCTACGCCGCCTGGCTGTCCGCGCAGACCGGCCAGCGTTACCGTCTGCCGAGCGAAGCCGAGTTCGAATACGCACTGCGCGCCGGCCGCACCGAGGCCTACCCCTGGGGCGAAGGCGTGCCCAGCCGCGTGGTCGGCAACCTCACCGGCGACGGCGACGAGTCGCGGCTCAAGCGCAAATGGGCCAATGCCATCCCCGCCTATGCCGACGGCCACTGGGGCCCGGCGCCGGTGCGCACCTATCCGGCCGAGGCCTTCGGCACCTTCGACCTGGTCGGCAATGTGTCGGAATGGGTGCTCGACTGCTGGCACGACAGCTACCGCCGCGCGCCGCGCGACGGCAGCGCCTGGGTCAACCCGGGCTGCGACGAGCGGGTACTGCGCGGCGCGTCCTGGGCCAGTTCGCTCGAGCGTGCGCGTTCGGCCTACCGGCAGTCGGCACCGGCCGAAACCACCAATGCGCGCGTGGGTTTCCGCGTGGTGCGCGAACTCTGACCCGCGTCAGAAGCTGATGAACAGGCCGCCGTTGACCGGCAGGTTCACGCCGGTGAGGTAGCCGGCGTCGTCGCCGCACAGGAACACCACCGCCCGCGCCACGTCGGCCGGTTCGCCGATACGGCCCGCCGGCACCATGGCCAGCACCTGCTCGCGCACGGCCTCGGGCATGGCGTCGGTCATCGGCGTGCGGATGTAACCGGGGCTCACCGTGTTCACGGTGACGCCCTTGCGCGCCAGTTCGCGCGCCAGCGCCATGGTGAAACCGTGCAGGCCGGCCTTGGCGGCGGCGTAGTTGGTCTGCCCGAACTGGCCGGTCTGGCCGTTCACCGAGGAAATGTTGACGATGCGGCCGAAGCCGCGCGCGGCCATGCCCTCGGCCAGCAGCTTGCAGAGCACGAAGGCGCTGTCGAGGTTCACCGTCATCACCTGGTCCCACTGCTCGCGGCTCATGTTGCGCAGCGTGGCGTCGCGGGTGATGCCGGCGGCATTCACCAGCACGTCCACCTCGCCGTGGCTGGCGCGGGCGCTGGCGATGGCGGCGGCGCAGCCGGCCTCGTCGGTGACGTCCATGGGCAGGAACACCACGTCGTGCCCGGCCATGTCCGCCTCGAAGCGCGTGTGGCGCTCCGGCGACAGCGGCAGGTCGGCGGCCAGCACGCGGTGGCCGGCGCGGGCGAGCTGGCGGCAGGTTTCCGCGCCGATGCCACCGGCGCCCCCGGTGACCAGGGCGATGCGCGGGGGCGTGGCCATTTCAGCGCGTGCGCGGCTTGGCGGCGGGGCGGGCCGGCTTGCGCGGCGGCGTGGCGCCGGTGCCGCCGCCCAGGCCCTGCTGGAAGGAACGCCAGAGTTCGAGGTTGCGTTCGGCGAGCTGGTTGAGCAGTGACCACGGCGCCTGGCCCACCAGCTGGCCGATCTGGCCGCGCACGTTCTGCTGCTGCTCGAGGAAGAACTGCAGGCTGCGCTCGAGGAAGCTGCCCAGGTGGCCCTGCAGGGAATCGCCGCGGAAGCGGATCACCTGGGTGAGCAGTTCGGTGGTGAAGATCGGCTGCCCGTGCTCCTCGTGCTCGGCGATGATCTGCATCAGCACGCCGCGGGTGATGTCGTTGCCGCTGCGGGCGTCGCGCACCACGAAGTCTTCCTTGTCCACGATCAGCTGCCGCACGTCCTCCAGCGTCACGTAACTGGATATCTCGGTGTCGTACAGGCGGCGGTTGGGGTACTTCTTGATGATGCGGACGTGCGACATGCAGGGCACCGGAAGTTCGCGACGGCAGGCGAGTTTCCGAGCATCCCGCATGGGGACGTGCCATGCAAGCCAGCGCGCACGCCGCCTTCACGGCTTCGTGACGGAGGCCACGCCCGGCGGCGCCGCGCGCCGCGGAATGCGCGCGGGCTCGAAGGCCGGCAGGGCGCGCTCCAGCGCCTTCGCCGCCGGCAGGGCGGCGGGCCAGCGCGCCGCGTCCTGGCCCAGGAAGCGCCAGGCGGCGGCCAGGGCCGGGCCCGGGTCGGCGGGGTCCACCGGCAGCGCGGCCAGCGACTTGCCGAGCTTGCGGCCCTCGGCGTCGAGCACCAGCGGCAGGTGCGCGTAACCCGGCGTGGGCAGGCCCAGCCGCCGCTGCAGCAGGATCTGCCGCGGCGTGGAGTCGAGCAGGTCGGCGCCGCGCACCACGTCGGTGAGGCCCTGCGCGCCGTCGTCCACCACCACCGCCAGCTGGTAGGCCCAGAAGCCGTCGGCGCGGCGAAGCACGAAGTCGCCCACTTCGCGCGCCAGCGCCTGTTCGAAGTGGCCCTGGATGCGGTCCTCGAAGCCCAGGGTTTCGTCGGGCACGCGCAGGCGGATGGCCGGCGTGCGCCCGGCGCCGCGGCCGACGCAGGCGCGGTGGATGCCGCCCGCGGCTTCGAGTTCACTGCGGCTGCAGCGGCACTCGAAGGCCTCGCCGCGCGCCAGCAGGCCGTCGAGCGCGTCGGCATAAAGCGCGCCACGTTCGCTCTGGAACACCGGCGGCTGGTCGGCCTCCAGGCCGAAGGCGGCCAGGGTGGCCAGCTGCGCGCGGGCCGCGCCGGGGACTTCACGGGGCGGGTCGAGGTCTTCGATGCGGACCAGCCATTCACCGCCGTGGTGCCGGGCGAACAGCCAGCTGCCCAGCGCGGCCACCAGCGACCCGAAGTGCAGGGGGCCGGTGGGCGAGGGCGCGAAACGGCCGCGGTAGGTCGGGCTTGGGTCCATCACGACTTGAATTTAACCGTCACTGCGTACATTTAACCCCAGAACGGCGGACTTTCCGCCCCAGCCAACCGCAAGGGAAAACCATGTTCAAGCGCGTCGCCCTCTTCCTAGCCACCAACCTGGCCGTCCTGGTGCTGCTCGGCCTGGTCATGAGCGTCCTGCAGAACGTCTTCGGCGTCACCCTCGGCAACAACGGCGCCCTGCTGCTGTTCGCGGCGGTGTTCGGCTTCGGCGGCGCCTTCATCTCGCTGGCCATCTCCAAGTGGATGGCCAAGCGCAGCACCGGCATGCACCTGATCACCCAGCCGCGCAACGAAGGCGAGGCCTGGCTGGTGAACACCGTGCGCCGCCAGGCCGAGGCGGCCGGCATCGCCATGCCCGAGGTGGGCATCTACGACGCGCCTGAGATCAATGCCTTCGCCACCGGCCCCAGCCGCAACAACGCGCTGGTGGCGGTGTCCACCGGCCTGCTGCGCAGCATGTCGCGCGACGAGGCCGAGGCGGTGCTGGCGCATGAAGTCAGCCACGTCGCCAATGGCGACATGGTGACCATGGCGCTCATCCAGGGCGTGCTCAACACCTTCGTGATCTTCCTGGCGCGCGTGGTCGGCCGCGCGGTGGACGCCGCGCTCAGCGGCAACCGCGACGGCGGCACCGGCCCGTTCTACTTCCTGATCGTGCTGGTGCTCGACCTGGTGTTCGGCGTGCTGGCTTCGGTGGTGGCCATGTGGTTCAGCCGCTGGCGCGAGTTCCGCGCCGACGCCGGCGGCGCCCGCCTGGCCGGCCGCGAGAAGATGATCGCGGCGCTGCAGCGCCTGGCCCAGACCTACGGCCAGAGCACCCTGCCCAACGAAGTGCGCGCCTTCGGCATCTCCGGCGCCGTGGGCTTCGGCCTCAAGAAACTCTTCATGACCCACCCGCCGCTCGCCGAGCGCATCCAGGCCCTGCGCGACATGCCCGCTTCGATGTGAGCTTTTGTTTTGAACACGGATGACACGGATAAGAGCCGATAAACACGGATCGAGCGGAATCGGTTCAAGAGGCAAAAGAATGGCCCGGGGCTCACGCCTCCGGGCCATTGCTTTTTCACCCAATCGCTTTTGCCTTATCCGTGTTTATCGGCTCTTATCCGTGTCATCCGTGGCAAAAAACCAATGCCACCCGAAGCCCGGATCAGCCGAAGTCGTAGTTCATCTGCGGGCCGGCGGCGGCCAGGAAGTTGCCTTCGACGAAGTCCACGCCCATGCCGAACAGCACGCTCATGGTGCCGGCGTCGGAGACGAATTCGGCCAGGGCCAGCTTGCCGGCCTCGTGGGCCTTCTCGACGATGCCGCGCACCTGCTTCTGCACGTCCGGGTTCTTGCCCAGTTCCATGATGAAGCTGCGGTCGATCTTGAGGATGGCCGGCTCGAAGTGGGTGAGCATCTGGAAGGAGTTCAGGCCCGTGCCGAACTGCTCCAGCGCCACCCGGCAGCCCAGGGCCGAGACGGCCTTCTGGAACGACTGCAGCGCCTTGAGGTGGGTGAACACCTTCGATTCCGGGATCTGCAGCACCAGCCGGTCGCCCGGCACGCCGTGCGCCTTGAGCTGCTCGGCGATGTGGTTCTCCAGGCCGCCCTCGACCAGCGAAGCCGGGGTGATCTTCACGAACAGGTTGGTGTGCTTGCCGGCCTTGGCGCGCTCGGCGATGACGCCGACGGCGTGGGCGATGACCCAGCGGTCGATGTCGTCGAGCAGGCCGTGCTCCTCGGCGATGGCCAGGTAGGTCACCGGCGGGATGATCTCGCCGCCCGGGCCCTTCATGCGCAGGTAGACGTCGTAGTTCTCTTCCTCGGCGCCGGTGAGGCTGATGATCGGCTGGTAGTGCAGCACGAACTGGTCGCCGGCCAGGGCCTCGCGGATGCGCGCCACCCAGGCCTGGATGCGCTCTTCCTCGGCGCGGTCGCGCGCCGCCGGGTCGAAGATCTCGATGCGGTTGCCGCCCATGCCCTCGCAGGAGGCCAGGCACTGGCTGGACTTGGCCATCACCTGGGTGACCGAGGCGATCTTCTCGCCGATCTGCACGCCGCCGACGCTGACGCTGAGGTTCACCGAGCGCTCGCCGATTTCCAGGATGTGGTCCTTGAAGGCTTCGCGCAGGCGTTCGGCCTGGGCCTGGCTCTGCTTGTGGTCGTGCGCCAGGCACAGCACCGCGAAGCCGTGGTCGCTCATGCGGGCGGCCACGGTGTCGGCGTCGAGCGCGCCCTGCAGGCGCTGCGCGAAGCCCTTGATCAGGTCGTCGGCGGCGGCCAGGCCGATCTCGGCCAGCAGGTTCTCGTAGTGGTCCGGTTCGACCAGCAGCAGCGCCTGCTTGTCCTTGCCCTCGGTGGCGCGCATCACCGCGGCCTCGAGTTCGCCCATGAAGTACTGGCGGTTGTACATGCCGGTGAGCTGGTCGCGCTGGCGCAGCGTGTCGAGCTCCTTGACCATGTCGGCGTCCACCACCTGCTGGCGGAACACGATCTGCAGGCAGCTCTCGCCCTCGTAGGTGGCCTGGGTGAATTCCATGACCGCGTCGAAGGTGCTGCCGTCGGTGCGCTGGGCCTGGATCTCGAGCTGCTTGGGCGGGGCCTCGCCCTTGCCCAGCTTCTTGAGCAGCTGCTTGAAGCCGTCGGCGTGCTGGGGCGCGATCAGGTCGAGCACCGAGAGGCCCTCGATCTCGTCGAAGCCCTCGAAGCCGAACATCTCCAGGTAGGCGTCGTTGGCGCGGATGTGCATGCCCTCGTGCACGTAGGCGATCGGGTCGCGCGAGGAGGCGATGAGCGCGTCGCAGCGGCGCTCGGTTTCGCGCAGCGAGGCCTCGAGGTGGCGCAGGCCGCGGCGGGCGGTGAGGGCGGAGAATTCGGAGCGCACCACGGCCTGCACGTGCTCGGCGCGGTGGCGGATGGCGACGTCGCGGGTGCCGGCGGCCAGGGCGGCCAGCGCGGTCTTCTCGTCGAGCGTGGTGACCGAGGCGATCACCGGGATGTCCTTGCCGGTGGCGTTGACGCGCTCGACCACGGTGGCCAGCGGCAGGTACTTCGCCTCGAACGCGGCCAGCACCATGTCGATGCTCTGGCTGGCCAGCAGCTGCACCAGTTCGTCCTCGGATTCCGGGCGCTGCGGGCGCACGGCCATGCCGCCGTTGCGGAGATGGCTGATGAGTTGTTCAGCGTCCTCCAGGCGGTCTTCGACCAGGAGCAGGCGGATCACGGCGTCCTGCTGTGCCATCCGGGGGTCACTCCTTATGCATCAATGGCTTGCGCGGGGGGATTGAGACAATACCAGAATGTCGGCGGGGGCAACATCCGGGGCGGGGCTCAAAGCGGCGTTTTCGACGGGGCGCCGGCCACTTCCCGGACCAGGCGCGGCACCAGGTAGCCCGGCAGCCGCGCGGCCAGCTCGCCGTGCAGGGCCCGGGCCTCGTCGTCGGGCACCTCGAAATGGGCCGCGCCGGCCACCCGGTCGAGCTGGTGCAGGTAGTAGGGCAGGGTGCCGGCGGCGAACAGGGCCTCCGAGAGGTCGGCCAGGGCCGGCACCGAATCGTTGACACCCCGCAGCAGCACGGCCTGGTTGAGCAGGTGGGCGCCGGCCCCGCGCAGGCGGGCCAGGGACGCGGCCACGGGGGCGTCGATCTCGTTGGCGTGGTTGGCGTGCACCACCACCACCACCTGCTGCGGCAGGGCCGACAGCCAGGCCAGCAGCTCGGCGTCCACCCGCTCGGGCAGCACGATGGGCAGGCGGGTGTGCAGGCGCAGCCGGCGCACGTGCGGCAGGCCGGCCAGGGCACGGGTGAACTCGGCCAGCTTGGGCGTGGCCAGCGACAGCGGGTCGCCGCCCGACAGCAGCACTTCCGACACGCCGGTGTCGGCGGCCAGGTAGTCCAGGGCCTCGCGCCACTGCCCGGCCGCGGCGGTCTGCTCGGCGTAGGGGTAGTGGCGGCGGAAGCAGTAGCGGCAGTGCACGGCGCAGCTGCCCGTGGCCACCAGCAGCACCCGGCCGCGGTACTTGTGGATCACGCCGGTGCCGCCGCTGGCGGCCAGGTCGCCGACGGCGTCGAGGCCATAACCGGGGGCCGGCTGGTCTTCGTCGTCGAGTGGCAGCACCTGGCGCAGCAGCGGGTCGTGCGGGTCGCCCCGGCGCATGCGCGCCACGAAACCGCGCGGCACCCGCAGCGGGAACTGCGCGGCGGCACCGGCCGAAACCCGCGCGGCAAGCCCGGGCAGGCCCACCAGCGCCAGCAGCTCGGCCGGGTCACGCACGGCGTCGCGCCACAGCTGCTGCCAGCGGGCGGGGGTGGTCGGGCTCTGCTGCAGGGACGGGGCTGGGCCGGTTATCATGTCGGGCTTGGACGGGGCCCGCCTGGGCGCCCGGAAAGATCACCCATTGTAGCCGTCCCGCCCACCGCGGCGGCCAGCCCGACCCAGGAGATACGCATGGCCAGCTATGGCATGAACGACGTCAAGAACGGCATGAAGATCATCGTCAACAACGAGCCGTGCGTGATCACCGACACCGAGTACGTGAAGCCGGGCAAGGGCCAGGCCTTCACCCGCGTGCGCTACCGCTTCATCAAGTCGGGCCGCACGGTCGAGCTGACCATGAAGGCCACCGACAGCCTCGAGGCCGCCGACGTCGTCGACACCGACATGAACTTCCTCTACTCCGACGGCGAGTACTGGCACTTCATGCAGCCCGAGACCTTCGAGCAGGTGCAGGCCGACGCCGCCGGCATCGGCGAGACCAAGAACTGGCTCAAGGGCGAGGAAGCCTGCGTGGTGACGCTCTGGAACGGCACCCCGATCGCGGTGCAGGCGCCGAACTTCGTCGAGCTCAAGATCGTCGAGACCGACCCGGGCCTGCGCGGCGACACCTCGGGCGGCGGCGGCAAGCCGGCCAAGCTCGAGACCGGCGCGGTGGTGCGCGTGCCGCTGTTCGTGAACCAGGACGAAGTCATCAAGGTGGACACCCGCTCCGGCGAGTACGTCTCCCGGGTGAAGTGACCGGATGACCACGAGCGCCGCGCCGCAGGCCTGCGACCTCCTGATCGAAGCCGGCTGGGTCGTCCCGGTCGAGCCGCACGGCGTGGTGCTGGAAGACCACGCCGTCGCCATCGGCGGCGGCCGCATCCTGGCCGTGCTGCCGCGGGCCGAGGCGCGGGCCCGGTTCGCCGCCGCCGAGGTGGTGGGCCGGCCGGAGTCGGTGCTCATCCCCGGCCTGGTCAACAGCCACTGCCACAACCCCATGACGCTGATGCGCGGCATGGCGGACGACCTGCCGCTGATGACCTGGCTGCAGGAACACATCTGGCCGGTCGAGGGCCAGGTGATCGGCCCGGAGTTCGTCGCCGACGGCATCGAGCTGGCCGTGGCCGAGATGCTGCGCGGCGGCACCACCGCCTGCGCCGAGAACTACTTCTTCCCGGACGTGCAGGCCAGCACCTATTCGCGCCTGGGCTTCCGCGCCCTGGTGGGCCTGCCGGTCATTGATTTCCCGACCGCCTGGGCCCGCACCCAGGACGAATACTTCGACAAGGCGCTGGAAGTGCACGACAACTGGCGCCGCGACCCGCTGGTGTCGCTGTGCTTCGTGCCGCACGCGCCCTACACGGTGAACGACGCCGGCTTCGAGCGCGTGCGCATGCTGGCCGACCAGCTCGACCTGGTCGTGCACTGCCACATCCACGAAACCGCGCACGAGAACGCCGAGGCCATGAAGGCCCACGGCATGCGCCAGCTGGCGCGCCTGGACCGCCTGGGCCTGGTCAACGACCGCCTGATGGCGGTGCACATGACCGACCTCACCGACGCCGAGATCGCCCTGTGCGCGGCCCGCGGCGTGTCGGTGGTGCACTGCCCGGAATCGAACCTCAAGCTGGCCTCGGGCTTCTGCCCCACGGCGAAGCTGCAGCAGGCCGGCGTGAACCTGGCCATCGGCACCGACGGCTGCGCCAGCAACAACGACCTCGACATGTTCGGCGAAATGCGCACCGCCGCCCTGCTGGCCAAGGGCGTCTCGGGCGACGCCTCGGCGCTCGACGCCGCCAGCGCGCTGCGCGCCGCCACGCTCGGCAGCGCCCGCGCCATGGGCCTGGGCGAGCAGGTGGGCTCGATCGAAGCCGGCAAGCTGGCCGACCTGGTGTGCGTCGATCTCTCGCCGCTGGAAACCCAGCCGCTGCACCACGTGGTCTCGCAGCTCGTCTACGCCACCGGCCGCCACCAGGTGGCCGACGTGTGGGTGGCGGGTAAGTCGCGCGTTTCCGGCGGCCAGTTGCTCGACATCGACACCGACGCCATCCGCGCCAAGGCCCGCCGCTGGCGCGAACGCATCGCCGGCCTGAAGGGAGGCGCATGAACGCCACGCACGCCAACGCCAGCCAGGCCGAGCTCGACAAGTTCGGCGCGCTCGCCAGCCGCTGGTGGGACCCGCAGGGCCCGCAGCGCCCGCTGCACGAGCTCAACCCGGCGCGCCTGGGCTACGTGCGCGACCGCGCCGTGCTGGCCGGCGCCCGCGTGCTAGACGTGGGCTGCGGCGGAGGCCTGCTGAGCGAAGCGCTGGCGGGCGAGGGCGCCCGGGTCACCGCGCTCGACCTCGCGCCCGAACTCATCGACGTGGCCCGCCTGCACCTGCTCGAATCCGGCCGCCAGGTCGACTACCGCCTGCAGTCGGTGGAAGCGCTGGCGCAGGAAATGCCCGGCAGCTTCGACGCCATCACCTGCATGGAAATGCTCGAGCACGTGCCCGACCCGGGCGCCGTGCTGCAGGCCTGCGCCATCCTGCTCAAGCCGGGCGGCAAGCTGTTCCTGTCCACGCTCAACCGCACGCCGGCGGCGTTCGCGGTGGCCATCGTCGGCGCCGAATACGTGGCGCGCCTGCTGCCCAAGGGCACGCACGACTACAAGCAGTTCATCCGCCCGTCCGAACTGGCGGCCTGGCTGCGCGCGGCCGGCCTGCGCCTGGACGACGTGAGCGGCCTGGCCTACGACCCGCTGCGCCGCAAGGCCTGGGTGGGCGGCCCGACCGCGGTGAACTACCTCGCCTGCGCGGTGAAAGCCTGATGGCCGACGCGCCCGGCGTGGTGCTGTTCGACCTCGACGGCACCCTGGTGGACAGCGCGCCGGACCTGGCGCGCGCCGCGAACCGCGTGCTCGCCGACCACGGCCGCCCGCCGGTGGCCTACGAGCGCCTGCGCCAGGTGGTTTCCAAGGGCGGTCGCGCCATGCTGGCCGTGTCCTTCCCCGACCTGTCCGAGGCCGAGCGCGAACCGCTGCTGCCGGTGTTCCTGCGTTATTACGGCGAGGCGCTGGCGGTGGAGAGCCTGCTGTTCGACGGCGTCGGCGAACTGCTGGCGGCGCTGGACGCGCGCGGCATCCGCTGGGGCATCGTCACCAACAAACCCGAGGGCCTGGCCCGCGGCGTGGTGGAAGGTTTCGGCTGGCGCCAGCGCTGCGCCGTGCTGGTGGGCGGCGACACGCTGCCCGTGCGCAAGCCCGACCCGGCGCCGCTGCACCACGCCTGCGCCCAGCTGGGCATCGACGCCGCGAATGCGCTCTACGTCGGCGACGACCTGCGCGACGTGCAGGCCGCCCGCGCCGCCGGCATGCCCAGCGTGGCCGCGCTGTGGGGTTACCGCGAGGACGGCGACGACCCGCACCGCTGGCAGGCCGACCACCTCGCCGCCCGCGCCACCGACGTGCTGGCCCTGCTGCCATGAGCGCGAACGACGAGGCCATCGCCCACTTCGTGGCCAAGTGGCACCGGCGCGAACCGGAAATGGCCCAGGCCGAGGTCTTCTGCCCGGAGCAGGAGCGCCCGCGCTTCCGCGCCTGGGGCGCGCTGGTGCATGAACTGCGCGAGGCGGGCTTCGAGCTCAGCGACGTGCGCGTTTCCGCGGTGAAGAGCCAGTGGTGGAGCGAGGAGCTGGCCAACCTGCACGCCGGCCGCAGCCGCCACCCGGTGACCGCGCCGCTGCTGGGCGCCGACGCCGACTGGCCGCGCCTGGGCCAGGCCCTGATGCGCCAGGTGGTGGACGAGCAGCGCCCCGCCGACGCCACCCAGGCGCTGGCCCAGGTGATACCGCTGGCCTCGGCGCTGGCCGATGTCGAAGCCGCGGTGTTCGGCGCCCGCGCCGGCGAACACGACGCCCGCGCCCTGGCCGTGCACCTGCTGCTGCAGCGCCTGCCCGCCGGCCTGGCCGCCGACGACCAGGCCCTGCTGCCGATGAACCTGCTGGCCCGCCACGGCCTCACCGCCGCCCAGGTGGCCGCGGGGCAGGGCGAGCCGCTGCTGCGCGACTGGGCCGCCGCGCTGGCCGCCGAACTGCCCGAGGCGCGCGCCCACGACAGCCTGTTCCGGCGCCTGCGCAGCGGCTTCGACCGCGCGCGCCTGGCCAGGCTGGCCAGGGGCCGCGGCTTCGACCCGCCCGGCCCCGTGGCCACGCTGCTGAGGGCCTGGCGGCTCGCCCGGCGGGCCTGAGACGCAACGTTGCGTCGCACGGCGCCGGCGCCCCGGCCACATTGACGTAACCTGCATCGCGCCCCATCTAGCTTGACGATCGTCTTTTCCAGGAGAGCCGCCATGGCCCCCAGCAATCTCGACAACACCGCCCGCGTGCTGCCCGACGTGGCCAAGGAAGCCCAGCCGGCCCATGCGGGCGTGCTGGACTGGGTGGGCATGGGCGAAATCGAGATGCCCGTGAGCCTGGTGGGCGACGACGGCCGCACCAGCACCGCCGGTGCCCGCGTCAACGCCTTCGTCAACCTCAAGCGCCCGGACGTGCGCGGCATCCACATGTCGCGCCTGTACCTGCACGTGGACAAGGCGCTGTCGAACGAGCCGGCCACGCCGGGCGCCGTGCGCCGCCTGCTCAAGGACTTCCTGGAATCGCACGCCGACCTGTCCGACCGCGCCATGGTCAGCCTGCGCTTCGAGCACCTGGTGCGCCGCCCGGCGCTGGCCAGCGACAACAGCGGCTGGAAGACCTACCCGGTGTCGATCACCGGCGTGATGGACCGCGGCCAGTTCGCGCTGGAGCTGGGCCTGACGGTGGCCTATTCCAGCACCTGCCCGTGTTCGGCGGCGCTGGCGCGCCAGCTGATCCAGGAGCAGTTCGCCAACGATTTCGCCGAGGGTGGCTCGCTCGACCGCGAGGCCGTGCTGGCCTGGCTGGGCACCGAGCAGGGCATCCGCGCCACGCCGCACAGCCAGCGCAGCTACGCCGAGGTGAAGCTGCGGCTGGTGCCCTCGTTCCAGAACTTCCCGATCGTGGAAATCATCGACCGCATCGAGCAGGCGCTCAAGACGCCGGTGCAGACGGCGGTGAAGCGCGTGGACGAGCAGGCCTTCGCCCTGCTCAACGGCCAGAACCTGATGTTCTGCGAAGACGCCGCCCGCCGCATGCAGGCCGCGCTGGAGCGCGACGAGCGCATCAGCGACTTCTGGCTGCGCGCCTCGCACCACGAAAGCCTGCACCCGCACGACGCCGTGGCCGTGGCCACCAAGGGCGTGCCGGGCGGCTACACCGCGCTGCCCGACGGCCTGGCCTCGCGCTGACCGCGGCGGGGCTCAGTCGCAGCCGAGCCCTTCGGTGCGGCCCAGCCGCTCGAGCACCATCACCTTGTTGCCGTCGGCGCCGGCCAGTTCGGCCAGCGCGCGGTCGCAGTTTTCGAACGTGAGTGTCAGGCTGCCCCAGACGGGCCGCTGGATGGCGCCCGCGTCGAACTGGTTGAAGCGCCCGCCGGTGGTGGCGCGCATCTCCAGCACCAGCGGCTGCCCGTAGTCGAAGGGGCCGGTGCGCTGGCCGAGCAGGAACATATTGCTGCCGTCGTCCTGGTGGCCGTAGAAGAACACCAGCAGGGTTTCCCCGTTGATCCACAGCACTTCGATGCCCTGGCCGCTGGTGGCCGGCTCGAACCACGCGCCCATCAGGCCGCGGGTGTCGGCGATGGCGTTCACCGCGCTGCCCACCCGGAACACGTGGCGCTCCACCTTGCCCTGGAAGCGGGCCTCGTAGGTCCACAGGCCGTGCGGCGCGTCGGCCGGCAGGGCGTTGTTCCAGTACCAGTAGGCGCCGTTGTAGTACGCGGGCGCGCCGGGGTCTTCGGCCATGTCGAAGGTCCAGCTGGCGAACTCGCTGCCGTCGGGGCGCAGCACGCGGAATTCGCTGAGCATGCCGCGGCCGATGTCGCGGTAGGCGGCCAGGAAGCTGACCGGGTCGCCGGGCTGGAAGGTGTCCTTGAACTTTGGCTGGTCCACCGTGTTCGGGCAGTTCGGGAACACCGGTGCGCCGGAGTGGGTGGAAATGCGGTTGATGGCCGGGTCGCGGTAGGGGCGCTGCTGCGCCCAGGTCGAGCTGGAGGCGTTGCAGGCGCCCTGGTGCGGCTCGACGGTGGGCGCATTGACGTTGTTGCTGGCGCGTACCTCGAAATGCAGGTGCGGACCGGTGGAAATGCCGGAACTTCCGACCTTGCCGATCACCTGGCCGGCGGCGATCTGCGTGCCGATGGGCAGCGGCGTCACCGAGCCGCGCTTCATGTGGAGGTAGCGCGCGATGGTGCCGTCGGCGTGCAGGATGATCACGTAGTTGGCGGTGTCGGGGCCGTCCCAGTTGCAGGAGCGGTCGTTGTAGCCGTCCTGCTTCTCGATCAGCGTGCCCGGCGCGGCGGCCCGGATGTCCACCGGCGCCGTGTCCATCAGGTGCCAGGGGAAGGGCCAGATGAAGTAGTCGGTGCCGCGGTGGTTGTAGCCGGCGCTGGTGTCGTAGGTGCGGGTGCCGCAGGTGTAGTCGCGGATCTGGTTGGGCCAGGCCAGGTTGAGGTCGACGAAGCCGGAGATGCCGTGCCAGTCCACCCCGACGCCCGGCACCGGGCCCAGCGGCCAGGCCAGCCCGCCCACCTTCGGCGCGACGCCCTCGGGCAGGCGGCCCTCGGCGCGCAGGCGTTCGATGTTGGCGGCCACTTTCTCCACCATGCGCCGGTCCTGGGCCTCGGACACCTGGTCCATGGCGCCGTCCACCGGCAGGGCGTGGCCGCCGTCGGGCGGCACCGCGAGGGCGGGGAGCGAGAGCAGCGCGGCGCAGGCCGCGAACCAGGCGGGGTGGCGCATGGGAAGCTCCCGGGTGGCGGGGTCGATTGCCCCGGCCTCGATACTGGCAGAAGGGCCCCCGGCCACCAAGGCCGGAAGTCACGCTTCAGCGGTTGCCGGCGGGGTCGAGCAGGGGCTGCGGGTCCACGCGTACGCCGAACCAGTTCATGCCCCAGTGCATGTGCGGGCCGGTGGCGCGGCCGGTGGCGCCCACCAGGCCGATCACCTGGCCCTGGTCGACGCGTTCGCCCACCTTCACGTCGATGCGGCTCAGGTGCAGGAAGTTCGAGCTCACGCCGTGGCCGTGGTCGAGCAGCACGGTGCCGCCGGTGAGGTAGAGGTCGGGTTTGGCGAAGGTGACCACGCCCGGCGCCGGCGCGCGCAGCGGCGTGCCGGCCTTGGCGGCCACGTCGAGGCCGGAATGCGGCGAACGCGGCTCGCCGTTGTAGATGCGCTGGCTGCCGTACACGCCGCTCACGCGGCCGGTGACCGGCCAGCGGAAGCCGGCGGCGAAGTCGCTGCGGGCGTCGTCGCGCTCGCGCGCCGCCGACACCTCGGCCTGCTCGCGGGCGATGCGCGCGGCGATTTCCGGCGAGGGCGTGACGGTGGACTGCGGCACGCCGTCCACCCGCTCGATCTTCCACTCGCGCGGCTGCACCGGCGCTTCCAGCGTTTCCATGCGGCCGTCGGCGTGCAGCACGGTGAGGCGCAGCGGGCCGGTTTCGTCGCGGCCCACGCCGAAAACGAAGCGGCCCTCGGCGTCCACGCGCAGGCTGCGCTCGCCGTAGGCCACTTGGCTGCCGGGGCTGGTGCGGCCGAGCACCAGGTCGCCCTGGGAAATGCGCGCCGGCAGTTCGGTGGCGGCGTGGCCCGCGCCGGACAGGACCAGCAGCAGCCAGGCGAGGCGGAAGGGGCGGAGGCTCATGGCGTGTCCTTGCCGGGCCAGGTGTCGGGCACCGGGTCCACGCCGCCGGGGTTGAGCGGGTGGCAGCGGGCGATGCGTTTCGCGCCCAGCCAGCCGCCGCGGAGCACGCCGAAACGCTCCACGGCCTCCATGGTGTAGCTGGAGCAGCTGGGGTAAAAGCGACAGCGCTGGCCCAGCAGGGGGCTGATGGCCAGCTTGTAGCCGCGCAGCAGCAGGATGACGGGTTTTTTCACTGATTGCGCCGGGGCTGCTGCCGGCATAAGGTTGCCGCTCGTGGAGGACTAGGCTATAACACGCCGCCTTCGAGCCTCAAGGAAAGAGAGGAATCGCCCTAGTGGCCGCCAAGAAAACCACCAAGAAGGCCGCCAAGCCGGCCGCCAAGAAGCCCGTCAAGGCCGCCAAGCCGGTGAAGAAGCCGGCCGCCAAGGCCAAGCCGGCCGCCAAGCCCGCCAAGAAGGTCGCCAAGAAGGTTGTGAAGCCCGTGGCCAAGAAGGCCGCGAAGCCCGCTGCCAAGGCCAAGCCGGCCGCCAAGCCGGTGAAGAAGGCCGTGGCCAAGGCCAAGCCGGCCGCGAAGCCGGTCGCCAAGGCCAAGCCCGCGGCCAAGCCGGCCGCCAAGGCCGCGCCGAAGCCGGCGCCGAAGCCCGCGGCCAAGGTGGCCCCGAAGCCGGCGGCCAAGCCCGCGCCGGCCCCGGCCGCCGCCAAGGCCAAGCCGGCGGCTGCGCCCGCCAAGCCCGCGCCCGCCGCCCCGGTGGCGGCGAAGGCCGCGCCGGCCACGCGCACCAGCACGGGCGTCCGTGCCGGCTACGTCAAGCCGGCCGCGCCGCGTCCGGAGCGCATCAAGCCCGCCCCGACGCGCGAGCGCGTGGAACTCCCGGCCGGCTACAAGCCGAGCCCGAAGGAGGAGTACATGGGCCCGATGCAGCTCGAGTACTTCCGCCAGCGCCTGCTGCAGTGGAAGGACGACCTGGTCGAGGAGTCCAAGCAGACCATCGAGAACCTCAAGGAAGAAGTGCGCGACGTCGGCGACGAAGCCGAGCGCGCCAGCCGCGAGTCCGAGAACAGCCTGGAACTGCGCACCCGCGACCGCTACCGCAAGCTGATCAGCAAGATCGACAGCACGCTCAAGCGCATCGAGGACGGCAGCTACGGCTACTGTGTGGACACCGGCGAAGAGATCGGCCTCGAGCGCCTCGAAGCCCGCCTCACCGCCGAGCGCACCATCGACGCGCAGGAGCGCTGGGAACACCGCCAGAAGCAGATGGGCGAATAAGCCCGGGTTTCAGGCAGTCGAGCAAAGCCCCGGGTAACCGGGGCTTTGTTTTTTCCGCGTCACTTGAAGTCGTAGAACTTCCAGTCGGCCTTGAGCTCGCCGGCGGGCACTTCGCCGCGCAGGCGGGCGCGCACGGCGGCCACGGGCATGGGGCCGCCCTTGAGGATGGTGTCGTGGAAGTCGCGCTCGGTCATCTTGCCCGACACGACGAACTCCTCGTGCAGCGCGCGGAACTGCAGCCCGCCGATCATGTAGGCGATCTGGTAGAGCGGGCCGTAGTCGCCGGCGAAGCTGCGGCGCACTTCGGCGCGGGCGTTCTCGCGCTCGTGGCCGACGCGCTCCACCAGCAGGTCCACGGCCTGGTCCGGGGTCATCTTGCCCAGGTGGAAACCCAGCGAGAACAGGATGCGGGCGGCGCGGTGGCTGCGCCAGAACAGCATGCCGATCCTGTCTTCCGGCGTCTTGGCGAAGCCGCGGTCGTACAGGCGGAATTCCCAGTACAGGGCCCAGCCCTCGCCCCAGAACGGCGTGTCGAACAACTCGCGGTGGGTCTGGTAGCGGGTGTTGTAGAAGTACTGCAGGTGGTGGCCCGGGATCAGCTCGTGGTGCACCACGGCGCGCGAGAAATGGCGGTTGTTGCCGCGCAGCGCCATCAGCTTCTTGTCGTGCGGCATGGTGTCGGTGGGGTAGGCCACCCACACGTCCTGGCCGCCCAGGAAAAACGGCGCCTGCAGCTGGTATTCGGGCGAGAGCATGGTCATGCGCCAGTCGCGCTTGGCCAGCTCGGGCACGCTCACCAGGTCGTTGTCGACGAGGTAGTTGATGGCCTCGTCGGCCAGCTCCACCACCAGTTTCGGCTGCTCGCCCGGCGCCGGGTGGCGCGACTTCACGATCTCCAGCGCCTCGTGCCAGTCCTTGGCGCCCATTTCGGCGGCGGCCTTGGCCAGCTCGCGCTGGCACCACGCCAGCTCGCGCTCGGCCAGGTCCATCAGCTGCTCGGGCGTGTAGGGGATCAGCTCGTGGTGCAGGCCCTCGAGCAGGGCCTCGCGACCGATCGGGTCGCCGATGATGGTTTCCGGGTCCTGGGCGCCGGCGAGCTTGTCGCGCAGCAGGGTGCCGTAGGACTCCATCTGCTTGTCGAGCGCTTCGTAAGGCTGGCGGGTCCACCAGCTGAAGTCCGGGTCGTAGCCGGCGTGGAATTCCTGCCACTGCTTCAGGTCGCCGCGCACGCCCTCGAGCAGGCGCGCGGCGCGGTAGGCCACGATGGGCGTGCTGCCCAGGGCCTTGGGGTCCTTCTCCAGCTTGGCCTGCAGCTCCGCCAGGGCCTGGCGCGCTTGGTGCAGGGTGTCGGCACTGGCGCGGCCCTCGGGGTATTCGAGCGCGCGCCGGGCTTCGGCCAGGGCGATCAGCGTGTCCACGCGCGGCAGCAGCGGCGCGGCTTCCTCATAGCGCTGGCGCTGGAAGTCGAGCTGGGACAGGCGGTAGGCCAGGTCGCGCTGGAACAGCGCGGCGTCGAGGCGGTCCTCGAGGCCCAGGCTGGCCACGTCCAGTTCGCCCAGGCGCGTCTGCCAGTCGCGGTAGAGCTGGTACAGCGCGGCCTGCCGGCGCGGGCCGGCGGTGGTGTCGCGCACCCGCTCGAGGCTGGCCAGGTCGGCGCGGAAGCGCGCGATCACCGGCGCCAGCACCTGGGTCGAGGCCGGCATCTCCTGCAGCGCCGGGGCCAGGGACGGGGGCTGGGAAGCCAGCGCCGGGGCGGCGAGGGCAAGCGCCAGGCAGCTGGCGAGCAGGCGGAGACGGGGCATGGCGGTTCCTTGGTTCAGGCCGGGGCGTGCCGGCGCGCGGTGTCCTGGATGAACTGCAGCAGCGAGGCCAGGCCGTTGCTGCGCGTGGGCGAAAGGTGCTTGGCCAGGCCGATGGCCGCGATGTAGTCGGGCGTGGTGGCCAGGATCTCGGCGGCGCTGCGGCCCGAATAGACGCGCAGCGCCAGGTAGATCAGGCCCGAGACGATGGTGGAGTCGCTGATGGCGTGGAACTCGAGCGAATCGGCGTCGCCTTCCGCCACGATCCACACCATGGACTGGCAGCCGTGCAGCCGGTTGGCTTCGGTCTTCCATTCCTCGGGGAAGGGCGGCAGCTTGCGGCCCAGGTCGATCAGGTACTGGTAGCGCTCGGACCAGTCGCCGAAGAAGCTGAATTCATCGGCGATGGCGGCCTGGGCCTCGGCGGCGCTGGCTTCGGTGGGGCGCATCAGGCGCGCCTCCAGCGCACGCCCTGCGCGGTGTCCTCGAGCAGGATGCCTTCCTCGGCCAGCTGCTTGCGGATGGCGTCGGCGCGCAGGAAGTCGCGCGCCTGCTTGGCGGCGTTGCGTTCGTCCACCAGGGCCTGGATGCGGGCGTCGTCGCCTTCGTCGCCGCCGCGGCCGAACCAGGCCGCCGGCGACTGCTGCAGCAGGCCCAGCAGCAGGCCGCCGCCGAGCAACTCGGCCTTCAGGCTGGCGCGGGCAATGGGCGACTCGGCCTTGCGGGCCTCGCCGGCGATGCGCGCCAGTTCGGCCAGGGCGGCCGGGGTGTTGAGGTCGTCGCACAGCGCGGCTTCGATGGCCACCGGCACGATGGGCTCGATGACCGGCACGTCGCCCAGGTCGCGCAGGGTGCCGTAGAGCCGGTCGAGCGTGCGCACGCACTGTTCGATCAGGCCTTCCGACCACTCCAGCGGCTGCCGGTAGTGGGCCGAGAGCAGGGCGTAGCGCAGGGCCTCGGGCGGGTGCTGTTCGAGCAGCTCGTGCACCAGGGCCACGTTGCCGATGGACTTGGACATCTTGGCGCCGCCGAAATTCAGCAGGCCGTTGTGCAGCCAGAAGCGCGCGAAGGTGCGTCCGCCGTGGGCGCAGGTGCTCTGGGCGATCTCGTTCTCGTGGTGCGGGAACTGCAGGTCGACGCCACCGCCGTGGATGTCGATGGTTTCGCCCAGGTGCGCCGCGGCCATGGCCGAGCACTCGATGTGCCAGCCAGGGCGGCCCACGCCCCAGGGCGAGGGCCAGCCGGGCAGGTCGGGGCTGGAGGGCTTCCAGAGCACGAAGTCGCCGGCGTCCTTCTTGTACGGCGCCACTTCCACGCGGGCGCCGGCCAGCATTTCCTCCGGGTCGCGGCGCGAGAGCTTGCCGTAGTCGGCGAAGCTGGGCACCGAGAACAGTACGTGGCCCTCGGCCGCATAGGCGTGGCCGGCCTCGATCAGCCGCTCGATCATGGCGATGATGTGCGGGATGTGCGCGGTGGCGTGCGGGGTCACGTCGGGCGGGGCCACGCCCAGCCGGCCCATGTCCTCGGCGTAGGCCTGGGCGTACTTGCCGGTGATCTCGGCGATGGGCACGCCCAGCTCGCGGGCGGCGTTATTGATCTTGTCGTCCACGTCGGTGATGTTGCGGGCGTAGACGAGCTTGCCGTAGCGTCGGCGCAGCAGGCCCGCGAGCACGCCGAACACCACCGGCGGGCGGGCGTTGCCGATGTGCACGTAGTTGTAGACGGTGGGACCGCAGACGTACATCGTCACCCGGTTCGGGTCCTGGGGCTCGAAGACCTCCAGCTGGCGGTTCAGGTTGTTGTAGAGTCGCAGTTCCATGGCGCGGCGCAGGCGGAAACCTTGAGTCTAGCAAGCCCGCGGCCGGTGATTAACGAAAATCTTAGGCCAGGGTTCAGCAGTCCGGTGCTTGAATTCCAGCGTCTGCCCGGAGAACGAACCATGAGCTTCGCCACCCGCGTCCTGCCCCTGCTGGTCCTGGCCTCGGCCCCGGCCTTCGCGCAGTACGAATCCGACCCGTACGAGGACGCCGGCTACGACGAATACGCCCAGTCGGTGCCGGAAAACGTCAGCTATGGCTACGCCCAGGTCCTGCGCGCGGACGAGGTGGTCGAGATCGTCCGCACCCGCACCCCCGAGGAGCGCTGCGAGGACACGGTCGAATACCGTGACTCCCGTCGCACTACCAACGGCACCGTCATCGGCGCCATCGTCGGCGCCGCCCTGGGCAACCAGGTGGGCAAGGGCGACGGCCGCAAGGCCGCTACCGTGGCCGGCGCCGTCGCCGGCGGCATGATCGGCAACAACGTGGCCCGCAACAAGGCCGAGGCCGAGGCCCGCGGCTGCCAGATCGTCGAGGTCGAGCGCGAGGAGCGCCAGGTGGTCGGCTACGACGTGGAATACATGTACAAGGGCGAGAAATACATGTCCCGCCTGCCGTACGACCCGGGCAACCGCCTGCGGGTGCGGGTCTCGGTGACCCCCGACGACCCCTCGGCGGCCGTCCGCTGACCTTGCGGCCGGGCGCCCCGGCCGGCATACTCCCAGCCCCATGAACCTGCGCCTTTCCGCCACCGACGTCCTGAGCTCCGCCTACATGGCGGCGGGCATGACCTCGCGCGCGCGCCGACCGGAACCCCACAACTCCGCTGGGTAACCGGACGCCGTCGCTCGTTCACCGGAAAAAGCCCAGCCTCGTGCTGGGCTTTTTTGTTTTCGTTTTCCCCTTTCCCCTCAGGATCCCGCGATGAAGCACTTCCTCAACACTCAGGACTGGTCCCGCGCCGAGCTCGACGCCGTGCTGGCCCAGGCCGCCGCGTTCAAGCGCAGCAAGGCCGGCGACCAGCTCAAGGGCAAGTCCATCGCGCTGGTGTTCTTCAACCCCTCGCTGCGCACCCGCACCAGCTTCGAGCTCGGCGCCTTCCAGCTCGGCGGCCACGCGGTGGTACTGCAGCCGGGCAAGGACGCCTGGCCGATCGAGTTCGAGCTGGGCAAGGTGATGGACGGCGAGGCCGAGGAGCACATCGCCGAGGTGGCGCGGGTGCTCTCGCGCTACGTCGACCTGGTGGCCGTGCGCGCCTTCCCGAAGTTCCAGGACTGGGCGGTGGACCGCGAGGACAAGGTGCTGCGCGCCTTCGCGAAGTATTCGACGGTGCCGGTGATCAACCTCGAAACCATCACCCACCCCTGCCAGGAGCTGGCGCATGCGCTGGCGCTGCAGGAGCACTTCGGCACCGCCGACCTGCGCGGCAAGAAGTTCGTGCTCACCTGGACCTACCACCCCAAGCCGCTCAACACCGCCGTGGCCAACTCGGCGCTCACCATCGCCACCCGCATGGGCATGGACGTGACCCTGCTGTGCCCCACGCCCGAGTACGCGCTCGACGAGCGCTACCTGGGCTGGGCGCGCGACAACGTGGCCGAGTCGGGCGGCAGCTTCCGCATGAGCCACGACATCACCGAGGCCTACACGGGCGCCGACGTGGTGTACGCCAAGAGCTGGGGCGCCATTCCGTACTTCGGCCGCTGGGAGCAGGAAAAGCCCATCCGCGACGCGCACAAGCACTTCATCGTGGACGAGGCCAAGATGGCGCTCACCAACAACGGCGTGTTCAGCCACTGCCTGCCGCTGCGCCGGAACGTGAAGGCCACCGACGCGGTGATGGATTCGCCGCAGTGCATCGCCATCGAGGAAGCCGAGAACCGGCTGCATGTGCAGAAGGCGGTGATGGCGGCGTTGGCCAACCAGTAAGAACCCCTCTCCCCAACCCCTCTCCCGGGACGGGAGAGGGGCTATTCAGGAAATTTTGAAATGACTGACAAGCACATCGTCCTCGCTTTTTCCGGCGGCCTTGATACCAGCTTCTGCATTCCCTGGCTGAAGGAGCGCGGCTGGGCCGTGCATACCGTGTTCGCCGACACCGGCGGCGTGGACGCCGAGGAACGCGCCTACATCGAGGCCCGCGCGGCGGAACTGGGCGCGGCCAGCCATGTCACCGTGGACGGAGGCCCGGCCATCTGGGACGGCTTCGTGAAGCCGTTCGTGATGGCGGGCGAGGGCTACCAGGGCCAGTACCCGCTGCTGGTGTCCGACCGCTACCTGATCGTCGACGCGGCGCTCAAGCGCGCCGCCGAGATCGGCACCCGCGCCATCGCGCATGGCTGCACCGGCATGGGCAACGACCAGGTGCGCTTCGACCTGGCGGTGAAGGCCGCCGGCGACTACCAGATCGTCGCGCCCATCCGAGAAATCCAGAAGGAGCACACCCAGACCCGCGCCTACGAGCAGGCCTACCTGGAAGAGCGCGGCTTCGAAGTGCGCGCCAAGCAAAAGAGCTACACCATCAACGAGAACCTGCTGGGCCTGACCATGTCCGGCGGCGAAATCGACCGCTGGGAAGCCCCGGGCGAAGGCGCCCGCGGCTGGTGCGCGCCGCGCGCCGAATGGCCGGCGCAGCCGCTGCGCGTGGCCATCACCTTCAAACAGGGCGAGGCCGTTGCGCTGGACGGCGTGGTGATGCCCGGCGCCGCCATGCTGGCGAAGCTCAACGGCCTGTTCGCGAAGTACGGCGTGGGCCGCGGCCTCTACACCGGCGACACCACCATCGGCCTCAAGGGCCGCATCATCTTCGAGGCCCCGGGCCTGGCGGCGCTGCTCACCGCGCACCGCGCGCTGGAAGAAGCCGTGCTCACCAAGCACCAGAACCGCTTCAAGCCCGAGGTGGCGCGCAAGTGGGTGGAGCTGGTGTACGAAGGTTTCTACAACGACCCGCTCAAGACCGACCTCGAGGCCTTCCTCGCCTCCAGCCAGGCCTGCGTGAACGGCGAGGTGGTGCTGGAAACCCAGGGTGGCCGCGTGGACGCCGTGGCCGTGCGCTCGCCGCACCTGCTCAATGCCAAGGGCGCCACCTACGCCCAGTCGGCCGACTGGGGCGTGGCCGAGGCCGAGGGCTTCATCCGCCTGTTCGGCATGTCCAGCACCCTTTGGGCCGAGATCAACCCCAAGCCCTGAACCCCCTCACGCCCTTGTAGGAGCGGGGGGGCGCACCCACCCCCCCCCCGTCAACACGTCGGGCGAGGTCGACGACCACAGCGTCCACCAGCATTT
>NZ_JAYSEG010000002.1:105278-138186 GCF_041913985.1 Arenimonas sp.
CCCCCCGAGCTGTACGCCGCGTGTTCCGCCGCGCCGCCCTACCCGAATCGCTTCCGGGCTCTAGCCGCTCCTACAGGGAACCTGGAGTTATCGATGTTGCAGGATGTGCTCAATCACCTAGAGGCCCTCGTCAGCTTCGACACCCGCAACCCGCCGCGGCTCATCGGCACCGGCGGCATCTTCGACTACCTGCGCGCGCAGCTGCCGGGCTTCACCGTCACGGTGACCGACCACGGCGCGGGCGCGGTGTCGATGCTGGCCGTGCGCGGCAACCCCAAGCGCGTGTTCAACGTGCACCTCGACACCGTGCCCTCGTCGCCGAACTGGAGCGCCGACCCGCACGTGCTGCGCGTGGAAGGCGGCAAGGCCATTGGCCTGGGCGCCTGCGACATCAAGGGCGCCGCCGCGGGCCTGGTGGCGGCCGCGCAGCGCACCACCGGTGATGCCGCGTTCCTGTTCAGCAGCGACGAGGAAGCCAACGACGCCCGTTGCATCGCCGCCTTCCTGGCCGGCGACCACGGCTTCGAGGAAGCCATCGTGGCCGAGCCCACCCGCTGCGAAGCCGTGTTGGCCCACCGCGGCATCAGCTCGGTGCTGATGCGTTTCCAGGGCCAGGCCGGCCACGCCTCGGGCGCCAACGCCTTCGACCTGAGCGCCGTGCACCAGGCCATGCGCTGGGGCACCAAGGCGCTCGACCACGCCCAGGCGCAGTCGCACGCGCGCTTCGGCGGGCTCACCGGCCTGCGCTTCAACATCGGCCGCATCGAAGGCGGCATCAAGGCGAACATGATCGCGCCGGCGGCCGAGCTGCGCTTCGGCTTCCGCCCGCTGCCCTCGATGGACCTGGACGCCATGCACGCGCACTTCCGCGGCCTGGCCGACCCGGCCGCGCTGGCGCACTACGAGGAAACCTTCCGCGGCCCCTCGCTGCCCGCCGGCGACATCGCCCGCGCCGAGGAGAAGCGCCTCGCCGCGCGCGACCTGGCCGATGCGCTGGGCCTGCCCATCGGCAACGCCGTGGACTTCTGGACCGAAGCCTCGCTGTTTTCCCAGGCCGGGCTCACCGCCCTGGTCTACGGCCCGGGCGACATCGCCCAGGCCCACACCGCCGACGAGTGGGTCGAACTCGACCAGCTCGCCACCGCCGCCGCCACCTACACCCGCCTGCTGGAGCAACCCGCGTGACCGAGATGCGCACCACGATCGTCCGGCTGCTGTCGAACATGGCCAGCGCCAAGGAGATCCAGCAGTACCTCAAGCGCTTTTCCCAGGTGGACGCCGCGCGCTTCGCCGTGGTGAAGGTGGGTGGCGCCATCCTGCGCGACGACCTCGACGCGCTGGTTTCGTCGCTGTCCTTCCTGCAGCAGGTGGGCCTGACCCCCATCGTCATCCACGGCGCCGGCCCGCAGCTGGACGAGGAAATGAAGGCCGCGAAGATCGAGAAGCGCACCGTGGACGGCCTGCGCGTCACCGACGCCGCCGGCCTGGCCATCGTGCGCCGCGTTTCGCAGCAGGAGAACCTGCGCCTGGTCGAGGCCCTGCAGGCGCAGGGCGTGCGCGCCACCTCGGTCACCTCGGGCGTGTTCGAGTGCGACTTCCTGGGCAAGCGCAAGTACGGTCTGGTGGGCAAGGTGGAGCAGGTGCACACCGCCGCCATCCAGGCCGCCATCAAGGTGGGCTCCATCCCGGTCATCGCCTCGCTGGGCGAAACCGCCGGCGGCCAGATCCTCAACGTCAACGCCGACTGGGCCGCGAACGAGCTGGTCAAGACCCTGCAGCCCTACAAGATCATCTTCCTCACCGGCACCGGCGGCCTGCTGGACGGCGAGGGCAGCGTGATCGATTCGATCAACCTGAGCACCGAGTACGAAGACCTGATGGCGCAGCCCTGGCTGCACTCGGGCATGAAGGTGAAGATCGAGCAGATCCACGACCTGCTGATGCAGCTGCCGCCGTCGTCGTCCGTTTCCATCACCCGGCCCGACCAGCTGGCCAAGGAGCTCTTCACCCACCGCGGCTCGGGCACCCTGGTGCGCCGCGGCGAGCAGGTGCGCAAGGTGACCAGCTGGAAGAAGCTCGACCTCAAGCGGCTCAAGGCGTTGGTGGAATCGGGCTTTGGCCGCAAGCTGGCGCCCGACTACTTCGAGCGCACGAACCTGCTCAAGGCCTACGTGAGCGAGCACTACCGCGCCGCGCTGATCATCACCGAGGAAAACGGCATTCCGCACCTCGACAAGTTCGCCGTCAGCGACGACGCCCAGGGCGAAGGCCTGGGCCGCGCCGCCTGGCAAGTGATGCGCGCCGAAACGCCGCAGCTGTTCTGGCGCGCCCGCAACGGCAACCCCGTGAACGACTTCTACTTCGACGAATCCGACGGCTGCCTCAAGGGCGAGAAGTGGAACGTGTTCTGGTACGGCCTGGAAGGCTGGGACCAGATCCGCTTCGCCGTGGACCACTGCCTGGCCCGCCCGGCCACGCTCAAGGGCTGAACATGCAAAACCTGCACTGGACCATCCCGCCGATTCTCGAGGGCATGCACTGCACCCTCGAGCCGCTGCAGACCCACCACGCCGAGGATCTGCTGGCCGCGGCCAGCGACGGCGAGCTCTGGAACCTGTGGTTCACCACCGTGCCCGGCCCGGAAACGGTGCGCGCCTACCTGGCCCGCGCCATCGTGGAGCGCGAGGCCGGCAGCGCCATGCCCTTCCTGGTGCGCGACGCCAGCGGCGAACCGGTGGGCTGCACGCGTTTCTTCCGCATGGACCCGGTGATTCCCAGCCTGGAGATCGGCTACACCTGGTACTCGGCGCGGGTGCAGCGCACGGCGCTCAACACCGAGGCCAAGCGCCTGCTGCTGGGCCACGCCTTCGACGCCATGGGCTGCACGGTGGTGGAACTGCGCACGCACATCATGAACCACCGCTCGCGCGCCGCCATCGAGCGCCTGGGCGCGCACTTCGACGGCATCCTGCGCCGCAACCTGCGCATGCCCGACGGCCACCTGCGCGACACCGCGGTGTACTCCATCCTCGACAGCGAATGGCCGATGGTGCGGCGCGGCCTGGACTACAAGCTCGAACACGGGGGCGGCCGTGGCTGATCGCATTTCCCTGGGGCTGGTGGGCGCGCGTGGTTACGTGGGCGCCGAGCTGATCAAGCTGGTGGCGGCGCACCCGCGCTTCGAGCTGGCCTTCGTTTCCTCGCGCGAACGCGAGGGCCAGCGCCTGGCCGAGCACGAGCCGGCCTACACCGGCGAACTGCGCTACACGAACCTCCACGCCGCCGCGGCGGGCGGGCAGGGCGCCGATGCGCTGGTGCTGGCGCTGCCGAACGGCATGGCCGCGAACTTCGTGGCCGCGCTCGACGCCGCCGGTGCCAATCCAGTGGTGGTGGACCTTTCCGCCGACTACCGCTTCGACGACAGCTGGCACTACGGCCTGCCCGAACTCACCCGCGGCCGCGCCGCCGGCGCCCGCCGCATCAGCAACCCTGGCTGCTACGCCACGGCGATGCAGCTGGCCGTGGCGCCGATGCGCGACGCGCTGGCGGGCCCGGTGCAGTGCTTCGGCGTCTCGGGCTACAGCGGCGCCGGCACCAGCCCGTCGGACAAGAACAACCCGGAAAAGCTGCGCGACAACCTGATGCCCTATGCGCTGGTGGGCCACATCCACGAGCGCGAGGTGACGCGCCAGCTGGGCCACGCCGTGGAATTCATGCCGCACGTGGCGCCGCACTTCCGCGGCATCACGCTCACGGCCAACCTGCACCTGGCCCGCGCCTTCAGCCGCGAGGAAGTGCTGCAGCGCTACCAGGCCGCCTACGAAGGCGAACCGCTGGTGGCGGTGACGGACGAGGCGCCGTGGGTCAGCCACACCGCCGGCCGCCACGGCGCCCAGGTGGGTGGCTTCACGCTCAGCGCCGACGGCCGCCGCCTGGTGGTGGTTTCCACGCTCGACAACCTGCTCAAGGGCGCCGCCACCCAGGCGCTGCAGAACCTCAACCTGGCCTTCGGCCTGCCTGAAACGATGGGAATCCCGACATGAGCGAGCTGCTTTGGCAGAAACCCGGCGTGGAAGTGGACCCGCGCGTCCAGGCCTTCCTGGCCGGCGACGACGTGCTGCTCGACCGCGAGTTCATCCAGGACGACATCACCGCCTCGGCCGCGCACGCGCGCGGGCTGGCCCGCATCGGCATCCTGACGGCGGAAGAGGGCGAGGCGATCTGCCGCGAGCTGGCTGCGCTGTCGGAAGACCTGAAGAGCGGTGCCTTCGTGCTCGACGAGCGCTACGAAGACTGCCATTCCGCCATCGAGTCACGCCTGGTCGAGCGCCTGGGCGACGTGGGCCGCAAGGTGCACACCGGCCGCAGCCGCAACGACCAGATCCTGGTGGCCACCCGCCTGTGGCTCAAGCGCAAGCTGGGCGAAGTGCGGGCGCTGTGCCATGAAGTGGCCGGCGTGTGCCTGCAGCGCGCCGAGGCCGAGGCCCTGCCCATGCCCGGCTACACCCACCTGCAGCGCGCCGTGGTGTCGTCCACGGCCATGTGGTGGGCCGGCTTCGCCGAGGCCTTCATCGACAACGCCGTGCGCGCGCAGCAGGCGCAGGAATGGATCGACGCCAACCCGCTGGGCACCGCCGCCGGCTACGGCGTGAACCTGCCGCTCGACCGCGAGGGCAGCACCCGCGAGCTGGGCTTCGCGCGCATGCAGGTCAGCCCCATCTACGCGCAGCTTTCGCGCGGCAAGTTCGAGCTGGCCGCCGTGGACGCGCTGGGCGCCGCCGTGCTCGACCTGCGCCGCCTGGCCTGGGACCTGAGCCTGTTCACCACCGCCGAATTCGGCTTCGTGAGGCTGCCGCCGCAGTACACCACCGGCAGCTCCATCATGCCCAACAAGCGCAACCCCGACCTGGTGGAACTGATGCGCGCCACCTACGCCAGCATCGCCGCCGCCCGCACCGAACTGGAGCAGCTGCTGTCGCTGCCCAGCGGCTACCACCGCGACCTGCAGTTCACCAAGGGCGCCCTGGTGCACGCCTTCGGCCGCGGCCTGGGCGCCCTGGCGCTGCTGCCCAACCTGCTGCGCGGCATGCAGTGGCAGCCCGAACGCCTGGCGCATGCCTTCGACGACGGCATGTACGCCACCGACAAGGCCGTGGAGCTGGCCGTGTCAGGCCTGCCGTTCCGCGAGGCCTACAAGCTAGCCGCGGTGGAGCCGCTGCCGAAGCACGGTGCGGACCCGCAGGCTAGTTTGGATGCGCGGGTTTCGCCGGGCGGGGGCGCGACGCTACAGCTGAGAAGATTGATTCAGCGTTGGAGCTCGATTGCGGATTAGCCCTCGATCAATTGCGCGGATTTGGGGAGTGTTCTAGTCATTCAAGCAATGGGTCTACTATGTCTTAGTGATTGGTTACACAAATAGGCGCAAGCACCGCATCGTTGGAACCATTAGCTCGTGTTGGCCCGCTCCTCAAGATAGATAGCCATCTGCAGTGCGCTATCCACATAGTTTGCAACCGCCGTGCTCGAAAACTCGGCGTCGGTGGCGTGCACAGCTTCGTTTCGCAGCATTCGTAGTTGCTCAAAGACGGCTTGCTGCTTCGGATCAAGAAATCCTGCTTTGACCAGATGATCCCGAAGTCGCATTGGGCCAGGAGATGACTTCGCAGTCATGGCGTTGGACCTGCGGAGGGCGTCTATCGCTGCTGATTCAACAAGAAGCCATGCCTCTATGATGGCCGACCGGGGCGCAAAATCAGAAACATAACTCAATCGCCGAGAAGCATCCTCTCCACTTTGTCCTGCGATAGTTACGGGGCGATCTGGGGCGGGGATGTGTTCCTTGGTCTGCTCGGCGATTGCCTTTGATGTCTTCTCGAACTCGAGCTCAAGGTCTCTGTATTTCAGCCTACGAAGCCCGTTAACCAATGTCGGGACCTCTGGCTTGAGAAGCAGAAAAAATACCAAAAGGCAGATTGGCCAAGCTGTAGCCGAGACGAGAGACGCAATAAATTCGAGCCAGTTCAAGGGTTCGATGCCTTATTTACTCAAGTACGTTCGTGGGTCGAGCGGAAGCTCGGAGTGTATTCAGTCTGTCGAGTGCTCATGTCTATGTATCGGTCTCGACCTGAGGAAACAGGTTCGCAAGCAAACTTGCTGAAACCGCGGCAACTCCAAAGCTCAGTGCAAGTGTGCCGTACGAAAGGAGCATACTCACGATCGTGCAGGCTTCACCGAAATCATCGCATCTTTCCATAAGGATTTTCGTCTCATCTTTTGCGATCAGTCCGAATGGCAGCGTAATTATCGCGAGGACAAGAGTGCTGAATGATCCAAGAAATCGTGCTCTGCGTGTGCGGAGATATGTGCCCTGATACATGATGGCCAACATAATGGCCGAAACAAGAATCCCCACCGCGAAGAACCAGAAGGATTCCTTCGTCACAAGCACAACCCAAGTTGGAAGGCTTGTGGTCAAGACAAGAATGTTTGCGAGCAAGAGACCCATGACGATGGTGAGCAATGCTTCGCACAGACTTTTGGATGAGGGAGGGCGCATTCCGGGCATCTGTTTTTCTTGTGTTCTGAAAAATTGCTCAGTTGGGCGAGTGCGGGAAGTCGTTCTGTGCGGTTCGTGGTGCAATATTCTTTTTGAAAAAATTGACGTGCTCGGGGTTTGCGATTCTGCAGATTCTGTTTCCGGTTCCGAATCCGTGACAGCTTCGACTCTTCGTGCGATCCGCTTTAGTTACTGAGTTAAGTAAATTCAAGATAACGCAAGTGCAGGAGCTTATTTCAAGTTGTGCTTTGCCGCTTCGTAGACTTCCAGCATTGACTTTCCCTCAATTACTAACAGGCAGTATTTGTTCGTAATTGGGTAGATAGATGATTCGCACTTCTCTTGCCAAAGGGCCGCCGCTCTGCATTGATCTTCTAGGGCCAGGTAGTCGCTGGCCTCCGAGTATCTGATCATCTCGAAATATCTCTCGAAATCTCTTTCTCTCGGAGGTTCGTGAACTAAAGTGGCCCCGGATCCTTCCTCGTAGACAAAGGGTGTCGCCCCAACATAGGCGCCCATGCGGTTCTTGGCATTGACCAAGCCGCAAACCGCCCCAGTATTTGAGTTCTGGTACACCGACTCAAACTCAGCGCTACTTGGGTCTATCAAGTTCCGACGGACCTCACGTTTGGCGTCGTTGACTACGCCAGGAAATTGTTCGCAGCCGGCCAGTGCTAATGCTGCCAGTGTGGCGTATAGCGTGATATTAACTTTCATAGATTCCCCCTTTGGGCTTTCTTTCAATTGGCACGCATGGTGACCGCAAGTCGATGCGGTTCGACCGACTTAAGATGCCGAAAGCCGTTGAAAGTGAATCGCCCCGCCTTTCCCCCTGCCCACCTTCCCCCCAAGTGCAAGATGGAATATCCCGCTTCCGCAGCCTGCTTTCGCTGAGACTTTTTCGCAGGCACACAAAACCCGCGCCGAACCCCTCGGCGCCTATCAGGCCCAACGAGGGGCGGAATCCGCCCCGGCCAGTTATTCGCCCTTCGGCTGCCGCAGCACCTTCAGCGACACCGCCAGCACCAGTGCGGTGCCCATGCCCAGCACGGTCCACAGCAGCCAGCGTTGCCAGTCTTCGCCGCGCTTCGGGGCTAGTGCCGCCTGTCCGCCGGCTTCGCTGCCTTGGCCCAGCGTGGCGGGCTGGGGCGGCGTGGTGCTGGCGGCGAGGGCGGCCTGCACGGGGTAGTCGTCGCGGGCGGCACGGGCGCTGCCGGCCACCAGCACGTAGGGCGCGGGGCCCTGGGCCAGCAGCACGAAACGTTCGGCGCGGTAGCCCAGTTGCAGCACCGGCGGCGTGGCCAGCGCGGGCTGGGTGGTGACGCGCCACTGGCGTTCGCGGTGCAGGCCCGTGGCGGGTGGCACGTGGCGCACTTCGTCGCCGTTGTTGCCCAGGCGGAAGGCGGTGAAGTTGGCGATGGGCAGCCACCAGGCCTCGTCGCCGTCGCGCGCGGCCACGGTGACGGCGGCCACGGCATTGGTGGTGGGCAGTTCCACGTCCACGCGCTCCACCGCCACCGGCGCGGGGCTGCGGAAGTCGAACACGCCGGGTTGGTCGGCCACGGCCACGCCGGTGAGCGCCAGCGTCTTCGGCTCGCGCTCGTCGCCGGCGCGCTGCGGGCGGCCGGTTTCCAGCGCGGCCAGCGCGGGCCAGTTGCCTTCGTTTTCGATGGACAGGCGCAGGTAGTGCGCTTCGGTGCGGCCCAGTTCCAGCTGCAGGCGTTCGATGCGCAGGCCGTTGTCGTCCAGCGCCACCAGCGGCAGGCCGGTGCCCAGCACCTGCCAGTCCACCAGGTCGTTGGAGGCGGCCACGCGCACGCGCAGGTTCACCGGCAGCTGGGCGTTTTCAGCCAGGCGGAAGTGCAGGCGGGTGATGGCGGGCGGTTCGTCTTCGCCGCGGTCCACCAGCAAGTCGTGGCGTTCGGCGGGCGGCGGCGTGGTGTCGTTGGTGCGCAGGTCCAGGCCGCGCAGGCGGCCGTCGGCGTCGCGCTCCAGGCGCAGGGCCAGGCTGTCCGGCTGGCCGGGGGCGGGCAGGGGCACGCGCAGCCAGGGCGCGGGTTCGCGCAGTTCCTCGTCGCTGCGCTCGGGCGGCAAGGGCGCGAAGGGCACGGGTTCGCCGTTCGCATTGAACACGGCCAGGTCGCGCAGGTCGGCGCGGGTCACGTGCTCGAGCACGCTGGCGTCGAGCTCCAGCACGTAGGCGGCGGCGCCGGGTTCGGCTTGGATCGGCCACTGCCGCGCGTAGTCCTGCGGCGTGGCGGCGTGGGCGGAACCGGTGGCCAGCAGGGCCAGCAACAGGGCATTACGCATTCGCTTGCTCCGAACGGGGCGGGGTGGGGGCGATGCGGCCAACCAGCACGAGCAGGCTGCCCACCACCACGAAGGAAACGATGCCGGCGATGTCGCCGACGAACTGCCGGTCCACGACGATCAGCTTGAGCATCACCACGCCCAGCAGCGCCGCGCCCAGCCACCACAGCGGGCGGTCCAGGCGCCGCGAGCCGAGCACCCAGGCTGTCACGCCGGCCAGGCACCAGGCCACGGTCAGGCTGGCCTGCACGCTGGTTTCGCCCAGCAGGCTGGGGCTCCAGGGCAGGTCGGCCAAATGGTGGCAGGCGCGCAGCACGCTCATGGTCAGCATGAACAGCGCGGCGCCGGCCCAGGCCAGTCCGCCCAGGCGGTGCGGATCCGGGTGGGCGCGCAGCGCGAGGGCCGCGGCCAGCAGGCCCAGCAGCAGCGACAGTTCCAGCGGGTTGAAGAGCGGCAGCCAGGGCAGCGGCGCACTGTCGCCGGGCAGGAAGTGGCCAAACAGCCAGCCCATACCCAGGCCGAAACCGGCGATGCCCAGCCACACGCCGCGCCAGCGCGGGAACTGCTCGGCCACCGGCCAGCCGGCGGCGTTCGGCCATTTCCAGGCCAGCGCGAACAGCAGCGCCAGCGGCGCCAGCACCGCCGGCAGCAGCCAGCCGTCGGCCAGGTTGGCGCGGTCGCCGAGCACGCGCAGCAGCGTGACGCCCAGGCCCGCGGCCATGGCCATCAGCCACGCAATGTGCGCCACCGGCAGCCCGCGCGAACGCGGTTCGCTCAGCGCGCGCAGCGTCACCAGCGCGGCGGCCAGCAGCGGCCACCACAGCCACAGCGGCTGGTCGAACAGGGTCACGTCGTAGTGGTCCTGCGAGGCCAGCGACAGCGGCAGCATCAGCACCAGCGAGGCCACCAGCGGCCACGACAGCCGCGGCCAGGCCAGCGGCCCGCGCAGCAGCGCCGCCAGCGCGGCGGTCACCAGAGCGAAGCCGCCGTAGTACAGCGCGTCGTACCGTGGCGAAAGGTTCACTTCGATCTCGCGCAGGCCCAGCAAACTCCACCAGCCCAGGCCGCCCAGCATCAGCACCACCTGCAGCAGCGCGTTGCGGCCCGCGCGGTGGTAGAGCCAGCTCGCCGCCATCCAGGCCAGCGTGAGCAGGGCCAGGTTCATGGCGTGGCCGTTGAGCAGGAAGCGGTCTTCGTAGCCCAGGTTCCAGTCGAACAGGCTCACGCACCAGGCGCCGCCCGCCAGCACCAGCAGGGCCAGGCCGCTCCAGCGCACCAGCCGGCGCTCCTGCCGCAGGCCCAGCCACACCATGCCGGCGCCCTGGATGGCCCAGGCCGCGGAGGTCCAGCGCGCCGTCAGCGCCAGCGGAATGGCCAGGGTGGCGAACACCACGCCCATGCCGGCGGCGCTTTGCGCCAGGTCGCGCAGGCGCTGGTTGCCGCGCGCCCACAGGGCCAGGCCGCTGTAGATGCCGGCCACGAACAGCGCGCTGAAGGCCAGGCCCATGCGGTCGTCGCCCAGCAGGCCCACCTGCATCGGGAAGGCCAGCAGCGGCGTGCCGAACAGCAGGGTGCCGTCCACCTTGCCGTTCTTCTGCCGGCCCGCCAGCGCGTACAGCACCGGAATGGCCACGTAGAACAGGAAGAACAGCACCAGGAAGGGTTCGACGGTGGCGAACTTCTCCGGCTGGTAGTACTTCGCGCCCCACATGCCGCCGATGGCGAAGGTGAACACGAAGCCCACCAGGTTCAGCGCCCGCCACGGCCGCTGCCAGGCAATGCCGAACACGGCGGCGTTGAGCACCGCGTAATACGAGAACAGCGCCACGTGGTTGCCGCTGCCGGTGGAAAGCAGTACCGGCGCCAGGTAGCCGCCGATGAAACCCAGCACGGCCAGCGCGGGCGCGTTCTGCTTCACCGCCAGCACGCTGGCGCCGGCCACCAGCGCCAGCACCAGCACGAAGGCGGGCATGGCGCCCAGCACTTCGTAATTGCGGAAGGCCGCGAACACCACCAGCAGCAGCACGCCGATGGCGCCGCCCTGCAGGCTCAGGCCGAAGGCGGGCCGCTCGGCGGCGCTGCGCAGGCCCCAGACCAGGCCCGCGATGGCGCCGGCGGCGATGCCGGCCAGGCGCAGTTCGATGGGCATGGTGAGCCAGCCGGCGTCGGCGGCGTATTTGATGGCCGCGGCCACGCCGAACAGCATCACCAGCACGCCCAGCTTCACCGGCACGTTGCCTTCGAAGAACCAGGCCTTGAGCACGCGGGCGGCCTTGGTGACCACGTCGGGTTCGGCCGGCTCGAGCGGGCGCGGGGCGGGGCGGGGTGCGGCCGGCGCGGGCGCGGGCTCGGTCTCGGGAATCGGGGGCGGCACGGGGGCGGCGGCTGCCGGCGCAGAGGCTGCGGCGGGCTGGGCGAAGGCGGGCTCGGCCGGAGTCGGGGCGGGGCTGACGGGCTCGGCGCGGGCAGGCGCCGGGGCGGCTTCGGCCTGGGCGCGGGGCGCCGCGGCCTCGGGGGCGGCGCGCACGCCGGCCACCCGCAGCGCGGCCACCTGCTGTTCCAGCTGGGCCACCCGGCTGCGCAGCTTCAGCGCCTGCGCCAGCAGCACGCCCAGCAGGGCGCCGGCCAGGAACCCGAACAGCATGCGGCTTTCGTCGGCCAGCGCGGCCCCGAATACCGCGCCCAGAATCCCCAGGATCCAGCCCATGCGTTTTGCTCACGTCCCCTAGACCCGCCCGAGTGTAGCGAACCCGTGAAGGGCGTGGTCGGCCTATGCGGTTTGCTAACGGGGGTGAATGTGGATGGCCCTTGTCCTGACCCTGCAAACCCCGGCGTTGGCCCCTCGTGATGGGCTCGGGTGTTCGGGTATGTCCCCGGCGCGTCGGAGTCCGGTACAGGGGAAAATCCAGATGAAAACCAATCCAAGGAACCTGGGGTGGCTGCTGCTGCCCGTTGCACTCTCGGGCTGCGCGAACGTGGCCGAAAAACTGCGCAGCCAGCCGGTGGCGCATTACCCCGCTGGCGATTCCACGGGCTATGTGGGTGATATCGGCAAGACGGAGGCGAAGATCCGGTTCTTCTGCATGGAAGCCAGCGGTGATTCCGAAGGGGCGAAGGATTCAAGGGGGCAGGCCGCGCAAAGCTGCTCATATGCCTCGGCGGCCTACACCGACATCGTCAACTTCAGATCATCTGACCCGGTGGAGGTGGACCGCGCCCTCGACAGCCTGGTTTCGATGTCCGACCTGAACTGCTCGAACTACATGCACCGGGTGTTCTCCAACCGCGCGCTTACCGACTTCAGCGGCACGCTTTCGGAGGACCTGCTCACCAGTGCCGCCAGCGCCACGGCCCACATCGAACCCACCGCGGCGGCCGCGCTCGGCGTGGCGAACCTGGTGGTGGGCAAGTCCATGGATGCCTTCCATTCCACCTATTTCCTGGACAAGACCTTCCAGGCGCTGGAAGCGGCGATCAATGGCGAGCGCCAGCGCATCCTGGCCACCATCATCGCCAAGCGGGCCAAGGCCAAGGCGACGCCTGCGGCATTCGCCTACGGACCGGTCGAGGCCCTGTCGGACCTGCGGGCCTATGACGACGCCTGCTCCTTCAAGGCCGGCCTGAACGTGCTGGTGTCCCTGGCTGAGAGCGAGAAGGACGCGCAGTCGTTGCGGGTCACGCAGCTGAAGATCGCGCCGGACACCAATGCCGAGGCGCTTCGCCAGTTCAGGGTGCAGGGTGCCCAGGTCCAGCCCGGGCCCGCGGCGGACGCGCAGGCGGGCCAGGGGGAGGGTGACCCGGGCCGGCGCTGAACCCTCCCGGGGGGCAATAAAAAAGGGCCGCCCCGCGGGGTGGCCCTTCTTTTTGGTGCTCGATTGGTCGGGGAGACAGGATTTGAACCTGCGACTTCTACGTCCCGAACGTAGCGCTCTACCAGGCTGAGCTACACCCCGAGGGATCGAGCCGGCAATTCTAGAGGCTCATCGGCGGTTCGGCAAGTCCATCCTTCCCGGGTCACGCCGCGACGACCCGCCGGGCCGGCCGCTGCCGCTAGAATGCGGGGGTTCGCACTGGAGTCGCCCGCCTTGATCAAGCCCCGCACCACGCCCGGGGTCATGGAGCTTCTGCCCCGTGACCAGATCGCCTTCCAGCGCATGCTGGACGTGATCCGCCGCAATTACGAGCGCTTCGGCTTCCTGCCGGTGGAAACGCCGGTGTTCGAGCTGTCCGAGGTGCTGCTCACCAAGACGGGCGGCGAAACCGAGCGCCAGGTCTATTTCGTGCAGTCCACCGGTTCGCTGGAACAGGGCGGGCAGCCTGAACTGGCCCTGCGCTTCGACCTGACCGTGCCGCTGGCCCGCTACGTGGCCGAGCACGAGCACGACCTGGCCTTCCCGTTCCGGCGCTACCAGATCCAGCGCGTGTACCGCGGCGAGCGCGCCCAGCGCGGCCGCTTCCGCGAGTTCTACCAGTGCGACATCGACGTGATCGGCAAGGATTCGCTGGGCATCCGCCACGACGCCGAGCTGCCCGCGGTCATCCATGCCGTGTTCACCGAGCTGGGCGTGGGCCCGTTCACCATCCAGCTCAACAACCGCAAGCTGCTGCGCGGCTTCTTCGAAGGCCTGGACATCGCCGACGGCGAGCGCCAGGCGCTGGTGCTGCGCGAGATCGACAAGCTCGACAAGCGCGGCGCCGACGCCGTGCGCGCCACGCTCACCGGCACGGATTTCCAGCTGGCCAGCGACGTGGCCGACCGCATCATGGCCTTCGTGCAGGTGCGCTCCACTTCGCACGCCGACGCGCTGGCCCGCCTGGCCGCGCTGGGCGAGGGCAACGCCACCCTGGCCCAGGGCGTGGCCGAACTGCGCGAGGTGCTGGAGCTGCTCAAGGCCCACGGCGTGCCGGAAAAGAACTACGCGGTTAACTTCTCCATCGCCCGCGGCCTGGATTACTACACGGGCACCGTGTACGAAACCACGCTCGACGAGCACCCGCAGATCGGCTCGGTCTGCTCGGGCGGCCGCTACGAAGACCTGGCCAGCCACTACACCAAGTCCAAGCTGCCGGGCGTGGGCATTTCCATCGGCGCCACCCGCCTGTTCTGGCAGCTGCGAGAGGCCGGCATCATTTCCACCGCGGAAAGCTCGGTGGAAGTGATGGTGGGCCTGATGGACGAGGCCCGCCTGCCCGATTCGCTCGACATCGCCCGCCGCCTGCGCGCCGCCGGCATCAACGCCGAAGTGCAGCTGGAAGCCAGGAAGCTGGCCAAGCAGTTCCAGTACGCCGACCGCGCGGGCATCCGCTTCGTGGTGCTGTACGGCGAGGACGAGGCCACCCGCGGCGTGGTCAAGGTCAAGGACCTGCGCTCGCAGGAGCAGTTCGAAGTGGCCCGCGAGGAGCTCGCCGCGGCGCTGAAAGTGGAACTGGAGCAACAACGTGCAATGGGACTGCGCTGAATGAAGCCGATCACGCTTGACGGACGCCACCTCAGCCGCGCCCAGGTGGCCGAGATTTCCCACGGCGCCCCAGTGCGCCTGGATCCGGTGCAGATGCAGGCGGTGCAGCGCGCCGCCGACTTCCTGGCCGAGCAGGTCAAGAAGCAGGAGCCCATCTACGGCGTCTCCACCGGCTTCGGTTCCAATGCCGACAAGCTGCTGGGCTCGCGCCGGGTGCGCGAAGGCCTGCCGGGCGCCGCCGACCCGGGCGAGAGCGTGCTCGAGGAGCTGCAGCGCAACCTCATCGTCACCCACGCGGTGTGCGTGGGCGAACCGTTCGCGCCGGCCGTGGTGCGCGCCATGCTGGCCATCCGCATCAACACGTTGATGATGGGCCACTCGGGCATCCGCCCGCAGGTGCTGGAATCGCTGGCCGCACTGCTCAACGCCGGCGTGGTGCCGGTGGTGCCGCAGAAGGGCTCCGTGGGCGCCTCGGGCGACCTGGCCCCGCTGTCGCACCTGGCCATCGTGCTGCTGGGCGGCGGCGAAGCCTTCTACGACGGCGAACGCCTGCCGGGCGCCGAGGCGCTCAAGCGCGCCGGCCTGAAGCCGGTGGCCCTGTCGCACAAGGAAGGCCTGGCGCTCAACAACGGCACCGCGCAGATGCTGGCCACGGCCGTGCTGGCCATCGAGCGCCTCGAGGACCTGCTCGACACGGCCGACCTGGCCGCGGCCATGACGCTCGACGCCTTCGCCGGCCGCCTGCGCGCCTTCGACCCGCACGTGCACGCGCTGCGCCCGCACCCGGGCCAGGTGCACGTGGCGGCGCAGCTGCGCCGCCTGCTCACCGGCTCCACGCTGTCCGACATCGCCTATCACCTGGTGCCGCGTTTCCGGCAGTGGCTGCCGGAAAGCTGGAGCACGCCGGAGCAGCAGGCCCTGGGCTTCGACATCGGCTGGGACTGGGTGCCGCTCACCCAGCGCCACGGCCGCGAGCGCTTCTACCAGCGATTCCGCCCGTTCCGCGGCGGCAAGAAGCACCAGCCGCAGGACAGCTACTCGCTGCGCTGCATCCCGCAGGTGCACGGCGCCGTGCGCGACGCGCTGGAACAGGCCAAGCGCGTGGTGGACATCGAACTCAACGCCGTCACCGACAACCCGCTGCTGTTCCCGGACCTGCCGGGCGCGCGCGAAATCGAAGACCAGGTGGTCTCGGCCGGCCACTTCCACGGCATGCCGCTGGCGCTGGCCATGAGCTACCTCAAGGCCGCCATCCCGGTGCTGGCTTCGATTTCCGAGCGCCGGCTCAACAAGCTGGTCGACCCGGCCACGAACGACGGCCTGCCGCCGTTCCTGATCGGCAACGAGGACGGCACCGAAAGCGGCTTCATGATCGTGCAGTACACCGCCGCCGCGCTGGTGAACGACCTGGCCAGCCGCGCGCACCCGGCCAGCGTGTACTCCATTCCCACCAGCGCGAACGCCGAGGACCACGTGTCCATGGGTGCGAACGAAGGCCGCCACGTGCTCGACATGACGGCCGACCTGGGCCACGTGCTGGCGCTGGAGCTCTACACCGCCGCGCAGGCGCTGGACTACCGCCGCGACATGATCAACGCCGCCCGCGAACTGGCCCGCACCGCCGACGCCGAAGCGCTGGCCGCGAAGGTGCAGGGCGCGCCGATGCCCGGCCACGCCGACCGCGCGCCGTTCCTGGCCGAAGTCGAAGGCCTGCGCCGCGAGATGGCCGAAGCCCCGGAATTCAAGCCGGGCGTGGCCGTGCGCGCCGCCTGGACCGCCCTGCGCGAAGCCATTCCCTTCATGCCGCGCGACCGCGCCATGGACGGCGACGTGGCCACCGCCGTGCGCCTCGTCCAGGAAGGCAAGCTGCTCTCGGCCGCGCGCCAGGCGCTCGGCTGAGCCCCGCGTTCAACCGGTGACGTCGGCCGCGGCGTGCACGCGGTTGCGACCGCCGTCCTTGGCCGCGTACAGGGCGTCGTCGGCGCGGTGCAGGGCATCGTCCACGCCCACGCCGGTGCCCGGGCGCAGCACGAAGGCGCCGATGCTTGCGCTGATGCCGATGTTGTTGCCGGCGTAGCGCACCGGCTCGCTGCAGATGCGCACGCGCAGCTGCTCGGCCAGGTGCATCAGGCGGTCGCCGTGCATGTCCGGCACCACCGCCACGAATTCCTCGCCACCGAAGCGCGCCAGCAGCGCGCCGTGCACCGACAGGCTGTCGGTGAGGCAGCGGCCCATCCAGCGCAGGCACTCGTCGCCGGCCAGGTGGCCGTAGGTGTCGTTCACGCGCTTGAAGTGGTCCAGGTCGATCAGCAGCACGCCCAGCGACTGCCGGTGCTCGGCGGCGTGGTGCATCTGGTGTTCGAACACGTCGCGGAAGTGGCGGCGGTTGAACAGGCCGGTGAGCGCGTCGCGGCGGTTGGATTCGCGCAGGCGCTGGTTGGCTTCGGCCAGCTGCTCCAGCGCGGTGCTCAGCTCCGAAGTGCGGCGGGCCACGTGGCGCTCCAGCTGCTCGTTGTGCTCGCGCACCAGGGTCTCGTTCTCGCTGCGCAGGCGGGCGTAGCGGTAGGCGAGGGCGAAGGAGAGCAGGATCATCTCCAGCGCCGAGCCGATCTGGATGCCGTACTCGGTCAGGAACCCCTTCTGCAGCAGGCCGAACGACACCGAGGCGTACAGCGCCGTGCCCAGCAGCAGGAAGCCCCAGGCCATCAGGAACACCTTGGCCGGCGCATAGCCGCGGCGGATGGCCGCGATGGTGAGCGCGATGATGAAGAACGCGCCCGGGAACACCGCCAGCGTCATCGGCTTCACCACCAGCCGGTAGTCCACCACCAGCGAGGCCAGGCCCATCAGTACGTAGAAGGCGATGATGGTGAGCGAGGCGGTGTTGGCCTTGGGCATGCGTTCGGGCAGCTCCAGGAACACGCGGCAGAACTGGTGCATGGCCACCTGCGAAAGCGCCATGGACAGCGGGATGGCGTGGTTGGCCATCCAGGGGGAATTCGGCCACAGGTATTCGAAGGCCAGGCCGTTGAGGCAGAGCATCACCAGGCCGAAGCCGGCGACGTGGAACATGTACCAGAAGTGGCTGGCGTCGCGCAGCGACATCCACAGCACCAGGTTGTAGCAAAACAGCGCCAGCAGGATGCCGTAGAACAGGCCGATGCCCATCTGCGAATCGCGCTCGAGCTCGGCGAAGGCGGTGGGCGTGTACAGCGCCAGCGGCACCTGCAGCGAGCTGCGGCTGGACACGCGCACCAGCACTTCCACCCGCGTGCGCGCCGGCAGGTCGACCCAGAAGTTCGGGTGGCGGTAGCGGATCGAGCGCGCCGAGAACGGCAGGTTGTCGCCCGAGGCCATGTACTGCACGCGGCCGTCGGGGTAGCGCAGGTACACGTCCACGTTGTCGAGCAGGGGGTAGTGCAGCACCAGCAGCCAGCGCTGTTCGCGCGGGTTGGCGTTGAAGATTTCCGCATGGAACCAGTAGGCGCCCTGGGTGAAGCCAAAGGTGCTCGAGCCGTTGGGCAGGGGCTCGAAACCGCCCCGGCCGGCCTGGGCGAACATGGCCGCGGCGTCGGCGCGGCCGTCGGCGTCCACGCGGTAGCCCATGTGGTCGGCCAGGGCCAGCATCTGGGTGTCCTCGCCGAGCACGGCCGGGGAGGCCTGGGCGGTTTGCCCGGCCAGCGAAAGCCACAGAGCCAGCACCACTGCGATGAAGCGCATGTCCGCCCGGATTTCCCTTCCCCGGGGCCACTTTATGCCGGGGGGCGGGGGATGAACAGCGGGGGCCGTCTCAGTCCGGGCTTGACTATGTAATAACGCGCTATTACATTAGCGCAATGAAACGCCGCGAACCCGCCACCCGCCCGAGCGAACGCGACCTGGACGCCCTCGTCCAGGCCCTCCTGAGCCTGCGCAGCCCGGGCGAACTGCGGGCCTTCCTGGACGACCTGTGCACCCCGTCCGAGCTCGAGGCCCTGGCCGACCGCTGGCGCGTCATCCCGCTGCTGATCGAGGAAGCCCCGTACCGGGAAATCCACGACCGCACCGGCGTCAGCGTCACCACCATCGGGCGCGTCGCGCGCTGCCTCGAACGGGGCGCCGGTGGTTACCGCATCGCCGCGGAACGCGCCGGTCTCGGCGTGGCCGCGAACGACGACTCGCATTAATCCCCCTTTTCATTGAACCGGAGGGCGTCATGAGGACGCACGACCGCCTGCGCATTGCCATCCAGAAATCCGGCCGCCTGTCGGACCCCGCCCGCGACCTGCTCGCGCGCGCCGGCCTGGGCTTCCGCGAAAGCCGCGACCGGCTGTTCTGCTACGGCGAATCCCTGCCCATCGACCTGCTGCTGGTGCGCGACGACGACATCCCCGGCCTGATCGCCGAGGGCACCTGCGACCTGGGCGTGGTGGGCCAGAACGTGCTCGAGGAGCAGGCGCTGGAACGCGAGGCCGCCGGCCAGCCCGAGGCCTACCGCGCCATCCGCGAGCTCGGCTTCGGCCGCTGCCGCCTGTCGGTGGCCGTGCCCAACGACTGGGAATGGACCGGTCCCTCGCGCCTCGAAGGCACGCGCCTGGCCACCAGCTACCCGCAGCTGCTGGCGCGCTGGCTGCGCGGGCAGGGCGTGCAGGCCGAGCCGGTGGTGCTGTCGGGTTCGGTGGAAATCGCCCCGCGCCTGGGCAAGGCCGAGGCCATCTGCGACCTCGTTTCCACCGGCGCCACGCTGCTGGCCAACCAGCTCAAGGAAACCGCCGTGGTGTTCGAAAGCCAGGCCGTGCTGGTGGCGCCGGCACAGCCCTTCGGCGACGCCCGCGCCGAGCTGGCGGCCATGCTGCTGCGCCGCCTTGACGCGGTGCTGAGCGTGCGTGCCAGCAAACTGGTGCTGTTCCAGGCCGCGCGCGACGCGGTGCCGGCGCTGCTGGAGCTGCTGCCCGACGCCGAACCGCCGACCGTGATGGCCATCGAGGGCCAGCGCGACCAGGTGGCCCTGCAGGCCCTGTGCCGCAGCGCCATGACCTGGCAGCGCCTGGAGGACATGAAACGCGCCGGGGCCACGGGCCTGCTGGTGCTTCCGGTGGAGCAGATGCTGGCATGAAGCGCGTGGACTGGAAAACCCTGGACGACGCGGCCCGCGCCGCCTGCCTGGCGCGCCCGGGCGGCGGCGAGCAGGCCGACGTGGAGGCGGCCGTGCGCCGCATCTTCGAGCAGGTGCGCGCCGACGGTGACTCGGCGCTGCGCGCGCTGACCCGCCGCTTCGACGGCGTCGAGCTCGGCGCCTTCGAGGTCACGGCCGACGAATTCGCCAGCGCCGAGCAATCCGTCACGCCCGCGCTGCGCGCCGCCATGGTGGAAGCCCGCGGCCGCCTGCTGGCCTGGCACCGCGCCGGCATGGCCGCGCCCTTTGAAATCGAAACCGCGCCGGGCGTGAGCTGCGGACGCATGCTGCGGCCGATCCGCCGCGTCGGCCTGTACGTGCCGGCGGGCAGCGCGCCGCTGCCGTCCACCGCGCTGATGCTGGGCGTGCCGGCCGAACTGGCCGGCTGCGACGAGGTGGTGCTGTGCACGCCGCCGCGCGCCGACGGCAGCGCCGACCCGGCGGTGCTGGTGGCCGCGCGCCTGTGCGGCATCACCCGCGTGTTCAAGCTCGGCGGGGCCCAGGCCATCGCCGCCCTGGCGGTGGGCACAGCTTCGGTGCCGCGCTGCGACAAGCTCTTCGGCCCGGGCAACCGCTACGTCACCACCGCCAAGCAGTTCGCCGCGATGATGGCCGGCGGCCCGGCCATCGACATGCCGGCCGGCCCCTCGGAAGTGCTGGTGATCGCCGATGCCGGCGCGCCGCCGGTGCACGTGGCGGCTGATTTGCTCTCGCAGGCCGAGCACGGCCCCGATTCGCAGGTGGTGCTGGCCACCGATTCGCCCGCGCTGGCCGACGCCGTCGCCGCCGAGGTGGCGCGCCAGGTGGCGGAGCTGCCGCGTGAGGCCATTGCCACCGCGGCGCTGGAGCACGCGCGCCTGATCGTCGTCGGCCAGCTCGAAGACGCCTTCGCGCTCAGCAACGACTACGCCCCCGAACACCTGATCCTGGCCGTGCGCGAACCGCGCCGCTGGCTCGAGGCCGTGCGCAGCGCCGGCTCGGTCTTCCTGGGCGACTTCGCCCCCGAGGGCCTGGGCGACTACTGTTCGGGCACCAACCACGTGCTGCCCACCAACGGCGCCGCGCGCGCCTGGAGCGGCGTGAGCGTGCAGAGTTTCCAGAAGGCCATCAGCTTCCAGGAAGTGAGCCGCGCCGGCCTGGCCGCCATCGGCCCCTGCGCGGTGGAGATGGCGCGCGCGGAAGGCCTGGAGGCGCACGCGCAGTCGGTGCTTCGACGCCTGGAGGGCGCCGCATGAATTCCGCCACGGAAAGCCTGATGGCGCTGGTGCGGCCCGACCTGCGCGGCTTCGCCGGCTACAGCTCGGCGCGGCGCGCGGCTGTCACGGGCTCGATTTGGCTCAACGCCAACGAAAGCGCCTGGCGCAACCCGGCCGACGCCGGCACCGGCGCCAACCGCTACCCCGACCCGCAGCCGGCCGAACTGCGCGCCCGCCTGGCCACGCTCTACGGCGTGCGCGCCGAGCAGGTGCTGGTGGGCCGCGGCAGCGACGAAGCCATCGACCTGCTGGTGCGCGCGCTCTGCCGCCCCGGCCAGGACGCCGTCGTCGTGGCGCCGCCGGTATTCGGCATGTACGCCGTGAGCGCGCGCCTGCAGGGCGCGCCGCTGGTGGAAGTGCCGCTGCGCGACAGCGCCGCCGGCTTCGAGCCCGACCTCGACGGCCTGGCCAGCGCCGCCGTGGCCAGCGGCGCCAAGCTGGTGTTCGTGTGCTCGCCCGCGAACCCGACCGGCCAGGCCGTGCCGCCGGCCGACCTGCTGGCCCTGGCGCGCCGCCTGGCCGGCCGCGCCATCGTAGTGGTGGACGAGGCCTACGGCGAGTACAGCGAGTACCCGTCCATCGCCACCGAAATCTCCGCGCAGCCCAACCTGGCCGTGCTGCGCACGCTGTCGAAGGCGCACGCGCTGGCCGCGGCGCGCATCGGCTGCCTGCTGGCCGACCCGGCCCTGGTGGCGGTGCTGCGCAACTGCCAGGCGCCGTACCCGCTGCCGTCACCCTGCGTGCAGATGGCGCTGGCCGGCCTGTCCGAACCGGCGCTGGCAATCACCCGGGCGCAGGTGCAGACCGTGCGCGCCGAACGCGAACGCCTGCGTTCCGAACTGGCGGCCTGCGCGGGCGTGCGCCGCGTGTACCCGTCGCAGGGCAACTACCTGCTGGCGCGCTTCGAGGACGCCGAGGCCGCCTTCGCGCGCCTGCTGGCGGCCGGCGTGGTGGTGCGCGACATGCGCGCCTCGCCGCAGCTGGGCGACGCGCTGCGCATCAGCATCGGCCGCCCCGAGGAGAACGACGCCGTGCTGGCGGCGCTGCAGGCGGGGAGGGCGGCGGCATGAGCGGCACGCGCATCGCTTTCCTCGACCGCGACGGCACGCTGATCGAAGAGCCGGCCGACTTCCAGATCGACAGCTTCGAAAAGCTTCGCTTCGTCGAGGGCATGATCCCGGCGCTGCTGCAGCTGCGCGACGCCGGCTTCGAGTTCGTCATGGTCACCAACCAGGACGGCCTGGGCACGGCAAGCTTCCCGCGCGAAACCTTCGAGGGCCCGCACGCGCTGATGATGCAGCTGCTCGAATCCCAGGGCATCCGCTTCCGCGAAGTGCTGGTGGACGAGAGCTTCGAGCACGAGAACAAGCCCACCCGCAAGCCGGGCCTGGGCATGCTCATGCACTACCTGCGCGACCGCAGCATCGACCTGGCCAACTCGGTCGTGGTGGGCGACCGCGACACCGACCTGCAGCTGGCCCGCAACCTGGGCTGCCGCGGCTTCCGCCTGGGCCCCGGCTTCGAAACCTGGGCCAGCATCGCCCACGCGCTGGTGGACGCGCCGCGCACGGCCGTGGTGGAGCGCAAGACCAAGGAAACCCAGGTGCGCGTTTCAGTCGACCTCGACCGCAGCGCCGATCCGCGCGTGCGCACCGGCCACGGCTTCTTCGACCACATGCTCGAGCAGCTGGGCAAACACGGCGGCTTCGCGCTGGAGCTCGAGTGCAGCGGCGACTTGCACATCGACGAGCACCACACGGTGGAAGACTGCGGCCTGGCCCTGGGCCAGGCGCTGAAGCAGGCCCTGGCCGACAAGCGCGGCGTGGCCCGCTACGGCGACTCGGTGGGCCGCGGCGCCATCACCCTGCCCATGGACGAAACCCTGGCCGGCGCGGCGGTGGACCTGTCGGGCCGCCCGTACTTCGTGTTCGAAGGCCAGTTCAGCCGGCCGGAGGTGGGTGGGCTGTCCACTGAACTGGTGCCGCACTTCTTCCGTTCGCTCAGCGACGAGGCGGGCCTGAGCCTGCACCTGCGCGTGCAGGGCGAAAACACCCACCACCAGGTCGAAGCCTGCTTCAAGGCGGTGGCGCGCGCGCTGCGCAAGGCCATCCGCCGCCAGGGTCGCGACCTGCCGAGCACCAAGGGCACGCTGTGAACGTGGTGCTGGTGGACTCGGGCGGCGCCAACCTGGGCTCGGTGCGTTATGCGCTCGAGCGCCTGGGCGCGACGCCGGTGGTGAGCGGAGACGCCGCGGTCATCGCCGCCGCCGACCGCGTGATCCTGCCGGGCGTGGGCGCCGCCGGCCCCGGCATGGCGCGCCTGCGCGAGCTGGGCCTGGTGCAGCCGCTGCGCGAACTGCGCCGGCCGCTGCTGGGCATCTGCCTGGGCATGCAGCTGCTGTTCGACGGTTCGGAGGAGGGTGGCGAAACCTGCCTCGGCCTCATCCCCGGCCAGGTGCGGCGCATGCCGGAATCGCCCGGCGTGCGCGTGCCGCACATGGGCTGGAACCGGCTGCAGGCGCGGCGCGAAAGCCCGCTGCTGCGCGGCATCGCCGACGGCGCCCAGGCCTATTTCGTGCACAGCTACGCCGCGCCGGTCACCGCCGACACCGTGGCCGGGAGCGTGCATGGGCAGCCGTTCGCGGCCGTCGTGCAGCGCGGCAACGTCGCCGGCGCGCAGTTCCACCCCGAACGCTCTGGCGCCGTGGGTGCGCGCCTGCTGGCGAATTTCCTGGAGTACGGCGTGGCATGAACACCTACACGATCTACCCGGCCATCGACGTGCGCGACGGCGCGGTGGTGCGCCTGGTGCAGGGCGACTACGACCGCGAAACCCGCTACCCGGCCGACCCGCTGGCGCTGGCGAAACAGTACGCCGCGGCCGGCGCCGCCTGGCTGCACCTGGTGGACCTCGACGCCGCCCGCGCCGGCGGTTACACCCTGGCCCCGCTGTTGGCGCGCCTGAAGGCCGAAACCCGGCTGAAGGTGCAGACCGGCGGCGGCGTGCGCGGCGAGGCCGACGTCGAAGCCCTGCTCGCGGCCGGCGCCGATCGCGTGGTGATCGGCTCGCTGGCGGTGCGCGAACCCGGCCGCGTGGCGAGCTGGGTGGGCCGCTACGGCGCCGACCGCATCACCCTGGCGCTCGACAGCCGCCGCGATGCCGAAGGCCGCTGGCGCCTGCCCGTTCACGGCTGGACCGAGCCCGGCGAGAAGGAGCTCGACGTGCTCGCCGCCGCCTATGCCGAAGTCGGCCTGCGCCACCTGCTGTGCACCGACATCGCCCGCGACGGCATGCTCTCGGGCCCCAACCTCGACCTCTACCGCTACCTGTGCGGTCGCTTCCCGCGCGTGGAAGTGCAGGCCTCCGGTGGCGCCCGCGACGCCGCCGACGTGGTGGCCGCGCGCGAAGCCGGCTGCCGCGGCATCGTGCTGGGCAAGGCCCTGCTCGAAGGCCGGCTGGCGCTGGCCGACGCGCTGGCGGAGGCGCGGCCATGCTGAGCCGCCGGCTGATTCCTTGCCTGGACGTGCGCGACGGCCAGGTGGTGAAGGGCGTGCGCTTCCGCGACCACGTGGTGATGGGCGCCATCGAAGACCTGGCGCTGCGCTACCGCGACGAGGGCGCCGACGAGCTCGTGTTTTACGACATCACCGCCAGCCCGCAGGGCCGCGCGGTGGACGTGGGCTGGGTGGAACGCGTGGCGCGCCTGATCGACATCCCGTTCTGCGTGGCCGGTGGCATCCGTTCAGTGGAACAGGCCCGCGCGGTGCTGCACGCCGGCGCCGACAAGGTGTCGGTGAACACGCCGGCGCTTGAGCGCCCGGAGCTCATCGCCGAACTGGCCGCTGCCTTCGGCGTGCAGTGCGTGGTGGTGGGCGTGGACAGCCTGCGCGACGCCGACGGCGAATGGCGCGTGCGCGCCTACACCGGCGACCCCGACCGCACCCGCGCGCTGCCGCGCCGCACGCTCGACTGGGTGGCCGAGGCGCAGGCCCTGGGCGCGGGCGAGATCGTGCTCAACTGCATGGGCGCCGACGGCGTGCGCCAGGGTTACGACCTGGAACAGCTGCGCGCCGTGCGCGCCATTTGCCGCGTGCCGCTGGTGGCCTCGGGCGGCGCCGGCACGGCGCAGCACTTCGCCGCCGCTTTCCTGGAAGCCGACGCGGACGCCGCGCTCGCGGCCAGCGTCTTCCACTCCGGCGCCGTCCGGATCCCCGAACTCAAGACCGCCCTGCGCGCGCAGGGCATCGAGGTGCGCGATGTCGCCTGAACAAATCGAGGCCCTGGCCTGGGACAAGCAGCAAGGCCTGCTGCCCGCCGTGGTGCAGGACGCCCGCACCCGCCGCGTGCTGATGCTGGGCTACATGGACCGCGCCGCGCTCGAGGCCACGCTGGCCACGCGCCGCGTCACCTTCTTCAGCCGCAGCAGGCAGCGCCTGTGGATGAAGGGCGAAAGCAGCGGCGACGTGCTGGAGCTGGTGTCGCTGGAAGCCGACTGCGACGCCGACACCCTGCTGGTGCAGGCCACGCCGCGCGGCCCCACCTGCCACCTGGGCCGCGCCAGCTGTTTCCCCGGCGCGCCCGGCGATTTCCTGGCCGAGCTCGACGGCATCGTCGCGCGCCGCGAACGCGACCGCCCCGAGGGCAGCTACAGCACCAAGCTGTTCGAAGCCGGCCCGCGCCGCATCGCCCAGAAGGTGGGCGAGGAGGGCGTGGAAACCGCGCTCGCCGCCGTGGCGCAGGACGACATCGCGCTGCTGGGCGAGGCCGCCGACCTGGTCTTCCACCTGACGGTGCTGCTGCGTGCCCGCGGCCTGGGCCTGGCCGACGTGGAAGCCGTGCTGCGCGACCGCCACGCCGCCGCTGCGCGCTGAGGCCGTCCCGGCGATAATCGGCGCAGTCCTTCCGGAGCGCCGCATGCGCCAGTTCCTGTTCGTCCTCGCGCTGGCCGCCAGCGCGCCCGCCGCGGCGCTGGCGCCGGCCTGCAACGCCGGCACCGTGTTCGAAGACCGCGACGGCGACGGCCAGCGCGGCGCCGGTGAAACGCCGCTGGCCGGCGTGCTGGTGTCCGATGGCCGCCGCCTGGTGCGCACCGGGGCCGACGGCCGCTGGTCGCTGCCGCTGGCCGCCGACCACACGGTGTTCGTCATCAAGCCCGCGGGTTTCGCCTTTCCCACCGGCGACGACGGCCTGCCGGTGTTCTGGCGCCACGTGCAGCTGGCGCCGGGCCCGGCGCTGCGTTTCGGCGGCATCGCGCCGGCGCGGCCGGCCTGCCGCGACTTCGCCCTGCGCCGCGTGCAGGCTCCGGCGGGCGCGCCGCTGCGAGTGCTGGTGTTCGGCGACCCGCAGCCCAAGACCGGCAAGGACGTGGGCTACTACGAACGCGACATCGTGGCGCCGCTCGTGGCCAATGCGGGCGGCCAGCGGGCGGCCGACCTCGGCCTGACGCTCGGCGACGTGGTGAGCGACGACCTGGCCCTGTACCCGGCCATGAACCGCATCACCGCGCGCCTGCGCACGCCCTGGCTGCACGCCGCCGGCAACCACGACCTCGACTTCGATGCCGCCGGCGACGAGGACTCGCTGCGCACCTTCCGCCGCCACTTCGGCCCCGACACCTTCGCCTGGGAAGAGCCGCAGGCCAGCTTCGTCGTGCTCGACGACGTGATCTACCGGCCGGGCCAGTCGCCGGCCTACGTCGGCGGCCTGCGCGAGGCCCAGTTCGAATTCCTGGCCGCCTACCTGGCCACGCTGCCGAAGGACCGGCGCCTGGTGCTGGCGGCGCACATCCCGTTTTTCGACGAGCCGGGCCGGGAAACCTTCCGCCGCGCCGACCGCGAGCGCCTGTTCGCGATGCTTAAACCTTTCCGCAAGGTGCTGCTGCTCACGGCGCACGGCCACGTGCAGCGCCACCACCGCCACGGCCCCGCCGACGGCTGGCTGGGCGCCGAGCCGCTGCACGAATACAACGTGGGCGCGGCCTGCGGCGGCTACTGGAGCGGTCCGGCCGACGCGGCCGGCATCCCGGATTCACGCATGTCCGACGGCACGCCGAACGGCTACGCCACCGCGGAGTTCAGCGCGGCGGGCGAGTATTCCCTGCGCTGGCACGTGGCCCGCGGCGGCGACGCGGCCCTGCACCTGCACGCGCCCAAGGTGCTGCGCCGCGGCGCCTACCCGGCGGCGGGCGTGTACGCGAACGTGTACATGGCCGAGGCCGACACGCGGGTGGAGTACCGCGTCGCCGGCGGCGAATGGAAGCCGATGCAGCGCGTGGCCGAACCCGACCCGGCGCTGCGCTGGGAAAACCTGCGCGACGATGCCGCGGAAACCCTGCGGGCCTACGACCGCCTGCCGGAAGCCGAGGCGCCCACGCACCTGTGGCGCGGCAAGGTGCCCACCGACCTGGCCGAGGGCGAACACACCATCGAGGTGCGCGCCTTCGACCGCTGGCGCGGCGAGGTGGGGGCGGGCACGGTGTACCGGCTGGAAACGCGCGCCGACTGAGCGGCGCGGTTCAGGGCGTGATGTCGGCGAAGCTCTCGACGCGGGCGTGGCCGTGGGTGGCTTCGCCCAGGCGCGGCTGCGGGTAGTCGTTGCGGCGGTCGAGCAGCACGGTGCCCAGGCCGGCCTCGCGGGCGGCGTCGAGTTCCTCGACCACGTCGGAGAGGAACAGCAGCTCGCCGGCCGGCACGCCCAGCGCGGCGGAAATGCGGCGGTAGCTTTCGGCCTCGCGCTTGCCGCCGGTTTCGGTGTCGAACCAGCCGGAGATGAGCGGGGTCAGGTCGCCGGCGTCACTGTGGCCGAAGAACAGCTTCTGCGCCGGCACCGAGCCCGAGGAATACACGGCGATGCGGTGGCCGGCGGCGTGCCAGCGGCCCAGCGCCTCGACGGCGTCGGGGTACATGTGCGCGGTGAAGTCGGCGCTGCCGTAACCCTTCTCCCACAGCATGCCCTGCAGGGCCTTGAGCGCGGTGTGCTTGCGGTCGGCGTCGATCCAGCCCTGCAGCGTTTCCACGATCATCTCGTCCTGGCACAGGCCGCCGTTCTCGGCCGCCACCACGTCCAGCCAGCGCCGCACCTCAGGCTCGTGGCCATGCGCCGCCACGAAGGCGGGCAGGGCGCGGCGCGCATACGGGAACAGCACGTCCTTCACGAACGAAATGCTGCTCGTCGTGCCCTCGATGTCGGTGAGTATTGTGCGCACGTCAGCCCGCCTGCCCGGGTTCATAGCGCGGGAAACGCTGGGCGATGTCGGTGCCGGTGAAGTGGCCGACCCAGCCGTCGGGCTGGGTGAAGAAGCGGATGGCGATGAAGCTCGGCTCCGGGCCCATGTCGAACCAGTGCGTGGTGCCGTCGGGCACGCCGATCAGGTCGCCGGCCTCGCAGCGTACTTCGTAGACCTTTCCGTCCACGTGCAGCGAGAACAGGCCCGAGCCGGCCACGAAGAAGCGCACCTCGTCTTCCTTGTGGAAGTGCTCGTCCAGGAACTTGGCGCGGGCCGCGTCCTTGTTCGGGTTGTCCGGCGCGATCGACACCACGTCCACGCTGTTGAAGCCGTTTTCGGCCACCAGGCGGTCGATGTCGGCGCGGTAGGCGGCCATCACGTCCTCGGGCGAAGCGCCCGGCGCCACCGGCGCGCTGGCCTGCCACTGCTCGAAGCGCACGCCGATGGGCTTGAGGCGCCCGGCGATCAGCGCCAGGTCTTCGGTGGCGGAGAGCGGAGTGGTCGGGTCGGTGTCGTTGAAGATCCGAAGGCGGCTCATGCTTGCAGTCTCCTCAGGTCGAGTTCGCAGGCCAGCAGGAATTCGAAGGCCTCCAGGTGCCGGCGGGCCTCGGCCATGTCCTTGCCCCAGGCGTAAAGCCCGTGGCCGTTGATCAGGTAGCCCCACATGGGCTGCTGGTCGAGCAGGGTTTCCACCCACTCGGCGAGCTCGGCCATGTCCTGGGTGTTCGAAAGCACCGGCACGTCCACCGCCATTTCGTGGGTCTGGTTGCCGGCGAAGGCCTTGAGCAGCTCGTAGCCCTCCAGGTGCACGTGGCCCTGGCCGGCGTACAGGCGCGAGGCCACCGTCTGCACGTGCGAATGGGTGTGCAGCACGCAGCCGACCTCGGGGTAGCGGGCGTAGAGCTGGGTGTGCAGCCGGGTCTCGGCCGAGGGGCGGTGCGAGGTGGCCACCGGCCGGCCCTCGAAGTCCACCACCATGATGTCGTCCGGGCCCAGCCGGCCCTTGTCGCGGCCGGAGACCGTGATGGCGGCATGGCGCTCGTCGAGCCGCATCGAGAAGTTGCTGCTGGTGGCCGGGGTCCAGCCCAGGGCGGAGAGTTCCCGGGTGCTGGCGACGATCTCGGCGGCCCGCAGGGCCAGGCGGGCGGGGTCGTAGGGCAGGTTATTCATGAACCAAAGTCTAGCGGAAGCCGCGCGGCGCGTCGGCTTGACCTGCATCAACGCTGATTTCACCCAACGGGGGTATAGTCGGCCCCAGCCATCGGAATACCTCCGTAGCCAAGGGACCTGACCATGAACAACGTGAATTCCTCCCGCCGCGGTTTCCTCGTCAAGGCCGCCATGCTGGCCGCCGTGCCCTTCGTGGCGCCGGCGCTCATCGGCCAGGCCCACGCCCAGGAGCTCAAGCCGCTGCCGCTCGACAACGCCCAGGCCAAGGCGCTCGCCTACGCCGAGGACGCCAAGACCGTGAAGCACCCGAGCTTCAAGCCGGACAGCAACTGCGGCAACTGCCAGTTCTTCACCGCCGCCACCGGCGCCTGCACCCTGTTCCCGGGCTTCAAGGTCCCGGCCGGCGCCTGGTGCTCGGCCTGGGCCAAGAAGGCCTGAGTCCGCCCCGCGGGGGTTTTCCGGGGCCGTCTCGGCCCCTGAGACCGCCCGCCGGCTAGAATCCCCGGTATCGAACGATGCCGGGGATTTTCTTTTGTCAGCTTCCGAAACCACCTTCCTGCTGCTCGGCCTGCTGGTCGGCCTCGTGCTCGCCGGCGGCGCCAGCGTGGTCTTCGCGCGCCGCCGCCAGGGCGAACTGGCCGCCGAGCTGCGCCAGGTGCAGGAAGGCCGGCTGGGCGCCGAGGCCCGCGCCGCCGCCCTCGAGGCGCGCCTGCAGGAACAGGCCCAGGCCGCCGAGCAGCGCTACCGTGACCTGGAAACCTCCCGCGAGCGCCTGAAGGCCGAGTTCCAGGCCCTGGCCGCGGAAATCCTCGAGGACAAGTCCAAGCGCTTCGGCGAGCAGAACGCCACCCAGATCGGCCAGCTGCTCACCCCGCTGCGCGAGCAGATCGACGGCTTCCGCAAGTCGGTGAACGAGGCCTACGAAAAGGAAAACAACGCCCGCGTGGCGCTGCAGACCCGCATCGACGACCTGGTGCGCCTGAACCAGACGCTGGGCCAGGAGGCGCAGAGCCTCAGCCGCGCGCTCAGCAGCGACAACCGCAGCCAGGGCTACTGGGGCGAACTCAAGCTCGAGCGCCTGCTGGAAACCGCCGCGCTGGAGAAGGGCCGCGACTACTTCACCCAGGAAAGCTACAAGGACGGCGAGGGCGACCGCTACCGCCCCGACGCCGTGCTGCGCCTGCCCGAGGACAAGAGCATCGTCATCGACGCCAAGATGGTGCTGCTCGACTACCAGCGCGCCTGCGAGGCCGCCGACGAGGCCGAGCGCGAGGCGCACTTCGGCCGCCACGTGGTGGCGCTGCGCAACCACGTGCGCCTGCTGGGCGAGAAGGACTACAGCCGCCTGGAAGGGCTCACCAGCCCCGAGCTGGTGCTGATGTTCGTGCCGGTGGAAGCGGCCTTCCTGGAGGCCCTGCGCCGCGATCCGCAGCTCTACGGCTACGCCTTCGAGCGCAAGATCATCCTGGTGGGGCCGAGCAACCTGCTGGCCTCGCTGCGCCTGGTGGCGCAGATGTGGCGCACCGAGCACCAGAACGCCAACGCCAAGGCCATCTCCGACCGCGCCGCGGTGCTGTACGACAAGTTCGTCGGTTTCTCGGAAGACCTGCTCAAGGTGGGCGACGCGCTCAAGAAGGCGCAGGAACTGCACGGCTCGGCCGTGGACAAGCTCTCGCAGGGCCGCGGCAACCTGGTGCGCCAGGCCGAGATGCTGCGCAAGCTGGGCGTGGCGCCGTCCAAGCGCCTGCCGGGCACGCTGGTCGTTGACGAGAGCCCCGACGACAACGCGCTGCCGCCCGGGGAGGTGAAGCCGTGAGGCCGCTGCCGCCCGAGGCCGCCAAGTCCCTGGGCGAACAGCTCGGCGAGGCCATCGCCGGCGTCCAGGACGGGTCGCTGGAACTGGGCCGCCTGATGGACCAGTTCGGCGACGAAGGCCTGCTGCTGGTGACGGCGCTGATGGTGCTGGTGTTCCTGGTGCCGGTGTCGATTCCCGGCGTGAGCACCGTGTTCGGCGGCGCCATCCTGCTGGTGGGCATCAGCCGGCTCAGCGGCCGGCCGGTGTGGCTGCCGCGGCGCCTGCGCGAGCGGCCGCTGCCCGGCGACAAGGTGCGGGCCGCGCTCGGCGCCGGCCTGAAGTGGGTGCATCGCTTCGAGCGCATCAGCCGGCCGCACCGCATGCGCTGGCTGGTGGAGCGGCCGGGCTGGCGCCTGACCGGCGACCTGGCCTTCACCAACGCCGCGCTGCTGCTGATGGCGCCGCTGGGCTTCGTGCCCTTCAGCAACACGCTGCCGGGCATCGCACTGCTGTTCTACGCCATCGGCTTCATCCAGCGCGACGGCGTCTCGGTGCTCATCGGGCACGTGGCGCAGGTGGCCACGATTGCCTACTTCATCCTGCTGGCGGCCGGCGGTGGCGCCGCCTTCAAGGCGGTTCAGGGCTGGCTGGGCTGAGCCCGGCCACCGAGCAGGCGGAAGCCAACCCACGCCAGTAGCACCACCAGCGCGGCGCCGCCCACCATGGACCAGGGCGAAGAGAAGATCAGCAGTGAGCAGGCCAGCAGTGCGCCCACGCCGAGTGCGCGTTCCTTGAGGCCCGAAGGCCGCGTGGGCGTGCCCACCAGCAGGCTCAGGCCGGCGGCCACGTAGGCCAGCACCACCAGCAGCACCACCATGCCGATGATGGTTTCGAACTGCCCCGACACCGTCGGGGCCAGGGTGAGGAAGGCGATGGCGGTCATGGCGGCGGCGATGATGGCCAGGCCGGGGCCCGCGGCGCCGTTCGCCATCAGCCGCCCGAACACGGCAGGCAGGTAGCCGCGCTGCGCCGCGCGGGCGCCGGATTCACCCGACACCAGCATCCAGCCACCCAGCGTGCCGGTGGCCTTGAGCGCGGCCGCGGCGGCGATGACGGGAATGGCCCAGGCGCCGAAGATCTGCCCGGCCACCAGCGCGAACGGCGCGCTCGACGCCGCCAGTTCCGCCGCCGGCACGATGCCCATCACCAACACCGAGGACAGCAGGTAGACCACGCCGGCCAGCACGATGCCGCCCAGGGTGGCGCGCGGCACGTTCTCGTCCGGGTCGTGCACGATGCCGGCCACCATGGCGCCGGTTTCCAGGCCCACGAAGGCCCAGAAGATGGGCGCCAGGTTCGAGAACACCACGTGCGCGTCGGACTGGCCGGTGACGTTCCAGGCGGCCGCGTACAGGTCGGCGTCGAAGTGGCCCCAGCCGCCCAGCAGCACCACTGCCACCGGCAGCAGGCCGAACACCACGCAGAAGGACTGGAACTTCGCCACCTGGCGCGGACCCAGCAGGTTGATGGCGAACATCAGCCAGATTAGCCCGACCTGGCCGGCGATGCGCCAGGTGCTGTCGCCGCCGTCGATCGGCAGCAGGGTGACCAGGTAACCGAAGGCCGCCACGGCGATGGCGTTGTTGCCGATCCAGGACGAGGCCCAGTACAGCGTGGTGGCCAGGAAGCCCATGTCGCGGCCCAGCGAGGGCCGCACGTAGTCGTCGGGGCAGTTGAGCTTGGGGTAGTCGCGGGCCAGGCGGGCGAAGGCGCCGCCCAGCACCACCGCGATCACCGTGCCGAGCAGCCAGCTCAGCGCGGTGACGCCGCCCTGGCCGGCCAGCGAGGCTGGCAGCAGGAAGAACCCGGAGCCGATCATGTTGTTGGCCACCACGAAGGTGGCCAACAACACGCCGAAAGTGCGCGGCGGGGAAGCGCGCCTCCGCCGCGGCGTCCGGCAGTGCGAAGCTTAGGTGGCGGTG
>NZ_JAYSEG010000003.1:0-125601 GCF_041913985.1 Arenimonas sp.
CCATCGCGGCGTGACTCAAACGAAATGGCCTCCGGAGAAGCCGGGGCGATTCAATCCGGGCCCGGGAGCAGGCCCGGGTGCAACAGGCAAAGGAGGATGCCGAACCGGTCACTGAAACCGGCGGCTGAGGCTACACTGCGAACAACCCCGGGGCTGGAATCCCCCGGGTCCATGCCCTGGTCAATTTTCAACGCGCAGGGGTGGTCAATTTTGGTCGCGCATCAACATGGTCGCGGTAGTGAGTCAAGGCGCGCTTCCCGGCCATCCAGGGCCCGAAGCACGACGACATCTGCTACGCCACCCAGAACCGCCAGGACGCCGTGCGCATCCTGGCCGGGAAGTGCGAGGTGGTGCTGGTGGTGGGCTCGGTGAACAGCTCCAACTCCAACCGCCTGCGCGAGCTGGCCGAGAAGCAGGGCGCCCGCGCCTTCCTGATCGACGGCGCCGAGTGCATCGACCCGGCCTGGGTGGCCGGCGCGGCCCGGGTGGGCGTGACGGCGGGCGCCTCGGCCCCGGAAGTGCTGGTGCAGGGCGTGGTGCAGCGCCTGCGCGAGCTGGGCGCCACCGGGGTGGACCACCTGGAGGGCGAGCCGGAAAACGTGGTCTTCGCCCTGCCCAGGGAACTGCGCATCAGCCTCGTAAATTGACCCGGGCGGCCCCGCCGCCTAGAATTCCCGCCTTCCGCCGGAATAGCTCAGTTGGTAGAGCGGCGCATTCGTAATGCGTAGGTCGCAGGTTCGACTCCTGTTTCCGGCACCAGTATGGAAAAACCCGCCTTCCGGCGGGTTTTTCTTTTTCGGGTCCCGGGCCGGGCTCAGCCCTGCTGGACGTCGATCGAGCACTTCTTCTGGTTGGCCGCCGTCTGCATGGCTTCGAACTCGCCCTTGAGCCGCGCGTACTCCGCCGCTTCCGGGGTGTCGCCGTCGATGAAGAACAGGGCCGGCCAGAACAGCACCAGGCCGACGCCGGTCGCCACCTTGTCCTGCTTGGCGTTCTTGTCGATGGAGGCCTGCAGTTCGCCGACGCGGCGCGAAACGCGCGACATTTCCATCGCGAGGCTGTCGCACTCGTAGTCCTTGTACTGCAGCGGGCTGACGTACTGCGTCGAGATGTCCTTCGAATTGCTGGCGCAGCCCGAGGCGACCGCCACGGCGAGCGCCGCGGCGAAGATGTGTTTGCCGTTCATGAATTCCCCTGTTGGTGTTCGTTGGCCCGGCGCCAACCCCTCGAAGGCATCCGGTCCATCGCGGAGTGATTCCGCCAACCGAGTATTGCGGCGGAGTTCTTCCACCGCAGCGGGAATTTTTCTCTTCGGCGACGTGGCTCACGCAAATGGTTGACCACGGGAGTGGTGGTTTTCCTACGGCGTCACCGCTTGCTGCTGGCGATCCTTGGTTCGTCCGATGGCGGACCAAGGAGGAACAACGATGGACAAGCGGCAATATGCGGTCGCAGGCGTGGTGCTGGCGCTCATGGCGGGGCTTTCGATGCCGGCGGGTGCGCGCGAACCGGTGCGTGCCACGCCCCTCGAGCGCTGCACCGTGGAAACCAGCCACAAGCTCTACACGCGTGCCGACGCCGATTTCCATGCCGTGCTGGCCTGGCTGGACGTGGAGCTGGGCAGTGGCCCGCGCCACGCGCGGGGCATCGAGCCCAAGCGGCTTCCGGCGCGGCCGATGGGCTTTTCGGTGACGCTGGAAACCCGCCAGTGCCGTTTGGTGCCGGCCGGCCCCGGTGCCTGGGCGCCGGAGCCCGCACCGCTGTCGGCCAAGGAATGCGTGATCGTGGGCTGCGGCGATCCGGCGCCGGGCACCAATGCGCCCGAGGGCTCCATCATGGTCATCGACAGTTGCGACAGTGGCCGCCGCACCACCGCCACCTATGAGCGCGTCGATGGCCGCTGGGTCTTGGTGGGCTACAGCCAGGAAGCCTCCACGCAGTGCAGCCTGGACCCGGACCGCCCGGCGCCGGAGGGACGCTAGCCGGCCCGGCGGGGCTAGACTGGGGGGCATGTGCGCACGCTATGCCCTGTTCGGCCCCTTCAATGCCGGCAACCTCGTGCCCGGGTTCGTGGACCACGTGGTCAACCCGCTGGCTGGATTCGCGCACTACAACATCGCGCCCAGCCTGGTGAACCCGGTGGTGGTGGCCGGCGCCGGCGGGCCGGGGCTGGAATCCATGCGCTGGGGGCTGCTGCCGCATTGGGCGCGCGATCCGAAGCTGGCGTATTCCACCATCAACGCCCGCGCCGAATCGCTGGCGGAGAAGCCGGCTTTCCGCGATGCCTGGCGGCACGGCCAGCGTTGCCTGGTGCCGGTTACGGGCTGGTACGAATGGGTGGACGAGGGCGGCAAGCGCAAGCAGCCTTATTTCCTGCGCTCCAAGGCCGGCGACAACCCGATGATGTTCGCCGGGCTGTGGTCGCGCTGGACCGACGCCGAGGGCCGCGGCGTGGCCACCTACACCGTGGTCACCACCGAGGCCCGGGGCGAGGTGCGCCGGGTGCACGACCGCCAGCCGCAGGTGTTGCCCGAGGAAGGCTGGGTGGCCTGGCTGCAGGGCTCGGTGCACGAGGCGCAGGCCTGGCTGGCGCCGTCGGAAGTGCCGCTCACCGTGTACCCGGTGTCGGCGGCGGTGGGCAACCCGCGCCACCAGGGCGCCTCGCTGGTGGAGCCGGTGGCGCGTGGCGCCGGCTAGCGGAAGTCGCGCGAGGCCGTGCGCAGGCTGGCCGCCAGCGGGCTTTCGTCGTGCAGGCGGTTGGCGATGAGGTGGTACACGCCGTCCACGGTTTCCCAGCGGCCTTCCACGCCCAGCAGGCGCGATTCGAGCAGCACGCGCCGCTGGCGTTCGCCCAGGTCGCGCCAGATGACCACGTTCACCATGCCGTCCTCGTCCTCGAGCGTGACGAAGGTGGTGCCGCTGGCGGTTTCGGGGCGCTGGCGCATGGTGACCAGGCCGGCGGCGCGCACGCGGCTGCCGTGCGGCAGTTCGCGCAGTTCGCGCGAGCGGCGGTAGCGGCGCGCGGCCAGCTGCCGGCGCAACAGGGCCAGCGGGTGCGGCCCCAGGCTCAGGCCGAGGCGGGCGTAGTCGGCCAGCAGGTCTTCGCCGGCGGTGGGCACGGGCAGGGTGACGGCGTCCTCGCGCGGCGAGGTCTCGAACAGCGGCAGCTGCGCCTCGACGCCGCCCACCGCCCAGCGCGCCCGGTGCCGGTGCCCGGCCAGGCCCTTGAGCGCACCGGCCTCGGCCAGCAGGGCACGTGCGCGTTCGTCCAGGCCGGCGCGGTGGCACAGGTCGGGCACGTCGGCGAAGGGCCGCGTCGCGCGCGCCGCCACCAGGGCTTCGGCCGCGGCGGCCGGCAGGCCCGACACCTCGCGCAGGCCCAGCCGCAGCGCCGGCTGCCGCGCGGCGTCGCCGGGCCAGGGTTCGAGCGTGTTGTCCCAGCGGCTGTGGCGCACGTCCACCGGCCGCACCGCGATGCCGTGCCGGCGCGCGTCCTGCACCAGCTGGCTGTTGGAATAAAAGCCCAGCGGCTGCGAGTTCATCAGCGCGCAGGTGAAGGCCGCCGGCTCGTGGCACTTGAGCCAGCAGCTCACGTACGTGATGAGCGCGAAGCTGGCCGCGTGCGATTCCGGGAAGCCGTAGCTGCCGAAGCCGCGGATCTGCTCGAAGATGCGTTCGGCGAAATCGGTGTCGTAGCCGTTGGCGGCCAGGCCGTCGAACAGGCGCTGGCGGAAATGGTCGAGCCCGCCGCGGCGTTTCCAGGCCGCCATGCCGCGCCGCAGTTCGTCGGCCTCGCCGGGCGAGAAGCCGGCGGCGACGATGGCCACCTGCATCACCTGTTCCTGGAACAGCGGCACGCCCAGCGTGCGCCGGAACACTTCCTCCAGCGCCGCCGACGGGTAGGTCACCGGCTCCAGGCCCTGCCGCCGCTGCAGGTAGGGATGCACCATCTTTCCCTGGATGGGCCCGGGCCGGACGATGGCCACCTGCACCACCAGGTCGTAGAAGGTACGCGGCCTGAGCCGCGGCAGCATGGCCATCTGCGCGCGCGATTCCACCTGGAACACGCCCACGGTGTCGGCCTTCTGGATCATGGCGTAGGTGGCCGGGTCTTCGGCCGGAATGGTGGCCGGCGTCAGGTCGCGGCCGCGGTGCGTACGCAGCAGGGCCAGGCACTTGCTCACCGCCGTGAGCATGCCCAGCGCCAGGCAGTCCACCTTCAGCAGGCCCAGCGATTCCAGGTCGTCCTTGTCCCACTCGATGATGGTGCGCCCGGGCATGGCGGCGTTCTGCACCGGCACCAGGTGGTGCAGGGGTTCGTCGGAGATGACGAAACCGCCGACGTGCTGGCTCAGGTGCCGCGGCGCGTCGAGCAGCTGCCGGGTGAGCGCCAGCACGCGGCGCAGCACCGGTGATTCCGGGTCGAAGCCGCGTTCGCGCACGCGCTGCTCCATGTCGGCCTCGCCGTCCCACCAGGCGAAGCAGCGGCTGAGCTGGTCCACCTGGTCGGGCGGCAGGCCCAGGGCGCGGGCCACGTCGCGCACCGCGCTCCTGCCGCGGTAGCAGATGACGGTGGCGGCCAGCGCGGCGCGCTCTCGGCCGTACTTTCGGTAGAGGTACTGGATGACCTCCTCGCGCCGCTCGTGCTCGAAGTCCACGTCGATGTCCGGCGGCTCGTTGCGCTCGCGCGACAGGAAGCGCCCGAACAGCAGGTTCATCCGCGCCGGGTCCACCTCGGTGATGCCCAGCGCGAAGCACACCGCCGAGTTCGCCGCCGAGCCGCGGCCCTGGCACAGGATGCCCTGGCCGCGCGCGAACACCACCACGTCGTGCACGGTGAGGAAGAAGGCCTCGTATTCGAGCTCGGCGATGAGCGCGAGTTCTTCGTCGATTTGCCGTCGAACTTTCCCAGGCGCGCCTTCGGGCCAGCGCCGTGCCATGCCTTGTTCGGTCAGCGTCCGCAGCCAGCTCGTCGGCGTTTCGCCTTCCGGCACCAGCTCGCGCGGGTAGCGGTACTGCAGCTTGCCCAGGTCGAAGCGGCAGCGCGCGGCGATGCGCAGGCTTTCCTCGAGCAACGCCTGCGGATAGATGGCGGCCAGCGCCCGGCGCGTGCGCAGGTGGCGCTCGCCGTTGGGGAACAGGTGCGCGCCGGCCTCGGCGATGCACAGGCGCTGGCGGGTGGCGGCCAGCACGTCCTGCAGCGCGCGCCGGCCGCGCACGTGCATGTGCACGTCGCCGGTGGCCACGGCCGGCAGGCCCAGCGCCGCGGCCAGCGCCTGCAGCCGGGCCAGCCGCGCGGCGTCGTCGGGGCCGCGGTGCAGTTCCACCGCCAGCCAGCAGCGGCCGGGGAAACGTTCGCGCAGCCAGGCGCCTTCGCCCTCGTCGGGCGTGGCGCCGGGCAGCCACAGCGCCAGCAGGCCGTCGGTGCCGCCGGCGAGGTCGGCGCGCGCCAGCCGGTATTCGCCCTTGGCGCTGCGCCGGCGGCCGGCGGTGACCAGTTCGCACAGGCGCCGGTAGCCGGCCTCGTCTTCCACCAGCAGCACGCAGCGCAGGCCGTCGTCGAGCTGGATTTCGCTGCCGACGATGAGCGGCAGGCCGGTGGCCTTCGAGGCTTCCCAGGCGCGCACGATGCCGGCCAGCGTGGCCTCGTCGGTGATCGCCAGCGCGGCGTAACCCTGCTGCTTCGCCCTCTCGAACAGCTCGCGCGCGCCCGAGGCCCCGCGCCCGAAGCTGAAGTGGCTCAGGCAGTGCAGTTCGGCATAAGCGGGCAGGCTCACGCGAACCAGCCGTGCAGCATGAAGGGCCCGCGTTCGCCGGCCGCGCAGAACACCCAGGCGCGCTGGCCGGCGGCGGTTTCGGCGACGTAGTAGTCGCGGCGCACGTCGTCGCCGTCCCACCAGCCCGACTCGATGCGCTCGGGCCCGGCCAGCAGCCGCGGCGCCGGGCCGCGCAGCGGGATGGGGCGCTCGAGCAGCCAGGCCGGGCGCGGCAGCGGCGGCGGCGCCAGGAAGCGCCCGCGCAGTTCGCGCACGCGCCGCTGCGCGCGCTCGGGGCGCGGGTCGGCGTGCGGTGCCCACTGGTACACCGCGTCTTCGCCCAGCCGCGCCTGCAGCCGCGCCTGCAGCGCCGGCCAGTCGAGCGCACTGGCCGGCCGCGCCTCGAACAGGTCGCGCCCGGCCGGCACGAACGGCGGCAACTCCGCGGCGCGCAGGCCGAAGGCGCGCACCGGTGCGGGGATGGGTTCGCGTTCGAGCACCAGCTTCGCCAGTTCGAACAGCCGCGCCGGGTCGCGCTCGGGCGCCATGGCGCCCACCACGTGCGCGCTGGGCGGGCGCAGGTCGTGTTCGAACACCAGCTCGAAGCGCTGCACGCCGCCGTCGCGGCCGACCAGGAAGGCGCACAGGTCGCCCAGCAGGCGCTTCAGCGGGAACAGCAGGCCGGTGTGGTAGCGCACCTCGTCGTCGAATTCGAAGCGCGCCTCGAACACGTCCGGCGGCTGGTAGCAGGGGCGCAGGTCGGGCGCGTCGCCGGTGAGCCGGTCGAGCACTTCCAGCAGGCCCGCGCCGAAGCGCCGGCGCAGGCCCGCGCGCGGCAGCGCGAACAATTGCCGCAGCCGGCGCACGCCCAGGCTGGCCAGGGCTTCGCGGGTGCGTGCGTCGAACGGCGCGTGCGCCAGCGGCAGGGCGTCGAGCGCGCGCCGCAGCTGGGCGGCGTCGCGCACGGCCAGGCCGTCCTGGTGTCTGGCCAGGCACAGCGCGCCCAGCGGCGTCGGCGCCACCGCCAGCGCGTGCGCCAGGCCCAGCGCGCGCAGGTCGTCGCGCAACAGGCGCTCGAAGCGCGGCCAGGGCCCGAACAGGCCCAGGCTGCCGCCCACTTCCAGCCACACCGTGTCGGCCTCGTCGCGGCAGACCTGGCCGGAATAGCGGTAGGCCCAGGCGCAGGCGAGGTCGAGCAGGCGGGTGGACTCGGCCTCGTCCCAGGGCAGCACGGCGAGCTTCGGGCACAGCGCCATCGCCGCCGCCAGCGGCTGGCCCGGCTGCACGCCGGCGGCGCGCGCCGAGTCGTTCGCCATGGCCACCACGCGCCGCTGCGCCGGGCCCTCGGCCAGGGCCAGCGGCGCCAGGGGGTCAGGCTGGCGCCGGAGCGCGGCGTCGAGCGCCCGTCGCGGCAGGTGGATGGCGGCCCAGAGCACGGCGGGCCGGCATCAGTGCAGCGCGGCCGGCGCCCAGGGCACCGGCGCCGCGGGCGGGTGGCCGCCGCGGCACTTGAGCACGCGCAGCGCGCCGGCTTCGAACTGCAGCCGCAGTGCCGCGGGCGAGGCGTTGCGCGCCGCCGCCAGCGGCCGGAACAGGAAGCCCAGGGCCTGGCCGGTTTCCGCGGCCACCTGCAGGCGGCGCAGGGTTTTGTCGTCGGCGCGCGGCGGCCAGCCCAGCACGGCGCCGCAGGCTTGGCTGCGCAGGCACTGCTCCAGCGCCCAGGCGGTTTGCCGGCCGCCGGTGTCCACCACGTGCAGGCGGCTGAGGTCGATGCCGGCGCGGGCCAGGGCCGGGGCGTAGGGGCGGTAGGGCGGGTCCACCCAGGCCAGCTCGCGGCCGGCGCAGGTGAGCCGCGCCAGCGTGGGCAGCAGCAGGGCCAGTTCGCCCACGCCGTCGGCGGGGATGAGCAGTTCCACCAGCGCGGCCTCGGGCCAGCCGCCGGCGGGCAGGGCGGCGTCGAGCGCGGCGTGGCCCGTGGGTTCGCGCGCCGGCGCGGGTGGGCCACCGGGCTGGCCGCGCCAGAGCCGGCGGCCGGCCAGCAGGGTGTCGAGGGAAAGCACGGCGCCCATGCTCAGCCCCGGCGCACCAGGCCGCAGTACACGCCCTCGATGGCGAACACCGCGCCGGGCGGCACTTCGATGGGCGCGTGGTCGGGGTTGCGCGGCAGCAGGGTGATGCGGTCCTTGCGCCGGCGCAGGCGCTTGACGGTGAGTTCGCCATCCAGGCGCGCCACCACGATCTGGTTGTCGCCGGCCTCGGGCGTGCGGTGCACGGCGATCAGGTCGCCGTTGAAGATGCCGTCGTCGCGCATGGAGTCGCCCTTCACCCGCAGCAGGTAGTCGGGGCGGGGGAAGAACAGCGCGCGGTCGAGCAGCAGGTGGCCCTCGAACTCGGGGTCGCCGATGGGTTCGCCGGCGGCCACCTTGCCCAGCACCGGCAGCGACAGCGAATGCGCCGGCGCGGGCAGGCTGGCCAGGCGGATGCCGCGCGACTTGCCGGGCAGCAGGGTGAGCGCGCCCTTGGCTTCCAGCGCCTGCAGGTGGGCCTGGGCCGAACGTGCCTGCCGGAAGCCGAATTCCCGGGCGATTTCGGCCAGGGTGGGCGGCAGGCCGTCGCGGGCGACCTGGGCGGTGATGAAGTCGAGGATGGCCTGCTGGCGGTCGGTGAGGGTATCCATGGCACAAATATATGTGGTATCCATTGTCCCGGCCAGTCCCCCGTCGCCGGGCGTGGGGAGCAGCCTGCCGGGCCCCTGGCTCACGGGCTGAGACGCCACCCGGCTAAAGTTCCCGTCCCCTCCGAGAGTGCTTCCCATGGCCAAAGCCAAGACCGCCTACGTCTGCAGCGAATGCGGCGCCTCCTCCGGCAAGTGGCAGGGCCAGTGCGGCGAATGCGGGGCCTGGAACACGATGAGCGAGTTCGTCATCGAACCCGCCAGCGCCGGCAAGGGCGCCGCCCCGGCGGCCCGCCACGGCGGCTGGGCCGGGCGGCCGGAAGCCGCCGGCGTCACTGCGCTCAAGGACGTCAGCCAGGAGGCCGAGGTACGCGTCTCCACCACCATCGGCGAGCTCGACCGCGTGCTCGGCGGCGGCCTGGTGGAGGGCTCGGTGGTGCTGGTCGGCGGCGACCCGGGCATCGGCAAGTCCACGTTGTTGCTGCAGGCGCTGGCGCTGATGTCGGCGCGGGTGCCGGCGCTGTACGTCACTGGCGAGGAAAGCCTGGCCCAGGTGGCGGGCCGCGCCCAGCGCCTGGGCCTGCCGCTCGACAACCTGCACGCCCTGGCCGAAACCTGCGTCGAGAAAATCCTCGCCCAGGCCGCTTCTGCGAAGCCGTCGCCGCGCCTGCTGGTGGCCGACTCCATCCAGACGCTCTGGAGCGAACTGCTTACCGCCGCGCCCGGTTCGGTCAGCCAGGTGCGCGAGAGCGCCGCCAAACTGGTGCGTTTCGCCAAGGAAACCGGCACCTCGGTGTTCCTGGTCGGCCACGTCACCAAGGAAGGCGGCATCGCCGGCCCGCGCGTGCTCGAGCACATGGTCGACGCGGTGCTGTATTTCGAAGGCGAGGCCGGCAGCCGCTTCCGCGTGCTGCGCGCCTTCAAGAACCGCTTCGGCGCGGTGAACGAGCTGGGCGTGTTCGCCATGGGCGACAAGGGCCTGCGCGAGGTGCCGAACCCTTCGGCCATCTTCCTGTCGGGTTCGAGCACGGCGCAGCCGGGCAGCGCCGTGATGGTCACGCGCGAGGGCACGCGGCCGCTGCTGGTGGAAGTGCAGGCGCTGGTCGACCAGTCCCCGCTGGCCAACCCGCGCCGCGTGGCGCTGGGCCTGGAGCAGAACCGCCTGGCCATGCTGCTGGCCGTGCTGCACCGGCACGGCGGCGTCGGCGTGTTCGACCAGGACGTGTTCGTGAACGTGGTCGGCGGCATCCGCGTGCAGGAAACCGCGGCCGATTTGCCCGTGCTGCTGGCGGTGCTCAGCTCGCTGCGCGACCGGCCGCTGGCCGAGAAGACCATTGCCTTCGGCGAAGTGGGCCTGAGCGGCGAGATCCGCCCCGTGCCCAACGGCGAGGAACGCCTGAAGGAAGCCGCCACGCATGGCTTCAGGCGCGCCATCGTGCCGCGCGCCAACGCGCCGAAGAAGGGTGCCTACAAGGACCTGGAAGTCATCGCCGTCGAGCGCCTCTCCGAGGCCCTCGAGGCCGCCGCCGAATGATCAGGCGCGGTGCAGCACCAGTTCGTACACGAACTTGCTGCCGAAGAAGGCCAGCAGCAGCAGGGCCATCGCGGTCAGGGTGAGCTTGGCCGCGCGCGGGCCGCGCCAGCCCCAGCGCCAGCGGCCGAACAGCAGCACCGCCAGCACCACCCACGACAGGATCGACAGCACGGTCTTGTGCCCCAGCCCCTGCGCGAACAGGTCGTCCACGAACAGCACGCCGGTGAGCAGGGTGAGGCTGAGCAGCACGAAGCCGGCGCCCAGGCTGCGGAACAGCAGCGTTTCCATCTGCGTCAGCGGCGGCAGCAGGCGCAGCGCGCCGCCGAAGTGGCGCTGGCGCAGGGCGCGGTCCTGGAACCACAGCATCAGGGCCAGCAGGGTGGCCACCGCCAGCGTGGCATAGGCCAGCAGGGCCAGCAGCGCGTGCAACTGCAGCGGCCAGCCCAGGTCCTGGCGGGCCGGGCTGCCGCCGAGGAAGGCGTAGGCCAGCAGCACCAGCGAGGCCAGCGGGAACACGATGATGCCCAGCGCCTCGATGCGCTGTGCCGGCCCCAGCGCCGTGGTGAGCGCGGCCATGCCCAGGCCCACCAGCGACAGCGCCGCGAAGAAGTGCAGGTCCGGGCCGCCGAGCAGTCGCCAGGCCAGCAGGTGCACGCCGGCGTGCATCAGCAGGGCCGGCACCGCCAGCCCCAGCCAGCGCCGCGGCGGCGGGTTCGGGCCCTGCGCGTGGCCGGCCAGCTGGTGGCTGGCAAGGGCGTACAGGGTGACGGCGAGCAGGCTGAGGACGAGGGCGGGCATCCGCGCAGTTTCGCACACGCCCCCGGGGCCGAGAACCGCCGCCGGCGAGGGGCCCCGGCCGCCCGCGCTATACTTCGCGGCCCACCAGGCAAGACCCCGATCCCATGTTCGAGTCGCTGACCCAGCGCCTTTCCGGCACCCTCCAGCGCCTGCGCGGCCGCGGCCGCCTGACCGAGGAAAACATCCGCGAGGCCACCCGCGAGGTGCGCATCGCCCTGCTCGAGGCCGACGTGGCGCTGCCCGTGGTCTCGGCCCTGGTCGAGCGCATCAAGGCCCGCGCCGTCGGCCAGGAAGTGCTCACCAGCCTCACCCCCGGCCAGGCCCTGATCAAGGTCGTGCGCGACGAGATGGCCGCCGTCATGGGCTCGGCCGCCAGCGACCTGAACCTCAACGTGCCGGCGCCGGCGGTCATCCTGATGGCCGGCCTGCAGGGCGCGGGCAAGACCACCACCGTGGGCAAGCTCGCCAAGCACCTGAAGGAAAAGAAAAAGAAGAAGGTCATGGTGGTGTCGGCCGACGTCTACCGCCCGGCCGCCATCGAGCAGCTGCGCACCCTGGCCCGGCAGGTGGACGTGCTGTTCTTCCCGTCCAGCGCCGACCAGAAGCCCGAGGCCATCGTGCGCGCCGCCATCGACGACGCCCGCAAGAGCTTCGTCGACGTGCTGCTGGTGGACACCGCCGGCCGCCTGGCCATCGACGACGCGATGATGGCCGAGATCAAGGCCCTGCACGCCGCCGTGAACCCGGTGGAAACGCTGTTCGTGGTCGACGCCATGACCGGCCAGGACGCCGCCAACACCGCCAAGGCCTTCTCCGAGGCGCTGCCGCTCACCGGCGTGGTGCTCACCAAGACCGACGGCGACGCCCGCGGCGGCGCCGCGCTGAGCGTGCGCTACATCACCGGCAAGCCGATCAAGTTCGTGGGCGTGGGCGAGAAGCCCGACGGCCTGGACGTGTTCCATCCCGACCGCGCCGCCGGTCGCATCCTCGACATGGGCGACGTGCTGTCGCTGGTGGAGCAGGTCGAGGCGCAGGTCGACAAGGACAAGGCCGCCAAGCTCGCCGAGAAGGTCGCCAAGGGCAAGAAGTTCGACCTCAACGACATGCGCGACCAGCTCGAGCAGATGCAGAACATGGGCGGCCTGCACGGCCTCATGGACAAGCTGCCGGGCATGGGCCAGGTGCCCGAGCACGTGAAGAACCAGGTCACCGGCAAGGAAGTGCCGCGCATGGTGGCCATCATCAATTCCATGACCAAGAAGGAGCGCCGCAACCCGGGCCTCCTGAACGGTTCGCGCCGGGCCCGCGTGGCCCGCGGCTCGGGCACCACTCCGGCCGACGTGAACAAGGTGCTCAAGCAGTACCAGCAGATGGAAAAGATGATGTCCAAGCTCTCCCAGGGCGGCATGAAGGGCCTGCTCCGGGGCATGAAGGGCATGATGGGCGGCGGTTTCCCCGGCCGCTTCCCGGGCCGCTGAGGCCCTGTGGGAGGGCCTTCAGGCCCGAAAGCTTCCCTTCGGGGCCCCAAACCAGCTAGAATCCGCGATTCCCCGGCCGGCTTTGCTGTCCGGATCACCGTCCAAGAACTGCAGAGCAAACCGACATGGTCAAGATCCGTCTGACCCGCGGCGGCGCCAAGAAGCGCCCCTTCTACCACATCGTCGTGACCGACCAGCGCAACAAGCGCGACGGCCGTTCCATCGAGCGCGTGGGTTACTACAACCCGGTTGCCCAGGGCAACGAAAAGCGCGTCGAGCTCGACACCGAGCGCGTCAAGCACTGGGTTTCCCACGGCGCCCAGCTGACCGAGAAGGTCAGCGCGCTGGTGAAGGAAGTCTCGGCCAAGGCCGCGGCCTGAGGTCCCGGCCTCGCCCCGCGCGAGGCCCGATGGCATGAATACCGGGCGCCGCATCCTGCTGGGCAGGGTCGCCGGCGCCTTCGGCGTCCGGGGCGAGCTCAAGCTCCTTTCCTGGACCGAGCCCCGCGACGCCCTGTTCCGCTACCAACCCTGGATCCTCCGCTCCGGTGACACCGAGCGCGAGGTGTCGGGCGTGCGTGGCCGCGACACCGGCAAGGCGGTCATCGCCACCTTCCCGGGCGTCGACACCCGGGAACTGGCCGAGGCCATGAACGGCACCGAGATCTGGGTGCCGCGCGACCGCCTGCCGCCCCCGGCGCCGGGCGAGTACTACTGGGTGGACCTGGAAGGCCTGAAGGTGGAAACCACCGAGGGCGTGGCCCTGGGCACCGTCTCGCACCTGTTCGAAACCGGCGCCAACGACGTCATGGTCGTTTCCGGCGAGCGCGAGCGCCTGATCCCCTTCGTCACCGGGCAATACATCACCTCGGTCGATTTCGACGCCGGCAAGGTCGTGGTCGACTGGGACCCGGACTTCTGAGTCCGCGGCGCGCCATGCGCATCGACGTCGTCACCCTGTTCCCCGATTTCATCCGCGACAGCGCCGCGCTGGGCGTGGTGGGCCGCGCGCAGGAGCGCGGGCTGCTGTCGGTGCACGGCTGGAACCCGCGCGACTACGCCACCGACAACTACCGCCGGGTGGACCAGCGCCCCTTCGGCGGCGGCCCCGGCATGCTGATGCTGGCCGAGCCCCTGGGGGCCTGCCTGGCCGCGGCGAAGGCCGCCGACCCGGCCCAGGCCCGGGTCATCTACCTCAGCCCCCAGGGCCCGCGCCTGACCCAGGCCAGGGTGCGCGAACTGGCCGCGCTGCCGCGGCTGGTGCTGCTCTGCGGCCGCTACGAGGGCCTGGACGAGCGCTTCATCGAACGCGAGGTGGACGAGGAACTGTCCATCGGCGACTACGTGCTCTCGGGCGGCGAACTGGCCGCGGCGGTGCTGGTGGACGCAGTGGGCCGGCTGCAGGAGGGCGCGCTCAACCACGCCGATTCCGCCGCCCAGGACAGCTTCGAGGACGGCCTGCTCGACTGCCCGCACTACACCCGGTCCGAGGCCACCGGCACGGAAGGGGTGCCCCCCGTGCTGCTGTCGGGCGACCACGCCGCCATCGCCCGCTGGCGCCGGCAGCAGTCCCTGGGCCGCACCTGGCTGCGCCGGCCCGACCTGCTGGCCCGGGCCAGCCTGGGCAAGGCCGACCGGGCCCTGCTGGCCGAGTTCATCGCCCAGTGGCGGGCGGCGAACCCGCCGAAGGGCTGAACCGCTTCCCTTTCAAGGGCTTGCGCGGGTATACTGCGCGGCTCCACGATCAGCCAAGCACGGTTCCCGGGCCTCTGGCACGCACTAAAACAACCATCAGAGGCGTAAGCATCATGAGCATCAACAAGCTGCTGCAGCAGTTCGAGGCCGAGCAGATCAAGCGCGAGCTGCCGAAGTTCTCGCAGGGCGACACCGTCGTCGTCAACGTGAAGGTCAAGGAAGGCAACCGCGAGCGCGTGCAGGCCTACGAAGGCGTGGTCATCGCGATCAAGAACGCCGGCCTGAACTCGGCCTTCACCGTGCGCAAGATCTCGCACGGCTTCGGCGTCGAGCGCGTGTTCCAGACCCACAGCGCCGTGATCGACTCGGTCACCGTCAAGCGCCGCGGCAAGGTCCGCCAGGGCAAGCTGTACTACCTGCGCAACCTGGAAGGCAAGAAGGCGCGCATCAAGGAAGACCTGGCTGCCCGTTCGGCCGAGTAATCCCCGCTGCAGCACCGCCAAACGGCCGCCTCCGGGCGGCCGTTTGCGTTGGGGCATGACCAACGTCGCTTGCGGGCCGGGCAAGGCCCTCGCAGGCTGGGCCGATGCGCCCGTCCCTTGCCCTCGTATTGCTGTCCGCCGCGCTGGTGGCGCCCGCCGCCGCGTCGCCCGAGCCCGCCACGCAGCTGTTGCGCGAAGCCTCGCCGCTCGTCAGTGGCGAGGAGTTTTCCCGCAGGCTGCTCAGCCCGCTCTCGGCCGAGGACGTGCACCGCTTCCTGCAGGCCGATGGCCGCCGGCTGGCGCCCGAAGCCTTCGTGCCCGGCGCCGATTCGGTGGAGCTTTTCGTGCCGAAGCAGGCGCCGCCCGGCGGCTACGGCCTGCTGGTCTTCATCCCGCCCGCCGACGCGTTCCCGCTGCCGCGCGACTGGCATGCCGCGCTCGGGAAGCGCGGCCTGATCGTGGCGATGCCGCGCAAGGCCGGCAACGACGCCGACGTCATCGGCCGCCGCATCCCGCTGGCCCTGCATGCGCACCAGTACGCGACCGCGAACTTCGCCATCGATCCGGAACGCGTCTACGTGGGTGGTTTTTCCGGCGGCGCGCGGCTGGCGCAGCGCATCGCCATCGCCTGGCCGGACGTGTTCCGCGGCAGCCTGCAGTTCGCCGGCAGCGTGGTGGTGGGCGAAAACCGGCTGCCGCCGCCGCCGCGCGAGCTGCTCGACCTGGCCCGCCAGCGCAGCCGTTTCGTGCTGGTGAGCGGCAGCCTGGACCTGCCCAACCGCCGCAACGACGCCGAATCGCGCGCGCGGCTGGAATCGCTGTGCTTCGCCGGCGTCAGCGGCTTCGGCCCGCCCCGGCTCGACCACTGGGTGCCCGACGGCCGCGCCTTGGCCACGGCGCTGGCGCAGCTCGAGACGCCGCTGCCGGCGGAGGCGGACGGCGCCTGCGCGCAGGCCCTGGATGCGGAAGTGACGACGGCGCTGGACGCGGTGGAAAACCAGCTCGCCCGCGGCGACGCGCCCGGCGCCAGGAATGCGCTGACCGCACTCGACGACCGTTTCGGCGGCCTCGCCGCGCCGCGTTCGCTCGAACTGGCGCGGCGGATCATGGCGGCGCTGCCGGAAAACGCCGATTGAGGCGCGGCCGGCCCGGTCGTAGCATGGCGCATGGTCCACGCTTCCCCCCAGGCCGCCGTCGCGGCCGACACCGTCCGCCTCGACGTCTGGCTCTGGGCGGCCCGCTTCTTCAAGACCCGCGCCCTGGCCAAGCAGGCCATCGAGGGCGGCAAGGTGCAGGTGGCCGGGCAGGGCGCCAAGCCCTCGCGCGCCGTGCGCGCCGGTGAATCGCTGCTGGTGCGCCGCGGCGACGACGTGTTCGAAGTGCAGGTGCTGGGCACCAGCGACCGCCGCGGCTCCGCGCCGGTGGCGCAGGCGCTGTACGCCGAAACCGAAGCTTCGCGCGAAGCCCGCCTGAAGGCCGCCGCCGAACGCCGCGCCGCTGCCACCGGCTACCGCCCGCCGCTGACCAAGCCCGACAAGCGCGCCCGCCGCCTGATCCAGGCCCTGGGCGACCTCGACGCGCTCTGACTCAGCTTTCCGTGGCCGCCGCGTAGACCGGCAGGTCGGGCGCGCGCTGGAACGCGAAGATCAGGTGCGTCTCGATGTGCGCCACTTCCTCGCGGCTGGTGAGCGCCGACATCGCGAAGTCGCGCAGGTGGTCGCTGTCGCGCACGCCCACGTGCACCAGGAAGTCGTCGGCGCCGGCCACGTGGTACAGGCACAGCACCTCGGGCAGGGCCATCAGGTGCGCGTGGATGGCCTCCACCTGCGGCCGCGAGTGCCGCGCCAGCCGTACCGCCACCATGGCCTGCAGGCCGATGCCGACCGCGGCGGGGGCGATCTCGGCGTGGTAGCCCAGCAGTACCCCGGCCTCGCGCAGGCGCCGCACCCGCTCGAGCGCGGTCGAGGGCGCCACGCCCACGCGCTCGGCCAGATCCTTGTTGGGGATCCGCGCATTCTTCCGCAAGAGGCGCAGGATGGCGAAGTCCGTTCGGTCAAGATGCATGGAAGGCCCCCGTTTCGGAAATAGTGTTCGGCCTGGCCGAACCTGCCCGGAGTCTAAGCCATAGTGCCGGGCACCTGCCCAGGAGCCTGCCGCCATGCCCCGCATCGAAACCCTGGCCGTCCACGCCGGCCGCGACGAGTTCGCCGAACTGGGCGTGCACGCGCCGCCGATCGACCTGTCCACCACCTACCCGGTGGCCGACCTGGGCGTGGGCACCGAAAGCTTCGACGCGCTGGTGGGTGGCGCCGCCAGCGCGGCCAACCCCATCTACGCGCGCCTGCACAACCCGACCGTGGGGCGGGTGGAGCAGGCGCTGGCCGCGCTCGAGGGCACCGAAGCCTGCGTGGCCTACGGCTCGGGCATGGCCGCGCTGACCGCGGTGCTGATGGACGCGCGCAGCCGCGGCGGCCACGTGCTGGTGGTGCGCCCGCTGTACGGGACCTCCGACCACCTCCTGGCCTCGGGCCTCTGCGGCCTGGAGGCCGAGTTCGTGGACGCCGGCGACATCGCCGCGCGCCTGCGCGCCGACACCGCGCTGGTGATCATCGAGACGCCGGCCAATCCCACGCTCGACCTGGTCGACGTCCGCGCCGTCGTGGCCGCCGCGGGAGCGGTGCCGGTGCTGGTGGACTCGACCTTCGCCACGCCGGTGCTGCAGCGCCCGGCGGCGCTGGGCGCGGCCTACGTGCTGCACAGCGCCACCAAGTTCCTGGGCGGCCACGGCGACGTCATCGCCGGCGTGGTCTGCTGCAGCGAAGAACGCGCGCGGCCGCTGCGCACGGTGCGCGCGGCCACCGGCGCGCTGCTGCACCCGCTGGGCGCCTACCTGCTGCACCGCGGCCTGCCGACGCTGGCGCTGCGCGTGGAACGCGCGCAAGCCAACGCCATCGTGCTGGCGAACCGGCTGGCGGAACGTGCCGACGTGGCGCGCGTGCATTTCCCCGGCCTGGGCACGGTGCGCAACGCGCACCTGGTGGGCACGCAGATGGCCGGCCCCGGCTGCCTGATGGCGATCGACCTGCGCGGCGGTTACGCGGCCGCGGCGGCGGTGATGGCGAAGGTGCGGCTGATGACGCCGGCGGTGAGCCTGGGCTCGGTGGACACGCTGATCCAGCATCCGGCCGGCCTGACCCACCGCGTGGTGGACCCCGAGGCGCGCCTGGCCAGCGGCATCGGCCCGGGCCTGCTGCGCCTGTCGGTGGGCATCGAAGCCGTCGAGGACCTGTGGGCCGACCTGGCCCAGGCCCTCGACGCCGCCCGCCTCAGCGCAGCTGCCTGAGCCGGTAGAGCGCCTCGAGCGCCTGCTTCGGCGTCAGTTCGTCGGGGTCGATGGCGTCCAGCGCCTCGAGCGCGGCCGAAGGCGCCGGTGCGAACAGGCTGGCCTGCTGCGGCGCGTCCAGCGCCGCCGGGCTCATGGTGGCCACGGCCTGCGGCGCGCCGCGCTGCTCGAGCTCGGCCAGCGTGCGCCGGGCCTGGTCCACCACCGTTCGCGGCAGGCCGGCCAGCGCCGCCACCTGCAGGCCGAAGCTGCGGTTGGCGGGGCCATCCTTCACCGCGTGCATGAACACCAGGCGGTCGCCGTGTTCGATCGCGTCCAGGTGCACGTTGGCGATGCCGCTGCCCGGCTCGGCCAGCGCGGTCAGTTCGAAGTAGTGGGTGGCGAACAGCGTGTAGGCGCGGTTCGCCTGCGCCAGGTGGCGCGCGCAGGCCTCGGCCAGGGCCAGGCCGTCGTAGGTGGAAGTGCCGCGGCCGATCTCGTCCATCAGCACCAGCGACTGCGCCGTGGCGTGGTGCAGGATGTAGCTGGTCTCGGCCATTTCCACCATGAAGGTGGACTGGCCGCGCGCCAGGTCGTCGCCGGCGCCGATGCGGGTGAGCACGCGGTCGATGGGGCCGATCACCGCGCGCGCCGCCGGTACGAAGCTGCCGATGTGCGCCAGGATCACCACCAGCGCGTTCTGGCGCATGTAGGTGCTCTTGCCGCCCATGTTCGGGCCGGTGATGACCAGCATGCGGCGGTTTTCGTCCAGCACCAGGTCGTTGGGCTCGAAGGGTTCGGAGCGCACGGCCTCGACCACCGGGTGGCGGCCGCGCTCGATGCGCAGGCCGGGCGCGTCGGTGAGCTCGGGGCGCGACCAGTCCAGCGCCTGCGCGCGTTCGGCGAAGGCGGCCAGCACGTCCAGTTCGCTCAGCGCGGCGGCGCAGCGCTTGAGCGGCTCCAGCGACTGGTTGAGCGTGTCGAGCAGGGCCTCGTACAGGCCCTTTTCCCGCGCCAGCGAACGCTCGCGCGCGCTCAGCACCTTGTCCTCGAAGGCCTTGAGCTCCTCGGTGATGTAGCGCTCGGCGCCGGTCAGCGTCTGGCGGCGGGTGTAGTGCGTGGGCGCGCGCTCGGACTGGCCCTTGCTGATCTCGATGAAATAGCCGTGCACGCGGTTGTAGCCGACCTTGAGCGTGGCGATGCCGGTGGCGGCGCGTTCGCGGGCTTCCAGGTCCACCAGGAACTGGTCGGCGTTGGTGGACAGCATGCGCAGTTCGTCGAGCTCGGCGTCGAAGCCTTCGGCGATGACGCCGCCGTCGCGCATCAGCACCGGCGGCTGCGGCACGATGGCGCGGGCGAGCAGGGCGGCGGCCTCGGTGTGTTCGCCCAGTTCGGCGGCCAGCGTGGCCAGGCGCGGTGAATCGACCGGCGCCAGCAGCGCGCGCAGGTCGGGCAGCAGGGCCAGGCCGTCGCGCAGCGTGCTCAGGTCGCGTGGGCGCGCCGAGCGCAGGGCCACGCGCGAGAGGATGCGCTCGAGGTCGCCCAGGCCGCGGAAGCGCTCGCGCAGGGACTCGTGCACGCCCGTTTCGACGAACGCGGCCACCGCGTGGTGGCGCTGGCCAAGCACCGCCCGGTCGCGCAGCGGGCGATTGAGCCAGCGGCGCAGCAGGCGGCCGCCCATGGGGCTGACGCTGGTGTCGAGCACGCCCAGCAGCGTGTGTTCGGTGCGGCCGTCGGCGCGGCTGTCGAGCTCGAGGTGGCGGCGGGTGGCGGCGTTGAGCGCAATGCCGTCGCCGGCCGATTCGAAGGCGATGGCGGTGAGGTGGGGCAGCTGCTGCTTCTGCGTTTCCTCCACGTAGGCCAGCAGCGCGCCGGCGGCGGCGGTGGGCAGCGGCTTGTCCTCCAGGCCGAAGCCGCTCAGGTCGTGCAGCTTGAAGAAGCGCAGCAACTGGCGCCGGCAGGCGTCGGTGTCGAAGCCCCAGGGCGGGCGCCGGCGCAGGCCGGCCTGGGTGGCCAGGAAGGCGGGCAGGCCGTCTTCGTCGGGCAGCAGCAGTTCGGCGGGATCCAGGCGCGCGATTTCCGCGGCCAGCTGGTCTTCGTCGGCCACTTCGGAAACGAGGAAGCGGCCGCCGGCGAGATCCGCCCAGGCCAGGCCGAAGCCGGTGCGTCCGCGCGCCACCGCCATCAGCAGGGTGTCGCGGCGCTCCTGCAGCAGGGCCTCGTCGGTGACGGTGCCCGGGGTGACGATGCGCACCACCTTGCGTTCGACCAGGCCCTTGGCCAGCGCCGGGTCGCCGATCTGTTCGCAGATGGCCACCGATTCGCCCAGCGCCACCAGGCGCGCGAGGTAGCCCTCGTAGGCATGCACCGGCACGCCGGCCATCGGGATGGGCGCGCCGCCCGAGCTGCCGCGCTGGGTGAGCGTGATGTCCAGCAGCCGCGCCGCCTTGCGGGCATCGTCGTAGAACAGCTCGTAGAAGTCGCCCATCCGGAAGAACAGCAGGATGTCTGGGTACTCCGCCTTGGCGGCGAAGAACTGCTTCATCAGGGGCGTGTGCTGGGGCTGGGCGTCGGCGGACATGGGCTGCGGGCGTGTCGAATCGCCCTATTGTGCCGGAAGCGGGCGGGGCGCCGGGCCGCGCGGAAACGCAAAGGCCGGGCGCGGGGCCCGGCCTTTCTCGAAATCCCCCAAGCCTCAGCCCTGCACGGGCGCGGCCTCTTCCTTCGGCGGTCCGTCGGGAGAAAACTGCACGGGGACGACCACCCAGCCCTCGACCTTCTGGCCGCGGTTGCCATTGCGGCCGGCATTGAACCGCCACTGCCACGCGGCTTCGACGGCGGCGGCATCGAAGACGCCCTCGGGTTCGGAGCGCTTGACCTTGATCTCGCGCGGCGCGCCGTCGTCGCCGATCAGCACCTCCAGCACGACGAGTCCGCCGATTCCCGCTTCCTTGGCTGACGCCGGGTATTTAGGCTGCGTCAGCACGTCCTCATCGAGCACGGCCCGCAGCGGCTTGGCGGCGGGCGCCGCAGGCTGCACCGCCCACGCGCCGAACGTGGCCAAGGCCATCGATGCGGCAATCAGGGCGCTGGCGACGCGGGCGCGGCCGGCGGAAGGCAAGGGCGACTTGAGCATGGCGATTCTCTCCTTGAGCGGATGGCTGGATTGCCAGTGGCAACCCAGCGGCAGGCCGAAGTCCGCCAGCTGGGTCTTGAGCATCACCTCGCCGTAGCGGCGGCGGGCGTCGGGGTGGCGGGCGAGCACGGCGGCGTCGCAGGCCAGTTCCTGGTCCAGGCGGAAACGCGCGGCGGCCGCGTGCAGCAGCGGGTTGAACCAGAACAGGCAGCGCAGCAGCGAGCACAGCGCCTGCGCGGGCAGGTCGCCGCGTTGCAGGTGCTGGCGTTCATGCTCGAGCACCAGCGCCTGTTCTTCCGGCGAATAGCGCCGGGTGAAGTCGGTGGGCAGCACGAGGCGGGGCCTCCACAGGCCAATGACGGCCGGGCCCAGCGGTGCGCTGTCGTCTTCGCCATCCGAATCACGCACGCCAAGCTGGCGGTGGAATCGCCACTGCCGAAGCGCGAATACCGCCGCGGTTGCGACGACGCCGGCCAGCCAAAGCGCCAGCCAGGGATTGCCCGCGCCCGCCTGCTGCAAGACCAGGCTGGCATCCGCTGCCGCAAGGCGCAGGGGCGAGGGCGTTACGGCCATTGCGACGGTGGCGGCAGGCGCAGCCGGCAGCATCACGGCCACGCCGGCCAGCGGCACGGCGGCCCACGCGGCATAGGCAAGCCGCGCACCCGCGAACCGCCGGAGCGGCCGGCGCAGTGCCATCACCGCGAGCAGGGCCAGCGAGGTGGCGAGGGTGGCTTCGACCAGCGCCAGCAGGAATTCACTTCCCATCGTCGATCTCCTCAAGCAGTCGCCGCAGTTCGGCGATGTCTTCCGGGCTCAGCGCGCGCTGGCCGGACAGGTGGGCCACCATCGGCGCGAGCCGCCCGTCGAACAGGCGGTCGAGCAGGCCGCGGCTCTGGCCGTGTACCCAGGCCTCGCGTTCGAGCACCGGGTGGTAGCGGTAGCGCCGGCCGTCCTTCTCGGCCCGGATGGCGCCCTTATTCAGCAGCCGGTTGAGCAGGGTCTTGATGGTGGCTTCCTGCCACTGCTGCGCCTGGGCCAGTTCGGCCACCACGTCCTCGGCGTAGCGGGGGCTGCGCTGCCACAGCACTTCCATGACCACGCTTTCGGCGTCGCTGATGGGGATTTGTTTGTTTACGTTCGTAATCATGGGGCCAGATTACACGCGTAATCGAAGCTGTCAAGCGGGCGGGATGGCCGCCCGCCGCCGCCGCGCTTACCCTAGGCCGATGGACGACACCGCGCTGCCCGACGACGCCGCACTGCACGCCCTGGCCGAACAGGTCGGCGCCGCGCTGCAGGCCCGCCACCTGATGCTGGCCACGGCCGAAAGCTGCACCGGCGGCTGGATCGCCAAGATGGTCACCGACATCCCGGGCTGTTCGGCCTGGTTCGACTGCGGCATGGCGGCCTACAGCTACGAGGCCAAGCAGGCGCTGCTGGGCGTGCGCCCGGAAACGCTGACCGAACACGGCGCCGTGAGCCGCGAAACGGTGATGGAAATGGTCTCGGGGGCGCTGGTGACTTCGGGCGCCAGCATCGCCGTGGCGGTCACCGGCATCGCCGGCCCCACCGGCGGCACCCCGGGCAAGCCCGTGGGCACGGTGTGGATCGGCTGGAAGCGCCGCGGCGGCTACCCCAAGGCCGAACTCTTCCACTTCGAAGGCGACCGCGAGGCGGTGCGCCGCCAGACCGTGGCCGCCTCCCTGCGCGGGCTGCTGGCGCTGGCCGGATGAGCCCTTCCGCCGGGGCTTGACACCCTGCCCGGGTTCGTTAGTAGTATTGCTACTAATGGACATCACCGACACCCAGCAGGCCATCCTGGCCTTCATCGCAGAGCGCATCGAAGCCGACGGGGCGTCGCCGTCCCAGGTCGAGATCGCCCACGCCTTCGGCTTCAAGGGCGTGCGTGCCGCCCAATACCACCTCGAGGCCCTCGAGCAGGCTGGCGCCATCCGCCGCGTGCCCGGGCAGGCCCGGGGCATCCGACTGGTGACGTCCCCGGCCGCCGACCTCGTCCCGGCGGCCGGGGACGCGCCGCTTCGCCTGCCGGTGCTCGGCCAGGTGGCGGCGGGCATGCCCATCGGCGCCGATGCCGGCGTGCACGACATGGTGTTGCTCGACCGCGTGTTCTTCTCCCCCGCGCCCGACTACCTGCTGCGCGTGAAGGGCGATTCCATGCGTGACGAAGGCATCCTGCACGGCGACCTGATCGGCGTGCACCGCACCTCCGAGGCGCGCAGCGGCCAGATCGTGGTCGCCCGCATCGACGACGAAATCACGGTCAAGCTGCTGAAAATGGGCAAGGACGGCATCCGCCTGCTGCCCCGCAACCCCGATTACCCGCCCATCGTGGTGAAGCCCGACCAGGACTTTGCCGTCGAGGGGCTTTATTGCGGCCTGGTGAGGCCGAACCGGTGAGGGCGCCGGGCGTTCTTCCGACCCGGCCACCGGCATTCCACCGCTGATGGCGCGTTCTCAGCCCGTGAGACCTTCACCCCCTAGATTGGCCGCAACCCAAACCGAACACCCGAGGAGCACCACGATGGACGAGAACAAGAAGCGCGCCCTGACCGCCGCCCTGAGCCAGATCGAAAAGCAGTTCGGCAAGGGCGCCGTCATGCGCATGGGCGACAAGAGCACCGAGCCGGCCGAAGTCATCGGCACCGGTTCGCTGATGCTCGACATCGCGCTCGGCATCGGCGGCCTGCCAAAGGGCCGCGTCGTCGAGATCTACGGTCCGGAATCCTCGGGCAAGACCACGCTCACCCTGCAGGCCATCGCCGAGTGCCAGAAGGCCGGCGGCACGGCGGCCTTCATCGACGCCGAGCACGCGCTCGACCCCACCTACGCCGTCAAGCTGGGCGTGAACATCGACGACCTGCTGGTCAGCCAGCCGGACACCGGCGAGCAGGCGCTCGAGATCGCCGACATGCTGGTGCGCTCGAACTCGGTGGACATGGTCGTGGTCGACTCCGTCGCCGCGCTCACCCCGCGCGCCGAAATCGAAGGCGAAATGGGCGACCAGTTGCCGGGCCTTCAGGCCCGCCTTATGAGCCAGGCCCTGCGCAAGCTCACCGGCAACATCAAGCGCAGCAACTGCATGGTCATCTTCATCAACCAGCTGCGCATGAAGATCGGCGTGATGATGCCGGGCCAGAGCCCGGAAACCACCACCGGCGGCAACGCGCTCAAGTTCTACGCCTCGGTGCGCTTGGACATCCGCCGCATCGGCTCGGTGAAGAAGGGCGACGAGGTCATCGGCAACCAGACCAAGATCAAGGTGGTCAAGAACAAGATGGCGCCGCCGTTCAAGGTCATCGTCACCGAAATCCTCTACGGCCAGGGCATCAGCCGCGAGGGCGAGCTGATCGACATGGGCGTGGATGCCAAGCTCATCGAGAAGTCGGGCGCCTGGTACGGCTACAACGGCGAGCGCATCGGCCAGGGCAAGGAAAACGCCCGCCAGTGGCTCAAGGACAACCCGGCGGTGGCCAAGGAACTCGAGGCCAAGCTGCGCGACAAGTTCGTGCCGGGCCTGGTGATCGGCGACGAGAACGCCGAGCCGGCCGAGGCCTGAGCCGCGCATGTCCGGCCCCGGGCGCCCCGGCGCCGACGCCTACCAGCGGGCCCTGGGCCTGCTGGTCAGGCGTGAACACTCCCGGCGCGACCTTACGCGCAAGCTGGCCCAGCGCGGGGTCGAGCCGGAAGAGGCCCGGGCTGCCGTCGAGCGGCTGGCCGGGCAGGGTTACCAGGACGACGACCGCTTCGCCGCCAGCTTCGCCCGCGACCGCGCCGCGGCCGGTTACGGCCCGGTGCGCATCCGGGCCGAACTCGCCGGGCACGGCCTGAAGGAAGATGCCATCCAGGCCGCCCTGGCCGCCTGTGAAACCGACTGGGCGGCTCTGGCCCGCCGGCAGGTGGAGCGCCGGCACCGGCCGGCCGAGCTGGCTGACCCGGCACGGCGCCGCAAGGTCGTCGAGTTCCTCCTGCGCCGCGGCTTCGACCAGGAAAGTGCCTGGGGCGCCGTGCGCGCCACCCCCGACGACGCCCTCGACGACTGAATCGGCGCCCCGGAACCCGCGTCCGGGCTGGTAATCTTGGCAGTCTCGCCGGCCGTCCAGCCGCCGGCCCCAGTTCAATTGCCTGCCAGCCCCCATGACCAAGACCAGCAACCAGATCCGCCGGGATTTCCTCGAATTCTTCCGTTCCAAGGGCCACGAAGTCGTCGCCTCCAGCCCGCTGGTGCCGGGCAACGACCCGACCCTGCTGTTCACCAACGCCGGCATGGTGCAGTTCAAGGACGTGTTCCTGGGCGCCGAGAAGCGCAGCTACACCCGCGCGGCCAGCTCGCAGCGCTGCGTGCGCGCCGGCGGCAAGCACAACGACCTCGACCAGGTCGGCTACACCGCGCGCCACCACACCTTCTTCGAAATGCTGGGCAACTTCAGCTTCGGCGACTACTTCAAGCGCGACGCCATCCTCTACGCCTGGGAGCTGCTCACCGGCGTGTGGCAGCTGCCCAAGGAGCGCCTGCTGGTCACCGTTTACCACACCGACGACGAAGCCTTCGACATCTGGCACAAGGAAGTCGGCCTGCCGGTGGAGCGCATCATCCGCATCGGCGACAACAAGGGCGCGCCCTACGCCAGCGACAACTTCTGGCAGATGGCCGACACCGGCCCCTGCGGCCCCTGCACCGAGATCTTCTACGACCACGGCGCGCACATCGCCGGAGGCCCCCCGGGCAGCCCGGACGAGGACGGCGACCGCTTCATCGAAATCTGGAACAACGTCTTCATGCAGTACGATCGCCAGCCCGACGGCACCCTGGTGCCGCTGCCGGCGCCCTGCGTGGACACCGGCATGGGCCTGGAGCGCGTCTCGGCCGTGCTGCAGCACGTGCACAGCAACTACGAGATCGACCTGTTCCAGCACCTGATCAAGGCCGCGGCGGCGCTCACGAACACCGCCGACCTCGAGCACAAGTCGCTGCGCGTCATCGCCGACCACATCCGCGCCTGCTCCTTCCTGGTGGTGGACGGCGTGCTGCCCTCGAACGAAGGCCGCGGCTACGTCCTGCGCCGCATCATCCGCCGCGCCATCCGCCACTTCTGGAAGCTGGACGGCCTGAGCGCCGACGGCAAGTTCTGGCGCATGGTGCAGCCGCTGGTCGAGGTGATGGGCGAGGCCTATCCCGAGCTGGTGGCCAAGCAGAAGCTGGTGGAGCAGGCGCTCAAGGCCGAGGAAGCCGCGTTCGCGCAGACGCTCGACGCCGGCATGGCGCGCCTGCACGACTACCTGGCCGCCTCTGGCAACCGCATCCGGGGCGAGCAGCTGTTCCAGCTGCACGACACCTACGGCTGCCCGCCTGATCTCATCGCCGACCTGCTGCGCGAGAACGCCGACAAGGGCTGGGCCCTGGCCGACGGCGCGCTGGCCGAATACGAGGCGCTGATGGACCAGCAGCGCGAGCGCGCCCGCGCCGCCAGCAAGTTCGCCGGCGGCACCGCGCTGCCGGCCGACCTGGTGGCTGGCCTCAAGCCCACCGAGTTCCGCGGCTACGAGGCGCTGGAAGCCGATGGCTGCCGCGTGGTCGCCCTGGTGCGCGACGGCAAGCCGGTCGAGGCCATCGCCGCCGGCGAAGAAGCTATCGTGCTGCTCGACGCCACCCCGTTCTACGCCGAATCCGGCGGCCAGGTGGGCGACACCGGCGAGCTGCTCGACGCTCGCGGTACCCGCTTCGAAGTGCGCGACACGCTCAAGCTCTCGGGCACCTTCCACGGCCACCTCGGCAGGCTGGCCAGCGGCACGCTCAAGCGCGGCGACCTGGTGTCGGCACGCGTGGACGACGCCCGCCGCCAGGCCACCGTGCTCAACCACTCGGCCACCCACCTGCTGCACGCCGCGCTGCGCACGGTGCTGGGCGAGCACGTCACGCAGAAGGGCTCGCTGGTCGCGCCCGACCGCCTGCGCTTCGACTTCTCGCATTTCCAGGCCATCACGCCGGAGGAGCTGGCGCGCATCGAAACCCTGGTGAACGCGGAGATCCGCCGCAACGCCGAGGCCGAGATCCACCACATGGGCATGCAGGAAGCGCTCGATTTCGGCGCCATGGCCCTGTTCGGCGAGAAGTACGGCGAGCGCGTGCGCGTGCTGCGCATGGGCGAATTCTCCACCGAACTGTGCGGTGGCACCCACGTGCACCACACCGGCGACATCGGCGTGTTCAAGATCATCAGCGAAGGCGGCGTGGCCGCCGGCGTGCGCCGCATCGAGGCGGTGACGGGCGAGGGCGCGCTGGCGCACATCGCGCACGAGGAGCAGCGCCTGGCGCAGGTGGCCGGCCTGCTCGGCGGCAGCCCGCGCGACGTGCTCGACAAGCTCGCCCAGTTGCTCGACCGCCAGAAGAAGCTCGAGCGCGAGCTCGAGTCGCTCAAGGCCAAGGCCGCCGCCGGCGCCACCGCCGACCTGGCCGCCTCGGCGCCCGAGGTGGCGGGCGTGAAGGTGGTCGCCGCGCGCCTGGAGGGCCTGGACGCCAAGTCGCTGCGCGACGCCGTGGACCAGCTCAAGTCGCGCCTGGGCGACGCCGTGATCCTCCTGGCCTCGGCCGCCGACGGCAAGGCCTCGCTGGTGGCCGGCGTGCAGGGCGGGGCGCTGGGCAAGGTGAAGGCGGGCGAGCTGCTTTCGCACGTGGCCAGCCAGATCGGCGGCAAGGGCGGCGGCCGGCCGGACATGGCCCAGGGCGGCGGCAGCGACGGCCCCGAGTTGGTGGCGGCGCTGGCCGACGTGCCGGCCTGGGTGGCGCAGCGCCTGGGCGGCTGAGGCCCCCCGCCAGGCTCGTTTGCGCCCCGGACGGGGGCGAACTACCATCAGGCCAGGCCGCGCATGCCGCGCGGCCGGGGAACCGCGCGGCTACCGTCGCGCGGGCCGGTGCAGGGACGTATCGGGAGGGAAGGGGATGTTGATTCTTACGCGAAGGGTGGGAGAAACCCTGATGATCGGCGACTCGGTCACCGTCACGGTGCTGGGCGTCAAGGGCAACCAGGTGCGCATCGGCATCACCGCGCCCAAGGACGTCGCCGTGCATCGCGAGGAAATCTTCCAGCGCATCCAGAAGGATGACGCGCCGGGTGCCGCGGCCGGCGAAAGCGGCGCGGGTTTACCGAAGGCCGACTGAAAGGCTATCCTATGCGGCCGGTTTCGCCCGAAAGGCGCGGCCGGTGCCAGATTCCGGAGTGATGCCCGAGAGGCCGAAGGGGCTCCCCTGCTAAGGGAGTATAGGGTCAAAAGCTCTATCGAGGGTTCGAATCCCTCTCACTCCGCCAGGTGTCGAATCGCCGCCGAAAGGCGGCGATTTTTTCCACCCGGTGGCATGTTCCAAACGGATGGTGTGCTTGCGGTGCGGCAAAAAAATTCGTCGGCGAAGTATTGACGAGTTGGACGCCGTACCCCATAATTTCCGTTCTGCGCGCCCGTAGCTCAGCTGGATAGAGCACCAGGCTACGAACTTGGTGGTCGGGAGTTCGAATCTCTCCGGGCGCGCCACTAATGCAAACAGGGTGCTTCGGCACCCTTTTTGTTCGGAGGTACCGGCCCAGGCGCGTTGCGCCGAAAGCCGGCACCCCCGTACAGTGAGACTCCTGCGGCGCGCTGGTTCGGGCGTCGGCTTCACCGCCGGGGTATAGCTCAGCCTGGTAGAGCGCCAGCTTTGGGAGCTGGATGTCGTGGGTTCGAATCCCTCTGCCCCGACCAGGCGGCTCCACCCCGGATCCTGCGATCCGCATGGATGCGGCGGGAACCGGCCGGTATCATCCCGGCAGGCGCCCGTAGCTCAACCGGATAGAGCACCGGCCTTCTAAGCCGGCGGTTGCAGGTTCGAGTCCTGCCGGGCGCGCCAGGCAGGGGCGGGGAGGCAGGGTGGTTTTACAGCGGTGGATGTAGCTCAGTTGGTTAGAGCATCGGATTGTGATTCCGAGGGTCGCGGGTTCGAGTCCCGTCTTCCACCCCAGTTCCAAGCGCGGCATAATGTCGCGTCGCAGCCGCTTCGGCGGGAAGATTACGGGCCGTTAGCTCAGTTGGTAGAGCAGTTGACTCTTAATCAATAGGTCGTAGGTTCGAATCCTACACGGCCCACCATCTTCCCGATGAATCGATCCCGCGCGGCGTTGCGAAAGTGGCGGAACTGGTAGACGCGCTGGATTTAGGTTCCAGTGGGGCAACCCGTGAGAGTTCGAGTCTCTCCTTTCGCACCATCCGGCAACGGAGGCGCGGGGACGAGCCGGGGCTCCGCGGGTTTTTTCATTTTCGCGCCCACAAAACGGCGCGGTCGCAGGAGTGAACATGCAAGTCTCGCTTGAGAACACCGCCAATCTGGAACGCCGCCTCACCGTCAGCCTCCCGGCCGAGCGCCTGGAAGGCGTGGTGGGCAACCGCCTGCGCGAGCTGGCCAGCACCGCCAACATCAAGGGCTTCCGCAAGGGCAAGGTCCCGACCAAGGTCATCGAACAGCGCTTCGGCGCCCAGGTCCGCAACGAGGCCTACGGCGAGCTGATCCGCGAGAGCCTGGGCGAAGCCATCCGCCAGCAGAACCTGCAGGTGGCCGGCAACCCCGAGGTCAAGGCCGAACCCGCCGGCGACGCCGGCGAGATCCGCTACACCGCCACCTTCGAAATCGTGCCCGAGTTCGGCGCCATCGACCCGGCCAAGCTGCAGATCGTGCGCACCACCTCGTCGATCGAGGAAAGCGACATCGACGCCATGATCGAAACCCTGCGCCAGCAGCGCCGCAGCTGGGAGCCGGTCGAGCGCGCCGCCGAGGCCGGCGACCTGGTGCAGGTCGAGACCTTCGCCGTCACCGCCGATGCCCGCGTGCCCGCCGAGGGCGTCGAGCGCGGCGCCACCGTGATCGGCTCGAACGTGATGTACCCCGAGCTCGAAGCCCGCCTGGCCGGCCTGAAGGCCGGCGACGAGGTCGAGGTCGAAGTGACCTTCCCGGAAAACTGGCGCGTCGCCGACCTGGCCGGCAAGTCCGCCAAGGTCACGCTCAAGGCCGCCAAGGTGTCGGCGCCCAAGCTGCCGGAACTCGACGAAGCCTTCGTCAAGAGCTTCGGTATCAAGGGTGGCAAGCTCGAGCAGTTCCGCAAGGAAGTTCGCGCCAACCTCGAGCGCGAGCTCAAGGGCAACCTGATGCAGCGCCTGCGCGCGGAAGTGGCCAGCAAGCTGGTCGCCGCCTACGCCGGCGTCGAGCTGCCGCCGCGCCTGGTCGAGGCCGAGGCCCGCAACATGGCCAATGCCGCCATGCAGCAGGCGCGCCAGCAGGGCCAGCCGAACGCCAGGTTCGAGGCCGCCCAGTTCATGGACGCCGCCCGCAACCGCGTGGCCGCCGGCCTGCTGGTGGCCGAGGTGGCGCGCCAGAACAACCTCAAGCTCGACAACAAGCGCGTCACCGAAACGCTGCAGCTGATCGCCTCGACCTACGAGGACCCGGGTCAGGTCGTTGAACTCTACCGGAACGACCCCAACCTCATGTCCAGCCTGCGCAACCGCGTGATGGAAGAGCAGGTGATCGACTGGATCGCCGAACGCGCCGAAGCCACCGAGCAGGCCGTGGGCTTTTCCGAACTGATGCGTCCGGCCGCCTGAGGCGGCCCCAACGGAGGAACGCGGGCATGGATCCGATCAAGGGCTTGAACCTGGTGCCGATGGTGGTCGAGCAGACCAGCCGTGGCGAACGCGCGTACGACATCTACTCGCGCCTGCTCAAGGAGCGCGTGATCTTCCTGGTCGGCCCGATCGACGACTACATGGCCAACGTGATCGTCGCCCAGCTGCTGTTCCTCGAGGCGGAAAACCCCGAGAAGGACATCAGCCTGTACATCAACTCGCCGGGCGGCGTGGTCACCTCGGGCATGGCGATCTACGACACCATGCAGTTCATCAAGCCCGACGTGAGCACCATCTGCGTCGGCCAGGCCGCCAGCATGGGTTCGCTCCTGCTGGCCGCCGGCGCCGCGGGCAAGCGCTACATCCTGCCCAGCGCCCGGGTGATGATCCACCAGCCGCTGGGTGGCTTCCAGGGCCAGGCCAGCGACATCGAGATCCACACCCGCGAGATCCTGACCCTGCGCGACCGCCTGAACGGCGTGCTGGCCAAGCACACCGGCCAGCCCATCGAGCGCATCGCCAAGGACACCGACCGCGACAACTTCATGGATGCCGAAGCCGCAAAGGCCTACGGCATGGTGGACGCGGTGCTGGATCGTCGCCCCGACGACACCATCCAGGCCTCCTGAGGCCCCGCAGGCGCGGTCTTCACGCCCCGTCCCGGCCCCGCCGGGCCGGGGTTCTGCGTCTCGCAGCCTGTGATATTCTCGACCCCGACCCATTCCACCAGGGCAGCGTAAGCATGACCGAAGACCGCCAGGGCCGTTCCGGCGACAGCAGCAAGATCCTCTATTGCTCCTTCTGCGGGAAGAGCCAGCACGAGGTGCGCAAGCTGATCGCGGGCCCCAGCGTGTTCATCTGCGATGAATGCGTCGAACTGTGCAACGACATCATCCGTGAGGAGCTGGAGGAGAAGGCGCACGCCGCCCGCAGCCACCTGCCCAAGCCCCGCGAGATCCTCGAGGTCCTCGACCAGTACGTCATCGGCCAGCAGCGCGCGAAGAAGACGCTGTCGGTGGCCGTGTACAACCACTACAAGCGCATCGAGAGCCGGATCAAGAACGACGACATCGAACTGTCGAAGTCCAACATCCTGCTGATCGGCCCCACCGGCTCGGGCAAGACCCTGCTGGCCGAGACGCTCGCGCGCCTTCTCAACGTGCCGTTCACCATCGCCGACGCCACCACGCTCACCGAAGCGGGCTACGTCGGCGAGGACGTCGAGAACATCATCCAGAAGCTCCTGCAGAAGTGCGACTACGACGTCGAGAAGGCGCAGCAGGGCATCGTCTACATCGACGAGATCGACAAGATCTCGCGCAAGTCCGAGAACCCGTCGATCACCCGCGACGTCTCGGGCGAGGGCGTGCAGCAGGCGCTGCTCAAGCTCATCGAGGGCACCGTGGCCTCGGTGCCGCCGCAGGGCGGCCGCAAGCACCCGCAGCAGGAATTCCTGCAGGTCGACACCAAGAACATCCTGTTCATCGTCGGCGGCGCCTTCGCCGGCCTCGACAAGGTCATCCAGGCCCGCAGCACCGAGGCCGGCGGCATCGGCTTCGGCGCCAAGGTGAAGAGCACCGAGCGCAAGGCCGAGGTCGGCAAGCTGCTGGCCGAGGTCGAGCCCGAGGACCTGATCAAGTTCGGCCTGATCCCCGAGTTCGTCGGCCGCCTGCCGGTGGTCGCCACGCTCGAGGAGCTCGACGAGGCCGCGCTGGTGAAGATCCTCACCGAGCCCAAGAACGCCATCACCAAGCAGTTCAAGAAGCTGTTCGAGATGGAGGGCGTCGAGCTCGAGGTCCGCCCGGATGCCCTGCTGGCCATCGCCCGCCGCGCCCTCAAGCGCAAGACCGGCGCCCGTGGCCTTCGCACCATCATGGAGTCGGTGCTGCTCGACACCATGTACGAGCTGCCGTCGCTGGAGAACGTCAGCAAGGTCGTCGTGGACGAGTCGGTGATCAACCACCAGACCGAGCCCTACCTGATCTACAGCAGCGGCGCCCAGCCGGCCCCCAAGGCCGCCTCAGCCGACTGAACGGCACACGCAAGTGATTGAATACGGGCCGGTTCTTCCGGCCCGTTGTTTTTGGCGCCTGAAAAGCTTGCAAGCCGCCCCGCCGAACCCCATAACCTGAGCCATACCGGGGTTTGGCCCCGAGGGAGCCTTCCATGCAAGACACGACCCCCACCCCCGAACTCCGCCTCGACCTTCCCGTGCTGCCCCTGCGCGACGTGGTCGTGTACCCGCACATGGTCATCCCGCTGTTCGTGGGCCGCGACCGTTCCATCAAGGCGCTCGACCTGGCCATGGCCGGCGACAAGCAGATCCTGCTGGTGGCCCAGAAGAGCCCCGACACCGACGACCCGGGCGCCGACGACCTGTATTCGGTCGGCACCCTGGCCCAGGTGCTGCAGCTGCTCAAGCTCCCGGACGGCACCATCAAGGTGCTGGTCGAGGGCTCCGCGCGCGTGGCCATCGACGGCTACGGCGAGCGCGAGGGCGCGCTGACCGCCACCGGCAAGGAAGTGGACTCGGTGTACGAGCGCGACGAGCGCGAGCTCGAGGTCACCCTGCGTTCGCTGATGACCCTGTTCGAGCAGTACGTCAAGACCAACCGCAAGCTCCCGCCGGAGCTGCTGACCACGCTCTCGGGCATCGACGAGCCCAGCCGCCTGGCCGACACCATTTCGGCCCACCTGGGCGCGCGCCTGTCCGACAAGCAGCAGCTGCTCGAGACCCTCGAGGTCGGCCAGCGCCTGGAGATGCTGATCGGCCTGGTGGACGGCGAGATCGACGTGCAGCAGATCGAGAAGCGCATCCGCGGCCGCGTGAAGTCGCAGATGGAGAAGAGCCAGCGCGAGTACTACCTCAATGAGCAGATGAAGGCCATCCAGAAGGAGCTCGGCGAGATCGACGACGCGCCGAACGAACTCGAGGAGCTGGCCAAGAAGGTCGCCAACGCCGGCATGCCCAAGGCGGTGGAGGCCAAGGCCAAGGCCGAGCTCAACAAGCTCAAGCAGATGTCGCCCATGTCGGCCGAGGCCACCGTGGTGCGCAACTACATCGACTGGCTGGTGGGCGTGCCCTGGAAGAAGCGCAGCAAGGTGCGCAAGGACCTCAAGGCGGCGCAGGAAGTGCTCGACGCCGACCACTACGGCCTGGAGAAGGTCAAGGAGCGCATCCTCGAGTACCTCGCGGTGCAGTCGCGGGTGAAGCAGATGCGCGGCCCCATCCTGTGCCTGGTGGGCCCGCCGGGCGTGGGCAAGACTTCGCTCGGCCAGTCCATCGCCAAGGCCACGAACCGCAAGTTCGTGCGCATGTCGCTGGGCGGCGTGCGCGACGAGGCCGAGATCCGCGGCCACCGCCGCACCTACATCGGCTCGATGCCGGGCCGCATCGTCCAGAACCTAAACAAGATCGGCAGCAAGAACCCGCTGTTCGTGCTCGACGAGATCGACAAGATGAGCATGGACTTCCGCGGCGACCCGTCGTCGGCCCTGCTCGAGGTGCTCGACCCGGAGCAGAACAGCGCGTTCAACGACCATTACCTGGAAGTCGACCTCGACCTCTCGGAAATCATGTTCGTCGCCACCGCCAACTCGCTCAACATCCCGGGCCCGCTGCTCGACCGCATGGAGGTGATCCGCATCCCGGGTTACACCGAGGAGGAAAAGCTGGGCATCGCCGAGCGCTACCTGCTGCCCAAGCAGCTCAAGGCCAACGGCCTCAAGCCGGGCGAGCTCAAGGTAAGCGAGGCCGCCGTGCGCGACATCGTGCGCTACTACACGCGCGAATCCGGCGTGCGCAACCTCGAGCGCGAAATCTCCAAGATCTGCCGCAAGGTGGTGAAGGAAATCGCGCTCTCCGGCCCGCGCAAGTCCGGCAAGGCCGGCGCCGTCAGCGTGACGCCCAAGAACCTCGACAAGTACCTGGGCGTGCAGCGCTACGACTTCGGCCGCGCCGAGCAGGAGAGCGAAGTGGGCCTGGTCACCGGCCTGGCCTGGACGGAAGTGGGCGGCGACCTGCTGCAGATCGAGGCCTCGCTGCTGCCCGGCAAGGGCCAGCTGATCCTCACCGGCCAGCTCGGCGACGTGATGCAGGAGTCGGTGAAGGCCGCCTACAGCGTGGTGCGTTCGCGCAGCGAACGCCTGGGCCTGGACGCCGAGTTCCACCAGAAGTTCGACACCCACGTGCACGTGCCCGAGGGCGCCACGCCCAAGGACGGCCCGAGCGCGGGCATCGCCATGGTCACCGCCCTGGTCTCGGTGCTGTCGGGCGTGCCGGTGCGGGCCGACGTGGCCATGACGGGTGAAATCACCCTGCGCGGCCGCGTGCTGCCGATCGGCGGCCTGAAGGAAAAGCTGCTGGCGGCGCTGCGCGGCGGTATCCGCACGGTGCTCATCCCCGAGGAAAACCGCAAGGACCTTGCGGATATTCCCAAGAACGTCACCCAAGGCCTTGAGATCATTCCGGTCAAGTGGATCGACGAGGTGCTGGACGTGGCGCTGGTGCGGCCGCTGGCGCCGGAATCGACGCCCGAACCTTCGCCCGACAACACCGAAGGCAAGGAAGGCAAGGACGCCGGCGGCGCCGCCCTGACGCATTGATCGAAGGGGCGAAAAGCGCTGGAAGCCGCGAAATAACTGGCTTTCGCTTATTGCGCGGGCAAAATGCCGCTGGTATAAATCAACCCATCCGCCGCGCGTTGGTTCATCCGGGCAGCGGCGGTACAGGTGGATCGGGGCGCGCCCAGGCCAAGGCCGGGCGCCCTCGGTTTTCAAGAACGCGGGTTTCCACTCGCTCAGGGAGTCAATAATGAACAAAGCCGAATTCATTGGTGCCGTCGCCGACGCCGCCGAGCTGTCCAAGGCCGACGCCGGCCGTGCCGTCGATGCCATGATCGAAGCGATCACCAAGGCCCTCAAGAAGGGCGACACCGTGACGCTGGTGGGCTTCGGCACCTTCTCGGTCCGCAAGCGCGCCGCCCGCCAGGGCCGCAATCCGCAGACCGGCGACACCATCAAGATCAAGGCTTCGAAAAATCCTGCGTTCAAGGCTGGCAAAGCCCTGAAGGATGCTGTAAACTGAGCGTCTTCCTTGGGAAGGGTGCTTAGCTCAGCGGTAGAGCGTCGCCCTTACAAGGCGAGGGTCGGGGGTTCGAAACCCTCAGCACCCACCAGGTAAGTGATACGCGGAGTGGTAGTTCAGTCGGTTAGAATGCTGGCCTGTCACGCCGGAGGTCGCGGGTTCGAGTCCCGTCCACTCCGCCATATCCCCAAGGGCGCCCCAAAAGGGCGCCCTTGTTTTTTCCAAGGCCCCGGAAGGCCCGGGGCACGCACCGGACGTCATTGCCCACATGCTCCAGAATATCCGCGACAAGTCCTCAGGCTGGCTCGCTTACATCATCCTGGGCCTGGTGATCATCACGATGGCCTTCTTCGGCATCGAGTCCTACTTCGCCCCGAAGGTCGAAACCTACTCCGCCAAGATCGAAGGCCCGGCCAAGTACTGGCTCTGGGGCAAGCAGGTCCGCGAGATCGGCCAGGACCAGTTCCAGCGCCGCTTCGAGCAGGTGCGCCAGCAGGAACGCGAGCGCCAGGGTGAAGCCTTCGACTACGCCGCGTTCGAATCCCTGGACAACAAGCGCCAGGTGCTCGACGGCATGATCGACGAGGAAGTGCTGGGCATGGTGGCCGAGCGCGAGGGCATCACCATCGGCGAGGCCGAACTGGCCGCCGAACTCAAGCAGATGCCGGAATTCCAGCTCAATGGCGTGTACAGCCCGGACCAGTACCGCCTGGGCCTGGCCGCGCGCGGCGTGAACCACGCCCAGTTCATGGCCACCGTGCGCGCCGACATGGCCCGCCGCACCATTCCCAGCACGGTCGCCAACACCGGCCTGGCCACGCAGGCCGAGCTCGAGGCCTACCTGCGCCTGGCGCGCCAGACCCGCGACCTGTCGCTGCTCGACCTGCCCACCCCGGCCGCGCCCGCCGCGCCCACCGAGGCGGAGCTGCAGGCCTGGTACGACGCCAACGCCGCGCGCTACCGCAGCGAGGAAAAGGTGGCGGTGGAATACGTCGAGATCGACGGCGCCACCCTCGAGGTGCCGACCGTGGTGGACGAGCAGGCGCTGCGCCAGCGTTACGAAGAGCAGCGCTCCCGCTACGTCACCGACCCCAAGCGCTCCGCGGCCCACATCCTGGTGGCCGTCGCGGCCGACGCCGACGCCGCCGCCGACCAGGCCGCGCGCGAGCGCGCCCAGGCCCTGGCCGACAAGGCCCGTGCGCCGGGCGCCGACTTCGCGGCCATCGCCCGCGAGAGCTCGGACGACCTCGGTTCCAAGGCCGAGGGCGGCGCCCTGGGCGTGGTCGAGCCGGGCCTGTTCGCCGGCCCGTTCGAGGAAGCCCTGTTCGCCATGAAGGACGTCGGCCTGGTCAGCGACCCGGTGCGCACGCCGGACGGCTGGCACGTCATCCAGCTCACCGAATTCTCCGCGGGCAGCGAGCGCAGCTTCGACGAGGTGCGCGCCGAGATCGAGGCCGAGTACCTCTCCACCGAACGCGACCGCGTCTTCAGCGACCTGAGCAACCAGCTGATCGAGCGCGTCTACCGCGACCCGACCGCGCTGGCGCCGGCGGCCGAAGCCTCGGGCCTGGAGCTCAAGCGCACCGGCCTGTTCTCCCGCACGGCGGGCGAGGGCATCGCCGCCATCCCGGCGGTGCGTGCCGCGGCGTTCGCCGACGCCCAGCGCGTCGAGCGCCAGGTCAGCGACGCCGTCGAGATCGGCCCCAACCACCTGGTGGTGGTGCACGTGGTCGAAGTGGAGCCGGAAGCCGCGATCCCGTTCGAGCAGGTGCGCGACCGCGTGCAGGCCGAAGTCGTGACCGACGCGCTGTCGAAGGCCTCCGAGGCCCAGGCCGAGGCGCTGCTGGAGCGTGCCCGCAAGGGCGAGGCGCTCGACGCCCTGGCCACCGAGGTCGGCCGCACCGTGGCCACGCTGCCCGGCGTGAACCGCCAGGCGCAGCTGCCGCCGGCCCTGCTGGAGGAGGCGTTCCGCCTGCCGGCCCCGGAAGAGGGCGGCATCTCGGTCGGCATGGTCCGCCTGGGCCCCGACCGCCATGCCCTGGTGGGCGTCACCAAGGTCACCCAGGGCGACCTGGAGGGTTTGGACGACGAGACCCGCAAGGGCCTGCTCGAGCAGCTGGCCCAGGCCCGCGCCGTGGTCGAGGCGCAGGACTACGTCAAGGCGCTGCGCAAGCAGTTCACCATCAAGGTGGCGGAAGACCGGCTCTGACCGCCGCACCGCCGGCAACGAAAAAGGCCCGGGAATCCCGGGCCTTTTTCTTTCCAGCGGCTGGCGCGGCGTTTACACGCCTTCGATGCCGGTCATGCCCAGGATGTTGTAGCCGGCGTCGACGTGGGTGACCTCGCCGGTCACGCCCGCCGCCAGGTCCGAGCACAGGAAGGCGGCCACGTTGCCGACGTCCTCGATGGTCACGCTGCGGCGCAGCGGCGCGTACTGGTCGACGTGGCCGAGCATCTTGCGGAAGTTGGCGATGCCCGCCGCGGCCAGGGTCTTGATGGGGCCGGCGGAAATGGCGTTCACGCGGGTGCCCTCGGGGCCGAGGTTGAGCGCCAGGTAGCGCACGTTGGCCTCGAGGCTGGCCTTGGCCACGCCCATCACGTTGTAGTTCACCAGCGCGCGCTCGGCGCCCAGGTAGCTCAGGGTCAGGATGCTGCCGTTGCGGCCCTTCATCATCGGGCGCGCGGCCTTGGCCAGGGCGGCCAGGCTGTAGCTGGAGATGTCGTGGGCGATGCGGAAGTTCTCGCGGGTCAGGCCCTGCAGGTACTCGCCCTCGATCGCCTCGCGCGGGGCGTAACCCACCGAGTGCACCAGGATGTCGAAGCCGTCCCAGCGCTTGCCGAGCTCGGCGAACACGTTGTCGATCTGCGCGTCCTCGGCCACGTCCAGCGGAAGGACGATGTCGGAGCCGCAGTCACGCGCGGCTTCCTCGACGCGCGACTTGAGCTTGTCGTTCTGGTAGGTGAAGGCGAGTTCGGCGCCCTCGCGGTGCATGGCCTCGGCGATGCCGGTGGCGATGGAACGCTGGCTGGCGATGCCCACGATCAGGGCACGCTTGCCCGACAGAAATCCCATGTTTTCCTCCTGGTGCGGCCGCACCTGCGGCGCTGTCCCGCTAGTTTGAACCGCACGGGCCCATACCGCCAAGCATGGAGCCGGCGGCTCAGGGGTCGATGCGCAGCACCTGGCCGGGCTGGAGGATGGAGCGGCCGTTGAGGCGGTTGAGGCGATAGAGCTGGCGCAGGTCCACGCCGTACTGGCGGGCGATGCGCGAAAGCGTGTCGCCGCGGCGCACGCGGTGCTCGCGGGCGCTGTCCGCCGCCGGTGCGCCGGCCGCCGGCTCCGGCGCCGATGCGGGAGCGTTCTGCCTCGCCAGCAGGGCCACGGGGGTGGCCGGCGCCAGCACCGTGCGTGGCACGCCGGCGGCGACGCGACCCTGGCGGTAGGCCGGGTTGAGCCGACGCAGCGTGGCGCCGTCGGTGCCCAGTGCCAGCGCGGCCTGGTCGAGGCTGGTGGCGCCCGCGGGAAGCTCGAAGCGCGCCAGCGGCACGAACGTCGCCTCGCGCGGCAGCACCAGGCCGTGCCGCTCCGGGCGCGCCAGCAGGCAGGCCAGCGCGTGCAGCTTGGCGACGTAGTCGTAGGTGGTGCGCGAGAGCCCGCGCGGCAGGTGGCTCTCGCCGGAGACGCGGCGGTCGCCGCTGGCCTTGAACGCGCGCAGGATGCGGTATTCGCCGGCGTTGTAGGCCATGGCCATCGCGCGCCACTCGCCGTCGAAGTGGTCCGACAGCATGTCCAGGTGGTCGAGCGCCGCTTCCGTGGCTTCCACCGGCGACAGGCGGCCGTCGTAGCCGGGCTGGATGCGGATGCCGTGGCCGCGCGCGGTGCTGGCGATCATCTGCCACATGCCCGCCGGGCCGCCGGGGCCGATGGCTTCGGGCCGGTACCAGCTTTCGACGATGGGGATCAGCGCGAATTCGGCCGGCAGTTCGCGGCGCTCGAGCTCGGTGGCGACGTAGGCCAGCAGCGGCAGCACCTTCTCCATGTTGCGGGCGAAGCCCACCGGGTAGCCGGCGTAACGCCGCCGCCAGGCCTGGTTGTGCTGGCCCTTGACGCAGACCGGCGCGGAGAAGCGCGAGGCCAGGTGGTCGAAGACTTCGGCGCCGGTGTCCATGGGGTCGGGCGCTGCCGCCGGGGCCGGTTCGTCCGGCGACGCGGATGGCGAGGGCGTTGCGGCCGGCGCGCCGTCGAGCGGCGCCACCTTCACCACGGCCACGGGCTCGGGCGGATCCACGGCCGCGGGTTTCACCGGGACCTGGCAAGCCGCCAGCAGCAGCGCCGCCAGCGCGGGTAGGGCGAGGCGCGGGCTCATCCGGCGAAGTCGTCCTTCCAGGCCCGCAGCGCGGCGAAGGCCTCGGTGCGGTCGCGCGGGGCGTGGCCCAGGCGCGCCGCCAGCGTGGCGCGCACGCCGGGCTCGTCGACGCGCAGGAAGGGATTGCAGGCGCGTTCGCTGGCCAGGGTGGTCGGCAGGCTGGGTTCGCCGCGGGCGCGGCGCGCCTGCACCTCGGCCAGGCGGGCGTCGCGCGCCGGGTTGTCCGGTTCGGCTTCGCGCGCGAACCGGCCGTTGGCGGCGGTGTATTCGTGGGTGCAGCAGACCACCGTGTCGCCGGGCAGCGCGGCGAGGCGGTCGAGCGAGGCCAGCATCTGCGCCGGCGTGCCTTCGAACAGGCGCCCGCAGCCGAGGCTGAAGAGCGTGTCGCCGCAGAACAGGTGGCCGGCGCCGTGGAAGGCGAGGTGGCTGCGCGTATGCCCGGGCACCGCCATCACGTCGAAGCCGAGGCCGAGTTCCGGCACCGGCACGTGGTCGCCGTCGCCGACGCGCCGGGCGGCGGCCGGGATGCGCGGGTCGTCCGGCCCGAAGCAGGGCACCGGGAATTCGGCGAGCAGCGCGTCCACGCCGCCGACGTGGTCGGCATGGTGGTGGGTGAGCAGCACCGCCACCGGCCGCAGCCCGTTCGCCGCCGCCGCCAGCACCGGCGCCGCATCGCCCGGGTCCACCACCACCGCGGCGCCATCGGCGCCGGCCAGCAGCCAGATGTAGTTGTCCTGGAACGCAGGCAGGGCAAGGACGGACGGCAAACGGGGTGACCTGGAAGGCGCGGATGACGCAGAATCCCGACCATGCCCCCGGCCCACGCCCGACGTCAACCCGAGCCCCCCGCCGATGCCTGGTTCCGCCGGGAAAGCACGCTGCGGCTGGTCCAGGAAGTGCAGCGCCAGGCCATTCCCGAGCTCACCCGCGTGTTCGGCCACACCGGCCTGTACCTGCGCCCCTGCGCCGAACTGCCGGAGGCGCTCTCGGGCAACATGCTGGCCGACGTGCTCAGCCTGCGGCGCGAGCACGGCGGCTTTGGCGGCGGCCTGGCCTGCGCCGACGCCGCGCTGCCGCTGGCGAGCCACAGCCTGTCGCTGGTGTACGCGCTGTTCGTGCTGGAAACCTCGCCCGCCCCGGGACTGCTGCTGGCCGAGATCGCCCGGGTGCTCAAGCCCGAAGGCGTGGCCCTGCTGGTGAGCTTCAACCCCTGGTCGCCGGCGCGGTTGCGCTGGGCGTTCAAGGGGCTGGGCGCGGTGGACCCCGCCTGGGTGCGGCAGCAGGTACGCGGCCTCGGCCTGGAAGTGCAGCGCCAGCGCTATCTCGGGCCGGTGTGGTCGGCCGACGGCAGCGTGGACCTGCGGGTGCGCCGCGGCGCCGGGTTCGGCACCGGCCTGCGCGCCGCCAGCCTGGTGGTGGCGCGTCGCCGCGAGGCCGGCGTCACCCCGTTGCGCGCCGGTGCCCCGGCGCTGGCCCTGCGCCCGGGAATGAGCGCCGGATGAGTACAAGGGAAGGAATGAAATCCGTGGAAATCCATACCGACGGCGCCTGCCTCGGCAACCCCGGCCCCGGCGGCTGGGCCGCGCTGCTGCGCCACAACGGCCGCGAGCGCGAGCTGGCCGGCGGCGAGGCGCAGACCACCAACAACCGCATGGAACTGCTGGCGGCCATCATGGCGCTCGAGGCGCTCAAGGCGCCCTGCGAGGTCGTGCTGTCCACCGACTCGCAGTACGTCCAGAAGGGCATCGGCGAGTGGTTGCCGAACTGGATCCGCCGCGGCTGGAAGACCGCGGGCGGCGACCCGGTGAAGAACCAGGACCTGTGGCAGCGCCTGCACGCCGCCGCCAAGCCGCACAAGGTGCAGTGGAAGTGGGTGAAGGGCCACGCCGGCCACGCCGAGAACGAGCGCGTGGACAAGCTGGCCCGCGCCGAAGCCGAGAAATTCAGGAGTTGAACGCCCGCATGCGCCAGATCGTCCTCGATACCGAAACCACCGGCCTGTCCTGGGAGAAGGGCAACCGCGTGGTGGAGCTCGGCTGCATCGAGCTCGTCGAGCGCCGTCCCAGCGGCCGGCATTTCCACCGCTACTTCAACCCCGGTCGCGAGATGGAAGCCGGCGCGCAGGAAGTGACGGGCCTGACCCTGGAGTTCCTGCAGGACAAGCCGCGCTTCGAGACGGCGGTGGAGGAGTTCCTGGAGTTCATCCGCGGCGCCGAGCTGATCATCCACAACGCCAGCTTCGACGTCGGCTTCCTCGACTACGAGCTGTCGCTGGCCGGCGCCCACTTCGGCCGCATCACCGACCACGCCAGCGTGCTCGACACGCTGGCGATGGCGCGCGAACGCTACCCGGGCCAGCGCAACTCGCTCGACGCGCTCTGCCGCCGCCTGGGCGTCGACAACGCCCACCGCAAGCTGCACGGCGCGCTGCTCGACGCCGAGCTGCTGGCCGAGGTCTACCTGGGCATGACCTCGGGCCAGGGCGACCTGGGCCTGCTGGCCGCCGGCGAGCCGGAGTCGGCCCAGGGCCGGGCGGGCCCCGACCTGGCCGCGGTGGCCGCCATCGCCCGGGTGGTGCTGCGCGCCGACGCCGAAGAACAGGCCGCGCACGAGGCGCGCCTGCGCAAGATCGCCGGCAAGGCCGGCAAGAGCCTGTGGCCGCTGCCGGAACCGGCGGCCTGACCGGGCTTCGTGGATAATCGGACCGACCCATCGCCGGCGAGGCCGCCTTGAACGCCACCGTCCTGCTCACCTCGGTCGACATCAACATCCCGGGCTACCGGATCCTGCGCCCCATCGGCGAAGGCGGCATGGCCTCGGTCTTCCTGGCCATGCAGGAATCGCTGGACCGCGAGGTGGCGCTGAAGGTGATGTCGCCGGCGCTGGCCGCGAACCCGGAATTCGCCTCGCGCTTCCTCACCGAAGGCAAGATCACCGCCAAGCTGCAGCACCCGAACCTGGTGACGGTGTATGACATCGGCAGCCACGGAAGCGTGTACTACCTGGCCGCCGAATACATCCCCGGCGGCACGCTCAAGGAGCGCATCACCGAGGGCGGCCTGGATGTCGGCCACATCCTCGACATCGCCGGCGACATCGCCTCGGGCCTGGACTTCGCCCACCAGAAGGGCTTCGTCCACCGCGACGTGAAGCCGGGCAACGTGCTGTTCCGCAACGACGGGCGGGTGGTGCTGGCCGACTTCGGCATCGCCAAGGCCATGGACGGCAGCAACAGTTCCACCGTGGCCGGCGCCTCGATCGGCACGCCCGACTACATGAGCCCAGAGCAGGCCCGCGGCGAACCCGTGGACGGCCGCTCCGACCTCTACAGCCTGGGCACGGTGCTCTACGAGATGCTGGTGGGCACGCCGCCCTACCAGGCTTCCGACGCCTTCACCGTGGCGCTGATGCACGTCACCCACCCGGTGCCGGTGCTGCCCGAACCCTACACCTGGCTGCAGCCGCTCATCGATGGCCTGATGGCCAAGGAACCGGCGCAGCGCTTCAACACCGGCGCGGCCTTCGTCGAGGCACTGAACAAGCTGGTGGCCAATGCGCCGCCGGGAGCCATCGGCCAGGCCACCGTCGCGCGCAAGCCCACGGGCAACCGCCATGCCGGCGCCACCCAGCAGCGCACGCGCATCAGCGCGCGCGACGCGAAGTCGCGCCCGGCCTGGTTGCTGCCCGCCGCCGGCGTGGGTGGCGCGTTCGTGGCGGCGGTGCTGGCCTGGTGGGCGCTGTCGCCCGACGAACCGGCGGCCCCGGTGCAGGCTTCGGCGCCGGCGACGCAGCCGGCCACGCAGCCGGCCGCCGCCTCGCCGGCGCAGGCCGAAGGGCCGCTGCCGGAAGGTTTCCAGTTGCCGCAGCCGGTGGGCGTGGAAGTGGACCCGGACATCGAAGCCATGCTCAACGCCGGCGACAAGCTGTTGGAGAATGGCACCCGGCCTGGGTCCCGTGGCGTTGGACGTGGCCTGGATTTCCCGGCCGACAACAGCGCACTGGGCTACTACCAGAAGGTGCTGGCGCGCGACCCGGGAAACGCCCGCGCCCGCGCCGGTATCGCCGCCATCGTGGCGTTCTATCGGAGCTTCGCGCACAAGGCTTGCGACATCGGGCGCTGGGGGCAGTGCCGCCTGCTCGTGGCACGCGGGCTCAGCATCGCCCCCGACGACGCCTACCTGCGCCAGCTCCAGGACGCCGCGCTCAGCGGCGAAGCGGGCGGCACGCCAACGCTGCCGCCGCCGCCCGCGGGTTGAGGCGCCTCAGCGGCGCCGCAGCAGGATGACGGTGACGTTGTCCGAGCCGCCGCCGTCGAGCGCGGCCGACACCAGGTGGTCCACGCATTCCTGCGCCGACAGGTCGCTGCGGCCGAGCAGGGCGCCGATGCTGGCGTCATCCACTTCCTCGGTCAGGCCGTCGCTGCACAGCAGCAGTTGCTGGCCGGGCCGCAGTTCACCGGCCAGGGTTTCCACCTTCAGGCTCTGCGGGTCGGTGACGCCCAGGGCCTGGGTGACCACGTTGCGGTGCGGGTGCACGCGGGCCTGTTCGGCGGTGATGGCGCCCTGGTCGATCAGTTCCTGCACGTAGCTGTGGTCGGCCGAGAGCTGGCGCAGCTGGCCGTTCCAGAGGTAGGCGCGGCTGTCGCCCACCCAGGCCAGCTCGAAGCGGTGCTCGGCGATGCGCAGCGCCACCATGGTGGTGCCCATGGGCAGGCTTTCGGCGCGCTGGCGGCTGTGCCGGATGATGTCCTCGTCGGCGCGGCGGATCGCGTCCACCAGCGAACGGCCCGCGCGCACCTCGCGCACCACGGCGTCGCGCGCCAGCGCGCTGGCCACTTCGCCGAATTCGTGGCCGCCCATGCCATCGGCCACCAGCCACAGGCCGAGCTCGGCGTCGCCGTAGTAGGTGTCCTCGTTGAGCTCGCGGCGCAGGCCGACGTGGCTCAGGTGCCCGAATTCGATCATGCGCGGCGCCCTGCGGTGGCCTGGTTCCGTGGGTGGTTCATCGTCGACATCATGCGTTTGCCCGTCGCCGGCCTGCAAGCCGGCGCTCAGAACTCCATCCGGAAGCCGAGCGCCAGGTTGTACTGCGAGGTTCCATTCCGGCCCAGCAGGCGCTCGTAGTAGAAGAAGCCCGAGCGGCCCTTGGTGAGCACCATGGACATGCCCAGGCCGATGCGGAAGTAGTCGGTGTCCAGCGGGTCGCCCTCGAGCACCATGGCGGTGCCGGTGGGGTCGTTGATGAAGCGGGCCTCGAGCGCCTGCGGGTCGTCCTGGAATTCGTGCTCCCATTCGAGCTGCAGGTGCGGCATCAGCACGCCCCAGTCGGTGCTGGCGGTGTAGGTGAGCTTGCCGCCGAGCACGCTGGCCAGCGAATCCACCGAACGCGAGCGGATGTGCAGGCCCAGGCCGCTGCCCGCGCCGGCGTCGAGGCTTTCGTCGATGGCGTCGAAGTCCAGGCGCGTGAACAGCAGGCGGGCGTAGGGGCCCAGGCCCCAGGCGCCGCGGTTGAAGTCGCGGCCGAAGGTGAACGCGGCCGAGAGCAGGTCGCCCTTGGAATCCGAGCGGGCTTCCTGGTCGATCGACACCGTGCCGCCGCCGGGCTGGGGCAGGGTGTACTGGATGCGGCGGAGCATCTCGTAGTCGTTGCGGCCCCAGGTGAGCACGCCGTCCACGTACCAGCTGTCGGGCTGGTAGTAGGTGGTGTAGCCCGACACGCTCCAGCCGCTGGTTTCCAGGCCGCCGCGGCCCTGCGGCAGGTCGGTGTCCTGGCGGGTGAGGCCGAGCGAGCCGCCGACGATCCAGCGGTCGCTCCAGCGGTAGTCGACGCCGAAGGTGAGGCCTTCGATGTCGTAGTCGTAGGCCGGGTCCACCGCGCCGCCGTCGGATTCGCCGCGGCCGATGTTGCCGGCGCCGAAGAAGCCCCAGCGGCTGAAGTCGCCGCCCACCTCGGCCACGCTCTCCTCGCCGCTGAGCGCGGTGGCCAGCAGGCCCAGCGACAGCGGGCCGGACGGCGTGTTCAGCGCCAGGCCGCCAAAGCGGGTGCCGCCGGTGCCGCTGCGCAGCGCGGCGATGCGGGTCTTGAGGTTCTGGAACTGCGACTGCGCGGCGCTGAGGCCGGCGTTGGCCTGGGCCAGCGCCACGTTCGCCATCAGCTGGTCGAGCGCCAGCGCGGTGGCGCCCGGGTCCACCGCGGCGGAGCGGGCGAGTTCGCGGCAGCGCTGCAGCAGGTCGGCCTGGCCCGGGCTGGGCGTGGGCAGCGCCGCCAGCGCGGGGCAGGCCTCGTCCAGGGCCTGGGCGGTGGCGAGCGCTTCGCGCGCCAGGCCGGGCAGTCCGGCCAGCGCGCCGTTGAGCGCGAATTTCACCGGCGCCGCGGCCAGCGGCGAACTGGCGGTCACTTCGATGGCGCCGGGCGCATCCGCGGTGACGGTGTTGCTGCTGGCGCCGGTGGCCGAGGTGGTGGTCGCGGCGCTGCCCAGCGTGCCGGCACTGGTGGTCCAGCTGATGGCGGCGCCGGGCACCGGGTTGCCGGCGGCATCACGCAGCACGATCGCCAGCGGTTCGGAAGCCGTGCCGGGGACGAGGGTCTGGCCGTCGCCCGAGACGATGGAAAGGGTGCCGGCCGAGGTGACCGTGAGGCTGAAGCTCGCGGTGGCGGCCGCGGCGTCCTGCCGGGTCGCGGTGACGGTGACCGGGCCCGGGCTGGCGCCGGCGGTGACGGTGGCGCTGCCATTGCCGGCGGCATCGGTGGGCCCGCCGGCCACGAGCGTGGCGTTGCCGCTCACGGCCCAGAGGATGGTGACGCCGGGTGCGGGCGCGCCGCCGTCTTCGGCCAGCACCACCAGCGGCGCGGCGAACGCGCTGCCGGTGAAGGCGGACTGGCCGCCGCCGCTCGCCGCCGACAGCGTGGCCGCGGCGGTGACGCCGACGTTGAAGACCACCTGCGACTCGTCGCCGTTGGCGGGGATGCCGTCGGGGTCGTGAAGGGCGGTGATGGCGCCGGGGAAGCTGCCGGTGGCGGAGGCGGTGAAACTGGCGCTGGCGTCGCCGGCCGCGTTGGTGGCGCTGGCGGCGGCCGCGGGTGCGAACGGCGCGGTCGCGGTCCACTGGATCGCGCCGCCGTTGACCGGCACGCCGGCCTGCTCGAGCCGCACGGTGAAGTTGGTGGCGGCGCCGACGCTGGTCGTCGCCGGGTTCGGCGTGACCGCCACCAGCGTCGGCGGCGCCGCGGCCGCGACGTTGACGTCGAAGCTGTAGCTCACCTCGTCGCCGTTGGCCGGCACGCCGTCGGGGTCGTATTCGGCGGTGAGCGCGGCCGGGTAATTGCCCGCCGCGTTCGGGGTGAAGGTGGCCAGCGCATTGCCGGTGGCCACCGTGGTCGTGTTGACCACGGCCGGGGAAAAGGTTGGCGTGGCGGTCCAGCGCACGGCGGCGCCGGCCACGGGCGTGGCGCCCTGCAGCAGGCGGACGCGCGCCTGCATCGGCGTGCCCACGCTGCCGTTCATCGGGTTGCCGCTGATCGGAATCATCACGAACGGCGCCGGCACCACCGTGATGGTGAAGGTCTGCAGGCCGGGCGCGCAGAAGGTGCAGCCGCTGTTGGCGACCACGGTGTAATTGCCCAGCACGGTGGCGTTGAAGGTGGCGTCGCTTTCTCCGCCGGCGACCGGGTTGCCGATGAGGGTGCCGTCGCCGCCGGGCGGCTGCGCGGTGATCGTCCATGTCATCGGCGTGCCGTCGGGCGCGGGGAGGCTGGCGCTGCCGTAGTCCACGGTGAGCGTCTTGGCCACGCCGGAGAACGCGGTGTCCGCCAATGGCGTCACCGGGTTCACCGACACCGGCTCCACCTGCAAGGCGTAGTCGATGGGCGGCACCGCGGCGCAACCTTCGAGCACGAAGGCGACGGGGCACACGACGCTGGCGCGGATGACGTAGTTGCCGGCCAGCGCGAAGCCCTGGGTGAGGCTGGTGTCGCCGGCCGCGTCGGGCGTCTGGTTGCCGAGCAGGGCGCCGCTGCCGGCGTTGATGTAGCGCGTCTGCAGCGCGGTGGGCGAGCCGTTGAGCAGCAGGTTCGTGCCCACCGTGGCCGGCGTGATCTGGTTCACCACCAGCGCCACCGGCGTGGTGGGGGTGAAGTCGAAGTCGTTGTTGGTGCGGAAGGTGAACACCTGGGTGACGCCGGCGCAGCCGCCGCTCAGGCAGGTGGCGGTGACGGTGCCGTTGCCGCCCGGGTTCGGGCCGAGCGTGACGGTGAAGGTGTAGGGCGTGTCGAGCGTGAGCGTCGGGTTGGCGGGCGGCACCACGGCGGCGCCGCCGGTGCTGTCGCCGCCGTTGACGACCAGGCTGACGTTGACCGTGGGCGAGCAGGCCGTCTGCGCTTCGATGGTGAAGCTGACGTTGGTGCCCGGCAGGCCGATCTCGTTGGTGGAGCCGATGGCGACGAAGTCGCAAGTCTGCGCCAGCGACTGGCCACTCCACGCGATCCCCATCGCGCCGAGCAGCAGGAGCGATGCCAGCCTCAGCATCCGTTGCGCGAACGTTTCCACCGTCCGTCGGCCCATCGCGACGCTGCTCGAAGAGTCCATCGCTTTTCCCCTGGTTTGCGGCTATAACGGCGGCTCGAGTATAGCGGCTGACGCGCCGCTGCAAGGGCCTCGGCGCGGGTCGCATTGCTTCCCTGGGAGCCATGCCGATGAACCTGCGCCAAGCCTGTCCTGTCCGGTCCCGTCTTCTCGTTTTCGCTTTTGGATTCGCCACCGTATTGCTCGTCGGACTGCCGCCGGCGCCTGCGGTCGCCGCGGTGCGCAACGCCGAGGACCTGCTGATCGTCGACTGCCTGCTGCCCGGGCAGATCCGCAAGCTCGGCCGCCAGGCCACCTACCTCAGCGCGCGCCGCCCGGTGCGCACCACCCAGGCCGACTGCGAGATCCGCGGCGGCGAATACGTTTCCTACGATCGCGCCAACTACCAGACCGCGCTCAAGGTCTGGCTCGAGGGCGCGATGTCGGGCAGCGCCGAGGCGCAGAACAACGTCGGCGAGATCTACGCCAAGGGCCTGGGCACCGTGCCCGACTACGGCATGGCCTTCCAGTGGTTCCGCAAGGCGGCCGACCAGGGCTACGGCCGCGCCAAGATCAACCTCGGCTTCCTGTACGAGCAGGGCCTGGGCGTGCCGCAGGACCAGGCGGCGGCGCTGAACCTGTACCGCGAGGCCTCGGGCATCCAGGACGAACTGATGTACGCCTCGGTGGTGCAGGTGCAGATCCGTGCCAAGGACGAGCAGATCACCGGCCTGCAGGAACAGGTGCAGGCGGGCGAAGCCGAATCCGCCGCGCTGCGCGAACAGGTGCGCAAGCTGCAGCAGGAACTGGCGCAGCGCCGTGGCGCCCTGCAGCAGACCCAGCGCGAACTCGCGGAAACGCAGCGCAAGCTCGCCGACGCGCGCGCCTCGGCCGACGACGACCTGACCCGCCTGCTCGAGAACCAGCTGGTCGCGCAGGAAGAAGAGATCAACGCCCAGCGCACCCAGCTGGCCGCGCTCGAGCGCCAGGCCGGCGCGGGCGGCGCCATGCTCGCCGGCGGCGCGCCGATGCTCGAGATCCTCGACCCGGTGTTCGTCGCCACCCGCGGCCGCAACACCGCCGTGTACCGGGGTGGCCCGGGCAAGCGCAAGATCGTCGGCCGCGTGAGCGCGCCGCAGCTGGTGCGCGAAATCACCATCAACGGCCAGGCCGCGCCGCTCACCGCCAACGGCGGCTTCAGCGCCGAGGTCGAAGTGCCGGCCGGCGGCGCCCAGGTGCAGGTGGCGGCGGTGGACCAGCAGGGCGGTCGCGCCCAGCTCGACTTCACCCTGCTGCCGCAGGCGCCGGCGGCTTCGCCCGCGACGGCGTCCACCGCGGCGGCGCAGGCCGGCGCCCTTCCGCGCGACGTGAAGCTGGGCCGCTTCCACGCCGTGGTGATCGGCAACAACAGCTACCGCGACGCCGGCTACCCGACATTGCAGAGCGCCGCCAACGACGCCAACGCCGTCGCCGACCTGCTGCGCAAGCGCTACGGCTACCAGGCCACCGTGCTGCTCAACGCCAGCCGCCTGGAAATCCTCACCGCGCTCAACGAAATGCGCGAGACGCTCAAGCCCGAGGACAACCTGCTGATCTACTACGCCGGCCACGGCGAAATCGGCGCCGACGGCCAGGGCTACTGGGTGCCCAGCGACGGCGTGCAGGGCAACCCGAAGTCCTGGATCTCGAACGCGGCGGTCAGCGACATCCTCGACACGCTGGCCTCGCGCCACGTGCTGGTGGTGGCCGACTCCTGCTACTCCGGCACCATGACCCGCGCCTCGGTGCCCACCTTCGCCGCCGGCACCATGGCTCCGGAGAAGTGGGCGGGCTGGGTCAAGGCCATGGCCGCCGGCCGCAGCCGCACGGCCCTGACCTCGGGCGGCGTGCAGCCGGTGCCCGACACCGGCAGTGGCCGCCACAGCTACTTCGCCCGGGCCTTCATGAACGTGCTGCAGGACAACGACCGCCTGCTCGAGGGCCAGCGCCTGTTCCAGGAAGTGGCCACGTCCCTGGCCCTGGGCTCGATGGACGCGCCGCTGGCGCAGATGCCCGAATACGCCCCGATCCGCTACGCTGGCCACGAAAGCGGCGAGTTCTTCTTCCTGCCCAAGGGGGGCGGGGCGGCCGCCGGCCCCTGAGGCTGGCGGGACGCCGCCGGGACGCCTATAATGGTGGGCCCGGCGCTCGCAACCGCTGCCGCCGGGTCCGGAGAGGTGGCAGAGCGGTTGAATGTACCTGACTCGAAATCAGGCAGGCGTTTATAGCGCCTCGAGGGTTCGAATCCCTCCCTCTCCGCCAGTTGACCGAAAAGGGGCCCACCGGGCCCCTTTTCTTTTGGCCGCGGCGGCCCGGCGTTAGACTGGCGGCAACCACGGAGTCCCCCATGTCCGAAATCCACGTCCCCGTTTCCTTCGGCGAGCTGCTCGACAAGATCGCCATCCTGCAGATCAAGTCCGAGCGCATGTCCGACCCGGCCAAGCTGGCCAACGTGCGCCACGAGCTGTCGGCCCTGGAGGCCACGTGGATGGCGCACCCGGCGGCGGGCAAGGACATCGTGCGCCTGCGCGCCGAGCTCAAGGCGGTGAACGAGCGCCTGTGGGTGATCGAGGACGACATCCGCCTGAAGGAGAAGGCCCAGGCCTTCGACCCGGAGTTCATCCGCCTGGCCCGCGCCGTGTACTTCGAGAACGACGAGCGCGCCCGCATCAAGAAGCAGATCAACCTCGCGCTGGGCTCGTCCTACGTCGAGGAGAAGTCCTACCAGGACTACCAGGCCGGCAGCCGGCCCTGAGTCAGCCGCCGCGCGCGGCGCGGAAGGCTTCGAAGCGCTCGATGGCGTCGGCCACTTCCACCAGGTCCATCACGCCCGGGAATTCCACCCGCTTGCCCCAGGGCAGGGCCGTGGCCGGCTTGCCCAGGAAGCGGCGCGCGGCTTCGTCGTAGCGGTTCACGCACCAGCGGCGGTCGGAATAGGGGCCCGAGCGTTCGGCGTCGGTGCAGGCGTGCAGGCCCAGCACCGCGGTGCCCATGGCGTTGGCCATGTGGGCGGGGCCGGAATCGGGCGTCAGCACCAGGGTGGCGCGGCCCAGCAGGGCCAGCAGCTGCTTGAGCGTGTCCTTGCCCACCAGGTCCAGCGCCGGCGCCTGCATGGCCGCCAGGATGGCGTCGGCGGTGCGGCGCTCGAGTTCGCTGCGGCCGCCGCACAGCACCACCCGCCAGCCCTGGGCCGCGGCGTGGTCGGCCACGGCGGCGTAGCGTTCGGGCCGCCAGTTGCGCAGCGGGTGGCTGGAGCAGGGCGAGACCAGCAGGGTGGGTTGCCCGCCGGGGAGGTGGGCTTCGGCCCAGGCGTGGGCCTCGGCGGGTACCGGCAGGCGCCACTGCGCCGGGCCTGGCTCCAGGCCCAGCGGGCGCAGGAACTGCAGGAAGGCGTCCTGGACGTGGTGGCCGCCGGCCGGGATGCGTTCGTTGACGAACAGGCCGTGGCCTTCCTTGCTGCGCGCCCGGTCGTAGCCGATGCGGCGCCCGGCGGCGATGGCGGTGGAGGCCAGGCCCGCGCGCAGCGCCAGCTGCAGGTTCAGCAGCACGTCGAAGCGGCGCCCGGCCAGGCGCCGGCGCAGGTCGCGCCAGCCGGCCAGCCCGGCCTTCTTGTCGAAGACCACGAACTCGACGCCGTCCAGCCCCTCGAGCAGCTTCGCCTCGCCCTTGCCGATGACCCAGGTGATGGGCAGCCCCGGCCAGGCCCGCTGCAGGTCGCGCACCAGCGCCACCGCGTGCACGGCGTCGCCCAGCGCCGACAGGCGCAGCAGGCAGAGCGATCGCGGCGCGGGCTTCACCGTCATTTGGGTAAACTGTGGGAATGGGAATCTTGGCCGCTGCCTTGGATGCGCAGCCGTTCCGCGACGAGCGGGGAACGGGGGCGATTGTGTTCGACCGGGCGCGGCTGCCGCAAGCCAGCGCGGCCTGGCTCGACCCCGCGCACTGGAGCGACGCCGCCGAGCCGGTGTCGCGCGGCGGTCGCGGCGCGGCCTGGTTCGTCAGCGGCGACTTCGGCCAGGCGGTGCTGCGCCACTACCGGCGTGGCGGCCTGGCGGCGCGGCTGAGCGCCGACCGCTACCTGTGGCTGGGCGAGGCGCGCGTGCGCAGCCTGGCCGAGTTCCGCCTGATGTCGGAGCTGCACGCGGCCGGCCTGCGCGTGCCGGCGCCGCTGCTGGCTGGTTACTGGCGCGACGGGCTCGGTTACCGCGCGGCCATCCTGGTCGAACGCGTGGAGGGCGCGCGCTCGTTCGCCGAGTGGCTGTTCCAGCCCGAGTCGCCGGCCTGGGAAGCGGCCGGCCTGAGCATCGCGCACCTGCACCATGCCGGCGTTGAACACGCCGACCTCAACGCGAACAACCTGCTGGTGGATCCGATGGGCCGCGTCTGGATCATCGATTTCGACCGCGGCGTGCGTCGTGCGCCGGAGTCCGGCTGGCGCCATGCGAACCTGCGCCGCCTGGCGCGTTCGCTGGCCAAGCTTTCGCAGGGCGGTTCGAACGACTGGGAGCGCGGCTTCGCCCGCCTGCGCGACGCCTACGAGCACGCGTTCGCCCACGCCGCCCATCACCTGGCCCGCGGCAAGGACCACCCGTGAACTGGTCGCTGCGTTTCCTCGGCGTGGGCAATTCTCAGGCGGCGGTGACGCTGGGTTCGGCCGCGGCCACGATCGAGCGCGGCGGCCAGCCGCTGCTGATGGTCGACTGCGGCCAGGAGGCGCTCACCGCCTACGAGGCCCAGTACGGCGCATTGCCCGACGCGGTGTTCGTCACCCACGTGCACATGGACCACGTGGCCGGGCTCGAGCGGCTGTTCTTCGCCACCTATTTCAACCCGGCGCGGCGCGGCAGGGTGCGCCTGTACGTGCCGGTGGGCGTGCTGCCGCACCTGCAGTCGCGCCTGGCCGACTACCCCGGCGTGGTGGCGGAGGGCGATGCGAACTGGTGGGACGCTTTCCAGCTCGTGCCCGTCACGCGCGGTTTCTGGCACCAGGGCCACTGGTTCGACGTGTTCCCGGTGCGCCACCACCTGCCGGACACCGCCTTCGGCCTGCGCCTGGCCGGCAGCCTGGTGTGGACCGGCGACACCCGCCCCATCCCCGAAATGCTGGCCCTGCACGCCGGCGCCGGCGAGGTGGTGGCGCACGACTGCGCGCTGCAGGGCAACCCGTCGCACAGCGGGCTGGACGACCTCGAGCGCGAATACCCGCGCGAGCTGCTCTCGCGCTGCGTCTTCTACCACTACGCCTCGCTGGCCGACGCCGAGGCCATGCGCGCGCGCGGTTACGCGGTGGCGCGCCCCGGCGAAGCGCTGGCGCTGCGGGCGCCCAGCCCGCCCCCGGGCCATCCGGTCACCTCCGCATGAGCCACGACACGCCCCGCGACCGCCACGGCCGGCCGCTGCGCGACCTGCGCCTGTCGCTGGTGGAAACCTGCAATTTCCGCTGCCCTTACTGCATGCCGGCCGACGCCACGCCGGACAACGAGGTGCTCGACCGCGCGGCGCGGCTCGACTTCGACGAAATCGAAACCGCGGTGCGCGCCTTCGCACGGGTTGGCGTCAGCAAGCTGCGCCTGACCGGCGGCGAGCCGCTGCTGCGCAAGAACCTGCCGGAACTGGTGGCGCGGCTGGTGAAGGTGCCGGGCATCGACGACATCGCGCTCACCACCAACGGCTCGCTGCTGGCCGGGCAGGCGCGGGCGCTGCGCGAGGCCGGGCTGCGCCGGCTCACCATCAGCCTCGACGCCCTGGATCCTGCGTTGTTCCGCGAGCTGTCCGGCGGGCGTGGCAACGTCGACGACGTGCTGGCCGGCGTCGCCGCGGCCGAAGCGGCGGGCTTCCGCAGCATCAAGTTCAACTGCGTCGTGCAGCGCGGCGTGAACGAAGCCGAGGCGCTGCGGCTGGCCGGCCATTTCCGCGGCACCGGCCACGTGCTGCGCTTCATCGAATTCATGGACGTGGGCAACTGCAATGGCTGGCGGCGCGAGAAGGTCGTGCCTTCGGCCGAGCTGCGCGACCTGATCAGCGCGAAGTGGCCGCTGCGGCCGCTGTCGCCCACCTATCGCGGCGAAGTGGCCCGGCGCCACGCCTACGAGGACGGCCAGGGCGAAGTCGGTTTCGTCAGTTCGGTGAGCGAGCCCTTCTGCGGCGACTGCCACCGCGCCCGGCTTTCCGCCGACGGCCAGCTCTTCACCTGCCTGTTCGCCGCCCGCGGCACGCCGCTGCGCGAGGTCATCGCCAAGGGGGAGGACGCCCTGGCGGCCCGCCTGGGCGAACTGTGGTCGGCCCGCGGCGACCGCTACAGCGAGCAGCGTGGCGAGGAAGACCGCAAGCACCGCAAGATCGAGATGTTCTACATTGGCGGCTGACATGAAGAAGTCGAAACTCACCCACCTCGACGACGCCGGCCGGCCGGCCATGGTCGACGTCTCCGCCAAGCCGGCCACCGCGCGCGAGGCCGTGGCCGAGTGCCGCGTGCGCTTTCCGGCGGCGGTGGCGCAGGCATTGCGCAAGGGCGGCATGAAGACCGCCAAGGGCGCGGTGATGGACACCGCCGTGATCGCCGGCACCATGGCGGTGAAGCGCACGCACGAGCTGATCCCGTTCTGCCACCCGCTGCCGATCGACGGCTGCCGCTTCGACCTGGCCTGGGCCGGAGACGCGGTCCTGCGGATCGAATGCGCGGTCAAGACCACGCACCGCACCGGCGTGGAGATGGAAGCGCTGGCCGGCGCCACCATCGCCGCACTCACGGTGTACGACATGTGCAAGGCGCTCTCGCACGCCATCGTCATCGGCCCGGCGAAGCTGGTGGCCAAGCGGGGCGGCAAGCGCACCGTCGGGAAAGCGCGCGCATGAGCGTCACCGTGCTCTATTTCGCCAGCCTGCGCGACGCCGCCGGCGTGGCCAGCGAAACGCTGCCGCTGCCGGCCTCGCTGCCGGCGCTCTACGCCGAGCTGCGCGCGCGCCACGGCTTCGCCCTGCCGGCGGAGCGGCTGCGGGTGGCGGTGGACGGCGACTTCGCGGCCTGGGACAGCCCGCTGCGCGACGGCTGCGAGATCGCTTTCATCCCGCCGGTGTCGGGCGGATGAAGCGCTTCGGGCTCAGCGAAGTGGCTTTCGACATCGCGCCGCTGCGCCAGCGGCTGTTGTCGTCGCGCGCCGGTGCCTATGCCAGCTTCGAAGGCTGGGTGCGCGACCACTACGAAGGCCGGGCGGTCGATGGCCTGCATTACGAGGCCTATGCCGCCCTGGCCGAAGCCGAGGGCGAGCGCATCCTGCTCGAGGCCCTGCAGCGCTTCGAGATCGTCGACGCCGCCTGCGTGCACCGCACCGGCAGCCTGGCCCTGGGCGAGCTGGCGGTGTGGGTGGGCGTGAGCGCCGGCCACCGCGGCCCGGCCTTCGAAGCCTGCCGCTGGATCATCGACGAGGTGAAGGCGCGCGTGCCCATCTGGAAGCACGAGCGTTACGTTGGCGGCGAAAACCAGTGGCGTCATCCGGATTGAGGCTTGAGAAGCCTGAACACGGATAAGAGCGGATAAAAGCGAGGATGGACACGGATAGAGCAGACGGGAGTGGGCCGCCACGAGGCTGCTGCTTGCTCGCGTGTTGTCCGACGAGTACGAAGCCCCCCTTGGTAAGGGGGGCGCGCCGACAGGCGCGGGGGATTGGCAGGGCGGACTGGGGCCCGAGGTTTGCGCAGCAAACCTTGGGAGCCGCTCGGGCGGAGCCCGAGTAAGGGGCGGTAGCCCCGCCGGCTTATCCCGGCACCCGCATCATCCAATACCGTTGCTGCCTTCCGGCCCTGGCGGGGTTTTCGGACTAGCGTCGCGGGAGGCCGACGGGGCCACCATTGAAGCGAACGGCGCGCCGGGCCTGGGAAGGCTGGACGCGCCGTTGGAAGATGGCGGAGAGAGAGGGATTCGAACCCTCGATACGGGGTTTAGCCGTATACACACTTTCCAGGCGTGCTCCTTCAACCACTCGGACATCTCTCCGCAGAGATAACCGCATGAAACAAGAGCGAAATCATACCCGTCCCCGGCGCCGGCCACAAGCGCGGCGCGCGCGGCTTGGCCGGGGGCAGGGGGGTTGGCACAATGGCCGGGTCGGTCCCGACACGCTGCCGAGCCCCCGAATGTCCTATCTCGTCCTCGCCCGAAAATGGCGCCCGCGGCGCTTCGCCGAACTGGTCGGGCAGGAGCACGTGGTGCGCGCGCTCAGCAACGCGCTCGAGTCGGGCAAGGTCCACCACGCCTTCCTGTTCACCGGCACCCGCGGCGTCGGCAAGACCACCATCGCCCGCATCTTCGCCAAGTCGCTCAACTGCGAGCAGGGCACCAGCGCCGAGCCCTGCGGCGTTTGCGCCGCCTGCGTGGACATCGACGCCGGCCGCTACGTCGACCTGCTCGAGATCGACGCCGCCAGCAACACCGGCGTGGACGACGTGCGCGAGCTGATCGACAACGCCCAGTACATGCCGGCGCGCGGCCGCACCAAGGTCTACCTGATCGACGAAGTGCACATGCTGTCCAAGAGCGCGTTCAACGCGCTGCTCAAGACGCTGGAGGAGCCGCCCGGCCACGTGAAGTTCCTGCTGGCCACCACCGACCCGCAGAAGCTGCCGGTGACGGTGCTGTCGCGCTGCCTGCAGTTCAACCTGCGCCGCCTGGAGCAGGGGCAGATCGCCGGCCAGATGCAGCGCATCCTGGCCGCCGAGCAGATCCCGGCCGAGGCGGGCGCCATCGAACTGCTGGCGCGCGCCGCCGACGGCAGCCTGCGCGACGGCCTCTCGCTGCTCGACCAGGCCATCGCCTACACCGGCGGCCAGCTCGACGAGCCGGCGGTGAACGCCATGCTCGGCACGGTCGACCGCAGCCAGGTGGGCAGCCTGCTCGAAGCCCTGGCGGCCGGCGACGGCGCCACGCTGATGGCGCGCGTCGAGGCACTGGCGGCGTTTTCGCCCGACTTCGGCCACGTGCTCGAGGACCTGGCCGTGGCCCTGCACCGCATCCAGCTGCAGCAGCTGGTGCCCGGCGCCGGCGGCGAGGAGCTGACGCCCGCGCTGGCGGCGGTGGCCGCGGGGCAGTCGCCCGAGCTCGTGCAGCTCTGGTACCAGATGGCCGTCACCGGCCGCCGCGACCTGGGCCTGGCGCCCAGCCCGCGCACCGGTTTCGAGATGGCGCTGCTGCGCATGCTGGCCTTCCGCCCGGCGGGCGAGGGCGGCGGCGCCAGCCCGGGCCTGCCGGCCGCGGGCCAGGTGGCCGGCGGCGCCGCGCCGCGTCCGGCGGCCGCGCCCGCTGCCGCGCCGGTTCGTGCGGCCGAGATTCCAGCGGCACCCACGCCGCGCGCCTTCGACGGCCCGCCGCCGGCCGCGCGTTCGCCGGAGCCGCCGGTCGCTGCGCCGCGCTTGCCCGAACCTGCCGCCGCCCCGGCCGCCGCCACGCCGCGTCCTGCCGCCGCCGGCGTGCTCGCCAGCGCCGAAGACTGGCTGGCCCTGGTCGCCAATGCCGGCCTGCGCGGCCCGGTGCGCGAACTGGCCGCGCACTGCGCCTTCTGCGGTTACGTCGACGGCGTGCTCGCGCTGTCGCTGCCCGACAGCTTCGACCACCTGCGCAGCGAGGCGCTGGTGCGCCAGCTGGCGAACGCGCTCGCCGGCCCGCTCGGCGCGGCGCCGCAGATCCGCTTCGAATCGGCCAGGGCGTCGGGCTCCGAAACCCTGCATGCGCGCACCGAACGCCAGCGCGGCGAACGCCAGGCCGGCGCCGAGGCCGACTTCCTCTCCGACCCCGTGGTGAGCCAGCTGGTGAGCCAGGGCGCCACCGTCGTACCCGACTCCATCCGTCCCCTCGACGACCACTGACAGCAAGGAAAACACCATGCGAGGCAACATCGCCCAACTCATGCAGCAGGCCCAGCGCATGCAGGACAACCTCAAGAAGGCGCAGGAAGAACTGGCCAACGTCGAGGTGCAGGGCCAGTCCGGCGGCGGCATGGTCAAGGTCACCCTGACCGGCAAGATGGAGTGCCGCAGCGTGCGCATCGACCCTTCGGTGCTGTCCGACCAGGAAATGCTCGAGGACCTGGTGGCCGCGGCCTTCAACGACGCCGTGAACAAGGCCAACGAGGAAAGCCAGAAGCGCATGTCCGCCGCCACCGCCGGCATGCCGATTCCGCCGGGCATGAAGATCCCCGGCCTGTTCTGATCCGCCCGTGAGCGCCTCGCCGCTGCTGGCCCAACTGATCGAGGCCCTGCGCTGCCTGCCCGGCGTCGGCCAGAAGTCGGCGCAGCGCATGGCCTACCACCTGCTCGAACGCGACCGCGAGGGTGGCCTGCGCCTGGCCGCCGCGCTGGCCGAAGCCGTGGAAAAGGTGGGCCACTGCGAAAGCTGCCGCGACTTCAGCGAAACGCCGCTCTGCCCGCTGTGCGCCAGCGCCTCGCGCGACCGCGCCCAGCTGTGCGCCATCGAAACGCCCGCCGACCGGCTCGCCATCGAAACGGCCACGGGCTACCGCGGGCTGTACTTCGTGCTGCAGGGGCGGCTGTCGCCACTCGACGGCATCGGCCCGCGCGAGCTGGGCCTGGACAGGCTGGCCGCGCGCCTGGCCGGCGGCGAGGTGCGCGAGCTGATCATCGCCACCAACCCCACCGTGGAAGGCGAGGCCACCGCGCACTACCTGGCGCAGCTGGCGCGCCAGGCCGGCGTCACGCCCAGCCGCCTGGCCCACGGCGTTCCGCTGGGCGGCGAGCTCGAATACGTCGACCGCGGCACGCTGGCGCATGCCTTCGGTTCCCGCACCGAAATCCCTTCCTGAGGAGCCGCCCGATGGCCACCATCTTCGACAAGATCATCGCCCGCGAGATCCCGGCCGACATCGTCTTCGAGGACGAACACGTGCTGGCCTTCCGCGACATCAACCCGCAGGCCCCGGTGCACGTGCTGTTCATCCCCAAGCGGCCGGTGGCCACGCTCAACGAGCTGCAGCCGGGCGATGAAATCGTGGTGGGCCGCCTGGCAATGGCCGCGGCGGCGTACGCGAAGCGCGAGGGTTTCGCCGAAAATGGCTACCGCGTGGTGATGAACTGCAACGCCGACGGCGGCCAGACCGTGTTCCACATCCACCTGCACCTGCTGGCCGGGCGGGCCATGCACTGGCCGCCCGGCTGAGGGCGGTTCACCACCACCAGGCGGGGTAGCGCTCGACCACCACGTCCACGTCCTTGCGCTCGGGCCAGAGGTAGACCACCTCGGCCGCGACGCTCGGGTAGCGGTAGTCGTAGTCGCCGACCTTGCGGTTCTCGAAGCCGGTGACGGTGCCGGTGATGGTGATTTCGCGGCCCGGCTGGAACACCTCCGGGTCGTAGAAGCCGGCGCGGCAGGCGATGAAGCGGCCTTCGCTCTGGTCGCGCTCCTGCGGGCGGCCGTCGGGGCCCAGGCGCACGCCGACGATCTCGAAGCAGCTCTGCGCCGCCAGCGGGTCCACCCGCACGATGCGGCCACCCCATCGCACCATGTCGCCGGTCGCGCCGGAGCGGGCGATGTCGGCCGGCTGCAGCGGCGCATAGGTTCCCTGCAGCGGCTTCGGTGCGGTGACGCAGCCGGCCAGCAGCAGCGCGGCGAACACGGGCAGGGCGCGGGACGTCAGGCGGTTCATGGCGACTCTCCGTTGGGTCGGTGCGATCTTAAAGGACGGAAGGCGCGCAGGTCGGCGACCAGCTGCGCGCGCGCCTCCGCCGGCAACTGCCCTCGAGCGTAGCGATGGGCGGCATAACGCCGGCTGAGCGATTCCAGCGTTTCCGCCTGCGCCGGAAGCCATTCGGCGAGCCGCGCGGCATAGGCCAGTGGCGGCTCCGAGGGTGGCTTTTCGTAACCCGCCCGGCGCATCCGCCGGGTGAAGCCCAGCCAGGCCGCCACCACCGGGTCGCGGCTGGCCGGCTGGCCGCGCATCAGGTACCAGAGCGTGAGGGCCATGACGCCGCCGGCGCCGAGCGCGAAGGCCAGGCCGAGCTGGCCGGCGCTGGCCCGGTCGATGCCCAGCGGCCGGAAGAGGCGTGCCTGCCGATCGGCGTCGAAGGACAGCACCATGTCGTTCCAGCTGCGCCGTGCCCAGTCGGCGAAGTCGCGCATGGGGGTGAAGGTTTCCGGCAGCAGGGCTTCGCTGCGGGCGCGGTCCTCGACCGTGTCCAGGATGCGCACCGGCGCCACGGCCGCGGTCGGGTCCACCCGGGTCCAGCCGCGGCCTTCCAGCCATACCTCGTTCCAGGCGTGGGCGTCCATGCGCCGCACCGACCAGTAGTCGCCGTAGGGATTGCGGTAGCCGCCGGCGTAACCCAGCACCACCCGGGTGGGGATGCCGGCGGCGCGCATCAGCACGCCGAACGCCGAGCTGTAGTGCTGGCAGAAGCCCACCCGGGTCTCGAACAGAAAGTCATCCACCGCGTTCATGCCGGTGGGCGGCACGGTGAGGCTGTAGCTGAATTCCTCGCCGATCCAGGCCAGGGCGCGGCGCACCACGGCCACGTCGTCGCCATTGCTTTCGGCGCTCCACTGCCGGCCGAGGGCCACGGTGCGCGGGTTGAGACCGGGCGGCAGGCGCAGGGCCAGCGCGCGCACGGCCGGTTCGAGTTCGGACTCCAGCGTGGCGTCGAGCGCCGAGCGGCCGGTGTACTTGAGCATGCGGCTGACCGGGGCGTCCGCCACCACGCTGGCATCGCTGGCCAGGCGGCCGCCGTCCGGTGCTTCCAGCGGCGTGTCGAGCACCACCAGGTAGCGGCGGTCGGTGGGCTCGAGCGCCACTTCGTAGCGCAGCTCCGCCGAGCGCGCGCGCGGCACCGGCGCGGCGCGGCCGTAGGTGCTGAACTCGCGGGTCCAGGTTTGCCCGTCGAAGTTCCACAGCACCTGCGCGCGCCAGTACAGGTCCTGCCGGCGCGGCGCCGGGCCGTCGAAGCGCACGCGCAGGGCGGGGGTGTCGTCGGCGAACAGCTCCACCCATTCGTCCGGCGTCATGCGGTCGTTGAGGCCGCTGCGGCCGAGCACGTTTTCAGGCATGCCCCAGAGCGGCGTGGCCAGTCGCGGGAACAGCCAGAAGCCGGCCAGCGCCAGCGGCAGCGCCACCGCGATGGCCAGCCCGACCTGGGCGAAACGCGGCCGGTCGAGCTTCGGCGCAGCGGCGCCGGGGCGCTGTTCCGCCAGCATGGCCAGCGCGACCAGCAGCATGGCCACGGCGAGTACGGTGAGCGCCATCGTCAGCGGGCCCTGGTCCTGCAGGAAGGCCGCGAACGGCGCGAACAGCGAGAAGCCCAGCAGGCTGCGGCCGTCGCGGGCGCCGTGCGTTTCACCGGGCTTGATCGCCAGCAGCGCGGCCAGCAGGGCCGTGCCGGTGTCGCGGCCGAGGTTGAAGCCGAAGGTCAGCAGCAGGTAGCCGCCAACGAGCAGCACGAGCAGCAGGCGAAGGGCCGCCGGCCAGCGCCGTTCGAACACGTAGCCGGTGGCCGCCATCGCCGCCAGGGCCAGCGCCAGCCCGGGCGGAAGCTGCAGCAGCAGCGGCAGCAGGCAGGCCGCGGCGGCGGCCATGCACCAGCGGCGCAGCGGGGTGGGCAGGGGCTCAGCCATGTGGCATCAGCGCCAGCGCGCGCAGGCAGGCGTGGCGGTGTTCCGGCCCGCGCCCGGGGCCCAGCACGGCCTGGGGAAGGCGCAGGCGATAGCGGTGGCCGAGGCGGTCGGCGTCGAGCACCCAGCGCGTCAGGCGGCGGATGCGCGCCTCGTGGGCGAGCGCGCCCAGGCTTTCCCAGTCCAGGTCGAGTTCGCGCGGCGCGCTGGCTTCGTATTCGCGCACCAGCAGGCGTTCGGAGCGCGCCGAGGGTTTCCAGGCGATCTGCTTGCGGGAATCGCCGGGGCGGTATTCGCGCAGGTGGTGTGGCTGTTCGCCCTGGGCGCGGGTGCGGCGCGAGGTGCTGTCGCCGCCCTGGTCGGGCAGCGGCACGGCCTCGGTTTCGGGCGCGGGATAAACCAGCAGCCGTGCCTGCGGCAGCAGCCAGCTCCAGGCGCGCGCCAGGCCCAGCGGCCGCACCGTGGAAATCCGCAGCCGGCCGGGGTCGAGCCAGCCGCGCTGGCGGGTGGCCAGGCGCAGCACCACTTCGCCGCGTTCGCCGGGCGCGAGGTCGAGGAAGGTTTCCTCCTCGCCGGCGCGCAGCTCCAGGCCAGGGCGCGCGCGCTGGCCGGTGGCCTCGAAGGCCACGCGCACCGCCATGGGATGCCCGGCGTGCACCGGTTCGGCGTGCAGCGCCACCAGGCGCAGGCCCGAGAGCGTGAGGTGGGCCTGCACCAGGCTGTTGTGCGCCACCGCGATGACCACGAAGGCCAGCAGCAGCGCCGGGTTGTTGTTGTAGTTCAGGCCGCCGATGACCATGGTGCCCAGCATCAGGCCCAGGAACAGGCCGAAGCCGGTGGGCAGCACGTAGATGCGCCGGCGGTCGATGTGCACCGGCAGGGATTCGACGGCGCGCGGGCGCACCATCGGCAGCTTCGAGAGCCGCTCGATGCCGCGTTCGACCAGGTCGGGCGCGCGCGCCACCGCCTCAGTCCACGGCCACCGCGCGCAGGATGCGGCCGGCCAGCGCGTCGCGCCCGTCGGCCTCCGACTCGGGCACCAGGCGGTGCGCGGCGACGGCGGTGAACAGCGCCTGCACGTCCTCGGGCAGCGCATGCGCGCGGCCCTCGAGCAGCGCCAGCGCCCGCGCGCCGCGCAGCAGGCCCAGGCCGGCGCGCGGCGACAGGCCCACCTGCACGCCCGGGTGCCGGCGGCTTTCCTGCAGCAGCGCCTGCACGTAGGCCACCAGCGCCTCGCTGGCGTGCACGCGGCCGACCGCCTCGCGCAGCGACAGCACGTCCTGGCTGCTCAGCCGCGGCAGGCTGCCGGCGATCAGGTCGCGGCGGTCGGCGCCGGCCAGCATTTCGCGCTCGGCGCCGGCATCGGGGTAGCCCAGGTGCAGGCGCAGCAGGAAGCGGTCCATCTGCGAATCGGGCAGCGGGAAGGTGCCGGCCAGGTCGACCGGGTTCTGGGTGGCCACGACGAAGAAGGGCTGGGGCAGGGTGTGTGTGACGCCGTCCACGGTGACCTGGTGCTCGGCCATGGCCTCGAGCAGCGCGCTCTGGGTGCGCGGCGGCGCGCGGTTGATTTCGTCGGCCAGCAGCAGCTGGGTGAACACCGGGCCCGGGTGGAAGCGGAACTCGCGCGCGGTCTGGTCGAAGATGGACACGCCGATGATGTCCGAGGGCAGCAGGTCGGAAGTGAACTGCATGCGCTGGAAGTCCAGGCCCAGGCTGGCGGCCATGGCGCGCGCCAGCGTGGTCTTGCCCAGGCCCGGCAGGTCTTCGATCAGCAGGTGGCCGCCGGCGAGCAGGGTGGTGAAGGCCAGGCGCACCTCGTTGGGCTTGCCCAGCACCAGCTGGTTGACCTGGGCGACGGCGTCGCCGAGGGCCGCGCGCGTGCGCTCGGGTAGGATGTCGGCGTCTTTGGCCTGCGCGTGCATGCGAGCGTCCCGGCGTGATTTTCAGGAAGGATACCTTGGTCGATGCTGGCACGCGGGCGGGTTCGCCGCGCGTGAATTTCCTCGCGCTGTGGGCGCTGCTGCTGCTGGCGAAGCTGGCGCTGGCGGCGACACTGCCGCTGTTCGGCGACGAGGCCTTCTATGCACTCGAGAGCCGGCGGCTGGCCTGGGCCTATTCCGACCTCCCTGGCCTGACGGCGTGGCTGGTGCGCCTGGGCACCGAGCTGGGCGGCCAGCATGCGCTGGCGGTGCGCGCGCCCTTCCTGCTGATGGGCGCGGCGCTGCCCTGGCTGGTGGTGCGCATCGCGGCGCGCTGGTTCGGCCCGGCGGCGGGCTGGCAGGCGGGCCTGCTGGCGCTGCTGCTGCCGCTGGGCGGGGCGATGGGCGTGCTGGCCCTGCCGGACGTGCCCATGCTGTTGGCGGCGCTGCTTTGCCTGGACGCGTTCGCGGCAATGCTGCGGCGTTATTCGCACGGCGCGGCGCTGCAACTGGCGTTCGCGCTGGCGCTGGGTGCGTTCGCGCATTACCGGTTCGCGCTGGTGGTGCTGGCCGGCGCGGCGGGCCTGCTGTGCTCCCCGGCGGGACGCGCGCTGCTGCGGCGCCCGGGGCTGTGGCTGGCGCTCGCCGCCGGCGCCGCCGCCTGGTGGCCGACCCTGGCCTGGAACCTCGGCCACGCCGGCGCGGGCCTGGGCTTCCAGTTCGTCGACCGGCATCCGTGGCAGCCGCAACTGCGGGGCCTGTGGTGGCCGCTGGTGCAGGCGCTGCTGGTGACGCCGCTGCTCATGCTCCTGCTGCTGCAAGCGCTGGGCGAAGCATGGCGGCGCCGTCGCGACCGCCACCTGGCGGCCTGGGGCCTCATGGCCGGGTTGGGTTTCGTGGCCGTGCCGGGTTACTTCCTCATGGGCTTTTTCGCCGACGCCGAGCGCGTCACCTTCCATTGGCCGCTGGCCGGCTGGCTGGCGCTGTGCGCGCTGGCGCCGCCGGCGCTGGCGCGCTGGCGGCCGTGGGCGCGGCGTGTGCTGCACGCGACGGCGGCCATGGGGCTGGCACTGCTGTTCGGCTACCTCGCGCTGCTGGCGAAGCCGGAGGGACGCAGCTTGCTGGCCGATGGCCCGGCTTATGCCGACAATTTCAGCGGCTGGCATGAAGTGGCCGACGCGGTGCGCGGCGACCTCGCCGGGATGCCGGTGGGCACGACGCTGGTGGCCGACAACTTCATGCTCGGCGCGCAGCTGGCCTTCGAACTCGACCGCGGCGACGTGCGCGTGCTCGACCACCCGCTCAACGCCAAGCACGGCCGCGCCGTGCAGCTGGCCGACTGGGGACTTCTGCTGGAATCGCCGCGCGATGCCGGTGCTGGCCCGCTGCTGCTGGTGGTGGAAGACACGGCGCGCCCGCTGAAGCACCGGCTGCAGGCTTACCGCGACCTGTGCGCGGGCAGTGGCGGACTGCCGCCGCCGCGGGTGCTTTCGGTGGACCACGGCCGCAAGCGTTTCCTGCGCTTCGTGCTGCCGGCTCCCGGTGCGTGCGTGCTGCCGGCGCTGGCCTGGATTGACGCGCCGCTGCCGGGCGCCGCCGTGCGCGGGGCGGTGGAGGTTTCCGGCTGGGCGTTCAAACAGGGCGGTGCGCTGGCGCGCATCGAACTCACGCTCGACGGCGAGGTGGTCGCGGTGGCGGAACAGGGGCTCGCCATGCCGCACGTCGCGGACTACTGGGGCCTGCCCGCGGAGGCCGGCGACGGTTTCGGTTTCCGGGCGCGAGTCGACCTTTCCTCGCGCGCGTCCGGGCGCCACTGGCTCGGGCTGGTGCTGCACGGTGCCGACGGCAGCGTCGAGCGCTGGCCGGAGCAGGTGCTCGTGGTCGAGTGATCAGGGCAGGGCGTAGCCCGCGGCGCGCAGCGCCCGTGCCAGCGCGATGAGCGGCAGGCCGATGAGCGCGGTCGGGTCGCGGTTGTCGATGGCCTCGAACAGCGTGATGCCCAGGCCCTCGCACTTGAAGCTGCCGGCGCAATCGTAGGGTTGCTCGACGGCCAGGTAGCGGGTGATTTCGTCGTCGGCGAGCGCGCGGAAATGCACGGTCGTGAGGTCGAGCCCGGCGTGCGCCCCGGAATGCGCCGCCGAGCATAGGAAGAACGCCGTGTGGAAGCGCACCTCGCGGCCGGAAGCGGCGCGCAGCTGGGCGAAGGCGGCCCCGGGGCCGCCGGGTTTGCCCAGGGGGCGACCATCGAGTTCGGCCACCTGGTCCGAGCCGATGACCCAGGCGTCGGGGTGGCGTCCGGCCACGGCCCGGGCCTTGGCTTCGGCGAGCCGGGCAGCGAGGGCGGCGGGCGTTTCGCCGGGCCGCGGGCTCTCGTCCACCTCGGGCCGGTCCACCTCGAAGGGCAGGCCCAGCCGCTGCAGCAGTTCCCGCCGGTAGGGCGAGGTGGAGCCCAGGACCAGCGGGGTCATGGTTCGCCGGCGCCGCGGCGCAGGCCCGGCGGTTCGCGCAGGGCGGCCTGTTCGCTGGCTTCGGTGGCCTCGGCCAGTTCGGCCCCGGCGCGCTCGAGGTCGGCCAGCTCGCCCGACAGGCGGTCGCGGGCCCGGGCCAGGGCGTTGCAGGCGGCGTCGAGCTCGGACTGGCGGGCGGCCTGGCCGTGGTGCTTGATCCAGAGGCGGTGCTGGAGCAGGTCGCGCTTGGCCTCGCGCACGGGCAGGGCACCGTCCAGCGAGGCCTGGGCCACGGCGCCGATGTCGGCCGGGACCCGGCCCACCACGGCCTGCAGGGCCTGCATGCGCTCCTGGCTGCGGTCGAGCAGGCGCTCCATCTCGTCGGCCAGGTCGAGCAGGCGGGCGAGGCTGCGGTCGCGGCGCCGGCCGCGCAGGATCCACCACAGCAAGGGGGCGGCCAGGGCCAGGCTGGCCAGGCCAAGGATGAGGATCGCGGTGGGCATGCGGGCTTCCGGGCGTCAGCGGGCAGTCTGCACCAGCCCCGGCAGGGGCGGCAAACCCTTGCGGGCGCAACGGCTTAGGTTTGACATGCGGCCGCCCGGGTCCTATCATTTCGCGCTTATGTCCGCTCCCTTGCCCCCTGTGCTCGACGCCTGGCGCATGGTTGCGGCCAAGCGGTTGTTCGAAGGCCGCCTGCCGCTGTCCGGGATGCCCCGGCTGCTGCCGGCCCTGGCGGACGCCGACGGAGAATGCCGGTTCGAGATGGAGTTCGGCCGTGACGCGATGAACCTGCGTTACGTCGAACTGCGCATCGAGGCCAAACTGCCGCTGCAGTGCCAGCGGACGCTGGAACGGTTCGTGTACCCGGTGCGCCTCACGCAGCGCCTGGGCCTGATCACCGACGAAGCGGAAGAGGCGGCGCTGCCGGAGGGAATCGAACCCCTCCTGCTGGACGCCAGCGGCGAGCTGGACCCCGCCGGGCTGGTCGAGGACGAACTGATCCTTGCCGTCCCGGTGGTACCGATCGACCCCGACTCGACGGAGGTGACGGCCAATTGGCCCGCCGACGCCGGGGAGGAAGAAGAAAAACCGAATCCTTTCGCCGCGCTTGCCGCGTTGAAGGCACACAAGAAGTAGTTGGAGACAAGCCATGGCCGTCCAGAAGTCCCGAGTTTCCCCGTCCCGCCGCGGCCAGCGCCGTGCGCACGACGCCCTCACCGCCAAGCAGCTGGCCACCGACCCGACCACGGGCGAGACCCACCTGCGCCATCACGTCACCAAGGACGGCTACTACCGCGGCCGCAAGGTCGTGGACGTGAAGTCCGCGGTCGTCTCGGAAGACTGAGGCCGCGTTCCGCCCCCCGGGGCGGAGCCATAGCAAGCCGAGCGCGGCGGGCCTGGTCCCGCCGCGCGCGTTTCTGACGGTGGGTGGCCGCGCGCCGGCCCGCCCGCCAGCGCACAGAGGGAGTGACGATGGCCGTGTTCTCGCGTATCGCCGGTACCGGCAGCGCCTTGCCGCAGAAGGTGCTGACCAACAAGGACCTCGAGCAGTTCGTCGAGACCACCGACGAATGGATCGCGAGCCGCACGGGCATCCGACAGCGCCACGTCGTCGCCGACGGCGAGACCACCGCCGACCTGGCCGAACGCGCCGCCCGCGCCGCCATGGAAGCGGCCGGCGTGCAGGCGTCCGAGCTCGACATGATCGTGCTCGGCACCACCACTCCGAACCTGATCTTCCCGTCCACCGCCTGCCTGGTGCAGCACCGCCTGGGCGCCAACGGCTGCGCGGCGTTCGACGTCAACGCGGCCTGCTCGGGTTTCCTGTTCGCGCTCAGCATCGCCGACCAGTTCATCCGCGCCGGCACCTGCAAGACCATCCTGGTGATCGGCGCCGAAACGCTGACCCGCATGCTCGACTGGTCCGACCGCAACACCTGCGTGCTGTTCGGCGATGGCGCCGGCGCCGTGGTGCTCAAGGCCGACGCCGAGGCCGGCATCCTGTCCACGCACCTGCACGCGGACGGTGGCAAGAAGGAACTGCTCTACAACCCGGTGGGCGTGTCCGAAGGCTTCAAGCCCGGCGAGAAGAACGCCGGCGTGCGCGTGCTGATGACCGGCAACGAGGTCTTCAAGCACGCGGTGAAGGCGCTCGACGCCGTGGTGGACGAAACCCTGGCCGCGAACGGCCTGGACAAGTCGGCGCTCGACTGGCTGATCCCGCACCAGGCCAACCTGCGCATCATCGAGGCCACCGCCAAGCGCCTCGAGATGCCGATGGACCGCGTCATCGTCACCGTGGACAAGCACGGCAACACTTCCTCGGGTTCGGTGCCGCTGGCGCTCGACGAAGCCGTGCGTTCGGGCAAGGTGCAGCGCGGCCAGCTGCTGCTGCTCGAGGCCTTCGGCGGCGGCTTCACCTGGGGCTCGGCGCTCATCCGCTACTGAGGCGGGCAGGGGTCGCCCGGCGACCCTACGCGGCGGTACAGACGGAAGGCCGGGTCCCTCGCTTATGATTCGCGGATTACGTCGCCCGGATCAGCAATGAGCCAGTCCATCGCCTTCGTTTTCCCCGGCCAGGGTTCCCAGTCGCTGGGCATGCTCGCCGAACTCGCCGCGGCGCACCCGCAGGTGCGGGCCACGTTCGCCGAAGCCTCCGAGGGCGCCGGCGTCGACCTCTGGGCGCTGTCCCAGCAGGGCCCGGAAGAACAGCTCAACCAGACCGAATTCACCCAGCCGGCGCTGCTGGCCGCGGGCGTCGCCGTGTGGCGCGCCTGGCAGGCGCAGGGCGGCCCGGCGCCGTCGCTGCTGGCGGGCCACAGCCTGGGCGAATACGCGGCCCTGGTGGCCGCCGGCGCGATTACGCTCGCCGACGGCGCGCGCCTGGTGCGCGAGCGCGGCCGCCTGATGCAGCTGGCGGTGCCCGCCGGCACCGGCGCCATGGCCGCGGTGCTGGGCACCGAGGACGCGCTGGTGGCCGAAGTCTGCGAGGCAGTTTCCGGCGACGAGGTCGTGGTGCCTGCGAACTACAACTCGCCCGGCCAGGTCGTCATCGGCGGCAGCGCCGCCGCGGTGGACCGCGCGCTGGCCGAACTCTCGGCGCGCGGCGTGCGCAAGGCCGTCAAGCTCGCGGTGTCGGTGCCTTCGCACACGCCGCTGATGCGCGAGGCCGCCAACCGCCTGTCCGAAGTGATGGCCGGCATGGCCTGGTCCGAACCCGCGATCCCGGTGGTGCAGAACGTCGACGGCGAAGTGCACGCCGGCACGCAGGCCATCCGCGACGCGCTGGTGCGCCAGCTGTACCTGCCGGTGCGCTGGACCGACTGCGTGCAGTCGCTGGCCGCGCGCGGCGCCACCCGCGTGGCCGAGTGCGGCCCGGGCAAGGTGCTCACCGGCCTGGTCAAGCGCATCGACAAGTCGCTCGACGCCCGCGCCCTCGGCACCCCCGCCGACTTCGACTCGGCGATGGCCGAGTGGAAGCGCTGAACCTGATTACGGAGAACCATGATGTCTGACGTGCTCAAGGGTGAGATTGCGCTGGTGACCGGTGCGAGCCGCGGGATCGGCGCGGCCATCGCCGCCGAACTGGCCGCGATGGGCGCCACCGTGATCGGCACCGCCACCAGCGAAGCCGGTGCCGCCGCCATCGGCGAGCGCCTGGCCGCCAGCGGCGGCGCGGGCCGCAAGCTCGACGTCGCCAGCAGCGAAGAAGTCGAGTCCGTCATCGAGGAGATCGGCAAGACCTTCGGCCCGGTCTCCATCCTCGTGAACAACGCCGGCATCACCCGCGACAACCTGCTCATGCGCATGAAGGACGAGGACTGGCAGGCCATCCTCGACACCAACCTGAGCTCGGTCTACCGCACCAGCAAGGCCGTGATGCGCGGCATGATGAAGGCCCGCAAGGGCCGCATCATCAACATCGCCTCGGTCATCGGCGTCACCGGCAACGCGGGCCAGGCCAACTACGCCGCCGCCAAGGCCGGCATCATCGCCTTCAGCAAGTCGCTGGCGAAGGAGATCGGCAGCCGCGGCGTCACGGTGAACGTGGTCGCGCCCGGCTTCATCCAGACCGACATGACCAAGGACCTGCCGGAGGCCTCGCGCGAGGCCCTGGTGGGCCAGATCGCGCTCGGCCGCCTCGGCGAGCCGTCCGACATCGCCCATGCGGTGGCCTTCCTGGCCAGCCCGGCGGCCGCCTACATCACCGGCGAAACCCTGCACGTCAACGGCGGCATGTACATGCCCTAAGTCCTTGCCTGGGCAGGATTTGCGATAGAATCCCCCGCCCATACCCAGGCCGTGGCGCGTCCGGCGCCCGCCACGGCCGGCATTTGATTACAATGCGCCCGAAAACACCCCTCCGGGAGGAGACAGATCCATGAGCAGCATCGAAGAACGCGTCAAGAAAATCGTCATCGAGCAGTTGGGCGTCAAGGAAGAGGAAGTCACCGTGAACGCCTCGTTCGTGGACGACCTCGGCGCCGACTCCCTGGACACCGTCGAGCTGGTCATGGCCCTCGAGGAAGAGTTCGAGTGCGAGATCCCGGACGAAGAGGCCGAGAAGATCACCTCGGTCCAGCAGGCCATCGATTACATCAAGGCCCACGTCAAGGCCTGATCGCCTGGCGGTTCCAACGGCGGGGCCGCGCTTGCGCGGCCCTGCGCGTTTGCGGCATCCGGCCCAAGCATTGGCTCGTGCGCCGGCGCATGCGTGGCCTCCGCCACGCACCCTGAATCCATAGCGGAGTTTCGCCATGAGTCATCGTCGCGTCGTCGTCACCGGCATGGGCATCGTCTCGCCCATCGGCAACAGCCTCTCCGCCGCCTGGGACAGCATCCAGGCCGGGCGCAGCGGCATCGGCCCGATCACCCATTTCGACCCCGCCGCGTATGCCACCCGCATCGCCGGCGAGGTGCGTGACTTCGACGCCAAGTCCTTCCTGCCGCCGAAGGACGTCAAGAAGATGGACACCTTCATCCACTACGGCCTCGCCGCCTGCTTCCAGGCGATGGACGACGCCGGCCTGGAGGTGACCGACGCCAACGCCGAGCGCATCGGCGCGCTCATCGGCGCAGGCATAGGCGGCGTGCGCGGCATCGAGGAAACCGCCATCGCACTGCACGAGGGCGGCCCGCGCAAGGTGTCGCCGTTCTACGTGCCCAGCACCATCATCAACATGCTGCCGGGCCAGCTGACGATCATGAAGGGCATCAAGGGCCCGAACTTCTCGGCGGTCTCGGCCTGCGCCACCTCGAACCACTCGATAGGCATGGCCATGCGCATGATCCAGTACGGCGACGCCGACATCATGGTGGCCGGCGGCGCCGAGCACGGCTGCACGCCCACCTCGGTCGGCGGCTTCTGCTCGATGAAGGCCATGTCCACCCGCAACGACGACCCGACCCGCGCCTCCCGTCCCTGGGACAAGGACCGCGACGGCTTCGTGCTGGGCGACGGCGCCGGCATCCTCATCCTCGAGGAATACGAACACGCCAAGGCGCGCGGCGCCCGCATCTACTGCGAGCTGGCCGGCTTCGGCGCCAGCTCCGACGCCTTCCACATGACCGCGCCCAGTGAAAACGGCGAGGGCGCCGCGCGCTGCATGCGCATGGCGCTCAAGGACGCCGGCATCAACGCCGAGCAGGTGGGTTACCTCAACGCGCACGGCACCTCCACGCCGCTGGGCGACCTGGGCGAGACGATGGCGATCAAGGCCGCCTTCGGCGACCACGCCCGCAAGCTGATGGTCAGCTCCACCAAGTCCATGACCGGCCACCTGCTGGGCGCCGCCGGCGGCGTCGAGGCGGTGTTCTCGGTGCTGGCGCTGCACACCGGCGTCATCCCGCCCACCATCAACCTCGAGAACCCGGGCGAAGGCTGCGACCTCGACTACGTGCCGAACGTGGCCCGCCAGGCCCAGGTGGACGTGGCCGTGTCCAACGGCTTCGGCTTCGGCGGCACCAACGGCACCCTGGTGTTCCGGAAGCTCTGAGCCCGGTCCGCCCGGCCACCGCGATGCTGACGCGCGCGCTGCCGCCGGGCACCGACCTGCTGCGACTGCAGTCGGCCGACCCCGCGCGTTTCCCGCTGCTGCTCGAAAGCGTGGCCGGCGGCAACGCGCTCTCGCGCTGGGACCTGCTGCTGGCCACCGACGGCACCGGCCTGCGGCTCGATGCCGGCGGCCGCGTGCGGCGCCTGCCGGGCGGCGCCGACGCGGGCCCGGAATTCCTGGCGGCGCTTGACGCCGACTGGCGCGAGTCGCAGATGCCGCAAGGCGACGCCAGCCTGCCGTTCCGCGGCGGCTGGGCCCTGTTCCTGGCCTATGAACTGACGGCGCAGGTCGAGCCCAGCCTCGCGCTGCCGGCGGCCCCCGGCCCGCTGCCGGTGGCGCTGGCGATGCGCTGCCCCGCCGCGGTGCTGCGCGACCGCGGCACCGGCGAATGCCTGGCCGTCGCCGAGCCCGGCGCCGAAGCCTGGCTCGACGCGCTTGCCGCCGCGCCCATGGCCGCCGTGCCGCCGCCCTTCGCGCCGCCGCTGCTGGCCGAAGACGCGCCGGAACGGTTCACCGGCGGCGTGGCGCGCATCCACGACTACCTGCGCGCCGGCGACGTGTTCCAGGTGAACCTGTCGCGGGCCTGGCGCGCGCGTTTCCACCAGGCGCCCGACCCCGCGGCGGTGTACGCCCGCCTGCGCGAAACCAACCCCGCGCCCTTCGCCGGCCTGCTGCGGGTGGGCGACGCGGCGCTGCTCAGCTCTTCGCCCGAGCGCCTGGTGTCGGTGCGCGGCCGGCGCGTGGACACGCGCCCGATCGCCGGCACGCGCCCGCGTTTCCCGGGCGACGACGACGCGGCGCGCATACGCGACCTGGTCGGCAACCCCAAGGAACGCGCCGAGCACGTGATGCTGATCGACCTCGAGCGCAACGACCTGGGCCGCGTCTGCGCGCCGGGCAGCGTGAAAGTGGACGAGCTGATGGTGGTGGAGAGCTACGCCCACGTGCACCACATCGTCTCGAACGTGTCCGGCCAGCTGCGCGAGGGCGCGACGCCGGGCGAAGTCATCCGCGCCGTGTTCCCCGGCGGCACCATCACCGGCGCGCCCAAGGTGCGCTGCATGCAGATCATCGCCGAGCTCGAAGGGGAGGGGCGTGGCCCCTACACCGGCGCCTTCGGTTACCTCGGCCGCGATGGCGACCTCGACCTCAACATCCTGATCCGCAGCGCCTGGCTGGCTGGAGACGAACTGCAGTTCCGCACCGGCGCCGGCATCGTGGTCGACTCCGACGCCGGCCGCGAGCTCGACGAAACCCGCGCCAAGGCCCGCGGCCTGCTGCGCGCGCTGGGTGCCGCCGGATGAGCGCGCTGGCGACGGCGATCTACCGCGGCCGGGAGCGAGTGCCCGCGCTGGACCCGGCCGACCGCGGCCTGGCCTACGGCGACGGCCTGTTCGAAACCCTGCGCGTGAGCGCGGGCCGGCTGCCCTGGTGGGACGCGCACCTGGCGCGCCTGGCCAACGGCGCGCGCCGGCTCGGCCTGCCCGCGCCCGATGCCGCCTGGCTGGCCGGCGAAGCCTCGGCCTTGCTGGCCGGCGCGCCGGCCGAAGCCGTGCTCAAGCTCGTGCTCACCCGCGGCAGCGGCGGCCGCGGTTATTCCGCGCCCGACGCGGCGGTGCCCACCGTGGTGCTGTCGGTGCACGCGCTGCCGGCGCCCTTCGATGGCCCGCTGTCGCTGCGCTGGTGCGAAACGCGCCTGGCCCCGCAGCCGCGCCTGGCCGGGCTCAAGCACCTCAACCGGCTCGAGCAGGTGCTGGCGCGCGCCGAGTGGAGCGACCCCGCCGTCCACGAGGGCCTCATGCTCGACGCCGCCGGCCGCGTCACCTGCGCCACCGCCGCCAACCTGTTCGCGCTCGTCGGCGGCCGCTGGATCACGCCCGCGCTGCATGAGGCCGGCGTGGCCGGCATCGCCCGCGGCTGGGTGCTGGCGAATGAGCCCGGCGCCACCGAGGCCGAGCTGTGGCCCGCCGATGTCGAATCGGCCGAGGCGCTTTTCCTGTGCAACGCCGTGCGGGGTATCCTGCCGGTCGGTCGCCTGGGGCAACGAACCTGGGCGCCGCATCCGGCGCTCGACGACCTGCGCCGGCGGCTGCGCCGCGACGTGCCGGCGTTCTGACGGGGGTTGGTGATTTTGGCGAAGAAGTCCTCGCACAAGGTGCTCAAGGCGACGGTGGCGCTGCTGTTGCTGCTGGCCGTCGCCGTCGGCGGCTGGCTCTGGCAGCGTTACGACGCCTTCGCCACCACGCCGCTCGCGCTGGCCGGCAGCGAACGCATCCTCACGGTGGAGCGCGGCGACGGCTTCCAGGACATCCTCGACAAGCTGCGCGGCCTGGGCGTGAGCGAGGGCCACGACCTGGAATGGAAGGCATTGGCGCACGAGATGCAGGTGATGTCGCGCCTGCAGGTCGGCGACTACACGATCCGCCACGGCATCACCCCGGCCCAGCTGCTGCGCAAACTCGAGAGCGGGCAGGTGATCCAGCACCGCTTCACCCTGGTCGAAGGCTGGAACCTGCGCGATCTGCGCGCGGCGCTGGCCAAGGACGAGGTGCTGGTGCAAACCCTGCCGGGCCTCGACGACGCCGCGCTGATGAAGGCGCTCGGCCGCGAGGGCGAGCACCCCGAGGGCCGCTTCCTGCCCGAGACCTACCATTTCACCCGCGGCATGAGCGACGTGGACCTGCTGCGCCGCGCCGCGCTGGCCATGGACAAGGCCCTGGCCGACGCCTGGGCCATGCGCGACCCGGGCCTGCCGCTGGAAACGCCGGACGAGCTGCTCACCCTGGCCTCCATTGTCGAGAAGGAAACCGGCAAGCCCTCGGAGCGGCCCGAGATCGCCGGCGTGTTCGTGCGCCGGCTCAAGCTGGGCATGCGCCTGCAGACCGACCCGACCGTGATCTACGGCATGGGCAGCGCCTACGACGGCAACATCCGCAAGCGCGACCTCACCACCGACACGCCTTACAACACCTACACCCGCGGCGGCCTGCCGCCCACGCCCATCGCCATGCCGGGCCGCGCCGCCCTGGTGGCCGCGGCCAAGCCGCAGGCGGGCGACACCCTGTACTTCGTGTCGCGCGGCGACGGCAGCCACGTGTTCTCGTCCTCGCTGGCCGAGCACAACCGCGCCGTGGCCTGCCACCAGCTGGGGCGCTGCCGGTGAGCGCGCGGGGGATGTTCGTCAGCCTCGAGGGCGGCGAGGGCGCCGGCAAGTCCACCGTGATCGCGGCGCTGCACGCGGTGCTCGCCGAGGGCGGCCGCGAAGTGGTGGCCACGCGCGAGCCGGGCGGCACGCCGGAAGGCGAGGCCATCCGCGAACTGCTGCTCAGCCCCGGCCAGCACCTGGTGCCCGAGGCCGAGCTGCTGCTCATGTTCGCGGCGCGCGCGCAGCTGGTGCGCCGGGTGATCCGGCCGGCACTCGCGCGCGGCGCGGCGGTGCTGGCCGACCGCTTCACCGACGCCAGCTTCGCCTACCAGGGCGGCGGCCGCGGCCTGGACACCGGCCACATCGCCGAACTCGAGCGCTGGGCCGCCGGCCTGCGCCCGGACCTGACCTTCCTGCTCGACGTGGGCGTGGCCCAGGGCCTGGCGCGCGCGCGTTCGCGCGGCGGCGAACCCGACCGCATCGAACGCGAGCGCGAGGATTTCTTCGAACGCGTGCGCGCCGCCTACCTGGCGCGCGCCAGGGCCGAACCGGAACGCTTCCGCGTCATCGACGCCAGCCAGCCGGCCGAGGCCGTGCGCGAAGCCGCCGTGGCGGCGCTGCGCGCGTGGCTGGCGCAGCGCGCATGAGCACGCTGGCGCCCTGGCAGCAGCGCGTGCTCGACAAGGCCCTGGCCAGCCTGGCCGAGGGCCGCCTGGGCCACGCCCTGCTGCTAGTGGGCGCCGAGCGCCTGGGCAAGCAGGCGGTGGCGGAGCTGCTGGGAAAACGCCTGCTCTGCGGAAGCCCCGGCGCCGACGGCCTCGCCTGCGGCCGCTGCCGCGGCTGCCAGCTGTTCGCCGCCGGCACCCACCCGGATTTCCGCGACGTGAGCTTCCTGCCCAACGACAAGGGCGACAAGCTGCGCAGCGAGATCATCGTCGACCAGATGCGCGAACTGGGCCAGTGGTTCGCCCTGACGCCGCAGCTGGGCGGCGCGCAGGTGGCGCTGATCCACCCGGCGCATGCGCTCAACACCGCCGCCGCCAACGCCCTGCTCAAGACGCTCGAGGAGCCCGCGCCGGGCCGCTACCTGCTGCTGGTGAGCGACCGCCCGGGCCGCCTGCCGGCCACCATCCGCAGCCGCTGCCAGCGGCTGGAGTTCCGTCTTCCGGCGCGCGCGGAATCGGAGGCCTGGCTGCGCGCGCAGGGCCACGGCCCGCAGGCGCTGGCGAAAGCCCTGGACGCGGCGCGCGGCCACCCCGGCCTGGCCGCCGACTGGCTCGAGGCCGGCTCGCTGGCGCTGCGTGGCGAGGTGCAGGCCGACCTCAACGCCCTGGCCGACGGCCGCAAGGCGCCGGTGGAACTGGCCCAGGCCTGGCTGGGCGACGAACAGGCGGCGCTGCGTTTGCGCTTCGCCGCCGAACTCGCGCTCGACGGCATTTCGGCGCGGCTGGCCGGCACGCCGGCCCCCGGCTTGACCCTGCCGGGCGATTTCCAGAAGCTTTCGGCCTGGTTCGACGGCATCAACCGCGCGCGCGACCAGCTGCGCGTGCCGGCCCTGCGCCACGACCTGGCGCTGGCCGCGTTGCTGCTCGAATGGCGTAGCATGTTCAAGGACAAGGAAGCGGCGAGGGCAGGGCGATGATCGGAGGCGGCGCGGGCGCGAGGCAGGGCATCCTGTCACTGGCCATCAAGGACAAGGCGTCGCTGTACAACGCCTACATGCCCTTCGTGAAGGGCGGCGGCATCTTCGTGCCCACCACCAAGCGCTATGCGCTGGGCGACGAGGTCTTCATCCTGCTGTCGCTGATGGAGGAGAAGGACCGCCTGCCGGTGGCCGGCAAGGTCGTCTGGATCACCCCGGCCGGCGCCCAGGGCAACCGCACCGCCGGCATCGGCGTGCAGTTCGCCGACAGCGCCGAGGCCGAAACGGTGAAGGGCAAGATCGAAACCTTCCTGGCCGGCACGCTCGAGGCCGACAAGCCCACCCACACCATGTGACGCGCGCGCCCCGGGCGCGAGGCGAACGAAGGCCCCGGCGACCCCCGGGGCCTTCGTGTTTCCGGGGCTCAGCCCATGCGGCCGCTGAGCCACAGGCCCAGCAGCAGGCCGGCGCTGCCCAGCACGATGCCGGCGATGGCGCCCCAGCGGCCGGTGCGACGTTCGCGGGCCTGGCGCGCCGCGGCGCCCACCGGGTCGAGCTCGCGCTCGCGCGCCTGGCGCCGCGCCAGGATGTTGGGCAGCCAGACGGCGCAGCTCATCGTCACGCCCAGCATGAAGCCGACCGAGAGCAGGAAGTGCGGGATCCAGCCGGGGATCCTGGCCAGCGCCACTATGCCCAGGCTGAAGCCGACCACCAGGCCCGACATGACCAGGGCATAGGCCAGGAGGCTGCGCCGCTCGGCGTCGTCGAAGGGATCGCGCAGGTAGCGGCGCACGCCCATCCAGATGCCCAGCAGGCCGCCGGCGATGCCGATGGCGGCGCCGCCCAGCGCGCCCGCGCCCACCTTCGCCAGGCCCTTGGCCCCGCCCAGCGCGCCCACGCCCAGCGCGGTGGCGGCGGCGGCCGGCGGCGCCGCGGCGGTGAGTGCGATCGCCACCGCGGCGGTGAAGGCGGTGCCCGGCGCGGTGGATTTCGCGAATTCGCCCAGGCGCTGCAGCAGTTCCTCGCGCACGCGTTCGCGGGCGCGGGAAAGCCGCTTGCGCACCGCCGCGTCCTGCAGGCCCAGCAGGCCGGCCACCTGGCGCGAGCTCTGGCCTTCGCGGTAGTAGAGCAGCAGTACCTCGCGCGACTCCTCGGGCAGGCTGTCGATGACGGCGGCGGCGACGGCCTGCTGCTCCGCCTCGGCGGCGCGCTCGGCCGGCTCCGGGTGCGGGTCGGCCACCTGGGCCAGCAGCCGTTCCACGTCGCCGCCCGGCTCGCGGCGACGGCCCTGCGCGCGCAGGTGGTCGCGGGCCAGGTTGCGGGTGATCTGCCGCAGCCAGGGCAGGAAGCTGTCGGGGTTCTTGAGCCGGCGCAGGTTCTGCCAGGCCGAGAGGAAGGCTTCCTGGGCCACGTCCTCGCTGGCCGGCACGTCGCGCACGATGGCCAGCGCGATCGAGGTCACCGTGCCCTGGCAGGCGGCGACGATGCGGCCGTAGGCGTCCCGGTCGCCACGGGCGGCGGCCGGGAGGTGGGTGTGGACCAGGCTTTCGAGGACGTCGGTGCTCATGGGGCGCTCCACGGGGATGGTAAACCCCAGGACGCCCCGGCGCGCCGGATGTGACCGCGGCTATTCGGGCGCGGTGCCGTACTTGGCCCGCATGAAGTTCACGTAGAGCCAGCCGTAGCGCTGGTACCAGTCGCGGTTGCCGAAATGCTCGGCCTCGCACTGGCCCAGCTTCTTCATCGAGCGGTCGATCTCGAACAGGTAGTCGTTGGCCTTGCGGGTGTAGGTTCGCTTGAGGTCGGCCACGGCCTTCTCGATCTGCGGCTTGCCGCCCAGCGACCACGACAGCCCGGCCACGCCGTGCACGCCCGAGCTGCTGTCGCCGAAGGCCATGGCCGATTTGGCCATGCGCACGTTGGCGGCGGTGATGCAGCGGGCGCGCTCGATGTAGAAGCGGTTGAAGTCGATGGCGCGCACCGCATCGCCGTAGCACTGCATGCACTCGCGCGAGTCGGCGCACTGCGAGGGCACCATCGGGCCGGCGTCGGCGGTGTAGTTGGAGCCGCAGTCGGCCTCGCGGTCGTCCAGCGACTGCCAGTCGTCCCAGGCCTGGGTGGCGTCGTCGTAGATGTCGAGCACTTCGTTGACGTTCTCGATCCGCTCGTCGATGTCCTCGCGCGGGTCGTCGTCATCACCGTCGCCATCGTCGCCGCCGTCGTCCTCGTCCTCGCCGGTGTCGCCGAAGCCGGCCAGGCCGGTGCCGGTGGGGCTGGCGAGGGCGGTGGGCACCAGGGTGAGCAAAAGCAGGGCCAGCAGCCAGGGGCGCAGGGTCATGACGGCTTCCTCCGCAGGACCAGGATGGCGAGCAACACGATGCCGGCGCCCAGCAGGCCGGCGATCACCCACAGCACCAGCGAACCGCCGCCGTCGCCGGCCTCTTCGAATTCACTGGCCTTCACCACCACCGGACGCATCTCGGGCTTCACCTCGTCGCCCACCCACACCAGCAGGCGGTAAGCGGTGCCGGCCTCCGGTGCGCTCACGGTGGCCTGGAACTCGCCCTCGGTACGGATCTTGAACTTCAGGATCCCGCCCTCCGTTTCGCCTTCGCGCAGTGGCTGGTTCCAGGCGTACTTCGACAGTTGCAGGCGTACGTCCTGGCCCTGGCGCACGGGGCGCAGCAGCACGGTCACCGGCATCATCGCGGTGAGCCCCTCGACCAGGAAACGGTGCCCGTCGGGGCCGGCCTTGCCTTTCACCACCACGGCGCGGCCCGCGCGCAGGCCTTCCATGGGCTTGGGCTCGAGCCGGATGATGTTGGGCGGAGGCGGGTCCGCGGCGAAGGCCGCGGCGGGCGCCAGCAGGGCGCAGGCCAGCAGGCCGGCGAGCGGGGCGCGAAGCAGCGCGTGGACCATGGGCGTCTCCGGGGGCGACCGACCAGGCGAACCCGCCCCGGGGAGGGGCGGTGGCCTGAGCATACGCCCGTCCGGGCGCCGGCGCGCGGCTCAGCCGGCGAGCTGGCGGATGATGAGCAGTGCGGCGCCGGCGGCCGCCGCGCCCAGCAGGGCCAGGCGGATCTTGTTCATGCGCGCCCGCGGATTTGTCACCGGCTTTTCCCGGAACTGCAGGTTTTCCGGCAGGTAGGACGGTTCGCGGGTGGCCTCGAGCAGGCCCGCGTCGTGCAGGATTTCGCGCGCCCGCTTGAAGTCGTCGGGGCGCAGCACCCACAGCGCGGGCTGCTGGCTGGGGTCGTGGTCCTTGGCCGAATAGCTGAACTCGCGGCGGCTGGTGCCCTTCCAGCTGCGGCCCTGGGTGATCTTGGTGGCGATGCCGGCTTCCTCGAGCAGGCGCTGCACGCCTTCGACGTTTTCCAGCCGGACGGAAGTGAAGACCTGGCGCATCAGCGGGCCACCCAGGCTTCGGGCAGGACGCGGATCAGGCCTTCCTGCGCGGTGGAGGCCACCAGCCGGCCGTCGCGGGCGTAGATCTGGCCGCGGGCCAGGCCGCGCGCGCCCTGGGCGCTGGGGCTGTCGAGCGAGTAGAGCAGCCAGTCGTCAGCGCGGAAGGGGCGGTGGAACCACATGGCGTGGTCGAGCGAGGCCATCTGCACGTTCGGCTGGTAGTAGCTGATGCCGTGCGGGAAGGTGGCGGTGCCGAGCAGGTGGAAATCGGACGCATAGGCCAGCAGCGCCTGGTGCAGGATGGGCGAGTCGCCCACTTCGCCGGTGAGGCGGAACCAGACCTGCTGGTAGGGCGGGCGCTTGGGCGGCTTCACTTCGTCGCGCGGGTACACCGGGCGGATCTCGAAGGGACCCATGCGCGACAGCCAGCGCTGCGCCTTGGGCGGCAGCTGGGCCAGCTGTTCGGCGGTGGGCGCGGGCACCGGCTCGATGTCTTCCGGCGCCGGCACCTCGGGCATGCCCAGCTGGTGCTCGTTGCCCGGTTCGTTTTCCTGGAACGAGGCCGCGAACACGAAGATGGGCTTGCCGTGCTGGATCGCGGTGACGCGGCGCACCGAGAAGCTGTTGCCGTCGCGGGTGCGGTCCACGTCGTAGACGATGGGGTGCTCGACGTCGCCCGCGCGCAGGAAGTAGGCGTGGATCGAGTGCACGTGGCGGTCGTCGGCCAGGGTCTGCTGGGCGGCCGACAGGGCCTGGCCCAGCACCTGGCCACCGAAGACGTATTTGGTGCCGATGTCGCGGCTCTGGCCGCGGAACAGGTTGTCTTCGAGGCGCTCGAGGCGCAACAGGTCGACCAGTTCGGCGGCGACGGATGCGGTCATGGGGACTCCGGGGTTCGGCCGCGGATTATACCCGCGGCGGGCGCCCGGGCCGGGCTCAGGGGCGGATGCGCTGCAGCTTGCTGCCGTCGAGCACCTTCGACCAGGGAAAGCGTGGCCCCGGGTCGCGCTTGCGGAACACGAGCTGGTGCAGGTTGTCGCTGGCCGGCACCTGGGCCAGATCGAGGTCCTCGTGGCCGGCGATGAATTCCAGCGCGGGCAGTTCCCGTTCCAGCTTGCCCAGCAGGGCCAGCAGCGCGGCCACCTGGGCGTCGGTATAGGGCTCGTCCATGGCCTGGCGGCGGGAATCGAGCCAGTCCGGGTAGCGGCCGCGGTTCACCAGCTCGATGCCGATGGAGCGCTCGTTGTAGCTGCGGGTGTGGTGCGCCACGCGGTCGGGCTTCACGAACACGTGGATGCTGCCGTCGCGGTCGATGTAGTAGTGGCCGCTGTTGCCGGTGCCGCTGTCGTAGATCTCGCGTTCGCCGTACTGGCGCGCGGTGTCGAGGTCGGGCAGCTCGGTGCAATGGATCACCACCAGGTCCACCTGGGCCAGCGGGCGGGTCTCGAGGCGGTGTTCGTACGGAAGTGGCCAGTCGTGCAGGACGGGCTCGGGCGGCAGGTCGGGGGTCATGCCGCATGCTAACATCGCGACCGTTTCCGGAGCCCCCCGATGCCCTTTCCCGCCGACTCCGCGCTAGGCGCCCTGATGGCCACGCTGCCGCGCCCCGGCCGGGTCCAGTGGCTCGGCCTGCGCACCGCCCGCGACGTGCCCATGCGGGAAGTCGGGGCCGCCGAGGCCGTGGCCGGCAAGGGCCTGCTGGGCGACCGCTACGCCAGCGCCAGCGGCAAGCGCGGCATCACCCTGGTCCAGGCCGAGCACCTGCCGGCCATCGCCGCGCTGGCGGGGCTCGAATCGGTGCAGCCCGCCACCCTGCGCCGCAATCTGGTCGTCTCGGGCCTGCCGCTGGTGGCGCTCAAGGGACGGCGCTTCCGCATCGGCGAGGCCGTGTTCGAGGGCACCGGCGACTGCGACCCGTGCTCGCGCATGGAAGCCGCGCTGGGCCCCGGCGGCTACAACGCCATGCGCGGCCACGGCGGCCTGTGCGCGCGCATCGTCAGCGGCGGCCGCATCGCCGTGGGCGACCTGCTGGTGCCGGAGGACGCCGCGTGAGCGGCCACGTCATCATTTCGCACGGGCTCGAGAGCGGCCCCGAGGCCAGCAAGGCCGCGGCCCTGGCCCGCGCCGCCGGCGCCCTGGGCTGGACCCACGAACGCCCCGACTACCGCGACCTCGACGTGCTCGGCCCGCTGGGCGACGTGAAGGCGCGCATCCGCCGCCTCGCCGAGCGCGCGCATCTCGCCGCGCGCAAGCCGCTGGTGCTGGCGGGCTCGAGCATGGGCGCTTACATCTCGGCGCATGTCTCGCGGGAAATCCCGGTGGCCGGCCTGTTCCTGATGGCGCCGCCCATCGCGCTGGAAACCGAGCCGCGCTACCTGCGCGCCGCCATGGTGCCCACGCGCATCGTGCACGGCTGGGAGGACGAACTGATCCCGGCCCAGGACGTGGTGCGCTGGGCGCAGCGGCGCCAGGACCACCTCGTCATGGTGCCCGACAGCCACCGTCTGGCCGCGCACGTGGAATTCTGCGCCGAGGAATTCGGCCGCTTCCTGCAGATGTTGTCGGCGTGAAGTTCTTCGTCGCCTGCGCCAAGGGCCTGGAATACCTGCTGGCCGACGAGCTGGTGGCGCTGGGCGCGGCCAGGGCCAGCGCCGCGCTCGCCGGCGCCAACGCCGAGGGCGAACCCGAGGCCGCCTACCGCGCCGTCATGTTCTCGCGCCTGGCCAGCCGCGTGCTGTGGCCGCTGGCGGAATTCGAATGCGCCAACGAGCACGACCTCTACCAGGGCGTGCACGCCATCGACTGGACCCGCCACCTCGACCCCGAGGGTACGCTGGCGGTGGACGCGCACGTTTCCGGCCCCGGCCTCACGCACGAGCGCTACGCCGCGCAGCGGGTGAAGGATGCCGTGGTCGACCGCATGCGCGCCGCGCACGGTGTGCGCCCCTCGGTGGACACCGAAGCCCCCGACCTGCGCCTGAGCCTGGTGGTGCGCAAGGGCCGCGCCATCGTCTCGGTGGACCTGGGCGGCGGCCCGCTGCACCGCCGCGGCTGGCGCCAGTCGCAGGGCGAGGCGCCGCTGAAGGAAAACCTCGCCGCCGGCATGCTGCTGCGCGGCGGCTGGCCGAAGATTTATGCCGAAGGCGGCGCGCTGCTCGACCCGATGTGCGGCAGCGGCACCCTGCTGGTGGAAGGCGCGCTGATGGCCGCCGACGAGGCGCCGGGCTTGCGCCGCCTGGCCGGCACCTTGCCCACGCGCTGGCGCCAGTTCGACGAGGCGCTGTGGTCGCGCATCGAACTCGAGGCGCGCCAGCGCGCCGAGGCCGGGCGCGCCGCGCTGCGCCCGGCCTTCTTCGGCGCCGACCTCGACCCGAAGGCGCTGCAGGCCGCGGTGGCGAACGCCGACCGCGCCGGCGTCGCCGAATTCATCCGGCTCGACCGCGGCGACATCCGCGCGCTGAAGGCGCCGCCGGTGGCGCGCGGCCTGGTCGCCTGCAACCCGCCCTACGACGCGCGCCTGGCCGCCGACCCGGCGCTGTACCGCGCGCTCGGCGACGCGCTGCGCGCCGCCGTGCCCGAGTGGCGCGCGGTGCTGCTGTGCGGCTCCGACGACCTGGCCCACGCCACCGGCCTGCGCGCCGCCAAGCGCTACGCCTTCTTCAACGGCGCGCTCGAATGCAGCCTGGTGCTCTGCGACCCGGTGCAGCCGCCGGCGCGCGCCCCGCGCGAAGCCAGGCCGCTGGGCGAGGGCGCGCAGATGGTGGCCAACCGCCTGCGCAAGAACCTGCGCAATTCGCGCAGCTGGCGCGAGCGCGAGGGCGTCACCTGTTTCCGCGCCTACGACGCCGACCTGCCGGAGTATTCCGCCGCGGTGGATGTGTACGCCGAGGACGGCGGCGAGGCCCGCACCTTCGTGCACGTGCAGGAATACGAGGCGCCGGCCAGCATCCCCGAGGCCGACACCAAACGCCGCTTCGGCGAGTTGCTCGACGCCGTGCGCGACGTGTTCGCGGTGCCGCCGGGCCAGGTGGCCATCAAGACCCGCGCCCGCGGCAAGGGCGGCAGCAAGTACGGGCGCATGGACCAGCGCGGCGAATTCGTCGCCGTTCGCGAGGGCGGCGCCCGCCTGTGGGTGAACCTGTTCGACTACCTCGACACCGGCCTGTTCCTCGACCACCGTCCGGTGCGCCTGCGCATCGGCCGTGAAGCGTCGGGCAAGCGCTTCCTCAACCTGTTCGGCTACACCGGCGCGGCCAGCGTGCACGCGGCGGTGGGCGGCGCGGCGGAAACCACCAGCGTGGACCTGTCGGGCACCTACCTGGAGTGGGCCGGGCGCAACCTGGCGCTCAACGGTGCCACCGGCCGCCAGCACCGCCTGGTGCAGGCCGACGCCATGGCCTGGCTGGAAGCCGACCGCGGCCAGTACGAACTGGTCTTCTGCGACCCGCCGACCTTCTCGAATTCGGCACGCGCCGACGACTTCGACACACAGCGCGACCACGTGCGCCTGCTGCGCGCCGCGGTGGCCCGGCTGGCGCCGGGCGGGCTGCTGCTGTTCTCGAACAACTACCGCCGCTTCAAGCTCGACGAAGCGGCGGTGGCGGAATTCGCCGAGGCCCGCGAGATCAGCCGCGACACCATCGCGCCCGACTTCGAGCGCAACCCGCGCATCCACCGCTGCTGGGAAGTGCGGCGGCGCTGAGGCCGCGGCTCAGTCGCCCTGGCTGGCGGCTCCGGCCTTGATGCGGCCCTTGGGTTCGTCGCGGCCGGTGGCCTCGAGGTATTCGGCCTCGTCGATGCGCTCCACGCGCTGGATGCGGCAGCGCTCGCGGCCCACCAGCACGTATTCGCCCACGTGGCCGCAGATGCGGTTGCTCACCTGGTCGCCGACGAAGCCCAGGTCAGGCGAAGTGCCCAGCGACAGGCACAGCTCCGAGAGGCGGATGCGGTACTTGCGGCGGCCGGCGTCCACCAGCAGTTCGTCGTCGTCCACGTAGTCCCAGCCGCGGGCGAAGGCCGGGTCGAAACATTCGCTGGGGTGCACCACGGCGCGCTTGCCCGGGGCGTCGGGCGTGGCGGGTCCGGGCAGGCTGGCGCAGGCGGCCAGCGCAAGGGAAGCGAGGGCGGTGCTCAGGAGCGGGGCGTGACGCATGGCAGTGGCCTCGGGCGGGGATGCAAGCCAGTCTCGGACCGGGACGATTAACCTGTCCGAAACGCTTTCCGGAGCATTATGCTGTGGACATGAACCGAAGTGCCCCCACCGCCCTGGCGCACACCTGGACCTTCTTCCGCCAATGGCTGAAGAACCCGCTGGGCATGGCGGCCATCTCGCCCTCGAGCCGCCAGCTGGCCCGGCAGATGATGTCCGAGCTGCCGCGCGGGGCGCGCCGGGTGGTCGAACTGGGCGGCGGCACCGGCGTGTTCACCCGGGCCCTGCTCGACAGCGGCATCGCGCCCGCCGACCTGCTGGTGCTCGAGCTCAACGAAGAGCTGCACCAGCACCTGCAGCGCCACTTCCCGAACGTGCAGGTGGCCTGCGCCGATGCCCGCGACCTGGCCGAGGTGGCCTCGGCGCGCGGCTTCGGCCCCGAGGCGCCGGTGGACGCGGTGGTGTCGGGCCTGGGCCTGCTGTCGATGCCCAAGGCCACGCAGCAGGCCATCCTGGCGGCGGCCTTCGACTGCCTGCAGCCGCAGGGCCGGTTCGTGCAGTTCACCTACGGCCCGGCCAACCCGGTGGCGCGCGAAGTGCTGGAGGCGCTCGACCTCAACGCCAGGCGCGGCAGCTTCACCTGGTGGAACGTGCCGCCGGCCACGGTGTACGTGTATTCGCGGCGCGTCTCGCGCGCCATCACCCCGCGCTCGATGCGCTGAGGTGCGTCCGGCGCGCCCCGGGGGCGCGCCGGGCATCGGCCTTACTGGCCGGTCTTGATCGTGGTCCAGGCGCGCACGCGCTCGCGGGTGGTTTCCGGCGGCAGCGTCACCGGGTCCACCAGCTTGGCCAGCACCTCGGCCGGCGGGTACACGCCCGGGTCGCCGGAGATTTCCGGGTCCACCAGCGGCGTGGCCGCGGTGTTCGGGCTGGCGTAGGCCACGTAGTTGGTGATGCCCGCGGCCACTTCCGGCTTGAGCAGGTAGTCCATCAGCGCATGCGCGTTGCCGGCGTGCGGCGCGTCCTTCGGGATGGCCATCAGGTCCACCCAGCGCACGGCGCCTTCCTTCGGGATGATGTACTGGATCTCGACGCCGTTGCCCGACTCCTCGGCGCGGTCGCCGGCCAGGAACACGTCGCCCGAGTAACCCATGGCCAGGCAGATGTCGCCGTTGGCCAGGTCGTCGATGTACTTCGAGGAATTGAAGTAGCGCACGTGCGGGCGGATCGCCGCGAAGACGTCGGTGACCACCTGGGTCTCGTTGCCGGTGAGGGCGTTGGCGTCCATGCCCTTCCAGATGAGCGCGGCCGCGAAGGCTTCCTGTTCGTCGTCGAGCACGGTGATGCCGCAGGCGGCGAGCTTGGCGGCGTTGGCCGGGTCGAACAGCAGCGACCAGGAGTCGAGCGGCGCGTCCTCGCCCAGCACTTCCTTCACCTTGGCCACGTTGATGCCCAGGCCCGTGGTGCCCCACATGTAGGGCAGGGCGTGGGCGTTGCCCGGGTCGACGTCCTGCAGGCCCTGCAGCAGGGTGGCGTCGAGGTTGCCCAGGTTCGACAGCTTCGACTTGTCGAGCGGCGCGTACACGCCGGCCTGGATGTGGCGCTGCGCGAACGGGCGCGCCGAGGGGAACACCAGGTCGTAGCCCGAGGCTCCGGCCATCAGCTTGGCTTCCAGCATCTCGTTGTTGTCGTAGACGTCGTACACCACCTTGATGCCGGTCTCGGCCTCGAAGTTGGCGATGGTGTCCTCGGCGATGTAGTCGGACCAGTTGTAGACGTAGACGACCTTCTCGCCCTGCGCGGAAGCATCGGCGGCGGGCGCCGCGTCGGTGGCGGGCGGCTCCGGCGACCGGCTGCACGCGGCCAGCAGGAGGGCGGAAGCGATCAGGCTGTAGCGCAGGATCATGGTCGGCTCCGTAGGTTCGGGCCTGCCATGGTCGGCGCGGGGGAGGGGGCTGTCAACGCGCGCCGCCGGCGCGCCACCGCGGCTCAGCGCGCGGAAGGCCACTCGCTGGCGAGCAGGCCCATCAGAACGCTGTCCTGCAGTTCGCCGGCCACCTGCCAGCGCTGGCGCAGGTAACCCTCGCGGCGGAAGCCCAGGGCTTCGAGCGTGTTGAGCGAGCCCTGGTTGCGCGGGTCCACGTCGGCCTCGATGCGGCGCAGGCCGAGCTGGCCGAAGGCGTGGTCGAGCAGCACCGTCAGCGCCTCGCGGGCGTAGCGGCGGCCCCAATGGTCGCGGGCCAGGGCGAAGCCCAGCTCGGCGCGGCCCTGGGCGTGGTCGATGTCGTAGAGCGTGACGGTGCCCACCACCTGGTCGTCGCCGCGCAGGGCGATGCCCCACTGGAACAGGTCGCCCTGCTCGAAGCCGCGGTGGATGGCCTCCAGGTAGATGCTGGCCTCGTCGCGGTGCGGCCAGGCCACATGGCTCCAGAAGCGCATCACTTCCGGGTCGGAGAACACGGCGTACAGGTCTTCCAGGTCGGCCGGCTCGATCCAGCGCAGCTGCAGGCGCGGGGCAACGAGCGTGGGAAGCCGGTCGGGCCCGGCCGGGGTCGGGGCGGGCGCGGTTCGGCTGCGGCGGGCTGGGGACATGTCGCGCAGGGCCATGGGACATCGGGGGGAGGGGTTACCCGTTAGAACGCATGACGGGCCCCGGACCGGCCGCGCTTGCGCCCGCGGGAGCGCCCTGCAACCCTGCGTTGCGGGCTCCCGGCCTGATCGCGGGGCCGGGCCGCCCCCATCATTCCCGCTATCCATCCGACCGGAGCCGCCCCATGAGCCCCACCGTCCGCCCCGTCCTGCGCACCCTGCGCGGCATGGCCGCCTCCGATGGCGCCGGCGTGAAGCTGACCCGCGTCATCGGCACGCCGCAGCTGCCCGACCTCGACCCCTTCCTGATGCTCGACGAGTTCGGCACCGACCGCCCCGAGGACTACCTGGCCGGCTTCCCGGCGCACCCGCACCGCGGCTTCGAGACCGTGACCTACATGCTCGACGGCCGCATGCGCCACAAGGACAACCACGGCAACGAGGGCGTGCTGGTACCCGGCAGCGTGCAGTGGATGACCGCCGGTCGCGGCATCGTGCATTCCGAGATGCCGGAGCAGGAAGAGGGCCGCATGCGCGGCTTCCAGCTCTGGATCAACCTGCCGGCCGCGCAGAAGATGACCGCGCCGCGTTACCAGGAATACGGCCCCGAGCGTTTCCCGGAAGTGGAACTCGGCCCCGGTGCGCGCGCCAAGGTGATCGCCGGCGAGGCGGGCGGCGCCACCGGTCCGATCGCGCAGCCGGCCACCGACCCGATCTACCTCGATCTTGCGCTGCAGCCCGGCGCGCGCGTCGACCAGGCGGTGACCGCGGGGCACAGCGCCTTCGCCTACGTGTTCGAAGGCTCGGTGCGGCTGGGCGAAGGCGAGGCGGCGCGCACCGTGCAGGCGCGCGAACTGGCCGTGCTGGGCCCGGGCGAACGGGTGGTGCTGGAAGGGGCTTCGCCCGACTCCCGGGTGATCCTGGTGGCCGGCCGCCCGCTGCGCGAACCGGTGGCGCGCTACGGCCCCTTCGTGATGAACACCGAGGCCGAACTTCGCCAGGCTTTCGCCGACTACCAGAACGGCCGGTTCTGATCCCGGCTCAGCGCTCGGGCAGCGGGATCGATTCGGTTTCGCCGGGCACCTGGCCGATGCGGCCCTCGCGCCAGTCGGCCTTGGCCTGCTCGATGCGCTCGCGCGAGCTGGAGACGAAGTTCCACCACACGTGGCGCGGGCCGTCCAGCGGGTCGCCGCCGAGCAGCATCACGCGCGCGTCGCAGGCGGCGCGCAGCAGCGGCTCGGTGCCCGGTTCGAGTACGAGCAGGTGTTCGAGCGGCAGCGGTTCGCCGTCGAGCGTGAGTTCGCCCTCGACGGCATAAAGCGCACGCTCCGCGTGTTCGGCCGGGATCGACAGCGCCGCGCCGGCGGCGAGCTCCACCGACACGTACAGCGTGCGCGCCAGCACCTTCACCGGCGAGCGCTCGCCGAAGGCGTCGCCGGCCACCACGTGCAGGCGCACGCCCGGCAGTTCCACCACCGGCAGCGTGGCGGCGGGGTGGTGGGCGAAGTCGGGCGCGGTTTCCTCGTGTTCCTTCGGCAGCGCCACCCAGGTCTGCAGGCCGTGCATGCGCAGCGGCTTGCCGAGCAGGCGCTCCGGCGTGCGCTCGGAATGCACGATGCCGCGGCCGGCGGTCATCCAGTTCACGTCGCCGGGCAGGATTTCCTGCGCGTAGCCCAGGCTGTCGCGGTGCATGATCGCGCCTTCCCACAGGTAGGTCACCGTGGCCAGGCCGATGTGCGGGTGCGGGCGCACCGCCATCGGGTGCGCGGGATCGAGTTCGGCCGGGCCGATGTGGTCGAAGAACACGAAGGGGCCGACGCTGCGCCGGCCGGCCTGCGGCAGCAGGCGCTTGACCGTGAAGCCGCCGCCGAGGTCGTGGACGCGCGGGGCAAAGGTTTGCGGCATGGCGGGCCTCCTCAGTAGCGGCTGGTTACGACGCGGGCGGCGCCGTCGGCGTCGAGCAGCACCACGGTGTAACGGTCGTATTCGGTTTCCGGCATGTCCGTGGCGGGCTGGCCCGAGAGCGCGGTGACGATGCCGGGCACGGTGTTGCTGTGGCCCACCACCAGTGCGGCGCTGCCGGCCGGCAGTGCGCGCAGGTCGCGGGCGAGGTCGGCGGCGTAGGTGGCGGCGTTCGAAGCGTCCACGGGGCGCACCTGAACCTCCAGGCCCGCGGCCTTCGCCGCCGGCGCCGCGGTGTCGCGGGTGCGGCGGAACTGCGTGCTGACCACGAGGTCGAGGCCGGCGCCGGACAGCGTGGCGGCCAGCGCCTGCGCGCGGGCGCGGCCGGCATCGGTGAGCGAAGGATCGCGTGGGTCGTCGCTGGCCTTCTCGGCGTGGCGCACCACCACGACCACGGTGGTATCGCGGGCGTGGGCGGGCAGGGCGGCGACAAGCGAGAGCATGAACAGGGCGGCGGGCAGCAGGCGGGACATGGGCGGGATCCGCGTGGATTTCGCCCAGCATAGCGGCCCCGGTGCGAAGCGCGCGTGCCGGTGGTTCAGCCCCGTGCGAGCAGGGCCAGCAGCCCGCGCGCCGTTCGCACCCGCGAGGCGGCGTCGGGCAGCTCCATCTTCAGGCGAAGCTTGTCCGGCCCGTCCATGGCGTAGACCTTGGGCTGCGACTGGATCAGGCGGATCACCGACATCGGGTCGATGGTGGGCTGCGGCAGGAAGGTGCAGCGGCCGCCCGTGGGGCCGAGCTCGAGCTTGCGGATGCCCAGCGGGGTGGCGGCCAGCTTCAGCTCGGCCACCGCGAACAGCTGCCTGGCCGGCTCAGGCAGCACGCCGAAGCGGTCCACCATCTCCACCTGCAGCTCCTTCAGCACGTCCTCGTCGCGGGCCGAGGCGATGCGCTTGTACAGCGTCAGGCGCGCGTGCACGTCGGGCAGGTAGTCCTCGGGGATCAGGGCCGGGATGTGCAGCTCCACTTCGGCGCCGTGGCGGGTGGCCGGGTCGAAGTCGGGGATCTTGCCGGACTTGATCGACTTCACCGCGCGCTCGAGCAGCTCGGTGTACAGGCTGAAGCCGATCTCGGCCATCTGGCCGCTCTGGTCCTCGCCCAGCAGCTCGCCGGCGCCGCGGATCTCCAGGTCGTGGGTGGCCAGGGTGAAGCCGGCGCCCAGTTCGTCCATCGAGCTGATCGCGTCCAGCCGCTTGCGCGCGTCCTCGGTGATGCTGCGGCGGTCGGGGATCAGCAGGTAGGCATAGGCGCGGTGGTGGCTGCGGCCGACGCGCCCGCGCAGCTGGTGCAGCTGGGCCAGGCCGAACTTGTCGGCGCGGTGGATGACGATGGTGTTGGCGTTGGGGATGTCGATGCCGGACTCGATGATGGTGGTGGACAGCAGCACGTTGAAGCGCTGCTTGTGGAAGTCCAGCATCACCCGCTCCAGCTCGCGCTCCGGCATCTGCCCGTGGGCGATGCCGATGCGCGCGTCGGGCACCAGCGCCTGCAGCGTCTCCTGCATGCGGCCGATGCTCTCCACGTCGTTGTGCAGGAAGTACACCTGGCCGCCGCGCGCCAGCTCGCGCTGGAACGCCTCGCGCAGCAGCGCTTCGTCCCAGGCGTGGACGAAGGTCTGCACCGCCAGCCGGTTGGCCGGCGGGGTGGCGATGATGGACAGGTCGCGCAGGCCGCTCATCGCCATGTTGAGCGTGCGCGGGATCGGCGTGGCGGTCAGCGTCAGCAGGTGCACGTTGGCGCGCAGCTTCTTCAGCGCCTCCTTCTGGCGCACGCCGAAGCGCTGCTCCTCGTCCACGATCACCAGGCCCAGGTCGGCGAACTTCACGTCCGGCTGCAGCAGGCGGTGGGTGCCCACGATCACGTCGAGTTTGCCCTCGGCCAGCTTGCCCAGCTCCGCCTCGATCTCCTTCTTCGATTTGAAGCGCGACAGCACCTCCACCCGCAGCGGCCAGTCGGCGAAGCGGTCGCGGAAGTTGCGGTAGTGCTGCTCGGCCAGCAGCGTGGTGGGCACCAGCACCGCCACCTGCTTGCCGGCCACGGCGGCGACGAAGGCCGCGCGCACCGCCACTTCGGTCTTGCCGAAGCCGACGTCGCCGCAGACCACGCGGTCCATGGGCTGGGCCTGGCCGAGGTCGGCGATGACGGCGTCGATGGCGGCCAATTGATCCGGCGTTTCCTCGAACGGGAAGGTGGCCGCGAACGGCTCGTACATGGCGCGGTCCAGCGGCAGCGCCAGGCCCTTGCGGGCGTGCCGGCGGGCCTGGATCTCGAGCAGCTCGGCGGCCACGTCGCGCACTTTCTCGGCGGCCTTGCGCTTGGCCTTTTCCCAGGCCTCGCCGCCGAGCGAATGCAGCGGCGCGTGCTCGGGGGAGGCGCCCGAATAGCGGCTCACCAGCTGCAGCTGCGACACCGGCACGTACAGCTTGTCGCCCTTGGCGTATTCGATCTGCAGGAATTCGCCGCGCACGCCGCCGCTGTCGAGCGTGACCAGGCCCTGGTAGCGGCCGACGCCGTGGTCCTCGTGCACGATGGGCGAGCCGATGGAGATCTCGCTCAGGTCGCGCAGCACCGCGTCGGGGTCGCGCACGGCGCGCTTGCGGCGGCGGCTTTGCTCGGCGCGCTCGGGGAAGAGCTGGCGCTCGGTGAGCACGGCCAGGGCCGGTTCGGACAGCGCGAAGCCGTCCTCCAGCCCCGCCACCGTGATGGCGAAACGCTCCTCGCCGGCCAGGAAGGCGTCCCAGCCCGGCAGCACCGCGGGCTTCAGGCCGGCCGAGCCCAGCAGCTCCAGCAGCGCCTCGCGCCGGCCGGCGGAATCGGCGGCCAGCAGGGTGCGGCCCGGGTAGGCGCGCAGGAAACCCAGCAGGGCGCTGCCCGGGTCGCCGCCCTTCTGGCTCCAGGGCAGCGAGGGGGCCGGCTGCTCGGGCATCGCGATGGCCTTGTCGGCCTGCGCGTGCTTCGGCCCGCAGACTTCGATGCGCGACACCTTGTTCAGGCGCGCCCGCAGCTCTTCGGGCGGCAGGTAGATCTCGGCCGGCGCCAGGATGGGCCGCTCGATGTCGTGGCGGCGCTGCTCCCAGCGGTCGCTGGTCTGGGCCCAGAAAGCCTCGGCCGATTCCGCGGCGCCGTCGCCCAGCACCACCAGGGTGTCGCCGGCGAGGTGGTCGAACAGGCTGGCGGTGTGCTCGAAGAACAGCGGCAGGTAGTACTCGATGCCGGCCGGCGCGCCGCCTTCCTTCAGGTCCTGGTACAGCGGGCAGCGGCGCGGGTCGAACTCGAAGCGCTCGCGCAGCAGTTCGCGCACGCGTTTCGCGCTCTCGGCGTCGAGCGGGAACTCGCGCGCCGGCAGCAGGCGCACGCTGTCCACCGGGTGGTCGGAGCGCTGGGTTTCGGGGTCGAAGGTGCGCAGCGAATCGATCTCGTCGTCGAACAGCTCCACGCGGTAGGGCAGGTCCGAGCCCATCGGGAACAGGTCGAGCAGGGCGCCGCGCACGGCGAAATCGCCCGGGTCGAGCACCTGCGGCACGTTGCGGTAGCCGGCGCCCTCGAGGCGGCGCTTTTCGGCGTCGAGATCGAGCTTCTGGCCCTTGCGCAGGTCGAGCGTATTGCCCGCGATCCAGCTCGGCGGCGGCAGCCGCTGCATCAGCGAGGCCACCGGCACCACCAGCACGCCGCGGCGCGTGGTGGGAAGGCGGTACAGCGCCGCCACGCGCTGCGACACGATGTCGGGGTGCGGGCTGAACAGGTCGTAGGGCAGGGTTTCCCAGTCGGCGAAGTGCAGCACCGGCAGTTCCTCGGCGCCCTGGCCGGCGAACACGCGCAGGTCGTGCTCCAGCGCCTGGGCGCCGTGGCTGTCGCGGGTGACGGCCAGCACCAGGCCGTCGTGGCGGCGCGCGGTTTCGGCGAGGGCCAGGGCGAAGGCGCTGGCGCTGGAAGGGGCGCGCCAGAGGGCGCGCTGCTGGCCCGCCCGGGGACGGGGCGCGCTGGGAAGGAGGGGGCGGGTCATGAGGCGGCGGATTTTACCGCAGCCGGCGTGACGGGGTTTTCAGCGCCGGCGGGGCGCGGACGGCGGCTCGTCCAGGTCGAGGGTGACGCGCACCTCGCCGAAGGCGCCCGGGATGTGTTCGCGCCGGAAGCCCACCGCCTGCGCCAGCGCGATCATCGCGGTGTTGTCGTCGAGCACGTCGCCCCAGATGCGCCGGATGCCGTTCGCCTGCGCCCATTCCACCAGGCGCCGCATCAGGGCCAGGCCCAGGCCCTGGCCGGCCAGGAAGTGCGAGACCAGGATGGCGAACTCGGCGCTGTCGCTGTCGGGGTCGCGGTCGAGCCGCGCCACGGCGCCGACCAGGGCCTCGCCGGGCGGCAGCGGTTCGGCGGCCACCACGGCGAAGTGTTCGCCGGGCACGGGGTTCACCAGCGCGTGCAGGTAGTCCGGCGCCAGCGCCTTCACCGGGTGCAGGTAGCGGCGCCGCACCTCGTCTTCGTTGAGCAGCTGGAAGGCGCCGTCGATGGGACCCGCGTCGAGCGGATTGACCGGGCGGATCCACATTTCGCGGCCATCCGGCAGGCGCAGCACGTCGGTCCGCTCGGGGCGGCGGGACGGGCGGCGGGGCGCGGGGCGGATGGCTCTGGGGGTCATGGTGGCAAGCATCCCAGCAAGGCATTGCAGGCGTGCTCTATTCCGTGGCCGTTCCGTTCATGGGGCCGGGCCGCGAGCATTGTGACGCATCGGTGAGGTTGTTACGCTCGGGGCGACGGGACGGGGGGCCGCGATGGACCGGCAAGGCCAGGCTTGGCGCAATGCGGTGGTCTACGCCGGGCTGGTGCTCGGCGCCTGGTTCCCCGCGTCCACCCCCGCCACCGCGGCCCCGGCCGCCGCACCCGCCGCCGCCCTGCCGGCCGACGAAGCCGGGGTGGAGCGCGACCCGCTTGAGCTGCGCGCGCTGCGCGAGCCCGACGTCGTGCTCAGGGAGCTCGGCCCGGCGCTCAACGAGGCGCGGATGCGCGGCGACGAACGCCGCATCGCCCTGCTGCAGCTGGCCCGCGCCAACGCCTGCCGCGTGGTGGCCGACTGGGAATGCCAGCGCAACGCCGGCGCCGCCGCCAGCCAGGCCGCCCTCGCCGCCGACGCGCCGCTGCTGCAGGTGCGCGGCCTGATCGCCGAGGCCCGCGGCCGCATCGCCGAACAGGACTACGGCCGCGGCGAGCGCCAGCTGGCCGAGGCCCAGCGCGTGCTGGCGGCGCACCCGCAGCCCGAACTGTTCGCCGACGTGATGCTGGCTTACTCGTCCATGAGCTTTTCCCTGGGCAAGAGCGCGCTTTCGGCCGACTACGCCAACCGCGGCCTGGCCGCCCTGCCGGCCGGCACGGCGCGGGCCATGCGCGCGCGCCTGCTGCGCAACCTGGCCCGTGCCCAGGCGCAGCGAGGGGAGGTGGGAGGCGCCGCGGAATCGCTGCGCGAGGCCTCGAACCTGGCCCGCGAGGAGCGCGACCCCAAGCTCGAGGCCGAGCTCTACCTCGAGGCCGCGCGCCTGGCCCGCATCGGCGGCGACCAGGCCGGCCAGCGCCGCAACGGCCAGCGGGTGCTGGCCCTGGCCGAACAGCTCAGGAACAGCCAGGTCGGCGGCCTGGGCCACGAGGTGATGGGCCTGGCCGCGCAGGACGCGCGCGATTTCGCCCGCGCCGAGGCCGAGCTGCGCCTCGCGCTGGACGCCTTCGCCAGCCTGGGCCTGGACCAGGACGAGCTGCGGGTGCTGCGCGAACTGATCCAGGTGATGCTGGCCGCCGGCCACGACGACGGCCGGATGGCGCCGCTGGTGGGACGCTACCTCGCGCTGGACGCCGCCATCGAGCAGGCCACCCGCGGCCAGGCCTACGACGACTTCGCCGCGCGCCTGCGCTACGCCGAGCAGGAATTCGAACTGCAGCGGCTGCAGGCCGAATCGGCGCTCGAGCGCGAGCGCAACCTGGCGCTGGTGCGCAGCAACCAGCTCTCGAACGCCCTGGGCGCGCTCGGCGTGGGCATGCTGGTGGTGCTGGCGGCCTCCTTCTTCGCCCAGCGCCGCGGCCAGCGCCAGCAGCGCGAACTGCTGGCCAGGCTGCGCGCCAGCGAAACCGGCTACCGCATGCTGGCCGACAACGCCAGCGACCTGGTGCTGCGCTTCGGCGTGGATGGCACCGTGCACTACGTTTCGCCCTCCTGCCGGGAGCTGCTGGGCGTCACGCCCGAGGCCTTCGCCGCGTCGCCCTTCGCCGGCATCCCCGAGGCCGACCTGCCGCTGCTGCAGGCGGCGTTCGCCCGCATTGCCGCCGGCGGCGAGGCCGAGACGGTGCTCTACCGCCAGGTCCACGCCAGCGGCGTGACGATCTGGCTCGAGGGCCTGCTGCGCCGCGTGGACGGCGCCGAAGGCCAGCCCGAGGTGATGGTGGCCGCGCGCGACGTCAGCGTGCGCGTGCGCGCCGAGCAGGCGCTGGCCGCCACCCAGTACCGCCTGCGCGCGATCACCGACAACATTCCGGCCCTGATCGCCCACATCGACGCCGGCGAGCGCTTCTCCTTCATGAACGCCTACGCGCGCCAGGTGATGGGCGTGGAGCCCGAGACGCTGGTTGGCCGCACGGTGCGGGAAGTGCGCGGCGACGCGCTCTACGCCCACCTCAAGCCCTACCTGGACCGCGCCCTGGCCGGCGAGACCACCGAGGTCGAGGGCGCCACGGTGATCAACGGCAAGGAATACGACTTCCACACCACCTACGTGCCCGACCGCGACGCCGGGGGCCGGGTGGTGGGCGTGTTCTCCTTCACCTACGACATCACCGCGCTGAAGATGGCCGAGCGCCAGCTCGACCACCTGGCGCGCGTGGACGCGATGACCGACCTGGCCAACCGCCGCCAGTTCGACGAGCGCCTGGCCTCGGCCTGCGCGCGCTCGGAGCGGCAGGGCTCGCCGCTGGCGCTGCTGTTCCTGGACATCGACCACTTCAAGTCCATCAACGACGGCCGCGGCCACGCCGCTGGCGACGCCGTCATCCGCGAGTTCGCGCGCCGGCTGCGCGGTTGCGTGCGGGTCGGCGACCTGGTGGCGCGGCTGGGCGGCGACGAGTTCGCGGTGCTGGTTGAAGGCGCGGTGGACCAGTCGGCGGCCGAGGCCATTGCCGCCAAGCTGCTCGAGCGCATGCGCGAGCCGGTGGTGCTGCCCGGCGGCCCGCTGCCGGTGGGCGCCAGCATCGGCATCGCCATGGCCCCGGCGGGCGCGGCGCCGGAGCCGCTGCTGGCGGCGGCCGACCACGCGCTGTACGCCGCCAAGGCCGCGGGCCGCGGCACCTGGCGCGCCGTGGACGTGGGCTGAGCCGGCGGCTTATTCGCCCGGCGGGAACTGCGCGAAGGTCACGTAGTGCCCGCCCGGTTCGCGGTAGCCCACCTCGGTGGCGCCGTAGAACGTGGTGCGGCGCGGGAAGGCCAGTTCGCGGCCGGCCAGCGCCTGTTCGATGGCGCCGATGTCGTCCACTTCGATGAAGAGGAAGGTGGGCCCCCTGCGCGCGGCGTCGGCCAGCGCGGGCATGTCGTCGGCGATCGACGCGTGGGTCTGCAGCATCACTTCCAGGTCGCGCCCGGCCAGGATGACGAAGCCGAGCGCGTCGCCGTGCGGCACTTCGACGGTGCGCGTCAGGCCCACCGCTTCCCAGAAGGGCAGCGAGGGTTCGATGGCGGCGACGGGCAGGACGGCGGTGATCTTGCGCAGGCTCGGCTTCATGCGTTCTCTCCGGGGGTGTAGGCGGATGATAGGCGCGTCCCGATCGGCCCGCACTGCTTCCGAAATCGCCATGGAGGCCGCGGCGGGCGCTGGCTAGCCTGCGCTTCCCCCACGGAAGCGAACCCCGCCATGCCCACGCCGCTCGACCTGCTGCTGTCCCCCGTCTCGCTCGCCATCCTCGCCTCCTACGCCGCGCTCATGCTCTGGGAGGCGCTCGCGCCGGCCCGCCCGCTGCCGGCCTCGCCCGGGTGGCGGCTGCGCGCCGGCGCCAGCTTCGCGATGTATTTCCTCGGCTCGTCCTACCTGCCGCTGCTCTGGGGCGCCACGCTGGCGCAGTGGCAGCTGTTCAACCTCAGCCACCTGCCCACCTGGGTCGGCGTGGCGGTGGGCGTGCTGGTCTACCAGCTGCTCGCCTATGCCTGGCACCGCAGCATGCATGCCAGCCCGCGGCTCTGGCGCGCCTTCCACCAGATGCACCACAGCGCCGAACGCATCGACACCTGGGGCGCGTTCTGGTTCTCGCCGCTGGACGTGCTGGGATTCACCGCGGTGGCGAGCCTGGCGCTGGTGCTGGTGGTGGGCCTGAGCCCCGCCGCCACCGCCATCACGCTGTGGCTGCTGACGGTGATGGCGGTGTTCACCCATGCCAACGTGCGCACGCCGCGCTGGCTGGGCTACCTGGTGCAGCGGCCGGAAAGCCATTCATGGCACCACGCGCGCGGCCGGCACCGCGACAACTACTGCGAGCTGCCGCTGATCGACCTGCTGTTCGGCACGTTCAACAATCCCCGCGACTTCGCCCCGGAAGCCGGCTTCCACGACGGCGCCTCGCTGCGGGTGGGCGAGATGCTGCGCCTGCGCGACGTGTCGCTGCCGAGGTAGCCGGGGTCCGCGTCGGTTCATGCGGGGGACGGTTAAATAGCCGCTCCCCCAACGAGCAAGAGGCGCGCACCGCCCATGAACCGACGTTTCCTTTGGCTGGCCCTGCTGGCCGCCTCGCCCGCCTTCGCCGGGTGGCAGCCCAGCGCCGAGCTCGGCGCCGTCAGCACCTCGGGCAATTCCGACACCACCAGCATCAACGGCCGCCTCGGCCTCAAGGGCGAGGACGCCCTGTGGACGCACGAGTACCACCTGGCCGCGTTGCGCGCCGAGCAGTCCGACGAGCTCACGGCCAACCGTTACGAAACCGCCGGCAAGCTCGCGCGCAAGTTCGGCGAGCGCACCTACCTGGGCGCCGCCGCGCGCTACGAGGACGACGATTTCGCCGCCTACGACTACCAGGCCACCATGGCGGTGAACTACGGCGCCTGGCTGGTGCGCGAGGAAGGCCGCAGCTTCCAGCTCGAAGGCGGCCCGGGTGCCCGGCGCGCCCGCCTGGCCGAGACCGGCGAGGTCGAGTCGAGCGCGCTGCTGCGCGGCTTCGCCGACTACCAGCACCAGCTGACCGATTCGACCAAGTTCTTCAACACGCTGCTGGTCGAGGCCACGGGCGACAACACCTTCGCCCAGAACGACATCGGCGTCGCGGTGAGCATCAACCGTTCGCTGGCGCTGAAGGCGGCCTTCCAGGCCCGCCGCAACTCGCAGGTGCCCGACGGCACCCGCCGTACCGACACGTTGACCTCGGTGAACATCGTCTGGAGCCCCAAGGCGAAGTAGCCAGCGCTCCCCCTCCCGTCGCAGGGAGGGGGGGGTTGACGGCCGGCCCGCCGCGGGAATATGGTTGGCACACGCAACTAAATGGACCGCCATGGCCCGCAAGCCCGCCCAGCCCCGCCCCGACGACAGCCGCCTTCGCGAAGACGCGCAGGCGCTGCACGTGGCGCTGTCGGAGCTGGTGCGGCTCTACCAATTCCGGGACCGCGACCGGATCTGCTGCCACGATATCTCCGTGACCCAGTGCCATGCGCTGGAAGTGCTGGTGGAGCGGGGCGCCCAGCGCAGCCAGGAACTGTCCGCCGGCCTGCGCCTGGACAAGAGCACCACCACCCGGGTGGTGGACGCGCTGGTGCGCAAGGGCTATGTCGAGCGCACCCCGGACATTGAAGACCGCCGCGCGGTCAGCCTGCGCGCCACCGCCGCGGGCAGGCGCCTATACCACCGCATCAACGACGACCTGGTCGAAGGCCAGCAGGCGCTGATCGCCGACCTTCCGCCGGAAACGCGTCGCGCCAGCATCGAACTCATCCATCGCCTGGCGCGCAGCGCCGAGGCGCGTTTCGTCGCCGGTTCCGGCTGTGCGCCCGCGGCCTGCGAACCGTCCGATGGCGCCTCGCCGGGCTGCCGCTAAAAAAATTTGCCGACACAGTTGTAACTACCAACCAAATGAACGCCAGCCACGCCCACCACCGTATCCGCATCGCCCGCGCCGAAGACGCCACGGCGATCGCCGACATCCACAACCACGGCATCCTCGGCCGGCAGGCCACGTTCGAAACGCGGCTGCGTACGCCCGACGAGGCGGCCTCGCGCATCGCCGAAGCCGCCGAATGGCCGCTGCTGGTAGCCGAGGACGACGAAGGCCGCGTGCTCGGCTGGGCCGGCCTGTCGGTCTACCGCCCGCGCGAGTGTTACGCCGGCATCGGCGACTTCTCGATCTACCTGGCGCCGGATGCGCGCGGGCGCGGCCTCGGCACGGCCTTGCTGCAGGCGCTGGTGGACGCCGCGCGCCAGCGTGGGTTCTGGAAGCTGGTGTCGCGCATCTTCCCCGAGAACGCCGCCAGCCGGGCGCTCTGCCGCCGCTGCGGCTTCCGCGAGGTGGGTACCTACGAAAAACATGCGCGCCTCGACGGTCGCTGGCGCGATGTCGTCATCGTCGAACGCGTGGTCCCCGAAAACCTGCAGACGGCCGCACCGGCCGCAAGGAGTGCGTGATGAAGAACCAATTGCCCGTCATCGTCATCGGCGCCGGCCCGGTCGGCCTGGCCGCCGCCGCCCACCTGCTCGAGCGCGGCGAGGAGCCGCTGGTGCTGGAGGCCGGCGAGCGCGTCGGCGCCAACCTGCGGCGCTGGTCGCACGTGCGCATGTTTTCGCCCTGGGAATTCAACGTCGACGCGGCCTCGGTGCGCCTGCTGGCGCCCACCGGCTGGCGCCTGCCCGACCCGGCCGGGTTCCCCACCGGCGGCGAGCTGGCGCAGGCCTATCTCGAGCCGCTGGCCGCCACGCCGGCGATCGCATCGCGCCTTCGCCTCGGTGCGCGTGTCACGGCGGTCGGCCGGCACCAGCGCGACCGCATGAAGGACGCCGGCCGCGCGCAGTCGCCGTTCGTGGTGCGTTATGAAGACGCCGGCGGCGAACACGAGGTGCTGGCGCGCGCCGTCGTCGACGCCTCTGGCACCTACCTCACGCCCAACCCGCTGGGCGCCTCCGGCCTGCCGGCCCTGGGCGAAGCCGCGCTCGCGGCCAACATCCACTACGGCATTCCCGACGTGCTGGGCGCCGACCGCGCGCGTTACGCCGGCCGTCGCGTGCTGGTGCTGGGCAGCGGCCATTCGGCCTTCAACGTGCTGGCCGACCTGGCCACGCTGGCGCGCTCCGAGCCCGGCATGCAGATCGTCTGGGGCCTGCGCCGCGGTTCCATCCAGCGCGTGTTGGGCGGTGGCGACCACGACCAGCTCAAGGAGCGCGGGCGGCTTGGCAAGCTCATCGGCGGGCTGGTGGAGCAGGGCGCGCTGGTGGTGGCGACGGGATTCCTGCTCGACGGCCTCGAGCGCACGGCCGAAGGCATCGTTGCGCGCATGGGCGAGGTGGCGCTGCCGCCGGTGGATGAAATCGTGGCCACCACGGGTTTCCGTCCCGACCTTCGCCCTTACGCCGAGATCCGCCTCGACCTCGACCCCGGCACGCAGGCGCCGCGCGCGCTGGCGCCGCTGATCGACCCCAACCAGCACAGCTGCGGCAGCGTGCGCCCGCACGGCGCGGTGGAACTGAGCCACCCCGAGCCCGACCTCTACCTGGTGGGCATGAAGAGCTACGGCCGCGCGCCCACCTTCCTGCTGGCCACCGGGTACGAGCAGGTGCGTTCGGTGGCCGCCGCCATCGCCGGCGACTGGGAGGCCGCGCGCCGCGTCGAACTGGTGCTGCCGGAAACCGGTATGTGCATCACCCAGTTCGCTGACGAAGCGGCGCCCGCCGCCGCCTCGTGCTGCGGCCCGCTGCCGGCGCCGGCTGAAGCGGCGGCGAAGGAGGGCTGCTGCGGCGGCCCGCCCAAGGCCGACGACGGCGCCTGCTGCGTGCGCGACGAGGTGGCCAGGAAGGCGGGAAGCCGCTGTGGCTGTGGCACTCCCGCCCCGGTGCGCGAAGCGGTGGCCGCCTGCTGCGCCTGAGGCAGCGCCCCGCGGCGATGCTTGGCAGGGCACTGCGGTTTGTGGTGTCGTCGGTGGCCGGACCTCACTTCGGGATCAGCCATGACCCACCCGCGTCGCCCCGAACCGCTGCTGCCGCGCCTGCCTTCGCTGCTGGCCTATCCGGCCGGCGGCCAGATGCTGGCCATCATGGCGGCGCTGTCGCTGTTCCGGCTGCTGGCCAACCTGCCAAGCCTCCTGGGCCTGCTGTTCGAGGTGGCGTTCTGGGTGATGGGCTTCAAGCTGGCGGTGGAGGCGCTCACCAACACGGCGCACGGCCGATACGCGCCGCTGCAGGGCGAGGACGTGCTGGCCACCGACGGCGACGCCATCGAACAGCTGCTGCTGATGCTGGTGGTGTACCTGCCCATCGTGGTTGTGGCAGCCTGGTTCGGGCCGGTGCCGGCGCTGGTGATGCTGGCGCTGGCGGTGCTGTTCATGCCGGCGGCCATCATGCTGCTGGCCATCAACCACAGCCATGCCAACGCGCTCAACCCGCTGGCCTGGCTCGAACTGATCGGCCGGCTGGGCGGGGCCTATGTCTCGGCCGTGCTGGTGTTCACCGCGCTGGGCTTCCTGTCGGCGCTGGTGCAGGCGCTGTTCGACGTGGCGCTGCCCTACGGCATGGGCGTGCTGCCCGGCAGCTTCGTGGCGTTGTATTCACTGGTGGCCAGCTACCACCTGCTCGGCGACCTGCTGCACCGGCACCACCGCGAACTGGGCCTGGACATCACGCCGGCGGTGGCGCGCACGACCTACGCCAACCCGATGGAAGACGAGACCATGGCGCAGGCCGAGGTGCTGGCGCAGCAGGGCCAGCCCGCGGCGGCGGCCGAGCGGCTGGCCGGTCTGTTCCGCGGCCGCGGCGCCTCCGACCCGGTGCACGACCGTTACCGCGAACTGCTGGTCGCCGCCGGCGACCTGCCGGCGCTCGCGGCGCACGACCGCGAATACGTCAGCAGCCTGCTCGAAACCGGCAAGGACAAGCGCGCGCTGGCCGTGGTGGCCGACACGCGCCAGCGCGTGCCGGGCTTCGAACCCGCGTTGCCCGGGCACGTGGCGCGGCTGGTGGCGCAGGCGGCGCGCACGGGCCAGTCGCAGCTGGCGGTGGCGCTGGCCGAAGGCTTCGAGCAGCGCTTCCCGCAGAGCCCCGAACTGCCGCAGGTGGTGCTCACCGCGGCTACGCTGCAGAGCGAGCGCCTGGGCCAGGACGAGCCGGCGCGGCAGCGCCTGCAAGCCGTGCTGGGGCGCCACCCCGACCACGCCCTGGCGGGGGAGATGCGCACCCTCCTGGCCGCCCTGGAGCGGGTGCAGGCCAGCGGCGGTGGTGCCCGGGCCGGCTGAGCCGCGCGAAAAATGAACCGAAGATCAATTATTTACAGGTCATGACTTCCGGCCCATGGTGCTTCTGGTTAGGTGTTGTAGATTACCAGCACACCAACTCACGAGGCCCCGGCCATGAAAGCCCTGAATTCCTTCTACCGCCTGTTCCCGACCCGCCCGGTCGCGTCCGTGCCGGTGGCCCGGGCGGCCGTTCCCGCCACCCCGGCGCCGGTCGTGGTCCTCGCCGAGGCCGCCCCGGCCCGCCGCCCGGACCGCTACCGCGCCCGTGACTTCGGCACCGGCTACGGCCGCAGCAGCGGCTACGCGCAGGACCGTTCCTACGCCACCGCCTCCGGCCACCGCCTGGTGCGCGTCGGCTGAGCCCTCAGGCGGGCGGTGCCCCTGGCGCCGCCCGCCGCAGGCAGGCCCGGACCTCGTCGTCCGTGACCTGCGGGAAGTCTTCGTACCAAGCGCCCACGGCCATGAAATCGGCCGGGGCGTGCAGGCAGGCCACCTCGTCCGCCGCCCGCTGGAGCACCGCCAGCGTGTCCGCCGCGGCCACCGGCACGGCCACCACCAGTTTCCCGGGCGATTGCGCCCGCAGCGTGGCCAGCGCCGCGAACATCGTGGCCCCGGTGGCCACGCCGTCGTCCACCACGATCACCGTGCGCCCCGCGATGCGCGGCGGCGCCTTGTCGCCGCGGTAGGCGCGTTCGCGCCGCGCCAGCTCGCGCCGTTCGGGCGCGGCGAGCGCCTCAAGTTCCGCTTCGTCCACGCCCATCGCCTCGATCACCGCCCCGTTGCGCGCCACCGCGCCGCCGGTGGCGATGGCCGCCAGCGCCAGTTCGGGGTGGGATGGGTGGGCCACCTTGCGCACGCCCAGCACGTCGAGCTCGGCGCCCAGCGCCGTGGCGATTTCCACCGCCACCGGCACGCCGCCGCGGGGCAGGGCCAGCACCAGCGGGTCCTGCCAGCCGCGGTGGCGGGCGAGCGACGCGGCCAGGGCCTGGCCGGCGTCGCGTCGGTCGAGGAATCGCGCGTGCATCATCGGCTTGCTCCGTGCCGCGTGGCTACGGCCCGATGATGCACCCGCCGGTGCGGGCTGTCGCGCGCCTCAGGCCGGGGCGTGCGCCGCCTTCGCATCAGCCGCTTCGACGGTGGCCGGCGCGCGCCGCGCCACCAGCGAACGCAGCGCCACGTAGAACACCGGCGTCAGGAACAGGCCGAACAGCGTCACGCCCAGCATGCCCGCGAACACCGTGATGCCCGTGGCCGAGCGCACCTCGGCGCCGGCGCCGCTGGCGAACACCAGCGGCACGGTGCCGGCGATGAAGGCGATCGAGGTCATGATGATCGGGCGCAGGCGCAGCCGGCAGGCTTCCAGCGCCGCGTCGATGATGCCGCGGCCCTGCATCTCCAGCTCGCGGGCGAACTCGACGATCAGGATGGCGTTCTTGCACGCCAGGCCCATCAGAACCACCAGCCCCACCTGCACGAACACGTTGTTGTCGCCGCCGCTGAGCCACACGCCGAACAGGGCGGAGAGCAGGGTCATGGGCACGATCAGGATCACCGCCAGCGGCAGCGTCCAGCTTTCGTACAGCGCCGCCAGCACCAGGAAGGCCAGCAGCACCGCCAGCGGGAACACCACCAGCGCCGCCTTGCCCTGGGTGGCCTGCTGGAAGCTCAGGTCGCTCCAGTCGAAGCCCATGCCCGGCGGCAGCGCCTGCGCGGCCAGCGCTTCCACCTTGGCCATGGCTTCGGCCGAGGACAGCATGCGCGGGTCGGCCTCGCCGAGGATGTCGGCGGCCGGGTAGCCATTGAAGCGGATCACCGGGTCGGGGCCGTAGGTGCGGCGGATCTGCACCACGCTGCCGATCGGCACCATCTCGCCGCGGTCGTTGCGGGTGCGCAGGTTGGCGATGTCCTCCACCTCGTCGCGGAAGGGCGCGTCGGCCTGGGCGATCACCTGCCAGGTGCGGCCGAACAGGTTGAAGTCGTTGACGTAGGCCGAGCCCAGGTAGGTTTGCAGGGTTTCGAACAGCTCGGTGAGCGGTACGCCCTGGGCCTTGGCCTTCACGCGGTCGACCTCGGCGTCGAGCTGGGGCACGTTGGCCTGGTAGCTGCTGATCGGGAAACCCATGCCCGGCGTCTGCGAGGCGGCGCCCTGGAAGGCGTTCACCGCCTGCTGCAGCGCGCCGTAGCCGAGGTTGGCGCGGTCCTCGATGAACAGCGAATAGCCCGAGCCGTTGCCCAGCCCCTGGATCGGCGGCGGCATCAGCGCGAAGGCGAAGCCTTCCTCGATGCCGGCGATGCGCCGGTTGAGCTCGGCGGTGATCTGTTCGGCGCTGAGCGCGCGCTCCTTCGACGGCGTGAGGCCGAAGAAGATCACGCCGCTGTTGGGGGTGTTGGTGAACTGCAGCGGGTTCAGGCCGGGGAAGGCCACCTCGCTTTCCACGCCTTCGATCTGGAAGGCCTGCTCGGCGATCTTGCGCAGGGCGCGGTCGGTGCGCTCGATGGAAGCGCCCTCGGGCATCTTCACGCCGGCGATCAGGTAGAGCTTGTCCTGCACCGGGATGAAGCCGCCGGGCACCGCCGAGAACACCGCCAGGGTGGCCGCCAGCAGCGCCGCGTACACCGCGAACACCGCGCCGCGCCGGCCCAGCGTGCGCGACACCGTGCGCTCGTAGCCCGCCGCGCTGCGGCCGAAGAAGCGGTTGAAGGGGCGGAACACGCGGCCGAAGATCCGGTCGATCAGGCGCGTGGCGGCGTCGGGCGCGGCGCCGTGAGGCTTGAGCAGCTTGGCCGCCAGCGCCGGAGACAGCGTGAGCGAGTTGATCGCCGAGATCACGGTCGAGATGGCGATGGTGACCGCGAACTGCTTGTAGAACTGGCCGGTCACGCCGTCCAGGAAAGCCATGGGCACGAATACCGCGCACAGCACCAGGGCAATGGCGATGATCGGCCCCGAGACTTCCTTCATGGCCTGGTGCGCGGCCGCCAGCGGCGTGAGGCCTTCGCCGATGTTGCGCTCGACGTTCTCCACCACCACGATGGCGTCGTCCACCACGATGCCGATGGCCAGCACCAGCCCGAACAGCGTGAGAGTGTTGATCGAGAAGCCCAGCACGTACAGCACCGCGAAGGTGCCCACCACCGACACCGGCACCGCGATGAGCGGGATGACCGAGGCGCGCCAGGTCTGCAGGAACAGGATCACCACCAGCACCACCAGCAGCGTGGCCTCGAGCAGGGTGGCCACCACGGACTGGATGGAGTCGCGCACGAAGGCGGTGGTGTCGTAGACCGACTTGATCTCCACGCCGGGCGGCAGGCGCGGGCGGATCTCGTCCATCTTCGCCATCACCGCGTCGCGGATCTCCAGCGCGTTCGCGCCCGGGGCCTGGAAGATGCCGATGGCCGAGGCGTTCATGCCGTTCAGGCGCGAGCGCAGGGTGTAGTCGCCGGCCGCCAGTTCGATGCGGGCCACGTCGGCCAGCCGCACCACGCCGCCGTCGGCGCTGGCCTCGAGCACGATGTCGCCGAATTCCTCGGGCGTCGAAAGGCGGCCCTTGGCGTTGATGGGCAGCAGGAAATCCGAACCATTGGGCATGGGCTCGGCGCCGAGCTGGCCGGCCGAGACCTGCAGGTTCTGCTCGCGCACGGCGCGCAGCACGTCGCCGGCGGTGAGGCCGCGGGCGGCGATCTTGTCCGGGTCCAGCCACAGGCGCATGGCGTAGTCGCCGCCGCCGAAGGCCTGGGCGTCGCCCACGCCGGGGATGCGCGCCAGCTCGTCCTTCACGTGCAGGCGCATGTAGTTGCGCAGGTAGAGCGAGTCGTACTGGCCGTCGGTGGACACCAGGTGCACCACCATCAGGAACACCGGCGACTGCTTCTGGGTCGTCACGCCCTGGCGCCGCACGTCCTCGGGCAGGCGCGCCAGCGCCTGGCTGACGCGGTTCTGCACGCGCACGGCGGCGTCGTCGGCGTCCACGCCGGGGCGGAAGGTGACGGTCATGGCCAGCACGCCGTCGGAACCAGCCACCGACTTCACGTACATCATGTCCTCGACGCCGTTGATGGCCTCCTCGAGCGGCGTGGCCACCGTTTCGGCGATCACCTTGGGGTTGGCGCCGGGGTAGACGGCGCGCACCACCACCGAGGGCGGCACGACCTCGGGGTATTCACCGACGGGCAGCATGGGCAGGGCGATCAGCCCCGCCGCGAAGATCACGATCGACAGCACGGCCGCGAAGATCGGCCGGTCGATGAAGAAGCGGGAAAAATCCATGGAAAGCTCCGTGCGGCCCGTGGGCCGCGGTCAAGCGGATGGGCGGCTCAGCGCGAGCCCGCGACGGTGGCGGCGGCGGTGGCGGCCTCGAAGGGCTTGGCCTCGAGCGGCATGCCCGGGAAGAAGATCTTCTGCACGCCGCTCACCACCACCTGGTCGCCGGCGGCGAGGCCCGTTTCGACCACGCGCTGGCCGTCGACCAGGCGGCCCAGGGTCACGTCGCGGCGCTCGGCGGTGCCGTTGGCGCCGACGATGTAGACGTAGCGGCGGTCCTGGTCGGTGAGGATGGCCTTGTCGTCCACCAGCAGCGCGTCGCGCTCGCGGGTGTCCACCAGCTGCACGCGGGCGAACAGGCCCGGGGTGAAGCGGCGGTCGGCGTTGTCGAGCACGGCGCGGGCGCGGATGGTGCCGGTGCGCGGGTCAACGTGGTTGTCGAGGAAGTCGAGCACGCCTTCGTGCGGGTAGCCCTCCTCGCCGGCCAGGCCCACGCGCACCGGGTTGCGCGCGGCGCGGGCGCCGGGGCCGCCGGCTTCGCGCGCGGCTTCGGCGTAGCGCAGGTAGGTTTGCTCGTCGCCCTCGAAGTACACGTGCACCGGGTCGAGCGAAACCACGGTGGTGAGCACGGTGGCGTCGGGCGAGGCCAGGTTGCCGGTGGTCACCAGGGCGCGGCCGGCCAGGCCGTCGATGGGCGCGCGCACCTGGGTGAACTCCAGGTCGAGCCGGGCGGCGGCCACCCGCGCCTCGGCGGCGCGCACGCCGGATTCGGCCTGGGCGGTGGCGGCGCGGCGCTGTTCGAGCAGTTCCGCCGAAATGAGCTTTTCCGCCGCCAGCTTGCGGGCGCGCGCCAGTTCGCTGCCGGCCAGTGCGGCCTCGCTGCGGGCGCGGCTGAGCTCGGCCTGGGCGCGGTCGAGTTCGGCGCGGTAGCTGCGGGCGTCGAGCACGAACAGCACGTCGCCCTTCTTCACTTCCTGGCCTTCGCGGAAGTTCACGCTTTCGATGTAGCCGGACACGCGCGGGCGCAGTTCCACGGTTTCCACCGCGGCGATGCGGCCGGTGAATTCGTCCCAGTGCGCGAGCGGACGGGAAACGACCGGCGCCACCGACACCTGCGCCGGTGCGAGGCTGCCGTGTTCCTGGGCTTCGCTGCCGCAGGCGGCCAGCACGGCCAGGGTGAGGGCGAAGGTGGCGGCGCGGGCCACGCGGGCGAGGGGATGGCGGTTCATGGGAGACCTCGGGGGAAGGGGAAAGAAAAGGGGTTCAGGCGGGCCGGCGGCGGTCGAAGCGCACCACCGCTTCGTAGCCGGGCGCCGCCAGCAGGCTCACCACCTGGTGGCCCAGCTCGGCCGGCTCCGGCCAGTCGGGGCAGGCGTGCTCGCCGTGTTCGCGCGTGCGCAACGGCGCGCAGACCGAAAGCTGCTGCACGCGCACGGCCGTCTGCAGGGTTTCGCCGCGCAGCGCGCGGCTGAACATGCGCAGCGCCGCGGCCGCCACCGAGACCTGGCCATAGCCCGACCACGGCGTCTCGGCGGCCGGGCCGCCGACGACGATGTAGTGCGCGGGGGCGCCGGATTCGGCCAGCAGCGGCAGCAGGTGGCGGGCGGCGACCACGTGCGGGAACAGGTCCTCGTCGAGCAGGTCGCGCAGCCGCCCGTCCGGGTGGTCGAGCAGGCGGCCGCTGCGCAGCGCGCCGCCGAACATCGCCACCACCGCGCCCGGCGGGCGCCGCAGCAGGCGCACCGCATTGGCCAGGGCGGCGCCGGCGGTTTCCGTGCGGGTGTCGCCGGCCAGCCGCACCAGTTCGGGTCCGCCGGCGGCGGCGAGCCGGGGCGAGGCGCCGTCGGCCGAGGCGGCGATGACCGGATGGCCGCTGGCCAGCAGGGCCGTCACCACCGCGCCCGCGGCTTCGCCGGCGGCGTCGAGGACGAGCACCGGCTTCCGGATTGTCCCGCCTGTGGGACGGACTAGCCCATTATCTGGATAAATCGGGACAATGCCCATGGTGGCGTCCTGGTGTGAAGAAACCCGGGCTTCCCTACGGGGGAGGGTATGTAACAGGGAAGCCCGGGCGGGGAGCGCCAATCTAGGCCGACGACCGGCACTTGATAAGCCGGCAATTCAGGGAATAATTGTCCCGCCAACGGGCCAATCGCCCTTCACGCCCCCCCCAAGGAGCTGTCCCGTGTCCCGAGACCTCAACGACACCCTGATCTTCGCCAAGGTGGTGGAGCAGGGCAGTTTCACCGCCGCCGCCCGCACGCTGGGCCTGCCCAAGACCACGGTCAGCCGCAAGGTGCAGGAGCTGGAGGAGCGCCTGGGCGCGCAGCTGCTCAACCGCACCACGCGCAAGCTGGGGCTCACCGAAGCCGGCGCGGTCTACCACGACCACAGCGTGCGCATCGCCCGCGAGCTGGAGGAGGCCGAGAGCGCGGTCGGCCAGCTGCAGGGCGGCCCGCGCGGCTGGCTGCGCGTTTCGGCGCCGTATTCGATCGGCATCCTGTGGATCTCGCCGCTGCTGGGCGAATTCCACCAGCGCCACCCCGAGGTGCGCATCGACCTGCACCTGGCCAACGACAACGTCGACCTGATCGCCACCGAAACCGACGTGGCCCTGCGCATCGGCAACCTGCCGGACTCTTCGCTGGTGGCGCGCCGGCTCGACAGCTTCCGCACGCAGATTTACGCCAGCCCCGAGTACATCGCCCGCCACGGCGAACCGCTGCACCCGGACGACCTGCAGCACCACCGCGTGCTGGCCTTCGCCAAGCACCGCCATGGCAACCGCTACTACTGGCCGCTGAAGGCGGGCGTGGACGGCGACGTGACGGATTACCCGGTGAGCCCGATCCTGGTGGCCAACGACCCGGCGCCGCTGCAGGGCGCCATGCTGTGCGGCGAAGGCCTGCTGATGGCCGCCGACGTGAGCATCAAGCCTTTCGTCGAAAGCGGCCGCGCCGTGCGCGTGCTGGCCGGCTGGGCCGGCCCGACCGTGGACTTCAGCGCCGTGTTCACCCGCGGCCGCGTGCCGTCGCCGAAGGTGCGCGCCTTCGTGGATTTCCTGGTGGAACGCCTGAGCTACGACGCGTCCTACATGCTCAAGACCTGCCCGCTGCAGGCCGAGCAGGCGCGGCCGGCGGAAGCGGCGCCGGCCAGGCTGGCGGAGATCGCGGAGCGCTTCGTCGCGGCCTGAGCCCTCGTCAGGGCGCCTTTGCCGCCTGCGGCACCAGCCGCAGGTGGTGGAAGTCGAAGCTGAAGTCGGTGAGCGAGGACGCGGCTTCCATGCGCAGCTCCCGCACCTTGCCGTCGGGCGTCAGGTCGAAGCTGGCGAAGGCGTCGGCGTTGAGCGCGCGGTCGTGCCAGCGCACCAGGAAGGTGTCGTGCTGCCAGTGCTCGAGGGTGCCCACCAGCGCCGCGGTCTTGGCGAAGCGCATCACCAGCGCCTTGCCTTCCAGCGCCACGGTGACGTCGCCGTACCACGGGTCGCGGTAGGTCGCGGCGTAAGCCGCCAGCGGCAGCGAGGGTTTGCTGCGCTTGTCGCGCGCGGCCTGGTGCGCGGTCCACTTTTCGTCGGCGCCCGAGCGGGCCTTAGCCACGGCCGCGGCGTAGGCCGCCACCCAGTCGGTGTCGGGTGCCTGCAGGTAGTGGTCCAGCGCTTCCATGGTGACGGCGTTGAAGGCCGCGCCCACTTCCTGGTTGGTGAGCACCACGATGCCGAGGTCGAGCTGCGGCACCAGGGTGACGCGCGACACCATGCCCGGCCAGCCGCCGGTGTGCCACACTAGCTTCCTGCCGCGGTATTCGCTGAGCGACCAGCCCTCGCCGTAGCCGGCGAATTGCGGCAGCGCCGGCGCCAGGGCCGGCACGGCGGGTTCGGCGGGGATGCGGATGGGCGTCACCAGCTCCCACATTGCGCGGTGGCGTTCGGCGCTGAACAGGCGGCGCTCCTTGCCGGCCTCGTCCTTGCCCAGCACGCCGCCGTCGAGCTGCACGCGCATCCACTTGGCCAGGTCGTTGACGCTGGCGTAGATGCCGCCGGCGCCCTGGTTGTTGCTCCAGGTCATCGGCGGCACCGTCACCAGCGGGCCGCTGAAGCCGGGCTGGGCGTGGCCCACGGCGGCGTTGGCGCCGGCGGGCAGGTAGTCGCTGTTGACCACGGTGTCGCGCAGGCCCACGGGGGCGAAGATGCGCTCGCGCAGGAAATCGCTGTAGGCCTGGCCCGAGACCTCCTCGATCACCAGCTGCGCCACGGCGTAGAGCACGTTGTCGTAGGCGTAGTCGGCGCGGAAGCTGGTGGCCAGCGGCACGTGCCGCAGCCGCTGCACGATCTCGCGGGTGGAGTACTGCGTGGTGGGCCAGAACAGCAGGTCGCCGGCGCCCAGGGCCAGGCCGCTGCGGTGGGTGAGCAGGTCGCGCAGGCGCATTTCCCGCGTCACGTACGGGTCGCTCATCTGGAACCAGGGCAGGTGGTCGATGACGCGGTCGTCGAGCGAAAGCTTGCCCTCGTCGGCCAGGATCGACAGCGCCGCCGAGGTGAAGGCCTTGGTCTGCGAGGCGATGGCGAAGCGCGTGTCGGCGTCCACCGGCGCCGGCTTGCCTTGCTCGCGCACGCCGAAGCCTTCGGCGTACACCAGCTCGCCGTCCTTGACGATGGCGACGGCGATGCCCGGCACCTCGAAGGTCTTGCGCGCGGCCTCCGCCACCGGCGCCAGGTCGGGGGCGGAGGCGAAGGCCGGCAGTGCGGCCAGCAGCAGGGGCAGGGCGAGAACGGGGGTGCGCAAGGGGCGGCTCCTTGGGAAGGGACCGCCCGATTATGCCCAAGCCCGCGCCGCGGGTTTCAGTCCAGCGGAGGCAGGTCGAACACCAGCACTTCGGCCTCACGGCCGGCGCGCAGCGTCACGCGCGGTTCGTCGCGCAGCTTGAGCGCGTCGCCCGCGCCCAGCGCCTGGCCGTTCACCTCCAGCGCGCCGCGCACCACGTGCACGTAGCCCAGGCGGCCCGGCGCCAGCGCCAGCTCGGCGCTTTCGTCGCCGTCGAACAAGCCCGCGTACATCCGCGCGTCCTGGTGGATGTCCACCGAGCCTTCCGCACCGTCGGGGCTGACCACCAGGCGCAGGCGGCCGCGCTTCTCGGCGTCGGTGAAGGTCTTCTGCGCGTAACCCGGCTTCACGCCCATGAACTTCGGGATGATCCAGATCTGCAGGAAGTGCGTGGTGCCGGTGGCGCTGTGGTTGAACTCCGAGTGCGTCACGCCGGTGCCGGCGCTCATCCGTTGCACTTCGCCGGGCACGATGCTGGCGGCGTTGCCCATCGAGTCCTTGTGGCCGAGCGCGCCGTCGATCACGTAGCTGATGATCTCCATGTCGCGGTGGCCGTGCGTGCCGAAGCCCTGGCCGGCGGCCACGCGGTCTTCGTTGATCACGCGCAGCGGGCCCCAGTGCACGTGCGCCGGGTCGCGGTAGTCGGCGAACGAGAAGCTGTGCCAGGAATCAAGCCAGCCGTGGTTGGCATGGCCGCGCTCGGCGGCGGGGCGCAGGGCGATCACAGCGCACCCGCCTTCATGGCGTCCCGCCGCGAGGCGAGGCTGGTCAGCACGAAGAGGGTGGCGAGGCCGAGGCGGCCGAGCAGCAGGTAGGCGGGTTGCATGGTGGGCTCCGGGGTGGGGCGTGGGCTCGGAGCAAAGTATCGGCGGCGTCAATGAACGCATCAATACAGATTTAGAACAAGCTATCGTTGCAATAATGGAATTAACGGCCTGGGACGCCCGGCCTTGGCCGGCCCGGTGCCCGGGACGGGCCGGGCTCAGTCTTCCTCGGCTGGGCGGCCGCGCCGTGCCGGTTTGCGCGGTTTCGGCGCCAGCACGAAGGACAGGCTGAAGAGCTGGTCCTGGCCCGGCCGCCGCGGGCCCTGCAGCAGTTCCAGCAGGCGGCCGAGCAGGGCGTTGGCTTCCTGCAGGCCCTCTTCGTCGAGCCAGCCGCGGCTGCGGCCGGCCCAGAGTTCGCGCGCATCGCCCGTGGTGCGCACCTTGGGGTCGGCGAGCGCTTCACGGAAGTCGCGCCCGGCCGACTGCAGCAGCTTGGCCACCACCTGCTGCACGGCCTCGCCGCTTTCCGCGCGCTTGCCGTACACCAGCCGCAGCGCCGTGCCGCGGCGCGTGCCGACGCGGTAGCGGCGCGCGTCGCCGGCCTCGTCGCGGCGCTGCAGCAGGCCGGCGTCGGCCAGGCGTTCGAAGTGGTAGTACAGCCCGTCCGCGGGCCGGCCCAGTTCCCGGGCCACGGCCGCCACGTCGGCTTCGCCACCCAGCGCCACCAGCGTGTCGACGATGTCCTGGCGCACCGGGCTGGCCAGCAGGGCGATGTGCGCCGGGTCGGCCACGTCCTGGTAGCGGGCGGGGCGGGAGGGAGCGGGGCGGCGCGACCGTGCCATCAGTTGGCTTGCCTGTGTTGAAAAACAGGCTCAAATTTCAACGCACATTCCCCGGCCACGCAAGTGCCGCGCACTTGCCTCCCCACGAGGTCGCCATGGACAAGCCGCTGTTCCCGCTGCATCGCCTGGGCCTGGCCCTGGCGCTTACCCTGGGCCTGGCCTCCTGCAGCCAGCTCGACCTGGCGCGGATCTACTTCGCCAACCACGGCACCGAGGCGCGGCTGGATTCGCCGCTGCCGCTGCGTCTGCCGTTCCGCGAGCACAAGGGTTGGATCGTGGTGCAGGCCAGCGTCAACGGCTCGCCGCCGCTGGATTTCGTGGTGGACACCGGCGCTTCCATGCTGACGCTGCTCACCAGCCCGAAGACCGACGCGCTCAAGCTCGACATGAGCGGCCTGCGCAAGATCGCCGGCGAGGGCGTGGCCACGGTCACCGCCGCCGTGCAGCCCGGGCTGGACATCGACTTCGGCCCGCTCGCGCTGCTCGACCAGACCGTGCTGGCGATCCCGCTTGATTCGGTGATGTGCGACAAGGCCATCGAGCCGCCGCCCTTCAGCGGCGTCATCGGCCACGAACTCTTCAGCCGCTACGTGGTGGAAGTCGACCATGCCCGCGGCGAACTCGTGCTGCACGACCCGGAGACCTACGACTACCGCGGCGACGGCCGGGTGGTGCCGGCCGAGATCAGCGGCCGCCAGCCCTTCGTGCAGGCCCGGGTGCAGGGCCCCGATGGCGCCCCCTACGACGCGCGCCTGCACGTGGACAGCGGCGCCGGGATCGACCTGAGCCTGTTCCCGCAGACCAGCGACGCCATCGCCGTGCCGCCGGGCGGCACGGAGACCACGGCCTGTTTCGTCGGCGGGCTGGCGCGCTACCGGAGCGGCACGTCGGTGCAGGTGGTCCTGGCCGACGGGCCGGCGGTGGAAACGCCGGCCAGCTATTCGATCGGCGACGAGGTCATCGACACCGGCCAGAACGGGCGCATCGGCGCGCGCTTCCTGAGCCGCTACGACGTGGTCTACGACTACAGCCGCGGGCGCATCATCCTCGAGCCGCGCGGCGTGGCGCCGGCCGCGGCGCCCTGAGGCCTATTCCGCGTCCACGCCCGCCAGGTCGAGCACCCAGCGCGGCGTTTCCGGCTCGCCGGCGTAGAACGCGGCGGGCTTCTTCTCCGCCATGGCCCAGCGGTGCAGCCAGCTCGGGCCCCAGCGGCCGGTGTAGGCGTCCTCGCGGGCGTAGGCCGGGTCGGCCATGGCTTCGGCGATGGCGACGCGCCGGTAGCCGCGCGCGTCCAGCCCCGCCATCAGCGCGGGCCAGGTGGCGGCATTGAGTTCGTTGGCATGCAGCAGCCAGGTCTGCGGCAGGGCGTAACCGAGCAGGGCGATGGAGAAGCGCTCGTAGTACTCGAGCTTGGCCATCATGTAGGGCACGTAGCCTTCGCGCAGGCGGGCGAGCGTGGCCTCGTCGGCGCCGTCGTCGAGCACGTTGCGGTAGGCGCGCGCCCAGATCCAGTCGCTGTGGTCCACGGTGACGGGGGCGATGCGGTAGCCGTGCTCCGCCAGGAAGGCCGACAGCGCCGCCTTGTCGGCGGCCGACGTGCCGGCGCGCAGGTAGGGGTGGCGGAACCACCGTGGCTTCTGGCCGCGTTCGGCCAGCAGCGGGCGCAGCACCTGTTCGCCGGCCAGGATGTCGGCCTGGTAGGCCTCCAGCCCCACGGCGTGCAGGTCGACGTGGCCGCGGGTGTGGTTGCCCAGCTCGGCGCCGGCGTCGAGCCAGTCGCGCAGCATGGCGATGCGTTCCTCGCGGGACGCCCCCTCGAAGCCGAGCTTGCCTTCGTTGACGAAGCCGATCACCGGGTCGCCGCCGGCGCGCAGGGCCGCCATGAGCATGGCGTGGTGCTCCCGCATCGCGGCATCCAGCGGGCGGCCGGCGCCGTCGCCCAGGCTGGCCCAGGGCAGGTCGTCCACCGTGATGGCGATGCGGCGGTCGGGCGCGGCGGCGGAAACCAGGCCGGCGGCGAGCAGCAGGAACAGGGCGGAAAACAGGCGCATCGGGACTCCGGGGGACGGGGCGGGATGATCATTGTCACATCCGGCGCCTTGCTTCCGTCCATGGTTCTCAAGGGCCGCGTGCCCTATCCTGCGCAGGGCGATTCAAGGGGAGTCGCGCCGCGCCAAGACCAAGGAGCCTTGCATGTCCCACCTGATCAACATCTTCCTCGAGCCGGCCAAGGTGTTCGCCGACCTGAAGGAGAAGCCCGGCTTCTGGCTGCCCTTGCTGCTGCTGGCGGTGCTTGGCGTCGTCTCCACCACCGCCTATTTCCTCACCGTGGACCCCGAGTGGTTCTCCGGCCACCAGGTGGCCCAGATGCAGGCCCAGCGCGACATGAGCGCGGCCGAGGTCGAGCAGGCCAAGCAGTTCATGCCGGGTGCGCGCGCCTCGGCCTACTTCGCCGGGCCGATGGTGGTGCTGTTCATGGGCCTGGTGTTCGCCGTGATGGCGCTTTACTACCTGCTGGCCGGCAAGGTCACGGGCAACGCGGTGGGCTTCCGCCGCGGCCTGGCGCTGGTGGCCTGGTCGAGCATGCCGATGGTGCTGGGCAACCTGGTGGTGCTGGGGGCCCTGTTCACCAGCTCCAACCAGGTGTCGTTCGAAAGCCTGCAGCTGCTCAACGTCGACCCGCTGTTCGTGCAGCTGCCGCTCGACCACGACTGGCTGATGCTGGCCCGCAGCTTCAGCCTGCTCAATTTCTGGGTCTGGTTCCTGGCCGCGCTGGGCTGGAAGACCTGGTTCCGCACCGGCTGGGGCCAGGCGGTCACCGTCGCCGTGCTGCCCTCGGTCGTCATCTACGGCGTGATGGCGCTGTTCGCCGCGCTCTGAGCCCCGCCCCACAACGGAAGCATCGATGAAGATCAACAAGAAATGGGTGGCCGCGGCCGCCCTCGTGGCGGTGGTGGCCGTGCCCCTGCTCATCAAGGCCGGGCGCGGCGAAGCGCGCACCGAAGTCGAGGTGGTGGAGGCGGCCGAGCAGGAAATCCGGCCCACCATCCTCGCCTCCGGCGTGCTGGCCTACCTGACCGAGGTGAACCTGACCTCGGAAGTGGTGGCCAAGGTGCGCGAGATCCTGGTGGCCGAGGGCGACACGGTGGAGAAGGGCCAGCTGCTGCTGCGCCTGGACCCGGAAACCTACCGCAACGCCATCGACCGCGAGCAGGCCAGCCGCCGCCAGAGCCTGATCAGCATCGAGCGCCAGCGCCTGGCCCTGGCCCTGGCCGAAACCCGGCTCACCCGCGGCGAATCGCTGCTCGCGCGCAAGATGATCGGCCAGAGCGACTACGACGACCTGCGCAACGCGCGCGACCTGGCGAAGGTCGAGCTGCAGAGCAGCGAGGAGGCCCTGCGCCGTGCCGACGCCATCCTGGAAGAGGCGCGCGAGCAGCTGGCCAAGACCGACATCCTCTCGCCCATCGCCGGCACCATCGTCGACCTGCCGATCAAGGTGGGCGAAACGGCCATCCCGTCCACGAACGCGCTGGCCGGCGCCTCGCTGATGAAGATCGCCGACACCTCGGCCATCCAGGCCGAGCTGAAGGTGGACGAGGCCGACATCGCCCGCATCAGCCTGGGCCAGGCCGCCGACGTGTACGCCGCCGCCTTCCAGGACACCGCGCTCAAGGGCAAGGTGGCCAAGATCGCGCTGGCGCCGACGCTCGAGGCCCAGGGCCGCGCCTACGAGGTGACGGTGCTGCTGGACGTGCCCAAGGACATGGCGCTGCGCTCGGGCATGAGCGCGCGCGCCGACATCTTCCTGGGCGACGGCGGCAAGTCGCTGGCCGTGCCGGTGGAAGCGGTGGCCACGGAGGAATCCGAGGACAAGCAGGTCAGGCGCCACGTGTGGGTGGACCGCGACGGCACCGCCCGCAAGGTGGAAGTGGAAGTGGGCCTGTCGGACGACCGCTGGGAGGCCATCGCCAAGGGCCTGCAGGCGGGCGACCGGGTCATCGTCGGGCCGGCCAAGGTGGTGCGCGGCCTGCGCGACGGCGACCGCGTCGAAGGCAAGCTGCGCGACGAGGAGGGCAAGGACAAGGGCAAGGACGGCGAGGCCGAAGCCGCCGCCGACGGCGAGGACGACGCCGGATGATCCGCCTCACCGGCATCGTCAAGCGCTACCTGATGGGCGAGGAAGAAGTACTCGCCCTAAACGGCGTCGACCTGTTCATCGACCGCAACGAGTACGTGGCCCTGATCGGCCCCTCGGGCTCGGGCAAGTCCACGCTGATGAACCTGATCGGCTGCCTGGACACGCCCAGCGAGGGCACCTATGAGCTCAACGGCCGCGACACCTCGCAGCTCGGCGACGACGAGCTGGCGCACGTGCGCAACAAGGAAATCGGCTTCGTGTTCCAGTCCTTCCACCTGCTGCCGCGCATGACGGTGCTCGAGAACGTGATGCAGCCGCTGGTGTACCGCGGCATGCCGCGCGCCGAGCGCAAGGCGCGGGCCACCCGCGCGCTCGAGCAGGTGGGCCTGGGCAGCCGGCTGGGCCACCGCCCGAACCAGCTCTCCGGCGGCCAGCGCCAGCGCGTGGCCGTGGCGCGCGCGCTGGTGGGCAACCCGTCCATCCTGCTGGCCGACGAACCCACCGGCAACCTCGATTCCAAGACCTCGGCCGAGATCATGGCGCTGTTCGACGAGCTGCACCGCGCCGGCCAGACCGTGGTGGTGGTGACGCACGAGCCCGACATCGCCGCGCACTGCCGCCGCACCATCCGCGTCAGCGACGGCAAGGTCGTCGAAGACACCCTCAACCCCGCCCGTGCGCAGGTGGCCTGACATGTACGCCTTCCTCGAAGCCTTCCGCGCCGCGCTCACCAGCCTGATGGCGCACCGGATGCGCAGTTTCCTCACCACGCTGGGCATCCTGATCGGCACCGCGTCGGTGATCGCGGTGGTGTCGCTGGTGCAGGGCTTCTCGGCCTCGATCTCGAACCAGTTCGCCGACCTCGGCGGCAGCACCATGAACCTGCGCGCCGAGAACAACAACGAGAACTTCCGCACCGGCCGCATCAACTTCATCACCTTCAAGGACCTGGACGTGCTGCGCTACCGCGTGCCGGGCGTGGACCAGGTGACGCCGATGATGCAGGTGGCCGTGGCCGGCACCAGTTACCGCGGCCGCACCTCCAGCCCGCAGGTGCTGGCCACCACGGCCGAGTTCCAGGCCGTGCGCGGCCGCTACCCCGAGCGCGGCCGCTTCCTGGCGCCCAGCGACGACCAGGGCCGGCGGCGCGTGGTGGTCATCGGCACCCAGGTGATCGACGACCTGAAACTGCCCGAGAACCCCGTGGGCGAGTACATCCGCATCGGCAACGAGTGGTTCAAGGTGGTGGGCGTGATGCAGCGCCAGGGCGAGCTGCTGGGCTTCAGCCAGGACAACTACGTCGTGATCCCCTTCGACGTGGGCCGGGCCATGAGCGGCAACAACACCCAGCCCTTCATGTCGGTGTCCTTCAACGTGCCCGACATTTCGCAGGTGGAAGTGGTGCGCGAGCGCGTCAAGCGCGCCATCCGCGCCTCGCGCAAGCTCAAGCCCGGCCAGGACGACGACTTCCGGGTCGAAGCGGCCGATTCGTTCGTGAAGCAGTTCGAGCAGGTCACTGGCACCGCCACCGCGGTGGTGGCCGGCGTGGTCAGCATTTCGCTGCTGGTCGGCGGCATCGGCATCATGAACATCATGCTGGTGTCGGTCACCGAGCGCACCCGCGAAATCGGCATCCTCAAGGCGCTGGGCGCCACCCGTCGCGACATCCTGGTGCAGTTCCTGCTCGAGGCCGGCCTGCTGGCGCTGCTGGGGGGGCTGATCGGCATCGTGCTGGGTTACGCCGCGGGCGTGGGCGTCGCGTCGGTGATCCCGAACTTCCCGCCGGCGCAGGTGCCGGTGTGGGTGGTGGTGGCGGCCGCGGGTTTCTCGGCCCTGGTGGGCGTGGTGTTCGGCATCATGCCGGCCTCGAAGGCCGCCAGCCTGGACCCGATCGAGGCGCTGCGCTACGAGTGAGGCGCGGCGTGCTCAGATCGCCGCGCGCGGCGGCCCGTTCGGCTCGATGATGATCTTGCCGCTGCGGGCGCCGGCGTGCGCGGCGCGCACCGCCTCGGCGACGTGGTCGATGGAGTAGTGGTCCTGCACGCGGGCATGCAGGGTGCCGTCGGCCACCAGCCCCGCCAGTTCCGCGAACACGGCGCGGCGGCGCTCGGCCGGCGCGCGCTTGAACCACTGCGACAGCCAGAAGCCGCGCAGGGTGAGGTCGTTGAAGACGAAGTAGCGCGGCGAGATCATGCAGCGCTCGCCGCTCATCGAGCCGTAGTTCACCAGGGTACCGCCGGCCGCCAGGCAGCGCGCCAGGTGCTCGGTGTGCACGCCGCCGACGCAGTCCACCGCCAGCCGCACGTGCACTTCGCCCACCAGGTCGCGCACGCGCTTGGGCAGGTCCTCGGCGTCCACCAGCACGTGCTCGCCGCCGGCCGCCCACACCGCCTCGATGGCCGATTCGCGCCGCACCACGTTGACCACGTTGATGCCGCGGCGCTTGGCCAGCTGGGCCAGGTAACCGCCCACGGCGGAATTGGCGGCGTTCTGGATCACCCAGTCGCCGGGCTGCAGCTCGACGAACTCGCTGAGCATCAGCAGCGCGGTGGGCGGGTTCACGGTGAGCATGGAAAGCTGCACCGGGTCGACGTCGTGCGGCAGCGGCACCAGCGACTTCACCGGCAGGTGCAGGTGGGTGCTCCAGGTGCCGCAGCCCACGGGCAGCAGCACCACGTCGCCCACTTCCAGGCCATTGGGCTCGCCGGCGATTTCCTCGACCCGGCCCACGCCCTCGTTGCCGCCCACGGCGGGCAGCGGCGGCAGCAGGCCGTATTCGCCCGTGAGCGTGAGGATGTCGCTGGGGTTCACCGGCGCCGCCAGCACCGCCACCCGCGCTTCGCCCGGCTGCAGCGGCGGCAGGGTGAATTCCACCGTCTTGATCACTTCGTGCGGCACCGGGCCGCGGTAGGCGTAGCGGGCGTGCTTGGGGGCGTGGGTGGTCACGGGGTTTCCTGCTTGATCCAGGTGAGTCGCCAGGAGGCGCCTTCGTCGCCCATGGCGCGGGCAAGCGGCTTGAGCGCGGGTTCGATGGCCTTTTCGATCTGCCAGGGCGGGTTGACCAGCAGCATGCCGCTGCCGTTCATGCGCAGCGGGGAGTCGTCGGGCCGCACGAGCAGTTCGATGGCCAGCGCCGACTTGATGGGCAGGCCGGCCACCTTGCGCATCAGCGGCTGCAGGGTGGCGCGCTGCTTGATGGGGTACCAGAGGGCGAACATGGCCTGCGGCATGCGCTCGAGGCCCTCGCGCAGCGCCGCCACGATGAGCGGGTATTCGCCTTCCTGGGCCTCGTAGGGCGGGTCGACGAGCACCAGCGCGCGGCCGATGCGGGTGTTGCCGTCGCGCGGCGGCAGCAGGGCCTTGACCGCGCCGTAGCCGTCGCGCTGCTGCACGTGGCAGCGCGGATCGGCGGCGAGCAGGTCCTTGAGCGCGGCCGATTCCTCGGGCAGCAGTTCGCAGGCCACCAGCCGGTCCTGGGCGCGCAGGGCGTGCGAGACCAGCAGCGGCGAGCCGGGGTAGGTGTCGGGCGCGCCGGCGCGGGCGGCGTCGAGCGCGGCCAGGTAGGCGGCCAGCGCGGGCGGGCCGGCGGGCGGGTCGTCCCAGAGCTTCTGGATGCCGGCCCGGGCTTCGCCGGTGCGTTTGGCCTGGCTGCCGCCAAGGTCGTAGCGGCCGCGCCCGGCGTGGGTGTCGAGCACGAAGAAGGGGGCGTCCTTGCGCTTGAGCGCATCGAGCAGGGCGACCAGGACGAGGTGCTTGAGCACGTCCGCGTGGTTGCCGGCGTGGAATCCGTGGCGGTAGTTCATGCCCGCCAGTCTAGCGCCCGACGGGCCCGGCCGGGCGGAAAAGGCCGGGGCTCTGCTAAGGTTCGGGGACCTTCCGGAGGCCCGATGAAAACCCTTTTCAAGCTCACCGCCTGGACCCTGTTCGCCCTGCTGGCCGCCGCCACCGCGCTCGGCCTGCACACCGTCTACGGCAAGCCGCTGAAGGTGGAATGGTTCTTCGAGCGGGTCTTCATCGAATACGCGGTGGACGACCCGGAGATGCTGACCTCGCTGGGCATGCTGCCGTCCTGGCTGGACTGGTACTCCGACGACCTGACCGACCGCTCCCCGGCCCGCGAGCAGGCCATGCAGGCCAAGCTGCGCGAGGACCTGGCCACCCTGCGCGAGTACGACCGCGAGTCGCTCGACGAGAACACCCGCCTGTCCTACGACGTGCTCGAGTACTTCCTGGCCATCCAGCAGGACGGCGAGCGCTTCGCACTGCACAACTACCCGCTCAACCAGCTGTTCGGCGTGCAGAGCAACTTCGTCACCTTCCTGGCCACCCAGCACGGCGTCGCCTCGCAGGCCGACGCCGAGGCCTACGTGGCGCGCCTGGGCAAGACCCCGGTGATGGTGGCGCAGGTGATGGAAGGCCTGGAGGCCCGCGAGGCCGCCGGCATCCTGCCGCCCACCTTCGTGGTCGAGAAGGTGCTGGCCGAGATGCGCGCCTTCACCGCCACGCCGGCCACCGGCAACATCCTCTACACCTCGTTCGTGGAGAAGCTCGACAAGCTGCCCGCCGGCACCGTGGACGCGGCGGCGCGCGACGAACTGCTGGCGCAGGTGGAAGCCGCCATCAACCAGGCCGTGTACCCGGGGTTCGGGCGCTTCATCGCCTACTACGACCGCCTGCTGCCGCTCACCAAGGGCAATAACGGCGTGTGGGCGCTGCCGGACGGCGCGGACTTCTACGCCTGGTCGGCGCGCATGCACACCAGCACCGACATGACGCCCGCGCAGATCCACCAGCTGGGCCTGGACGAGGTGGCGCGCATCGAGGCCGAGATGGACGCCATCCTGGTGGCCGAAGGCCTGGTGGAAGGCTCCGTCGGCGCCCGGGTGCAGCAGCTCGCGGCCCGCGAGGACCAGCTCTACCCCGACACCGATGCCGGCCGCGCGGCGATCATCGCCGACTTCACGCGCATCATCGAGGAGGTGGACGCCGGCATCGGCGACTACTTCAACGTGCGGCCGAAGATGGGCGTGAAGGTCGAGCGCGTGCCCGAGTTCCGCGAGAAGACCGCGCCGGGCGCCTACTACAACCCGCCGGCCTTCGACGGCTCGCGCCCGGGCATCTTCTACATCAACCTGCGCAACACCGCCGAGGTGGCGAAGTTCGGCATGCGCACCCTGGCCTACCACGAGGCCATTCCGGGCCACCATTTCCAGACCACGATCCAGCAGGAGCTGACGGGCGTGCCCACGTTCCGCAAGATCCTGCCGTTCACCGCCTTCTCCGAGGGCTGGGCGCTGTACACCGAGCGGCTGGCCTGGGAAGTGGGCTTCCAGGACGCGCCGCTCGACAACTTGGGCCGCCTGCAGGCCGAGATGTTCCGCGCCGTGCGCTTGGTGGTGGACACCGGCCTGCACGACCAGCGCTGGACCCGCGAGCAGGCCATCGCCTACATGCTCGACAAGACCGGCATGCCCGAAACCGACGTGGTGGCCGAGATCGAGCGCTACCTGGTGATGCCGGGCCAGGCGCTGGCCTACAAGGTGGGCATGAACAAGATCCTGGAACTGCGGGCGCGCGCGCAGGCCGCGCTGGGCCCGGAGTTCGCGCTGCGCGACTTCCACGACCTGGTGCTCACCGGCGGCGACCTGCCGCTGGCGCTGCTCGAGCGCCGCGTGGATGCGTGGATCGAAAAGAAGCGCGGCTGAGATGGCGGCGGATATCCAGGTCCGGCGCCTCGCCGGCGACGCGCTCGGGCCGTGGCTGGACGCGGTGGCGCGGCTGCGCATCGCCGTGTTCCGCGACTGGCCCTACCTCTACGCCGGCGACCTGGATTACGAGCGCGGTTACCTGCAGGCCTATGCGCGCTCGCCCGACAGCGTATTCGTGCTGGCCTTCGACGGCGACGCGGTGGTGGGCGCCTCCACCGGCTTGCCGCTGGCCGACGACACCGAGGAGTTCCGGCGGCCGTTCCGCGACGCCGGCCGCTCCGTCGACGACGTGTTCTATTTCGGCGAATCGGTGCTGCTGCCCGGGTACCGCGGCCTGGGCCTGGGCCACCGCTTCTTCGACGAGCGCGAGGCGCACGCGGCGGCGCTGGGGCGATTCGCCTGGACCGGCTTCTGCGCCGTCGACCGCGACCCCGCCGATCCGCGCCGCCCCGCCGGCCACCGCGGCAACGAGGCCTTCTGGGCCAAACGCGGCTACGTGCGCCAGCCCGGCCTGACGGTGCACCTGGCCTGGCAGGAAATCGGCGAACCCGCCCCCACCGAAAAACCCCTCACCTTCTGGCTCCGGCCTCTGAAGAAATAGAAGAAGGTAGGTTCTTCTCCCAAGTCCGGATTGGACTGGGTGGTTCTTCGCTGTCCATTGGTCTGGCGCCGGCCCCACCGCGAAGGCGAGGGTCGATTCCCGCTCAGTGGAGCCTTTATTTCGCGGGAATCGACCCTCGCCTTCACAGCGCGTCCGGTACGGGGCAGCCGGTTGGCTGGACGAAAGGCCCGTGGCTGTCCGCTCCGATGCTTGCGCGTGACGTTCAGGGCCAAGGCGTGGCTCTTTTCTTGCTGATCAGGCTGGGCTAAATCGTTTCGGGCACGAACCAGGACATGACCTGTCGTTCGCGTCCCTCCGGACGCGGGATGTGGCTGCTTCGCCAGCATGGAAGACGGCCAGTACGAACCGGCTCGCCGCCCGGCGGCGGAGGTGGGGCCGAGGCGTAAAGCTCCTCGCCAAGCCCGGAAAGTCCGGTCAGACACCGGAGGCATCGGTGTGCCCGCCTCGAACCCACACCCGCCGCCGGGCGGCGAGGACTCTCACGCTGGCCACC
>NZ_JAYSEG010000004.1:0-76811 GCF_041913985.1 Arenimonas sp.
CCCCCCCCCCCCCCCCAACCCCCCCACAAAACCCAACCACCGCGGGGATCCCCCCGCCCCCCCCGCCGGGATCCGGGGGGGGCCACCCCCCGCTCCTACAGGGGGCCCTCAACGCGGCCAGAAGGCCCGGATGCCCGCCACGCCCTGCCCGCCGTGCCGGCGCGCCGTGGCCACGTCGGCGGGGCGCATTCCGCCCAGGGCGTAGATCGGCAGCGACACCGCTTCGCGCAGCGCCGCGAACCGGTCCCAGCCCAGGGGCGCGGCCCCCGGATGGCTCTCGGTGGCCCGCACGGGGCCAAGGACGGCGAAATCCAGGCCCAGGCGCTCCGCATGGGCCAGTTCGTCCGCATCGTGGCAGGAGGCTCCCACGAGCTGCCCTGGCGGCAGCGGACGCGCCTGCAGGCCCATCAGCTGGCTGGAGCGCAGGTGCAGGCCCAGGCCCAGGTCGGCGGCCAGGCCGGGTTCGCCGTTGACCAGCAGTTCGGCGCCGGCGGCGTGGCAGCGGGTGCGGGCGTCCATGGCCAGGTCGGCCAGGGCGCGCGGCGGCAGGCCGCGGGCGCGCAACTGGATGCGGCGGATGCCGGCCTTCAGCGCCTTCTCCAGCTTGGCCAGCCACGCGGCCGGGTCTTCCGGCTCCGGGCTGATGAGGTAGCGCGCCGGGCTGGTCAGGGCCGCCACGACGGGGCGGTCGGCCGGGGGCATGGGGTAGTCGCGCAGCTTCTCGGGCGGGGTCCAGGCCAGGGCCTGGCGCTCGCGGCCGCGGGGCGTGCCCTCGAAGGCGGTGACGGTGTAGACGTCCAGCACGATGCGTTTGGACGGGTAGGCCTGGGGCACCGCCACCAGCGGTTCGGCCCCCACCACGCGGATGCCCAGCTCTTCGTGCAGTTCGCGGTCGAGCGCCTGCAGCGCGGTTTCGCCCGGCTCCACCTTGCCGCCCGGGAACTCCCAGGCGCCGGCCAGGTCGCGCCCGGCGGTGCGCCGGGCCAGCAGGATCCGGCCGCGGGCGTCCCGGAGGACGGCCGCGACCACGTGCACGGGCTTAGGTCGGTCGGCGGGCATCCGGCCGGGGTTCCTCGGTCAGTCGAGCTTGCCGTGGCACTGCTTGAACTTCTTGCCGCTGCCGCAGGGGCAAGGGTCGTTGCGGCCGACCTTGGGCTCGTCGCGGGTGAAGGTGCCGGCCAGCACGCCCTGGCCTTCCGCGGCCAGCGCCTGGGCCTGGGCGGCCTCGTCCTCGGTGCCGTAGCCGCCCGTCTCCGGGTGCTGGAACTGCATCTTGCGCTCCTGCGCCGCCAGGCGCTGGCGCTCGGCGGCCTCCATCGCGGCGACCTCCTCCTCGTTGCGGATGCGCACGCGGGCCAGCAGCGACACCACTTCCAGCTTCACCTTGTCGAGCATCTCGGTGAACAGCTCGAAGCTCTCGCGCTTGTACTCCTGCTTCGGCTGCTTCTGCGCGTAACCGCGCAGGTGGATGCCCTGGCGCAGGTAGTCCATGCGCGCCAGGTGCTCCTTCCAGTTCTGGTCGAGCACGTTGAGCATCAGGTGCTTTTCCAGGTGGCGCATCATCTCGGGGCCCAGCTGGGCCTGCTTGTCGGCGAACAGGCGCTCGCCGGCCTGCTGCACCAGCTCGAGGATGCGGTCGGCGTCGATCGCCTCCTCGGTCTTGGCCGGGCCCTGCAGGTCGACCACCAGGCCGTATTCGTCGGCCAGGGTGCGCTCGAGCAGCGGCAGGTCCCACTGCTCGTCGATGGAATCGGCCGGCACGTGGCGGCGGGTGATCTCGGCCAGAACGTCCTCGCGGATGGCGTTGACCGCCTCTTCCACCGAGTCGGACTCCAGCAGCTCGTTGCGCTGCTGGTAGATGACCTTGCGCTGGTCGTTGGCGACGTCGTCGAAGTCGAGCAGGTTCTTTCGGATGTCGAAGTTGTGCGACTCGACCTTGCGCTGGGCGTTCTGAATCTGCTTGGTGACCAGGCCCGACTCGATGACGTCGTCTTCCTTCATGCCCATGCCGCGCATCGCCTTCTGCACCCAGTCGGCGGCGAAGATGCGCATCAGGTTGTCTTCGAGCGAGAGGTAGAAGCGCGACGAACCCGGGTCGCCCTGGCGGCCGGCGCGGCCGCGCAGCTGGTTGTCGATGCGGCGGCTCTCGTGGCGTTCGGTGCCGATGATGTGCAGGCCGCCCAGGGCCTTCACCTCGTCGTGGCGCTTCTGCCAGTCGGCCTTCACGCGGGCCTTGTCGGCGTCGCTGGCGCCTTCGCCGAGCGCGTGCAGCTCGGCCTCGAGCGAACCGCCGAGCACGATGTCGGTGCCGCGGCCGGCCATGTTGGTGGCGATGGTGACCGCCTTCGGGCGGCCGGCGTTGGCGACGATCTGCGCCTCGCGCTCGTGCTGCTTGGCGTTGAGCACCTCGTGCGGGATGCCGGCCTTCTTGAGCTGGGTGGCCAGCAGTTCCGAGGTTTCGATCGAGGTGGTGCCCACCAGCACGGGCTGGCCGCGCGAGTAGCAGTCCTTGATGTCCTCGATCACCGCGTTGAACTTGGCCGGGCGGGCCAGGTAGACCAGGTCGGCGTGGTCCTTGCGCACCATCGGGCGGTGGGTCGGGATGACCACCACTTCGAGGCCGTAGATGGTCTGGAACTCGTAGGCCTCGGTGTCGGCCGTGCCGGTCATGCCGCCGAGCTTGGCGTACATGCGGAAGTAGTTCTGGAAGGTGATCGAGGCCAGCGTCTGGTTCTCGCGCTGGATCGGCACGCCTTCCTTGGCCTCCACCGCCTGGTGCAGGCCGTCGGACCAGCGGCGGCCCGGCAGGGTGCGGCCGGTGAACTCGTCGACGATCACCACCTCGCCGTCGCGGACGATGTAGTCCACGTCGCGCTGGTAGATGGCGTGCGCGCGCAGCGCGGCGTTGAGGTGGTGCACCACGGCCAGGTTGTTGCCGGAGTACAGGCTGTCGCCCTCGGCGATGATGCCGGCCTCGCGCAGCAGCTCCTCGGCGTGCTCCATGCCCTGCTCGGACAGGTGGGCCTGCTTGCCCTTCTCGTCCACCCAGAAGTCGCCCTCGCCGGTTTCCGATTCCTGCTTGATCAGCTTGGGAACGACGCGGTTGACCTTGATGTAGAGCTCGGGCGATTCGTCGGCCGGGCCGGAGATGATCAGCGGGGTGCGGGCCTCGTCGATGAGGATCGAGTCCACCTCGTCGACGATGGCGAAGAACTGGCCGCGCTGGAAGCGGTCTTCCTTGGCCAGCGCCATGTTGTCGCGCAGGTAGTCGAAGCCGTATTCGTTGTTGGTGCCGTAGGTGATGTCGGCGGCGTAGGCGCCCTTCTTGTCGGAATGCGGCATGCCCGGGTAGACCACGCCGACGCTCATGCCCAGGAAGTTGTACAGGCGGCCCATCCAGGCCGAGTCGCGCTTGGCCAGGTAGTCGTTCACCGTCACCACGTGCACGCCCTTGCCGGCGAGCGCGTTGAGGTAGGTGGGCAGGGTGGCCACGAGGGTCTTGCCTTCGCCGGTGCGCATCTCGGCGATGCGGCCCGAGTGCAGCACCATGCCGCCGATCAGCTGCACGTCGTAGTGGCGCAGGCCGAGGACGCGGCGGGACGCCTCGCGGCAGACCGCGAAGGCTTCCGGCAGCAGGTCGTCGAGGCTGGCGCCGGCGGCGATGCGGGCGCGGAATTCATCGGTCTTGGCCCGGAGGGCGTCGTCGTCGAGCTTTTCCAGCCCCGGCTCGAGTGCGTTGATCTTGGCGACGTTCTTCTGGAACTGGCGGAGCAGTCGTTCGTTGCGGCTGCCGAAGATGCGGGTGAGCAAGCTGTTGAGCATTGGAAAAGCCGGTTGGTGGCGGGACGCGCAAGGCGCGCAAGCAAAAAGGCCGCGGCTGCCCGGGGGGCGTCGCGGCCGTCTAGTCTAACTTGGGGACGGTGGCCGGGGTATCAAGCCCCGGCCCGGAACCTCAGCCGCGCGCCTTGTCCAGGTACTGGCGCGGGTTCACCTGGCGGCCGTTGAGCTGCACTTCGAAGTGCAGGTGCGAGCCGGTGGAGCGGCCGGTGGAGCCGACCCTGGCGATCTGCTGGCCGGCGCGGACGATGTCGCCCGAGCGCACCAGGTTGGCGGAATTGTGGGCGTACAGCGTCTTGTAGCCGTTGCCGTGGTCGATTTCGACGACGTTGCCATAGCCGCTGCGCACGCCGGAGTAGCTCACCACGCCCTCGGCGGCGGCGGTCACCGGGTCGCCGGTGTTGGCGTCGATGTCGATGCCGGCGTGGTGGGCGCGGCCTCGGCCGAAGGGGTCGTTGCGGCCGCCGTAGCGCGACGAGATGTAGCCCGGCGCCGGCATGCCGGCCGGGGTGCGCTTGTTCTCGAGCTTCTGGTTGAACAGCATCGATTCGAGCACGGAGAGCTGGCGGCCCGAGTGCGCGAACTGCGCTTCCAGCGCGTCGAGGCTCGAGAGCAGGTCGCCGGCGGGCACGTCTTCGGCGGATTCGGCGCCGCCCTGGCCGGGCAGCTCGTTGAAGTTGAATTCGCCGTCCTTGAGCTTGCCCACCTGGGTCAGGCGGTCGCCAAGGGCGTTGAGGCGGTTGGCCTGGGCCTGCAGCTCGCCGACGCGGGCGGCGATGGCGTTGACCTCGAGCTGGGCCTCGTCGCGGGCGGCGGCGAGTTCACGCGCCTGCTGGTCGAATTCGGCCTGGAGCTTGGCGATCTCGGCGCGGGCCGCGCCATCGGCGCCGCGGGCCAGGAAGCCGGCGGTGAAGGCCAGGCCCAGGACCAGGGCGACGACGCCCAGCGCCGTGGCGGCCACCTTGGGCTGGTCGAACGCCAATTTCTTTGGCGAACGGAGGAAATTTGCTGCGATGATGACATTCATCATGTCTAAGCCACCCAAACCTTTCGTCCGCGGCGCCGCGCCACCGACCACCCTGCCCCCGCGCGCCTTGGAAGCGCTGTCCGGGACCGGGTTGGCCAGCGTGGTCGAACGCGCCCGTTGGCTGGGCGAACTCGACCCCGTGCTGCGCCAGAGTCTCCCCGCCACCTTGGCCGACCAGTGCAGGCTGGCCAACGTGGATGAAAAGAACGTGGTGTTCCTGGTCAGCGCGCCGGTCTGGAAGGCCAAGCTGCGGCTGCATGCCGATGCCCTGCTGGGCGCGGCGGCCGCGGCTGGGCTCAAGGCCAGGACGCTGGTGGTGAAGGTGGTGCCGCCGGAACCCGCCATCCCCGCAGGAACCGGCTCGTCGAAACCACTTTCCGAGGAGGTCCGCGATTCACTGCGGGCCACCGCCCAGTCGGTTTCGGACCCGGGGCTGAAGGCCCAGCTTCTGCGGCTGGCTGCCTCGACCCGGCCAAAGGCCGACGGGGCATGATGCCCCGTGGAACGTAGCGTGTCGTTAACCGGGCGTTAAATCCGCGTTAAGGCGCGGACGAAGCGGTGCTCAGACCGCCTGGGCCGGGTGCGCGTAGGAGATCGGCGCCAGGGCCGGGTCCTCGAAAGTCACTTCTTCCCAGGCCGAGGTGTCGGCGAGGAGGGCGCGCAGCAGCTGGTTGTTGAGCGCGTGGCCGGACTTGTAGCCGTAGAAGGCGCCGATCAGGCTGTGGCCCAGCAGGTACAGGTCGCCGATGGCGTCGAGGATCTTGTGCTTGACGAACTCGTCCTCGTAGCGGAGGCCGTCGTCGTTGAGCACGCGGTAGTCGTCGAGCACGATGGCGTTGTCCATCGAGCCGCCCAGCGCCAGGTTGCGCTCGCGCAGGAACTCGATGTCCTTCATGAAACCGAAGGTGCGGGCCCGGCTGACTTCCTTCACGAACGAGGTCGTGGAGAAGTCGATCTCGGTGCTCGAGGTCGCCTTGTTGAAGATCGGGTGCTGGAAGTCGATGGTGAAACCGACCTTGAAGCCCTCGAAGGGCTCGAAGCGGGCCCACTTGTCCCCGTCCTCGACCTTGATCGGCTTCTTGATGCGGATGAAGCGCTTGGCCTTGTTCTGCTCCTCGATGCCCGCCGACTGCAGCAGGAACACGAAGGGACCGGCCGAGCCGTCCATGATGGGCACTTCGGCCGTGGACAGGTCGACATAGGCATTGTCGATGCCGAGGCCGGCCATGGCGGAGAGCAGGTGCTCGATCGTCATGACCCGGACATTGCCCTCGACCAGCGCGGTGCAAAGGCTGGTGTCCCCGACGCGCTCGGCCTTGGCGTGGATCTCGACCGGCTGGTCGAAGTCGACGCGGCGGAACACGATGCCGGTGTCGGGCGCAGCCGGGCGCAGGGTCATGTAGACCTTTTCGCCGCTATGCAGGCCGACGCCGGTGGCGCGGATGACGTTCTTGAGGGTTCGCTGTCTGATCATTTTTGTGGCGGTCTCCGGGGCGGGAGCGCGCAAAACCGTCGAGGACGATAACACACCGGCCAACAAACGAAAACCTAACATTCAAACGCTTGTCTCGATTCTGCAACGATATTGGCATTTCCGGCCGGTCGTTGCACACCGGGACCCTCCCCTCCGGCCCGGAAAAGGGCCCGCCGGCGGACCGGCGGGCCAAGGTTTCCCGACCCCTGGGGACACTGCCCGCGGGCCCGGGGCCCGCGGCTGAAGCCCGGCCACCCGTCCCGGGCGACCGGTGGTGGCGGCCTGGCGCCTGGTCGGGCGCCGGCGGCCGCCGGGTACGGCTCAGTCCGCCTGGCGGCGCAGGAAGGCCGGGATGTCCAGGTAGCTGTGGTCGTTGCCCAGGCCCGACAGCGCCGTGTCGGCACCCGACACCGGCTCCGAGGCCCGGCCCGCCCGCAGGCCCAGGTGGCCGCCGGCGGTCGGCGCGGCGTTCACGTTGGCCATGGCGCTGTCGTCGTACATGCCGGTGGTGGCATTGCGGACGAGCTTCACCGGCGCCCGGTAGGTTTCCTTCTCCGGGGTCCGGACCGGCTGGCGCACCACGCCGCGGTTCAGGCCGGTGGCCACCACGGTCACGCGCACCTCGTCCTGCATCTCCGGGTCCAGCGAGGTGCCGATGACGACGGTGGCGTCCTCGGAGGCGAAGTCCTCGATGGTGCGGCCGATCTCGTCGAACTCGGCCATGGTGAAGTCCGGGCCGGCGGTGATGTTGACCAGCACGCCGTTGGCACCCGACAGGTTGACCTCGTCGAGCAGCGGGTTGGAGATGGCGGCCTCGGCGGCGGCCTGGGCGCGGTCGTCGCCGCGGGCGATGCCGGTGCCCATCATGGCCAGGCCCATCTCGGACATGACCGTGCGCACGTCGGCGAAGTCGACGTTGATCAGGCCCGGGCTGACGATCAGGTCGGCGATGCCCTTCACGGCGCCCAGCAGCACGTCGTTGGCGGCGCGGAAGGCCTGCACCATGGTGGCCTGGCGGCCGAGCACGGTGATCAGCTTCTCGTTCGGGATGGTGATCAGCGAGTCGCAGTGGTGGCTCAGCTCCTCGATGCCCTTGAGCGCCACCTGCATGCGGCGGCGGCCCTCGAACGGGAACGGCTTGGTGATGACCGCGACGGTCAGGATGCCCATTTCCTTGGCCAGCTGGGCCACGACCGGGGCCGCGCCCGTGCCGGTGCCGCCGCCCATGCCGGCGGTGATGAACACCATGTCGGCACCCTCCAGGGCCTCGACGATGCGCTCGCGGTCCTCGAGCGCGGCCTGGCGGCCGACCTCGGGGTTGGCGCCGGCGCCCAGGCCCTTGGTGACGTTGCTGCCCAGCTGCAGCTGCAGCTTGGCGCCGCACTGCTTGATGGCCTGCGCGTCGGTGTTGGCGGTGATGAACTCAACGCCCTCCACGCCCGCGTTCACCATGTGCGCCACGGCGTTGCCGCCGCCGCCGCCCACGCCCACCACCTTGATCACCGCATTGGGTGCCAGCTTCTCGATCAGTTCGAAATGTGCCATGTCCTCGTCCTCCGTGATTCGAATCCAGGGATTGCTATAGGTTGTTGTTATTCGGGTGTCGCGGTTGTTGCATCGACGCGGTTCAGAACTCACCTCGGTACCAGTTCTTGAACTTCGTCCAAATCGTCCCGGCCTTGCCGGCCGACAGGGCCGGGCGGCGCGGGTTTTCAATCTGGCTGCCCCAGAGCAGCAGGCCGACGCCGGTGGCGTGCACCGGGTTGCCGACCACTTCGCCCAGGCCGGACACGTGCTGGGGAATACCCACCCGCACCGGCATGTGCAGCATTTCCTCGGCGAGCTCGACCACGCCTTCCATGCGCGAGGCGCCGCCGGTGAGCACCAGGCCGGCGCGCACCAGCTCCTCGAAGCCGGAGCGGCGCAGTTCGGCCTGCACCATCTCGAAGATTTCCTCGTAGCGGTTCTGCACCGCCTCGGCCAGCGCCTGGCGGGCCAGGCGGCGCGGCGGGCGGTCGCCCACGCTGGGCACCTGGATCGATTCCTCGGCGGTGGCCAGCTGGGCCAGGGCGCAGGCATAGCGCACCTTGATCTGCTCGGCTTCCGGCGTGGGCGTGCGCAGCAGGTGGGCGATGTCGTTGGTGACCTGGTCGCCGGCGATCGGCAGCGAGGCGGAATGGCGGATCGCGCCCTGCACGAACACCGCGATGTCGGTGGTGCCGGCGCCGATGTCCACCAGCACCACGCCCAGCTCCTTCTCGTCGCTGGTGAGCACGGCGGTGCTGGACGCCAGCGAGCTCAGGATCAGGTCGTCCACCTGCAGGCCGCAGCGCTGCACGCACTTCATCACGTTGCTGGCGGCCGACTGCGCGCCGGTGACCAGGTGCGCGCGCACTTCCAGGCGCACGCCGCTCATGCCCACCGGGTTGCGGATGCCTTCCTGGGAGTTGTCGACGATGTATTCCTGCGGGATGGCGTGCAGGATCTTCTGGTCGGCCGGCACGGCCACGGCCTTGGCGGCCTCGAGCACGCGGTCGAGGTCGGCGTAGGTCACCTCGCCGCCCGCCACCGGCACGATGCCGGGCGAGTTGCGGCACTGGGTGTGGCTGCCGGAAATCGAGGCGTAGACCGAGCGGATCTCGCAGCCGGCCATCAGCTCGGCTTCTTCCACCGCGCGCTGGATGGACTGCACGGTGGATTCGATGTCCACCACCACGCCGCGCTTCATGCCGCGCGATTCGTGCGAGCCGATGCCGATCACCTCGATCTCGTGGCCGGGCGAATATTCACCCACCAGCGCGGTGACCTTCGAGGTGCCGATGTCGAGGCCGACGATCAGCGACTTGTCGCCCTTGCGATTCATGTGTTTCCTTCCTGCGGGGTGGGCGCGGGAGCGTCCTGCCAGACGATCGCGAAGCCATTGGTGTAGCGGAGGTCGGCACGCGCCACGCGGCGGGCCTGGTCGGCGCGCAGCTGCGGCAGCATCCGCGCGAAGCGGGCCAGGCGGGCCTGCGGGTCGCCGCGCCCTGCCTCGATCTCGGTGCCGTCGTCGAGCAGCAGCGTCCAGCTGCCGCGGGCGCTCAGGCGCACCACCTCGACCTTCAGGCCCAGCGGCAGGAACAGCGGCCGCGCCAGGCTGTAGAGCGACATCAGTTCGGAGGCGCGGTCTTCCGGGCCTTCGAAACGCGGCAGGCCGGCACCGGCGCCTTCCGGCGCGGCGAACAGTTCACCGTCCTCGGAGAGCATCCGGTCCTCGCCCCAGCGCGCCACCGGGGTGTGTTCGCTCAGGCTCACTTCCAGGCGGTCGGGCCAGCGCTTGCGTACCTCGACCTTCTCGACCCAGGGCAACGCGGCCACGGCGGCGCGCACGCGGTCGAGGTCCACGGCGAAGAAGCCGTCGCGCACCATCGGCAGCACGGCCTCGCGCACGGCGGCCTCGTCCACCTGACGGAACTCGCCGGTGACGGCGAGGCGGCGCATCGGCCAGCGCTCGCCGGCGATCCAGCCATTGAGCACCGCCACCACGGGCAGGGCCACCAGGCCGATCGCCAGGATCCACGCAGCGATGCGCAACAGGGCGTTCATGCGCCGGCGCCCTCCTTCGGCAGGCTGGTCTCGAGCACGCGCCAGCACAGCTCCTCAAAGCCGATGCCGAGCTGGCCGGCGGCCTTGGGCACCAGCGAATGGCTGGTCATGCCCGGCGCGGTGTTCACCTCGAGCAGGTAGTTGTTGCCGGCGGCGTCGCGCATCACGTCCACGCGGCCCCAGCCGCTGCAGCCGGCGGCGCGGAAGGCGGCCAGCGCAAGCGCGCGGATGCCGGCCTCGGCCTCGCCTTCCAGGCCCGGGCACAGGTACTGGGTGTCTTCGGCCTGGTATTTGGCGTGGTAGTCGTAGTACTCGCCGGCCGGCACGATGCGGATGCTCGGCAGCGCGATGTCACCCAGGATGCCGACGGTATATTCGCCACCCACGATGAGCTGCTCCATCAGCAGTTCGCCCGGGTAGGCCGCGGCCAGCGCGACGGCGGCGTCGAGGCCGGCGTCGTCGAACACGCGCGACACGCCCACGCTGGAGCCTTCGCAGGAGGGCTTCACGATCACCGGCAGGCCCAGCGAACGGGCGGCGGCGTGCACGTCGTCGCCCTTGGCCAGGCGCACGTAGCGCGGCGTCGGCAGGCCCAGCGCCAGCCACACCTGTTTGGTGCGGATCTTGTCCATGCCGAGCGCCGAGCCCAGCACGCCGGAGCCGGTGACCGGCACGCCCAGCGCCTCGCACAGGCCCTGCAGCACGCCGTCTTCGCCCCCGCCCTTGTTGCCGTGCAGGATGTTGAACACGCGGTCGAAGCGCTTGGCCACCAGCGCCTGCACCAGCGCCGGGATGCCGTCCACGGCGTGCGCGTCGACGCCGCGGGACTGCAGCGCGGCCAGCACGTTGCGGCCGGAATCAAGCGACACCTCGCGCTCGGCGCTGGTGCCGCCCATCAGCACCGCCACGCGGCCGAAGGCGCGGGCGTCGGTGCAGCGCAGCGGGGGAACGGTCGGCGTCATGCCTGGGTCACTCCTTTGATGCCGTGGGCCGCGAGTTCCGCGGCGACGTGGCCGATGTCGCCCGCGCCCATCACCAGCAGCAGGTCGCCGTCGGCCAGCACGTCGGCCAGCACGCGCGGCAGCTCGCGGGCGGTGCCCGCCAGGACGGGGTCGATGCGGCCGCGGGCGCGGATGGCGCGGGCCAGCGACTTGGCGTCGGCGCCGGCGATGGGCGCCTCGCCCGCCGGGTAGACGTCGGTGAGCAGCACCGCGTCGGCGCTCGAAAGCACGGCGGCGAAATCGTCGAACAGGTCGCGGGTGCGGCTGTAGCGGTGCGGCTGGAAGGCCACCACCAGGCGGCGCTCCGGCCAGCCACCGCGGGCCGCGGCGAACACGGCCTCGAGCTCGCGCGGGTGGTGGCCATAGTCGTCCACCAGCAGCGCCTTGCCGCGGCCGAAGTCGAGTTCGCCCTTGAGGTTGAAGCGGCGGCCGATGCCCTGGAACTTCTCCAGCGCGGTGGCGATGGCGGCCGGCGTGACGCCCAGCTGCCAGCCGATGGCGGCGGCGGCCAGCGCGTTGAGCACGTTGTGCGCGCCCGGCAGGTTGAGCGTGACCGCCTGCGGTTCGGCCTCGGGCAGGTGCAGGGTGAAACGCATGCACGGGCCGTCCTGGCGCACGTCGGTGGCGCGCACGTCGGCCGGCTCGCGGATGCCGTAGGTGACCAGGTGGCGCGGCGTCAGCGCGGCCAGCGCGGCCACTTCCGGGTCGTCCACGCACAGCACGGCCAGGCCGTAGAACGGCAGGCGGTGCAGGAATTCGTTGAAGGCAGCCTGCACCCGGGCGAAGTCGCCGCCGTAGTTCTCGAGGTGGTCGGCGTCGATGTTGGTGACCACGGCCACCAGCGGGTTCAGGCGCAGGAAGCTGCCGTCGCTCTCGTCGGCCTCGGCCACCAGCCACTGGCCGCCGCCCAGGCGCGCGTTGGCGCCGGCAGAGAGCAGCTGGCCGCCGATCACGAAGGTCGGGTCCAGGCCGCCCTCGCTGAGCACGCTTGCGACCAGCGAGGTGGTGGTGGTCTTGCCGTGGGTGCCGGCGATGGCGATGCCGCGCTTGAAGCGCATCAGCTCGGCCAGCATCTCGGCGCGCGGCACCACCGGGATGCGGCGCGCGTGGGCCGCCACCAGCTCCGGGTTGTCGGCCTTGATGGCGCTCGAGACCACGACCACGTCGGCGCCTTCCACGTGCGCGGCGGCGTGGCCTCGGTGGATGCTGGCGCCCAGAGAAGCGAGGCGGCGGGTGGCGGCAGAATCGTTCGCGTCGGAGCCGGACACCTGGTAGCCCAGGGTCACCAGCACTTCGGCGATGCCGCTCATGCCGACGCCGCCGATGCCGATGAAGTGCACGCGCGGGAAGGCGCGGGCCAGGTCGCCGGTGTTCTGCAGGCGGCGGATCATGCGCGGGCCTCCTCGAGCACGATGCCGGCGACGCGCGCGGCGGCGTCGGCGTGGGCGATGCCGCGCGCGGCGCGGGCCATGGCCAGGCGCGCGCCGGCGTCGGGCAGCAGGCGCGCGGTGGCAGCGGCCATGCGCTCGGCGAAGCCCTCGCCTTCCGGCACCAGCACGGCGGCGCCGGCTTCGACCAGGTATTCGGCGTTGCGGGTCTGGTGGTCGTCCACCGCGGCCGGGAACGGCACCAGCACCGAACCGACGCCGGCGGCGCAGAGCTCGGCCAGGGTCAGCGCGCCGGCGCGGCAGACCACCAGGTCGGCCCAGGCGTAGGCGGCGGCCATGTCGGCGATGAAGGGTTCGACGCTGGCGGCGACGCCGGCTTCGGCGTAGATCGCGCGGGTGGCCTCGGCGTGGCGCTCGCCGCACTGGTGGCGAACTTCCGGGCGCTGCGTGGCGGGCACGCCCGCCAGCACCTTCGGCAGCACCTTGTTGAGCGCGTGCGCGCCCTGGCTGCCGCCCAGCACCAGCAGGCGCGCCGGGCCGGCGCGGCCCTGCAGGCGTTCGGCCGGCGCGGGCACGGCGGCGATCTCGGGGCGCACCGGATTGCCCACGACTTCCGCGCGGCCGGCCGGGAAGGCGCCGGGGAAACCACACAGCACGCGGCGCGCCAGGCGCGATAGCACGCGGTTGGTGAGGCCGGGCGCGCGGTTCTGTTCGTGCACCAGCAGCGGGCGGCGCAGCAGCCAGGCGCACAGGCCGCCCGGGCCCGCGGCGTAACCACCGAAGCTCAGCACCGCGCGCGGGCGCAGCCGGCGCACGATGGCCAGCGCCTGGCCGATCGAACGCAGCAGCAGGAACGGCGCCTTGAGCAGGGTCAGCGCGCCCTTGCCGCGCAGACCCGAGACGCTGATGGTTTCGATGGCGATGCCGGCGGGCGGCACCAGCCGGGTTTCCATGCCGCCGGCCGAGCCCAGCCAGACCACCGGCACCGCGCGCTCGCGCAGCGCCGCGGCCACGGCCAGGCCGGGGAAGATGTGGCCGCCGGTGCCGCCGGCCAGGATCAGCACGGGTGCGTTCGCGGCCGTCATGCCACCGCCCCGATCTTGGGTTCGATGCGCGGGCGCGAGCCGCGCGGGCCCGCGGCCACCGGGGCCGCCGCGGCAGGCGACGGCGACGGCAGCGGTTCCTCGCGGCCTTCGCCGTCCGGCATCGCCGCGCCGGCACCGCGCAGGCGCGCCACCTGGCGCTCGGCGCGGTCGAGCTCGTAGCTCACGCGCAGCAGCAGGCCGATGGCCACGCAGGTGCCCAGCACGCTCGAGCCGCCCGAGGACACCAGCGGCAGGGTCAGGCCCTTGGTCGGCAGCAGGCCCAGGTTCACGCCGATCGAAACGAAGGCCTGCAGGCTGATCCACAGGCCCACGCCGAAGGCGCAGAAGCCGGCGAAGTAGCGGCGCATCTCCACGGCGCGCAGGCCCAGGCGGAAGGTGCGCCAGGAGAACAGCGCGAATACCGCGATGATGCCCACCGAACCCACGAAGCCGAGCTCCTCGGCCGTGACCGAGAAGATGAAGTCGGTGTGCGCCTCGGGCAGGTAGAACAGCTTCTGCACGCTGCCGCCCAGGCCCACGCCGAACCACTCGCCGCGGCCGATGGCGATCAGCGCCTGCGTCAGCTGGAAGCCGTCGTCGAACGGGTCGGCCCAGGGATTGAGGAAGGACTTCAGGCGCGCCACGCGATAGGGCGCGGCCACCGCGATGGCGGCCAGCGCCGGCAGCGCCAGCGCGGCGATCGCCAGCAGGTGCTGGATGCGCGCGCCGCCCAGCCAGACCATGCCGCCGGTGATGGCCAGGATCAGCGCGGCCGAGCCGAAGTCCGGCTGCACCAGCAGGAAGGCCACGATCAGGCCGGCGATGCCCAGCGGCTTGAGCAGGGTGGACCACTTCTGGCCGATCTCGTCGCGGTAGCGCACCACGTAGCTGGCCATCCAGATGATCAGCAGCACCTTCACCGCCTCGACCGCCTGGAACTTCGACACGCCCAGGTTGATCCAGCGCTGGGCGCCGTTGACGCTGTGGCCGATGCCCGGCAGGAACACCGCCAGCAGCAGCAGGAAGCAGCCCAGCAGAAGCACGTGGTTGTACTTCTCGATCAGCTTGAGCTCGGTGCGCATCACCGCGAAGGCCAGGCCCATGCCGAGGCCCAGGAACAGCACGTGGCGGGTGACGAAATAGAACGGCCCGACGTTGAGCCCCTCGGCGATGGCGATCGAGCTCGAGGCCACCATCACCACGCCGAAGGCCGCCAGCAGCAGCGACAGGCCCAGCAGCACCGGGTCGTAGCGGCCGCCGATGGCGTCGAGCTTGGTGGCCTGGGTGCGGTCGTCGGTGAAGGCCATGTCAGCGCACCTTCAGGGTGGCGAGGCCGACCAGCACGAGCATCACCGAGATGATCCAGAAGCGCACGATCACGCGCGGCTCCGGCCAGCCCTTGAGCTCGAAGTGGTGGTGGATGGGCGCCATGCGGAACACGCGCTTGCCGGTGAGCTTGAAGCTGGCGACCTGGATCATCACCGACAGCGTCTCGATCACGAAGATGCCGCCCATCAGCACCAGGATGGCTTCCTGGCGCACGATCACGGCGATGGTGCCGAGCACGGCGCCCAGCGCCAGCGCGCCGATGTCGCCCATGAACACCATGGCCGGGTAGGTGTTGAACCACAGGAAGCCCAGGCCGGCGCCGGCGATGGCCGCGCAGAAGATGGTGATCTCGCCGGCGCCCGGTATGGCCGGGATCTGCAGGTACTGCGAGAACACCGCGTTGCCCGAGGCGTAGGCGAAGATGCCCAGCGCCGCCGCCACCAGCACCGTCGGCATGATGGCCAGGCCGTCCAGGCCGTCGGTCAGGTTCACGGCGTTCGAGAAGCCGACGATCCAGAAGTAGGCCAGCACCACGAACAGGCCGCCCAGCGGGATGGCCACGTCCTTGAGCAGCGGCAGGAACAGCGTGGTGTTGTTGGCGTGGTCGGCGGTGAAATACAGCACCAGCGCCGCCACCAGGCCGAACAGCGACTGCAGCGCGTACTTGTGCCGCGACTTCAGGCCGTTCGGGTCGCGGCGCACGATCTTGATCCAGTCGTCGAGCCAGCCGATGGCGCCGAAGGCCACCATCACCGCCAGCAGCACCCAGACGTAGCGGTTGCGCAGGTCGGCCCAGAGCAGGGTCGAGAGCGTGATGGTGAGCAGGATCAGCGCGCCGCCCATGGTGGGCGTGCCGGCCTTGGAGAAGTGCGACTGCGGGCCGTCGGTGCGGATCGGCTGGCCGCCCTTGAGCTTGGCCAGCCGCGCGATCACGCGCGGGCCCAGCCACAGCGAGAGCAGCAGCGCCGTCAGCGCGCCCAGGATGGCCCGGAAGGTGATGTAGCCGAACAGCGGCGGCATCCAGCCCATCTCGTACAGCCAGCGGGCGAGTTCAAGCAGCATCGGTGGCGCCTCCTTGCCGGTCGGCGGCCAGCAGCGCGGCCACCACCTTGTCCATCGCGCTCGAGCGCGAACCCTTCACCAGGCAGCGCAGCCCGGCCGGGGCGGCGCGCAGCGCCGGCCCCAGCGCGGCCAGCAGGCCGGCCTGGTCCTTGAAATGCGCGGCGCCGTCGCCGAAGGCGCGGCTGGCCTCGGCGCTGAGCGCGCCCACCGTCCACAGCCGCTTCAGGCCGGCGCGGCGCGCGCGTTCGCCCACTTCGGCGTGCAGCACGGCGGCGCCCTCGCCCAGCTCCATCATGTCGCCCAGCACCAGCCAGGCCTCGCCGCCCGCCTCGGCCAGCGCGGCGATGGCCGCACCCACCGAACCCGGGTTGGCGTTGTAGCTGTCGTCCACCAGCACCACGCCGTTCGTCAGGCGGTGGGGCACCTGCCGGCCCGGCACCGCGGGCGCCGACTGCAGGCCTTCGACCACGTGCTGCAGGGTCGCGCCGGCGCCCAGCGCCAGGCCCGCCGCGGCGAGTGCGTTCATCACGCTGTGGCGGCCGGCCAGCGGCAGCACCACGTCGGCGTCGCCGGCCGGGGTGTGCAGGCGGAAGGCCGAGGATTCGGGCGACAGGCGGATGGCGCTGGCGCGCAGCTCGGCGTCGTTCTCCAGGCCGAAGCGCAGCACGCGACGGCCGCCGATGCGCTGCAGGAACCAGGGCGCGAAGGCGTCGTCGGCGTTGACCACCGCCACGCCGTCGTCGGGCAGCGCCTCGTAGATGGCGCCCTTGGTCTCGGCGATGCCCAGCAGGCTGCCCATGCGCTCGATGTGCGCCGGCATGATGTTGTTCACCAGCGCCACCTGCGGCGGGGCGATGGAGGCCAGGTAGGCGATGTCGCCCGGCTGGCCGGCGCCCATTTCGTAGATGGCGAAACGCGCGTCTTCCGGCGCGTCCAGCACCGCGAGCGGCAGGCCGATCTCATTGTTGCGGTTGCCCGGGTTGGCGTAGGCCAGGCCGGCGCGCGAGAGGATGGACAGCACCAAGGTCTTCACCGAGGTCTTGCCGTTGCTGCCGGTGAGCGCCACCACCACCGCCGGGCGGCCCTGCTGCACGCCGGCGGCGAGTTCGCCGAGCGCGTCCTGGGTGTCGGCGCACAACACCTGCGGCAGCGGGCAGTCCACTTCGCGGTGCACCAGCAGCGCCACGGCGCCGTTGGCCATGGCCTGTTCGGCGTGCGCGTGGCCGTCGTGGCGCTCGCCGCGCAGGGCCACGAACAGGCTGCCGGGGCCCAGCGTGCGGGTGTCGGTGCTGACCGAACGGATCTCCACGTCGGCGCCGAGGTGGCGGCCTTCGACCCAGCGGGCCACCTGCGAGAGCATCAGCGGCCTCACGGCGCACGCTCCAGCAGGGCGCGCGCCACCTGCAGGTCGTCGAACGGGTGCTTCACGCCGGCCACTTCCTGGTAAGGCTCGTGGCCCTTGCCGGCCACCAGGACCACGTCGCCCGCGCCGGCGCCATTGAGCGCCTCGGCGATGGCGAGCGCGCGGTCGCGCTGCACGGTGACGGCGTCGCGGCGGCTGAAACCGGCCAGGATGCCGGCGACGATGGCGTCGCCATCCTCGCCGCGCGGGTTGTCGTCGGTGACCACCACGCGGTCGGCGCCGGCCTGGGCGATGGCCGCCATCAGCGGGCGCTTGCCGGCATCGCGTTCGCCGCCGCAGCCGAACACGCAGGTGAGGCGGCCCGGGGTGTGTTCGCGCAGCCCGGCCAGGGCCTGCTGCAGCGCGTCCGGGGTGTGCGCGTAATCCACCACCACCAGCGGCCGGCCGTTTTCACCGCCGACGCGGCTCATGCGGCCACCCACCGGCGACAGCCGCGGCAGCATCGCCGCCACGTCGGCCAGCGACCAGCCCAGGGCGCGCAGCGTGCCGGCCACGGCCAGCAGGTTGTCCACGTTGAAGCGGCCCAGCAGCGGCGAAGCTACGGCGTGGCGTTCGCCGGCTTCGGCCAGGACGAAACGCAGGCCTTCCGGCGCGAGCACCACGTCTTCGGCACGCAGCGTGGCGTCGGCCGCGCCGCGCGCGCTCACGCCGATACGGCGCACGCCGCGGGCATCCAGGCCCAGGCGGGCGCCGAAGGGGTCGTCCAGGTTCACCACCATGGCCTGCAGCGTCGGCCAGGCGAACAGTCTGGCCTTGGCGGCGCCGTAGGCTTCCATGGTGCCGTGGAAGTCGAGGTGGTCGCGGGTGAGGTTGGTGAACACCGCCACCCGGAAGGCCACGGCGTCCACGCGGCCCTGCTCGAGCGCGTGCGAGGACACTTCCATGGCCACGTGGGTCGCGCCCTGGTCGCGCATTTCCGCCAGCAGGCGGTGCACGGCGATCACGTCGGGCGTGGTGCGCTCGCCCGGCACCACGCGGCCATGCAGGCCGGCGCCCAGGGTCCCGATGCTGCCGGCGGTGGCGCCGGCCAGGCTCAGCGCCTGCGCCAGCAGCTGCACGGTGGAGGTCTTGCCGTTGGTGCCGGTGACGCCCACCAGCTGCACCGAACGCGAGGGCGCGTCGTAGAAACGGTCGGCCAGTTCGCCCTGGTGGCCGCGCAGGCCCGGCACTTCGACCGCGTTGGCCGGCAGCGCCTGGCCTTCCGGCGCCGGGGCTTCGAACAGGATGACGCTGGCGCCGGCGGCTTCGGCTTGGCCGGCATGGCGCAGGCCGTGCGTGCTGGCACCCGCGAGCGCGACGAAGGCGTCGCCGGTGCGCAGCGCGCGGCTGTCGGCGGACAGGCCGGTGACCACCGGGTCGAAGCCCGGCGGCGGCGTGGCGATGCCGCGCAGCAGCGCGTGCAGGGGCATGGCGCGCGTCACGGCGCACCTCCCGCGGGTGCCGCGGCGGGCGCGGCGGGCGCGGCCGGGGCAGCGGCCGGCGCCGCCGGCTTGGCCTTGGCCTGCGCGGCGAACCACTGCTCGATGTTGTCGGGCGGCACGTCCATCAGGCGCAGCGCGCCGTCCATGACGCGGTGGAACACCGGCGCCGCCACCGCGCCGCCGCCGTATTCCAGGCCCTGCGGCTCGTGGATGACCACGGCCATGGCGAAACGCGGCTGGCTGGCCGGCACCACGCCAACGAACACCGCGACGTGGCGCTTGGCGGCGTAACCGCCAGCAGCGGCCTTGCGCGAGGTGCCGGTCTTGCCGGCCACGCGGTAGCCCAGCACGGCGGCGCGCCGCGCCGTGCCTTCGGGGCCAATTACCGTCTCAAGCATGCCCATCAGCTGCTTCGCGATGGTCGGGTCGATGATCTGCGTGCCCTCGCCCGCGCCGCCCTTCACGAAGGTGGGCTCCATCACCCGGCCGCCGTTGCCGATGGCGGCGTAGGCGCGCGCCAGCTGCAGCGGCGTCACCGACAGGCCGTAGCCATAGGAAATGGTGGCCTTCTCGGTCGGGCCCCAGCGGTTCGGCGCCGGCAGCACGCCGGCCAGCTCTCCCGGGAAGCCACTGCCGCTGCGCTGGCCCAGGCCGAAGCGGGTGTACATGTCGTACTGATGCTCGGCGGTGAGCTCGTTGGACACCTTGATGGCGCCGACGTTCGAGCTCTTGGTCAGGATGCCGGTGAGGGTGAGCGTGCCGTAGTTGCGGAAGTCGCGCGGCGTATAGCCGCCCGGCAGCGAGATGTAGCCCGGCGCGGTCTCGATCAGCGAATCGGGGGTGAACTTGCCCGCCTCCAGCGCCGCGGCGATGGTGAGTGCCTTCATCACCGAGCCCGGCTCCACCACGTCGGTGACCGCGCGGTTGCGGCGCGATTCGGCGTCGGCGCCGACGCGCGAATTCGGGTTGTAGGACGGCAGGTTCACCATCGCCAGTACTTCGCCGGTGGGCACGTCCAGCACCACCACCGAGCCGCTGGTGGCGCCGGTTTCCACCAGCGCGGCCTTGAGCTCGCGGTAGGCCAGGTACTGGATGCGGCGGTCGATGGACAGCGCCAGGTCCTTGCCTGGCTCGGCGGCCTCGACCAGATCCACGTTCTCGACGATGCGGCCGCGGCGGTCGCGGATGACGCGCTGGCTGCCCGGCTTGCCGGTAAGCCAGTCGTTGAACGCCAGCTCCAGGCCTTCCTGGCCGATGTCGTCGATGTTGGTGAAGCCCAGCACGTGCGCCATCACCTCGCCGTGCGGGTAGAAGCGGCGGAACTCGCGCTGCGCGTACACGCCGGGGATGCCGAGGTCGGTGATGGTCTCGGCGATGTCCGGGTTGAGGTGGCGCTTGAGGTAGACGAACTCCTTGTCGGCGCGCTCGGAAACGCGGCGGGTGAGCACGTCCAGCGGCAGGTTCAGCGCCGAGGCCAGGGCCGGCAGGCGGTCCGGGTGCTGCAGCAGCTCCTTCGGGTTCGCCCAGATCGACTCCACCGGCGACGACACCGCCAGCGGCTCGCCGTTGCGGTCGGTGATCATGCCGCGCGAGGTGGCGATGGGGATCTCGCGCAGGAAGCGGGCGTCGCCCTGCTGCTGGTAGAACTCCTCGCTGATCACCTGCAGGTGCGCGGCGCGCGCCACCAGCACGATGAAGCAGGCGCCGAGGATGCCGCCGACCACCAGCAGGCGGTTGCGCGGGCTGTAGTTGCTACGCGCGCTCATGGCTGCAGCACCACGATGTCTTCGTCGGTCGGGAACTTCATGCCGATCCGGGCACCGGCCACCTGCTCGATGCGGTTGGCCTCCGACCAGGTGGCCTGCTCGAGCTGCAGCCGGCCGAATTCGATGTTGAGCTCGTCGCGCTCGTTCTCCAGCGTGCTCAGCGCGATGTAGGCCTGGCGGTGCAGGTGCCGCGACCAGACCACGCCGATGGCGCTGCCGATGACAGCCACCGAAAGCACCAGCAGCAGGAAGTGGCGCAGGCTCATGCTCTCCCCCCCGCCGGCAGCTTTTCGGCCACGCGCAGCACGGCGCTGCGGGCGCGCGGGTTGCTGGCGGTTTCCTCCGGCGTGGCGCGCTGGGCGCCGCCGAGGTCGAGCAGGTCGGGCGTGAACGCCACTTCCACCGGCATGCGGCGGTTGCCCGGGGGCGCCTTGGCGTGGCGGGCGATGAACTGCTTGACGATGCGGTCTTCCAGCGAATGGAAGCTGATCACCGCCAGCCGGCCGCCGGGCTTGAGCCGCGCCAGCGCGGCGTCGAGCCCGCGCTCGAGGTCTTCGAGCTCGCGGTTGATGAAGATGCGGATGGCCTGGAAGCTGCGGGTGGCCGGGTGGATCTTGCTGTCGCCGCGGCCGACCACCGAGGCGATCAGCTCGGCCAGCTGGGCGGTGCGCAGCAGCGGGGTCTCGTCGCGGCGGGCAACGATGGTGCGGGCGATCTTGCGGCTGAGCTTTTCCTCGCCGTAGGTCCACAGCACGTCGGCGATCTCGCGCTCGTCGGCGCGGGCCAGCCAATTGGCGGCGCTTTCGCCCGAGTCCGGGTCCATGCGCATGTCCAGCGGGCCGTCCTTGCCGAAGCTGAAGCCGCGCTCGGCGACGTCGAGCTGGGGCGAGGAGACGCCCAGGTCGAACAGCACGCCGTCCAGGCCGGGGGCGGTTTCATCCCAATTGGCGAGGTCGGCGAAGGAGCCGCGGTAGACGGCGACGCGCCCGTCCGCGCCGAAAAGCGCGTGGGCGGTGGCGATCGCTTCCGGGTCCTTGTCCATCACCAACAGCCGTCCATCCGGCCCCAGCCGGTCGAGCACCCCGCGCGCATGCCCGCCGCGTCCGAAGGTGCCATCGAGGTACCTGCCATTCCCCAACACGCGCAGGCCGTCCAGCACCTGGGCGTACATCACCGGGAGATGGCTGGGCTGCGACTGTTCCCGCATCCCGGCCACGCCCGTCACAGCCTGAGGTCGAGCATGTCCTCGCTGATCTCGTCTTCCCCGATGGTCTGACGGATCTGCGCGAGGTGCGCCTGCTCGCTCCACAATTCGAACTTCCCACCCATGCCGAGCAGCACGGCTTTCTTTTCAAGGCCCGCGGCGTGGCGGTGGCTGGCCGGCAGCGTCACGCGGCCGTTGCCGTCGGGCTCGACGATCGTGGCCGAGCCCACCAGCTTCAGCTGCAGGTTGCGCACGACCTTCTTGACGTTGGGCATGGCCATCACCTGGTCGCGCACGGTTTCCCACGCCGCTTCCGGGTAGAGCCACAGGCAGCCGGTTTCGTAGGGGTTGTAGGTGACGACCAGCCGGTTCCCGGCGCGCGCGACGACGTCGCGGACGGCGGTCGGGATCGCCAGCCGGCCCTTGTCGTCGATCGTGATCGCGGTTTCGCCCTGGAACATCGCTTCGGATCAGTCCTTGTCCACCCAAACCCACGAAAAACCCGGATTTCCCTCTGATGTCCACGTTAGACCCGCCCCCATGGGGTGTCAAGGACAAAATCAGGGGAAATTCGCTAGGTGGATCAAGACCTTGCGCGATACTTGAGAGTCTTGTTTAAGAACCATTCGGCAAGGCTTGTTTCACATGGATTTGATCCGGAAGCGTGAAACACATCGCAGAGCCGGCACCAGGAACGGCGCCGGCGCCGGCGCAGGCCGGCCGGGCCCCGGGCCGGGGCCGACTGCGCAAAAACGGGAGAGGAAGTGGCGGAGCCGGCCGCTAAGCCGGGTTCTGTCGTGGACAGTCATTCCTCTGGGACCTGCGTCACCGCAGGCCTCAAGCAGCCAACCCGGGTGCGGCACGAGCCATGCCATGGCACCCCTATTTGGCCTTGCTCCGGGTGGGGTTTGCCGTGCCCCGGGGCGTTGTCCCCCCGGGCGGTGGGCTCTTACCCCACCGTTTCGCCCTTACCACGCACCCTTGCGGGCCGTTCGGCGGTTTGTTTTCTGTTGCACTTTCCGTCGGCTCACGCCGCCCAGGCGTTACCTGGCACCCTGCTCTGTGGAGCCCGGACTTTCCTCGGCGCATTGCTGCGACGCGACTGTCTTGGCCGGCTCCGCCGCCGGGGATTGTCTCACAGCCGGGGCGCGCCGCCGTTCAGCGTCCGGAAGTGCCGGAAAACCGGCCCCGGCGCTCGCTGCGGCTGAACTCGAAGACGAAGGCCATGCGCAGCGGCACGGCCTTTTCCACCACGCCCTCGCCGGCGCAGTCCTCGTTCTTCTCGACGCCCGGCGGGAAGGTGCAGACGGCGGCCGCGGTGAATTCCCAGCGGCGCACCGCCTGCTCCACCGCGCGTTCGAACGGCGCCAGCGCGGGCAGCGCTTCCGGCGGGCACTGCGGGCCGCCGCGCAGCGGCGCCGTCCATGCGACCGCGCCGTTTTCGTCCACCACCAGCTCGGCGCACACGGTGGCGTTCTCGGGCCCGTCGGCGAGCAGTTCGGCGGGATAGTCCGGCAGCACGTCCGGGTTGAGGTGCGAGGCCATCAGGAACAGTTCCTGCGTCTGCATCTTCATCTGCGGCGCCATCGGCGGCAGGATCATTTCCGCGCCGACGCGCGTGCGCTGGCTGCCGGCGCAGGCCGAAAGCAGCAGCGCGGCAAGGATCGCGATTCCCTTCTTCACTCACCCCCCCCGTAAAGCGCCTTGCGCGGCGCACCGCTGATGTCGGCCGCCAGCTTCGCGGCCAGCGAGGGCTTGAGGTGCTCGGCGAGCTTGGCGTAGAGCCGCTGGCCTTCGAGCAGCTTCGCTTCGCCGTCGTCCTCGCAGCCGCGCACGACCAGCACGAATTCGCCCTTGCGCTGGTTTTCGTCGACGGCCACCTGCCCGGCGATGCCGCCCAGGGTGTCGCCGAGCACCGTTTCGAACAGTTTGGTGAGTTCACGCGCCAGCACCGCCTCGCGTTCGGGTCCGAACATCGCCACCAGGTCGGCCAGGCTTTCCTCGATGCGGTGTGAGCTTTCGTAGAACACCAGCGTGCGGGGTTCGCGCGAGAGCGCCGCCAGGCGTTCGCGCCGGGCCGAGGATTTCGCCGGCAGGAAACCTTCGAAGCAGAAGCGGTCGCTGGGGATGCCGGCCACCGACAGCGCCGCGATGGCAGCGCAGGCGCCGGGCACCGGCACCACCTTCAGGCCCGCCGCGCGCACCTCGCGCACCAGCCGGTAGCCGGGGTCGCTGACCAGCGGGGTGCCCGCGTCGGACACCAGCGCCAGGCGGTCGCCGGCCTTCAGGCGCTCCACCAGTTTCCAGGCCATGTCGGCCTCGTTGTGTTCATGCAGCGCCAGCAGCGGCCGCTCGATGCCGAGCGCGCCCAGCAGCTGGCGCGTGTGGCGGGTGTCCTCGGCGCAGATCGCGTCCACCTCGCCCAGCACGGCGCGCGCGCGGGCCGTCAGGTCGCCCAGGTTGCCGATCGGCGTCGCCACCACGTAAAGCGCCCCTGCCTGTGTCGTCGCCATGACCGCGCCCTCCTTGTGCACCGGGTATCATCTTACGCGGCATCCCACCCGGACCCCGACCATGCTGCGAACCGCCCCCCTGCTGCTCGCCCTCGCCCTGACCGCCGGCTGCGCCAGCGTGTCGGTGCAGAGCGAGCCCAGCGCCCCCCAGCGCTCCGCCGAACAGCTGGCCGAGGCCGGCCAGCATGCGGAAGCCGCGCAGGCCTGGACGCAGGTGGCCGAAGCGGGCCGCGGCAGCGCCCGCGACCGCGCCTGGCTGCAGGCCGCCGAACAGGCCCGCCTGGCCGGCGAACCCGAACAGATGCGCGCGGCATGGTCGCAGTCCAACCGTCGCAGGCTCGAAGGCAGCGACACCTGGCGCCACGACCTGATCGGCGCGCAGCTGCAGGTGGAAGCCGGCCGCGCCAACGAAGCCCTCGCCCTGCTCGGCCAGCCGCGCGACGCCGTGCCGGCCGCGCTGCGCGGGCGCTGGCACGCACTGCGCGCCGCGGCGCTGCAGGCCGCCGGCCGCGGTTTCGAAGCCGCCGGCGAGCTGGCCTGGCTCGACGCGCGGCTCGAGCGCAGCGAACGCGTGGACAACGCCCGCCGCATCGAGCGCCTGCTGGCCGCCGAATCCGACGCCAGCCTCGCGGCCAACAGCGCCGCGCTGCCGGTGGGCCACCCGCTGTACGCCTTCGCCGGACGCGCGCTGGGCCAGCGTGGCCTGCCGCTGCCGCGTCCCTACGACCGCGGCGCCGCGGCGCCCGGGCTCGCCACGCTGCCGCCGGCCGAAGCCGATGGCTACCGCCCGCCCGAGCGCCTGGCCGTGCTGCTGCCGCTCACCGGCCCGCTGGCCGCCGCCGGTACGCCGGTGCGCGACGGCGTGCTGGCCGGCTACTACGCCGAACAGCGCCGCCGCCCCGAGCTGCGCTTCTACGACACCGGCGCCGCCGGTGGCGTGGCCGACGCGCTGGCCAAGGCCAGCGCCGACGGCGCCCAGATGATCCTCGGCCCGCTCAGCCGCGACGAAGTGAACGCGCTGTTTGGCTCGCCGCAGCTGGTGCTGCCGGCGGTCGCGCTCAACCGCGGCAATATGCCGCCCCCGCCGGGCAGCGCCGCATTCGCGCTGGCGCCCGAGGACGAGGGCGTCGCCGCCGCCGACCGCCTGCTCGAGCGCGGCCTGCGCCGCGTGCTGGTGGTCACCCAGGCCGACGAAAACGCCCGCCGCGCGCTGGCCAGCTTCCGCGAGCGCCTTAAGGAGCGCGGCGGCGAAGTGGTCGGCGAAGTCACCGTGGACGAGAACAACCCCGACTACGTGCCGGCGCTCCAGCAGGCCACGGCCGGAATTCGCCCCGAGGCGCTGTTCCTGGCGCTGAAGGCGGCGCAGGCGCGCCTGCTCTCGAGCCAGGTCGAGCCCGCCGGCCTGGTGGGCGTGCCGCGTTTCGCCACCTCGCTGATCCTCTCGGGCGCGAACCTGCGCATGGACGTGGAGCTCGACGGCATCGAGTACCCGGAGCTGCCCTGGCTGATCGGCCTGCGCGGCGGCCTGCCCGACCCCGACACCATCGGCGACACCCTGCCCAGCGCGCAGGGCGGCGGCGCCCGCCTGTTCGCCTTCGGCGTGGACGCCTGGCGCCTGGCCGGTTACCTCGACCAGCTGGTGTCCGACCCGGGCGCGCAGGTGCGCGGCGCCACCGGCGAACTGCAGCTCGACCCGGTGGGCCAGGTGCAGCGCAAGCCGGCCTGGGCCGTGTTCAGCGGCGGCCGCCCGCGCCCGGCGCCGGACGGCGCGCTGCTGCCCGATGCCGGCACGCCCTGAGAAGCGCGCCACCGGCGACGCGGCCGAAGAGGCCGCGCGCCGCCTGCTCGAGGGCGAGGGCCTGCGCCTTATCGCCCGCAACGTGAACTACCGCTTCGGCGAACTCGACCTGGTGATGCGCGACGGCGACACCCTCGCCTTCGTGGAGGTGCGCTACCGCGCCGACGACCGCTACGGCGGCGGCCTGGCCTCGGTGGACCGGCGCAAATGCCGCCGCATCGCCCTCGCCGCCCGCGCCTGGCTGCAGCGACACCCGGCCCTGGCCGACGCGCCCTGCCGCTTCGACATCGTCGCCGCTTCTCCCGCCGGCCTCGAATGGCACCGCGGCGCCTTCACCCTCGATGATTTGTAAGAGCGGTTTTTGCCACGGATTTACGCGGATGAACGCGGATAGGGCAAAAGCGTTTGAGTAGGGGGCAGCAGTATGTTTTCGCCGCGCGGCGAAAATGTACTCTGACCCCCATTGCTTCCCGCTCTATCCGCGTTCATCCGCGTAAATCCGTGGCAAAAAACTTCTCCCCCAATCCCCTAGACTGAGGCCATGGCCGAACTGCCCAAGAACCTGCTGGAAGCGCTGCAAGCCCTGCTGCCGCCGGGTGGGCTGCTGCTGGATGCGGCCGAGCGGCTGGCGTATGGGTATGACAATTCGCGGCGGCAGGGGCTGCCGCTGGCGGTGGCGCTGCCCACTGACGCGGTGCAGGTGCAGGGCATCGTGCGACTGTGCCGTGCGCACCGGCTGCCGATCGTGGCGCGCGGCCGCGGCACCAACACCACCGGCGCCAGCGTGCCCGGCGAGGATGCGCTGGTCGTGTCGTTCGAGCGCATGAACCGCGTGCTGGCCATCCGCCCCGGCGACCGCGTGGCCGTGGTCGAACCCGGCCTGCTCAACGGCGAACTGCAGTCCGCGCTGGCGCCGCATGGCCTGTTCTGGCCGCCCGACCCCACCAGCGCCGGCTTCTGCAGCATCGGCGGCAACCTGGCCTGCAACGCCGGTGGCCCGCGCGCGGTGAAATACGGCGCCACCCGCGACAACGTACTCGCGCTCAAGGCCGTCACCGGCACCGGCGAACTGGTGGAATTCGGCGCGGCCACCACCAAGGGCGCCAGCGGCTACGACTTCTCGCGCCTGCTCATCGGCTCGGAGGGCACGCTGGCGCTGATCGTCGAGGCCACGCTGCGGCTCACCCCGCTCGCTCCCAAGCGCCGCGCCCTGCGCGCGCTCTATGCCGACGTGGAAAGCGCGGCCGCCGCCGTGGCGCGCCTGATGGCGCAGCCGGTGACACCCTCGATGCTCGAGTTCATGGACGGCGACTGCGTGCGCCTGGCGCGCGAGGTGGGCGGCGCCGACCTGCCCGCCGACGCCGGCGCCCTGCTGATGATCGAAGCCGACGGCGACGAAGCCGTGCTCGACGCCGCCGAAGCCGCGCTGCGCGCCGCGGCCCAGGGCCCCGGCTGCCTCGGCGTCGGCGCCGCCGCCGACGAGGCCGCGCGCGAAAAGCTCTGGGCCGCGCGCAAGGCGCTGTCGCCGGCGCTGCGCACGCTGGCGCCGGGCAAGATCAACGAAGACGTGGTGGTGCCGGTCTCGCGCATCCCCGAACTGGTGGCCGCGGTGCGCGCCGCCGCCGCCGCGCAGTCGCTGGCCATCGTCTGCTTCGGCCACGCGGGCAACGGCAACCTGCACGTGAACATCCTCTACGACCCGGCCGACGCCGCGCAGGTCGCGCGCGCCGACGCCGCGCTCGAGGCGGTGTTCGATGCAGTGATCGCGCTCGGCGGCCTGGTCTCGGGCGAGCACGGCATCGGCCTGGCCAAGCGCGAACTGCTGGCGCGTTCGCTGTCGCCGCCCACGCTGGCGCTGATGCGCGCGGTGAAGGCGCAGTTCGACCCCGACGGCATCCTCAACCCCGGCAAGGTGCTGCCGCCCGCATGAACCGCCGCGCGCCCAGCGAACTGGACCTGCTGCTTACCGACATCCGCGCCTGCCGCCTGTGCGAGGCGCAGCTGCCGCTGGGCCCGCGTCCGGTGCTGCGCGCCAGCGCCACGGCACGCCTGCTGGTGGTGGGCCAGGCGCCGGGCACGCTGGTGCACGGCAGCGGCATTCCCTGGGACGACGCCAGCGGCGTGCGCCTGCGCGGCTGGCTGGGCCTGGACAAGGCGGCGTTCTACGACGAATCGCGCATCGCCATCGTGCCCATGGGTTTCTGCTACCCCGGCCGCGGCGCCTCCGGCGATTTGCCGCCGCGCCCGGAATGCGCGCAAACCTGGCACCCGCGCCTGCTGCCGCTGATGCCCGACATCGGCCTGGTGCTGGCCATCGGCCAGTACGCGCAGGCCTACTTCCTGGGCGCCCGCCGCAAGAAAACCCTCACCGACACCGTGCAGGCCTGGCGCGAATACGCCCCGCGCGTCTTCCCCCTGCCCCACCCCAGCCCACGCAACACCGGCTGGTTCCTGCACAACCCCTGGTTCGACGCGGAAGTGGTTCCCGCGCTGCGGGCCAGGGTCCAGGCGGTTTTGGGGTAGAAGATTCTTGCCACGGATTTACGCGGATGAACGCGGATAGAGCAAAAAGAAAAGAAGTGGGCGTCAGAGTACATTTCCACCGCGCGGCGAAATCGTACTCTGACCCCCATTTCCTGATGCTCTATCCGCGTTCATCCGCGTAAATCCGTGGCTAAAAAACCAAAGCCCCAACCTGCAGCACGGCCAGGGCGTACGCGCCGGCCAAGGCGTCGTCGAGCATGGCGCCGAAGCCGCCGTGCAGCTTGCGGTCGGCCCAGCCCACGGGCCAGGGCTTGGCGATGTCGAACAGGCGGAACAGCACGAAGGCCGCCAGCATCCAGGGCCAGCCGGCCGGCGCCGCCAGCAGCGCGATCCAGAGGCCGATGAATTCGTCCCAGACCACCAGCGAGGGGTCTTCGATCTTCGTTTCGCGGATCACCCAGTGCGCGGCCCAGCAGCCCAGCGCGAAACCCGCCGCCAGCACCGCCAGATAGGCCGGCAGCGACAGGTCCTTCATCAGGAACCACCAGGGCAGCAGCGCGGCGGCGCTGCCCACCGTGCCCGGCGCCCAGGGCGAGAAGCCGCTGCCGAAGCCCGCGGCCAGCCAGCCCAGCGGGTGTTTCATCAGGCGGCGGCGAACGCCGAGCGGAGCGACCGTCACGCGTGGCCCCCATCGAAATGCTGGTAGCCGGCCGCTGCAGGCGCGTAGGCGCCACCATCCGGCGTGCCGAAACGCAGGCCCGGTTCGGCCTCGACCTGGCCCACCACGGTGGCGGGCAGGTCCAGCGCCGCCAGCGCCTGCTCGATCTCGAAGGCGCGCGCGGCGGGCGCGGTGAAGCACAGCTCGTAGTCGTCGCCGCCAGAGAGCTGCAGCTCCCAGCGCCGCGGTTCGGCGAAATGGTCGGCCAGCGTGCGCGAGGTGGGCAGCCGGCCCAGCTCCAGCCGCGCGCCCACGCCGCTGGCGGCGAGCACATGGCCGAGGTCGGCGGCCAGGCCGTCGCTGAGGTCGATGCCCGCCGTCGCCAGCCCGCGCAGCGCCAGGCCGGCTTCGATGCGCGGCGTCGGGCGATCGAGCCGCCAGCGCAGCTTGGCCGAGGCCGGGCCGCGCGCGCGCCATTGCGCCAGTGCGCCGGCGGCGTCGCCGATCGTGCCGGTCACCCACACGTCGTCGCCCACGCGCGCGCCGTCGCGGCGCAGCGCCTGCCCGGCGGGCACCAGGCCGAAGGCGGTGACGGTGATCGAGAGCGGGCCGCGGGTGGTGTCGCCGCCGACGAGCGAGACGTCGTGCTGGTCGGCCAGTTCCAGGAAGCCGTCAAGGAAAGCGTCGAGCCAGGCGTCGTCGGCGCCCGGCAGGGTCAGTGCCAACGTGCACCAGGCCGGCGTGGCGGCCATGGCGGCCAGGTCGCTCAGGTTCACGGCCAGCGCCTTCCAGCCCAGGTCGGCCGGCGCGGTTTCTACGGGGAAATGCACGCCGGCCACGAGCGTGTCGCTGGTGACCACGAGCTGCTGGCCGGGCGCCGGCGCCAGCACGGCGGCGTCGTCGCCGATGCCCAGCACCACGTCGTCGCGGCGCCGGGCGCGGGCCCGGATGCGTTCGATGAGGGCGAACTCGCCCGGCATCAGGACCGGCGGCTGGCCTGCGCCTCGGCCGCGCGCCAGGCGGCGGCGGCATGGTCGAGCACGCCGTTGACGAAGGTGTGGCCGTGCTCGGAGCCGAAACGCTTGGTGGTTTCGATGGCCTCGTTGATCACCACGCGGTAGGGCACGTCCACGCGGTGGCGCAGCTCGTAGGCGGCGATGCGCAGCACGGCGCGCTCGATCGGGTCGACCTGGGCGATGTCGCGGTCGAGGAATTCCTGCAGCGCCTCGTCGAGCGAGCCAAGGTTCTTCTCGACGCCGCGCACCAGGTCCTCGAAGTACTCGAGGTCGGCCACTTCCATGTCCTGCTCGTTGCGGAACTGGTCGATGACCTTGTTGATGGCCGTGTTCGACAGCTGCCAGGCGTACACGGCCTGCAGCGCGCGGCGGCGGGCGCGCGAACGCGCGTGCGGGTCGATGCCGTCGGGGCGGGAATGCTTCATGCCAGTTTTCCAATCAGGTTGGCCATCTCGATCACCACCAGCGCGCACTCTTCGCCCTTGTTGCCGTGGGTGCCGCCGGCGCGGGCTTCGGCGTGGGCGTAGTCGTCCACCGCCAGCACGCCGTTGACCACCGGCACGCCGGTGTCGAGCGCCACGCGCATCAGGCCGCGGGCGCACTCGTCGGCCACCTGCTCGAAGTGGCGGGTGTCGCCGCGCACCACGCAGCCCAGCACGACCAGGCCGGCGTAGCCGATGCGGTCGAGCGCCTGGGCGGCGGCCACGGGCAGCTCCCAGGCGCCGGGCACGCGGATCACGTCCACGGCCTCGGCCGGGACGCCATTGCCGGCGAACGCGCGCCGCGCGCCTTCGACCAGCGCATCGGTGATGCGCGGGTTCCAGCGGCTGGCGAGGATGGCATAGCGGGCCGAGCCGGGGCTCTGGACGTCGCCTTCGAAGTGGGCCATGGGGTGGGATCCTGCGGGGGGCGCCAGTTTACCCCGCGCCGCCCGGCGGCACGTACTCCACGACCTCCAGGCCGTAGCCGGCCAGGCCCACCTGGCGCCGCGGCGTGCCCAGCACGCGCAGCTTGCCCAGGCCCAGGTCGGCCAGGATCTGGGCGCCGGCGCCGTTGCGGCGCCATTCCCGGGCCCGCGGGGCGTCGGGCTGGGTGGTTTCGGTGATGCGGGCCAGCAGGTCGTCGGGCGTCATCGGCTCCGACAGCACCACCACCACGCCCTCGCCCGCCGCGGCCACCGCGGCCAGGGCCTCGCCGGCGCTCACGCCGAAGTCGGCGCGGCGCCACTGCAGCACGTCGGAAAGCGGGTTCTTCACGTGCACGCGCACCAGGGTGGGCGTGTCGGCCCTCGGCTGGCCGTGCACCAGGGCGAAATGCAGGTCGCGGCTGAGGCGGTCGCGGTAGGTGAGCAGGCGGAAGGCGCCGTGCGCGGTGTCCACCGTGCGCTCGTCCACGCGCTCGACGGTGTGCTCGTTCTCGAGCCGGTAGCGGATCAGCTCCTCGATCGAGCCGATCTTCAGGCCGTGCTCGGCCGCGAACTTTTCGAGCTCGGGGCGGCGCGCCATCGAGCCGTCGGGATTCAGGATTTCCACCAGCACGCCGGCCGGCTCCAGGCCCGCCAGCAGGGCCAGGTCGCTGGCGGCCTCGGTGTGGCCGCTGCGGGTGAGCACGCCGCCGGGCTGGGCCATCAGCGGGAAGATGTGGCCCGGCTGGGTGAGGTCGTCGGCGCTGGCGTCGGGGCGCACGGCGGTGCGGATAGTGTGGGCGCGGTCGTAGGCGCTGATGCCGGTGGTGACACCCTCGGCGGCCTCGATCGAGACGGTGAAGTTGGTGTGGTAGGGCGAGTTGTTGTCGCGCACCATCGGGCCCAGGCCCAGCTGGCGGCAGCGCTCGCGCGTGAGCGACAGGCACACCAGGCCGCGCGCGTGCGTGACCATGAAGTTGATGTCGCTGGGCTTCACCAGCTCGGCGGCCATGATCAGGTCGCCTTCGTTCTCGCGGTCCTCGTCGTCCACGACGACGACCATGCGGCCCTGGCGGATTTCCTCGAGCAGTTCGGGAACGGTGGCGAAGCTCATTTCGATTCCTCGCGAGCCGCCAGCAGGCGCTCGACGTAGCGGGCGACGGTGTCGACCTCGAGGTTGACGGCGGCGCCCACGGCGGTTTCGCCGAAGGCGGTGTGGGCCACGGTGTGCGGCACCAGGCTCACTTCGAACCCGGCCGCGTCCATGGCGTTGACGGTGAGGCTGGTGCCGTCCACGGCGATCGAGCCCTTGGGCGCAACGTAGCGCAGCACCGATGCCGGGGCCGTGAAGCGCCAGCGCTGCGAGCGGCCGTCGTCCCAGACCTTCTCCACCGCGCCCACGGCGTCCACGTGGCCCGAGACCAGGTGGCCGCCGAGGCGGTCGGTGGGCAGCAGCGAGCGCTCGAAGTTCACCGCGGCGCCTACCGGAAGCTTGCCCAGCGTGGTGAGCGCAAGGGTTTCGTTGGAAACGTCGGCGTCCCAGCCGGCGTCGTCCCAGGCCACCACGGTGAGGCAGCAGCCGCTGACGGCGATCGATTCGCCCAGCGCGATGTCGTGGTTCGGCAGGCCGCCCCAGGCGAAGCGCAGGCGCTGGTCGCCGCCGCGGATGTCGCGCGCGGCCAGGCGGCCGACGGCCTGGATGAGTCCGGTGAACATGTCAGGCACGCTCCAGCAGCAGGCGCAGGTCGGGGCCGACCTGGCGGGTTTCGAGCAGTTTCAGGCCGATGCGTTCGGCCATGGTGGAAGGCGTCAGGCCGGCCAGCAGCGGGCGGCCGCGGTCGCCGAGCAGCACGGGGGCGATGTAGACCAGCAGTTCGTCCACCAGGCCCGCGGCCATCAGCGCGCCGCTGAGGGTGGCGCCGGCTTCCACCTGCAGTTCGTTGACGCCGCGCTGTCCCAGCTGAGACAGCACCGCGGCGAGGTCGAGGCCGGGGCCGAGGCGGCGCACGGCGAAGGCGCTCACCTCGTCGCCGTAGTCGGGCACGATGTCGTCGCCGTGCACGGCCAGGGTGGGCGCGGCGCCATCGGTGAGCAGCGCCGAGGCCGCCGGCAGCCGGCCGCGTTCGTCCAGCACCACGCGCAGCGGCGGCACGAAGGCCTCGCCTTCCGGCAGGCGCACGGTGAGGCGCGGGTCGTCGGCCAGCACGGTGCCGATGCCGGTCATGATGGCGCCGGCGCGGGCGCGCCAGCGCATCACGTCGGCGCGGGCGGCGTCGGAGGTGATCCACTTCGATTCGCCGTTTTCCAGGGCGGTGCGGCCGTCCAGGCTCATCGCCAGCTTCACCCGCACCCAGGGCCGGCCGCGCTCGATGCGCGAGAAGAAGCCGCGGTTGATGCGGCGCGCGGCGGCTTCCATCAACCCGAATTCGACGTCGATGCCGGCGGCGGCGAGCTTGGCGAAACCCTGCCCCGCCACCTGGTCGAAGGGGTCGCGGCAGGCCGCCACCACGCGCGTCACGCCGGCGGCCACCAGCGCGTCGGCGCAGGGCGGCGTGCGGCCGTGGTGGGCGCAGGGTTCGAGCGTGACGTAGGCGGTGGCGCCGCGCGCCCGTTCGCCGGCGGCGCGCAGCGCGTGCACTTCGGCATGCGGTTCGCCGGCGCGCTGGTGCCAGCCTTCGCCAAGCACGCGCGCGCCGTCGGCGACCACGCAGCCGACCATCGGGTTCGGGTGGGTCGTGAAGGCGCCGCGCTCGGCCAGCTGCAGGGCGCGGGCCATGTGGGCGTGGTCGTGGGAGGAAAAGCCGCTCATGCGGGAAGGATGTCCATCAGCTGCACCGGGACGCCGCGCAGTGTCGCCGATCCGGCCGGGCGCCAGCCCAGGGCGGCGTAGAACGATGCGTGTTCGGGCGTGAACAGCCACAGCCGGCGCACCCCTTCACGCGCCGCCAACGCCACGCATTCGCGCACCAGGCGCGCGCCCAGGCCCTGGCCGCGGGCTTCGGGGCGCACGTACAGGCTGGCCAGCCAGGCGTCGCCGACGTCGCCCAGCTCCGGCGCGTCCTCGTCCACCAGGCTCACCGAGCCCAGCAGCTGGTCGCCCTCGAGCGCCACCAGGGTGGTGGGGCGGCCGCGGCGGGTGGCGTGGTCGCGCAGTTCGGCGGTGGCGATGGCCAGGTCCCAGTCGGCGGGGTCGTAGAAGTGGCCCCAGTGCGCGTGGTGCCAGCGCGCCAGCGTGGCCGCGTGGCCGGGGCAATCGGCCAGCGGCAGGATGCGCGCCGCGGTCACCGCTTGGCCTTGTCGGCCGCGGCGTCCAGCAGGGGCAGCTGCAGGCCCTCGAGGCCGGGCAGGTCGCGCTCGAGGCGCTCGATCTCTTCGCGGAAGGCCTGCACGTCCTCGAACTTCCGGTACACCGAGGCGAAGCGCACGTAGGCCACCTGGTCGAGCTTCTTGAGCTCGGCCATGACGAACTCGCCCACGCGCAGCGAGGGCAGTTCGCGTTCGCCGGTGAGGCGCAGGGCGTGCACCACCGCGCGCACGGCGCCGTCGATCTGCTCGGCCGAGACCGGCCGCTTCTGCAGCGCGCGGTCGAAGCTCACGCGCAGCTTGCGCTCGTCGAAGGCCTCGCGGCGGCCGTCGCTCTTCACGATGGCCGGCAGCTTCAGCTCGGCCACCTCGAAGGTGTTGAAGCGCTCGCCGCAGTGCTCGCACTCGCGGCGGCGGCGGATGGTGCTGCCGTCCTCGGACACGCGCGAATCGATCACGCGGGTGTCGGTGTGCTGGCAGAACGGGCAATGCATTGCGTTGGTATCAGCCGTAGACGGGGAACTGGCGGCACTGCTTTGTCACGTTCTCGCGCACGCCGGCGATGACGTTGTCATCGGTGGGCGCGTCGAGCACGTCGCAGATCCAGTTGGCCAGCGCCACGCAGTCGGGCTCCTTGTAGCCGCGGGTGGTGACGGCCGGGGTGCCGATGCGCAGGCCCGAGGTGACGAAGGGCGAACGCGGGTCGCCCGGCACCGAGTTCTTGTTCACGGTGATGTGGGCGGCGCCCAGCGCGGCCTCGGCGTCCTTGCCGGTGACGTCGCGGCCGATCAGGTCGATCAGCATCAGGTGGTTCTGCGTGCCGCCGGAAACCACCTTGTAGCCGCGCGCCATGATGGCCTTGGCCATGGCCTGGGCGTTTTTCACCACCTGCTGCTGGTAGTCCTTGAATTCCGGCTCCAGCGCTTCCTTGAACGCCACCGCCTTGGCGGCGATCACGTGCATCAGCGGGCCGCCCTGGGTACCCGGGAACACCAGCGACTGGAACTTCTTCTCCAGCTCCTCGTTGGCGCGGGCCAGGATGATGCCGCCGCGCGGGCCGCGCAGGGTCTTGTGGGTGGTGGAGGTGACCACGTCGGCGTGCGGCACCGGGTTCGGGTACAGGCCCGCGGCCACCAGGCCGGCGACGTGCGCCATGTCCACGAAGAACCAGGCGCCGACCGACGTGGCGATTTCCGCCATGCGCGCCCAGTCCACCACCTGCGAATAGGCGCTGAAGCCGGCGACCAGCATCTTCGGCTGGTGCTCGGTGGCCAGGCGCTGCACTTCGTCGTAGTCGATCAGGCCGTTTTCGTCCACGCCGTACTGCACGGCGTTGTAGATCTTGCCGCTGAAGTTCACCTTGGCGCCGTGGGTGAGGTGGCCGCCGTGGGCCAGGCTCATGCCCAGCACGGTGTCGCCCGGCTGCAGCAGGGCCATGTACACGGCGATGTTGGCCGACGAACCCGAATGCGGCTGCACGTTGGCGTAGTGGGCGCCGAAGAGCTGCTTCACGCGCTCGATGGCCAGCTTCTCGGCGATGTCCACGTATTCGCAGCCACCGTAGTAGCGCTTGCCCGGGTAACCCTCGGCGTACTTGTTGGTGAGCACGCTGCCCTGGGCCTCGAGCACGCGCGGGCTGGCGTAGTTCTCCGAGGCGATCAGCTCGACGTGGTCCTCCTGGCGCTGGAGTTCCCGGGCCATGGCCTGGGCCAGGTCGGGGTCGTAGCCGGCGATCTTCATATCCTTGGCGAACATCTGGGGGCCTTCCTCGGGGCGGATGCAGGCCGAAATTGTAGCCCCGACGCGGGTTTGCGGCCAGAACGGCGGCCCGCGCGGGCCCGCGGGCAAGGGCCACGGCCCCCGGGATGCGCCCACCCCGCCGGGTGCGCGATAATGGGCGACCCTCCGAATCCCGGACCGGCTGCGCGGCCTCCCGCGCGGTCCCACCCCGTCCCGGCCGCGCCCACCGCCCGCGCGCCCCCTGAACGAGAGATCCCATGTCGCAATACATCTACACCATGATCGGCGTCAGCAAGACCGTGCCGCCGAAGCGCCAGATCATCAAGGACATCTCGCTGTCGTTCTACCCGGGCGCGAAGATCGGCCTGCTGGGCCTCAACGGCGCCGGCAAATCCACCGTGCTGCGCATCATGGCCGGCGTGGACACCGATTTCACCGGCGAAGCGCGCCCGCAGCCGGGCATCAAGGTCGGCTACCTCGAGCAGGAGCCCAAGCTCAACCCGGAGCACACCGTGCGCCAGGCCGTGGAGGAAGGCGTGGGCGACCTGCTGCACGCCCAGGCCCTGCTCGACCAGGTCTACGCGGCCTACGCCGAGGAAGACGCCGATTTCGACAAGCTGGCCGCCGAGCAGCAGCGCCTGGAGGCCATCCTGGCCACCGGCGACGCCGCCACGCTGGAACTGCAGCTGGAAATCGCCGCCGACGCCCTGCGCCTGCCGCCCTGGGACGCCAAGGTCGGCCCGCTGTCGGGTGGTGAAAAGCGCCGCGTGGCGCTGTGCCGCCTGCTGCTGTCCAAGCCCGACATGCTGCTGCTCGACGAACCCACCAACCACCTCGACGCCGAGTCGGTGGAGTGGCTGGAACAGTTCCTGGCCCGCTTCCCGGGCACCGTGGTGGCCGTCACCCACGACCGCTACTTCCTCGACAACGCCGCCGAGTGGATCCTCGAGCTCGACCGCGGCCGCGGCATTCCCTGGAAGGGCAACTACAGCGAGTGGCTGCAGCAGAAGACCGAGCGCCTGAAGCAGGAAGAGGCCCAGGAAAAGGGCCGCCAGAAGGCGCTGCAGAAGGAACTCGAGTGGGCCCGCCAGAACGCCAAGGGCGGCCGCAGCAAGGGCAAGGCGCGCCTGCAGCGCCTCGAGGACCTGCAGTCGGTCGAGTACCAGAAGCGCAACGAGACCAACGAAATCTTCATCCCGCCGGGCGAGCGCCTGGGCGACAAGGTGATCGAGTTCAAGAACGTCTCGAAGAGCTTCGGCGACCGCCTGCTGATCGACGACCTCAACATCACCATCCCGCCGGGCGCCATCGTCGGCATCATCGGCCCGAACGGCGCCGGCAAGTCCACCCTGTTCAAGATGATCACGGGCCAGGAAAAGCCGGACAAGGGCGAGGTCAACATCGGCCACACGGTGAAGATCGCCTACGTCGACCAGAGCCGCGACGCGCTGGAAGCCGACAAGAACGTCTGGCAGGCGGTGTCGGGCGGCAGCGACATCATCACCATCGGCAAGGTGGAAGTGCAGTCGCGCGCCTACATCGGCCGCTTCAACTTCAAGGGCAGCGACCAGCAGAAGCTGGTGGGCACGCTCTCGGGCGGTGAACGCGGCCGCCTGCACATGGCCAAGACCCTGCTGCAGGGCGGCAACGTGCTGCTGCTCGACGAACCGTCGAACGACCTGGACATCGAAACCCTGCGCGCGCTCGAAGACGCCCTGCTCGAGTTCCCGGGCTGCGCCCTGGTCATCTCGCACGACCGCTGGTTCCTGGACCGCATCGCCACGCACATCCTCGCCTTCGAGGGCGATTCGCACGTGGAGTTCTACCAGGGCAACTACCGCGAGTACGAGGAAGACAAGAAGCGCCGCCTCGGCGAGGAAGGCGCCAAGCCGCACCGCCTGCGCTACAAGGCCCTCAAGTAACGACCTCTTGTAGGAGCGGCTTCAGCCGCGAAGCCCTTCGCGCGAAAGATTGGGGGTCAGAGTACTAATTCGCCGCAGCGAATTGGTACTCTGACCCCCTTTCTTTTCAGCTGTCGAGGGCGGCTTCCTGCGGGGGGCCGGCTTCGCGGGCGGGACCCACTTCGCAGCCGCCGCAGATGCGCATCTCGCCGCGGCGGGTGCGCAGGGCCTCGACGAAACCGGCGCGGGCGGCGCCGGCCAGCACTTCGTTGTAGGTCTGCTGGCGCAGGTTGCCCAGCATGCCGGCCTGCGGGTGCACGCAGCAGGGCACCACGGTGCCGTCGGCGTCGGCGTAGAGCTGGTTCACCTCGCCGTCCCAGGGGTGCTCGGTGAATTCGGAGGGGTCGGCCATGAACAGGCACACGCCCTGCCCCGGCCGGGTCTCGCGGCCGGTCATGTTCTGGCTCGATTCCGGCAGCCACATCCAGCGGCGGAAACGCGGCGTCCAGCCGCGCGGCAGCAGGAAGGCGTTCCAGCGCTCGCGCGCGGCCGGGTCTTCGCACACGGTCATGGTGCGCAGCTCGATGTCCTGGCCGTGTTTGTCGCACAGGGCCTTGGTGCGTTCGAGGAACTGTTCCAGCTTCGCCCAGGTGGAAGGCGGGCGCAGGCGTTCGTAGTCTTCCGGCGTGCCGTCGCCGTCGCAGCTGGCGATGATGCGCGTGAGCACGCCACTGGCGATGGCGCGCTCGAAATCGTCCCAGTACACCTTCTGCGCGTTGGTGGAGAGCTCCACCTGCTCCACCGTCCACTTCTGCCGCGGGATGTGCGCCAGCAGGCCGGACAGGTTGCGGTGCAGCAACGGCTCGCCGAAGTTGAACAGGCGCAGCAGGTGGATGCGCTGCACGTCGATGTTGGCGAGGATGGCCGCGAAATCGGCCTCTTCCACCTGCCGCACCTTCGGCTGCAGCACCGAGTTCGGGCAGCCGACGCAGCGCAGCTGGCAGCCGTGCACGATGTCCACGTGCGCAAGGAAGATGCTGGTGGCGGGTGCGCGGTTCATGACTTGCCAGCCTGCCGCCGGCGCTGCCAAGCCTGCGTGAGCAGCGCCAGCGGGAAGTGCAGCCACAGCGCCACGAACACCAGCGGCCGCTGCCAGGCCGGGACGTGCGCCGCCTCGAATTTGCGGAAATAGCGCCACAGCCCGCGATGCTTCTGGAATTCCACCCAGGCCGGCCGGCGCCGGCTGGACACGCCGCGCAGGTGGGTGACGGCCAGGTCGTTGGCCACCACCACCTCGTAACCGGCCTCGCGCACGCGGCGGCACAGGTCCAGGTCCTCGGCGTGCAGGCGGTAACCTTCGTCGAAGCCGTCCAGGCGCGCGAACAGCACCGCCGGCAGCAGCATGAGCGCGCCGGACACGGCATCGACCGCCTGCACGTCCTGCGCCGGGTCGCGGCCCAGGAACAGGTTCTCGCGCCGGCCCAGCGTGAACAGCTGCTCGCGCAGCGAAGGGTCGGCGCGGCGCGAGGCCGGGTCGGGCAGGCCCTGCTCGTCGCGCTGCTCCACGCCCAGCAGGCCGGCGCCAGGCCGCGCGATGGCGTGTTCGACCAGGCGCGAGAGCGTGTCGCGCGCCACGAACGCGTCGGGGTTCACGAAGGCGATCCAGGGCTGGGCGATGGCCGTGGCGCCCTGGTTGCAGGCGGCGGCGAAACCGCGGTTCTCGAGGTTGCGCACCAGGCCCAGGCGCGGGTCGCGGCGCACCATGCGCTCGACGCGCTCGGCGGTGTCGTCGGGCGAGGCGTTGTCCACCACCAGCAGGCGCACCACGTGGCGCGCGGCCAGCAGCGCTTCCAGGCAGGCTTCGATGGTGGAGGCGCTGGCGTGGGTCACCACCACCACGCCGATGTCGCGGGCGCCGAAATCGAGCGCGGGCTGGGCTTCGTGCGGGGTGTTCACGATCCGCCCCGCAGGCGCGCCAGCTCGGCTTCGAGGTGGGCGATGTGGGCGGCGGCGGCGCGGTTGCGGCGCACTTCGTCGCGGTAGTCGGCGTACACCCCCTCGGCCTGGTCGCCGTGCAGCGACAGCGCCGGCAGTGCGTCGAGCGCCCCGGGTTCGCGCGCACAGGCCGCGAGCAGGTACATCGGTTCGTAAGCCAGTCCGTCCACCAGCCCGGCGGCGGTGGCCGTGCTGGCCTCGGCCGGGCCGGTGCGCTCCAGGTCCCAGAGCACCGACTGGAACAGCAGCTTCTGCCCGAACAGCCGGCGCGCCGGGAAACGCGGCGCCAGCAGCGCCTCGAACTCGGCGCGATAAAGCTCGCGCACGTGGTGCGGGTTCTGCGTGCCGGCCAGGTCGGTGTAGACGCGTTTGTCGGGCGTGGACACCAGCAGCAGGCCACCCGGCGCCAGCAGGCGGGCGAAGCCGTCGAGCAGGCGTTCCTGCGCCTCGACGTGCTCCAGCGTTTCGAAGCTGACGATGAGGTCGAAGCTGGCCGCCGGCAGCGCGTCGAGCGCGGTCACGTCGGCCTGTTCGAAACGCAGCCCCGGCTCGCCGCCGTAGCGGGCGCGGGCGTGGGCGATGGCGTCGGCGCCGAGGTCCAGGCCCAGCACGTGGCCGCCGGCGCGGGCCAGCAGCGCACTGCCGTAACCCTCGCCGCAGGCCGCGTCGAGCACGCGCCGGCCGGCGGCCAGCGGCCGCGCCAGGGCGTAGCGGTGCCAGTGCTCGTAGGCGATCTCGCGCTCGCACTCGGGCGTGTAGCGCTCGCCGGTGAACGGCAGGACGGGCGTGGGGGACATGGTGCGAATGCTAGCCGAACAGGTCCCGCTGCGGGCCGGAACGGGCCAGTTCCTCGATTTTTTCCTGCAGCCGCGCCCGCAGCGGCCGCAGCGGGTCGGCCATGATGAAACGCGCCACCCGCTCGTTGTAGTCGGGCCAGCGCGCCAGCAGGCGGGCCAGGTTGTCGCCATTGGGGGCGATGTCGAGCGGGCCGAACGAAGCGCCGCCCTGGTGCACCACGTAGGCCGCGTCGCAGAGCACGTTGCGCCAGCCCATGGCGGCGGCGCGCAGGCAGAAGTCGTTTTCCTCGCCGTAGCCCAGGCCGAAGGTGGCGGCGTCGAAGCCGCCCAGCTGGCGCAGCGCGGCGCGCCGCACGTACATGCAGAAACCCACGGCCGTGGGCAGCTCCGGGTACTGCGGCGGCAGCGCGGCCGCGGCCTCGGCGATGGCGCCGGGGTGCTCGGGCACCGGGTTGGCTTCGCAGAAGCGCGGGAAGGAGCAGATCTCGGCGTTGTTCGACCAGGGCGTGATGGTGGCGATGCGCGCGTCACTGGCGGCGCAGCGGGCCAGCTGCTGCAGCCAGCCGGCGGTGGGCACGGTGTCGGAATTGAGCAGCACCACGTCCTCGTCGCCGGTTTCGGCGAAGGCGGCGTTGCAGTTGGCCGGGAAGCCCATGTTCAGCTCGCGCCGCACGTAGCGGGCCTTGAGCGGGCTGCGGTAGCACCAGCTGCGCGCCATGGGGTTGATGCGCGGGTCGCTGGAGGCGTCGTCGGCCAGCAGCACTTCGGTGCCGGCCGGCAGGGTGCGGTCGAGCGCGGCCAGGCAGGCGTCGAGCGCCTCGAGCGCGTTGTGGATGGGCACGATGACGGTGGGCAGGCGGTTCATGGCGCCCTCCAGGCATGCGGCAGCCGCACCAGGCCGAATTCGCGCGATTCGCCGCCGACCACCAGTTCGCGTTCGCGCTGGTCGAACAGGCGCAGGCCCTCGGCGTCGAGCGCGATGGTGCGCAGGCGGTAGCGGCCCGGCAGCAGCGGCAACGCCGGGAAATCCACCACGAAGCGGAAGCGGCCGTCGCCCAGGGCCTCGGGCGCGGCGCCGTCCATTTCCGAGCTGACGCCGTAAACGGGCGTGCCGTCGGCGTGCAGCCAGCCGAGCATGGCCACCGGCGGGCGGCCGTCGCGGCTGCCCAGTTCGATCTCGCAGCGCAGCGCGCCGCCCTGCCCCAGCGCCACCGGGCCGTCGCCGGCGTCGCCGTTCACGCGCACGGCGGCGATGCTGACTTCGCCCGGAACGCGCGCGGCGGCCGCGGCCTCGCTGGCGGCTTCACCGGCGGATTTCTCCGCCTGCGCGGCCTCGTAGGCCTGGCTCACTTCGAACACGTCGCCCAGGGCGCGCACGCGGCCGTGCTGCAGCCACAGCGCGCGCCGGCAGAGCTTGCGCACGTGGTAGAGGCTGTGCGAGACCAGCAGCAGGGTGCCGCCGCCGGCCAGGTAATCGTCGAGCCAGCGGATGCACTTGCGCTGGAAGGCTTCGTCGCCCACCGCCAGCACTTCGTCGGTGACCAGCAGCGCCGGCCGCACCGCGGCGATGATGGCGAAACCCAGGCGCACCACCATGCCCGACGAATAGTGTTTCACCGGCTCGTCGAGGTAGCTTCCGATGTCGGCGAAGGCTTCGATCTCGGGCAGTTTCGCCGCCAGCGCCTTCGCGTCCAGGCCGTGCAGCGCGGCCGAGAGCCGCACGTTGTCGCGGCCGCTGAGTTCCGGGTGGAAACCCGCGCCCAGCTCCAGCAGCGCGCCGATGCGGCCGCGCGTCTGCACGCTGCCCGCGCTCGGCGTCAGCACGCCGGTGACGAGCTTGAGCAGCGTGGACTTACCGGCACCGTTCTCGCCGATGATGGCCAGCGATTCGCCCGGCTGCACGGAAAAATCCACGCCCTCGAGCACGCTCACGTGGCGGCGCGCCGGGCGCCCGCGCAGCACGTCCCAGAGCGCGCTGGCGCGGTCGCCGCGGTGGCCCAGCACCGGGTAACGCTTGCCCAGGCCGCGGGCTTCGACCAGCGGCGTGCTCACAGGAAATCCTCCAGGTGCGCGCGGCCGCGCCGCAGCAGCGCCTGCGCCGCCAGCAGCAGCAGCGCCGCCGCCAGCGCGCAGGTGGCCAGCGCGGCCCAGTCCACCGGCAGGCCGGAGAACGCGGCGCGCACGGTTTCCACCGGCACCACCATCGGGTTCAAGGCCAGCCAGGGCGCCACTGCCGCCGGCAGCACCGCGCGGTCGTAGAGCACGGGCGTGAGGAAAAACAGCAACACCAGGCCCTGCCCGGTGACCGCGGCGATGTCGCGCAGGAACACCTGCAGCACCGCCAGCAAGCGCGCCAGCGCCAGCGCCAGCACCGCCACCACGCCCAGCGCGGCCAGCACCGCCGGCAGACCCGAGGCCGCCAGCGGCACGCCGAAGGCCAGCAGCGCCAGCAGCACCAGCACGAAGCCGCCCAGGTCGATCAGCGCGCTGGCCGCGACCCGGCTGTCCACGTACAGGCCGTGCGGCACGGCCACCTTGCCGATCAGCGCGGCGTTGTCGGTGAGCGCGGTGACGCCGCGGTTGGCGGCGTTGGCCAGCAGGTTCCAGGGCCAGAGCCCGAGCGCGAGGAAGGCCGCGTACGGCAGTTCGCCGCCGCCGGTGGCGCGCGCCGGCAGCAGCGTGCCGAACACCAGGGCCAGCACCGCCAGCTGCAGCAGCGGCAGCAGCACCAGCCAGGCGGCGCCGAGCAGGCTGCCGCGGTAGCGCTCTTCCAGTTCCCGGCGCAGCAGCTCGCCAAAGACCGCTCTAGAAGCGATGCTCACCTTCGGTCGGACAAAATTTCGAGCTGTGCGCGCTTCACGACCACGAGCTCTATTCTAGGGAAATGTCAGTCGCGAAAGCGCAACCGGAAAGGCTGAAGAACCGCGAGTCCAGTCGCTAAGATTTCCCTCACCGAGAAACCAACCACTATCTGACTCCAGGCGCAAGCCGAGCTCTCCAACGGGCGTCGAGACACGAGAAACTGGCTCGAACATACACTGCGGACAAAGCCCTGTACTGGTGTAGCGAAAGATCGGGAATGAGACACCACCCTCGGGATCGGCTTGGCCGGAAGCATATGCCCACACTGGCTCCGTGCCGTCATAGTAGAACACCGTCAGAGAGGTGGAGGAGCCAACCTCATGGTCGACACTAAAGCCCCATCCGGGGAGACTCGGCTCGTACCACATGCCCGTGTAGCCTTGCCCGCCTGTCAGAAATTGCAGAGGCTCACCCCCATCGAACCCTGACGAATCGCCATCACTGTAGAAATCCCACATGAAGTTCAATTTCGTGGCACTCAATGACTCAAGGCGGACGTCGCCAATTTGAGTTCCGGGATTGCGGGAGTTTGTTGCTGTATTCCAAGTGAATTTATAGAGCGGCGCTTGCCACACCCCGCCGACATGGAACGCGATGTCGCTCATGTACCAAACAGGCTCTCCGTTTGGAAGGAACGTATACCAAATAAGGCTGTATTGCCCATCCGGAGCTTTCGAAATATGAAGACCTTGCCCGCTTCGCGATGGATTGTAATAGCCACCAGCTTTTGGCTTGGCCTGAGATAGCACCGGCAACTCAAACCTCACAGAATCGATGTATGCAAGCGTTGGCGCTTGGTCATAGCCGACTCCACCAACTTGCCCAGAGGTACTACCCTGGAATTTCAATCTCGCTGATCTACCCCAGAACTTTGAGATGTCGACATCTCGCGGAACGCCAACAGGTGCGCAGGAAGGAGAATTTGCGTTGCAGTTGCTTCCTGAAGCTGAGAAAAGAGTTTTTTCGACACCGAGCTGAACATCCCTGGCGTAGGCCGATAACCTTCCAGGGCCGCTTGTGTAGGTGTACTCCGGATCCCCGATCCGTAGGTCAAACTTAAGCCTTGCGCCGATAGGCACAAACACCGTTTGTTCGATCTGTCCACAGCTATGGTAGGACCCAGACGAGCCGGCTGCCGTAACGCGCGCGGCCCGATCACTCCCGATTTTGAATTGAGGCGTGTTGACAAAATTGGCGGAGAAAGTAGCCAAGGAGTCACATGCCCCGATTCCAGCGGTGATTGCCTGCTTCCACTCCCAGTTAGCCGGACCTAGCTCGAACTCCCCGTTCATCAAATCCTGCGCACACACCGCATTGCCTGCGGAAAGAGCGACCGTAAGCGCAACCATCTTAAGTCGTGAACTCAAGCTGCTTCTGCAGTTCATCGGAGCACCTCTTTTAAGGACTAGTCACACCTTACTGGCTGTTGCCTTCCGGGCGCAGCGGGTCGAGCGCGCGGAAGCGTTCGCCGTATTCGTCGGTCAGGCGACGGGCCTCGTTCGGGTCGCGGATGACGCGCGGGGTGACCAGGATGATCACTTCCGAGCGGTCATTGGTCTGGGACTTGCGGCCGAACAGGCCGCCCACCACCGGAAGCCGGCTCAGCCCGGGCACGCCGCTGCTGCCCTGGGACTGGTTGTCCGTGATCAGGCCCGCCAGCATCACGGTTTCGCCGCTCTTGATTGCTGCCTCCGTGATCAGGGAGCGCTTGTTGATCTCCCTGTTTCCGCCCGGATTGTCGGGATCGGGCGGACTGGGCGTGCTGACTTCCTGGTCGATTTCCATGAAAACAGTGCCATCGCGGCTGATACGCGGCGTCACCGTGAGGATGACGCCCGTGTCCAGGTACTGCACCTGCGTATAAGTGCCAGTGCCGGTACCCGGCGTTTCGCCGATGATTGGGTTGAAGCTGGTGCTGTTGACGGGGATCTTGGTGCCCACGTCCAACTTGGCTTCGGCGTTGTTGCGCACGACCACCGACGGTGTCGACAGGACGCGTACGTCCGAGACACGATCAAGGGCGGTGATGACTGCGGCTGCGTTCCGACCCAGGAAGGTCCAGGCCAGCCCGCTGCCATCGTTGCCTTGCGGGCCAATGCTGCCGGCGATGTCCCCCCAGATACTGCGTCCTTGGGCGTTGCCGAACTCCTCGGGCACCGCGTTCTCAAAATACCAATTCACGCCGTAGCTGAGAGATCCGGTGAGCTGCACTTCCACCACCTGCGCCTCGATATGCACCTGCAGCGGCATGGTGTCCAGGCGCTCGATGGTGCGGCGGATCGATTCCCACTGGCCCGGCGTGGCGCGCACGAGCAGCGCGTTGCTTTCTTCGACCGCGCTCACCGACACGTCGTCGGAGGCGCCGATGGCGATGCCGCCGGACGCACCGCCGCCGGCATTGCCCGCATTGCCCGACGCCGCGGCGGCCGCCTCGGCGCGCGCCTTCGGATCGGCGGCGTCGGGGGCGGGCGTGCTGGTCGAGCGAATCTGCACCGGCTCCAGGCCGGGCATCAGCGAGGGCGGGCCGTCGCTGGCCGACGAGCCACTGCTGTAGCTACCGCCGAACACCTGGCTCAGCTGCTCGGCCAGGTCGGTGGCCTTCATGTACAGCACTTCGTAGGTGTACAGGCGCGCGCCTTCGCCGCCGCCCGCGTCCAGGCGCTCGATCCAGGTCTGCGCCTCGCGCAGGTATTTCGGCTGCGGGGTGATCACCAGCACGGCGTTCTGGCCCTGCAGCGGCATGAAGCGGAACATGCCCGAGACCGGCGTGCTGCCGCCTTCGCCGAACACCGCCTCGAGCTCCTGCACCACCGCGTCGGCTTCCGCCGACAGCAGCGGGAACACGCCCACCGACATGCCGGCCAGCCAGTCCACGTCGAAGATCTCGACCGTGCGCAGGTAGTTCTGCAGCTCGGCGCGGCTGCCGGCGAGCACGATCAGGTTGCGGGCGTTGTCGGTGCTCACCACCGCGTTCGGGCGCGCGTAGGGTTCGAGCACCTTCTTCATCTCGGTGGCCGAGATGAACTGCAGCGGCACCGCGCGCACTTCGTAACCGCGGGCGTCGCCGGCGGCGCCGGTGCGCGGCGACAGGTTGCCGGCAATGGCCTGCTCGGTGGGCAGCACGTTGTAGCGGCCGTCCATCCACACCAGGCGCGCGTTGTTCCAGCCCAGCACCATCTCCAGCAGGCCCAGGGCCTGCTGCGCGTTCACCGGGCGCGGCGTGGCCAGCGTCACCTGGCCCTGCACGCCGGGCGCGATCACGTAGTTCTGCTGCAGAAGGTCGCCCAGGATGACCTTGACCACCGCGTGCACGGGCTCGCCTTCGAAGTTGAAGGTGGCCTCGCCCGGCTGGTCGAGCGAGGGCGGCGGCGTGGCGGCGACGCGCTGGTTGATCACCTGGCCGGTGCCGGGCGTGAGCGTGGCGGCGGACGGGTCCTGCGCGGGCGGCGCGGCGGCGTCGGCCTCGCCTTCGCCGGTCGTGGCCTCGCGGCTGATCACCGGGGTGCCGGCCATCGGGTCGGCGCCGCGGCGAAGCACGGGCGTGGCGGGCGTGGCGCAGCCGGCCAGGAAGGCCAGCAGGGCCAGCGCGAGCACGGGGACGGGACGGAGTCGGGAATTCATGCGGCTACTCTACCTTCTGGCCATTCCGGCGCGCGGCGTCCTCGCGCATCTGGGCGCGCCGCGCCTCGATGCGACGGCGGATCGCCTCCACCTGTTGTTCCTGCGAAAGCTCGCCCTCGGCGGCCGGGGCAGCCGGCGCCGGTGCCGCGGCGGGCGCGGCCGGGGTCGTGGCGGGGCCGGCGGTGGCGCGCGGCGCGGACGCCGGCACCGCGGAAGGCTTGGCCTCGCCGCTGCCGTCGAAAACGCGCAGGTCGAGCTCGCGTCGGCCCTGCGGGCCCTCGAAGCTGGCGCGGCGTGGTTCCAGCGCCACCAGGCGCCAGGCCGTGCCTTCCACCAGCTCGCCGGCGCGCACGCGCTGGCTGCGGCTGCCGTCCGGCGACTGCAACATCGCGGCCTTGAAGTCGCCGGCCAGCAGCACGCCGCTGAGCACCCAGTCCAGCGGCGCCTCGCTGTCGCCGGCGGCGGCCACCGCGGCGGGGCGGCGGTCGGCGTTGAGCAGCGGGCGGTTGCCGACCTCGGCGTAATCGGAAGCCGGACCCAGGCGCGAGCCGACTTCCGCCAGCTCCACGCGCGGCATCGGCGGCGCCACGGCGGGGTCGTCGGGATGCGGCGCGAAGCGCGCGCCCAGGCCGGCCAGGGCCAGCAGCAGCAGGCCGACCGACCAGGCCGCGAGCGCCGCGAGCAGCGCGCCGGCGGGGCGCAGTTGGTCAATCACGCGGCGCCTCCGGGGTGGCCAGCAGGTAGCCGTAGAGGTCGAAGCTGGCGTCGAGCGCGCCGTCCTCCTGGCCGGTGCCCAGGTAGCTGCGGCGCGCGAGCAGGTCGACGTTGTCCACGAACAGCTGCGGGCTGCCGCTTTCCAGCGCGTGCAGCACTGCGCCCAGCTCGGCCATGCCGCAGCGCAGGCGCACCTGCACGCTGGCGCGCACGAAGGGTTCGTCGGTGCGCGCGTCGGACGGCGTGCGCGCGGTGATCTGGCAGCGGCCCGGCTGCGGGCTGGCCGCGCCCACCACCGATTCCAGGCGCTGCACCAGCGCGGCGGTGGCGAGCTGGCGGTTGGTTTCGGGCAGGAAACCGGCGTTGCCGGCTTCGAATTCGCGCACGCGGGCCAGCTCGGCTTCCAGCGCCGGGCGCTGGGCGATTTCCATGCGCAGGGCCAGGTGTTCGTCGCGCAGTTTCGCGATCTCGTCGCCCATGGCCAGCATCGGCGCGGTCCACCACCAGTGCAGCAACAGGAAATACGCCAGCGCCAGCAGCGCGGCGCCGGCCAGCAGCCAGCGGGCACGATCAGCGGCCGGTGTCATTGGCGTCCTCCGGGGCCTGGCCGCGCACGCTGGCGGCAAGCGTGAAGCGGTCGCGGCCGCTGCGCGGGTCGGCCTGCACGGCACCCGAAAGCGCCGGTTCGGCCAGCAGCGGCGAGTCCTGCAGCAGGCCCACCAGCGCCGGCGCGGCGCGGCTCTGGCCCACCAGCACGAGCTTGCCGTCGTTGACGGTGAGCTTGTCGATGGCGGTGTCGTCGGGGATGCGGCGGGTCAGGTCGTCGAGCAGCTCGAGCATGGTCGGGCGGCTGGCGCGGGTGCTGGCCAGGAAGTTCGCGGCCTGCACCTTGGCCTGCAGCTGGTTGCGCGCCAGCCGCGCCTGGCGGGCTTCGGCGGTGGCGGCTTCGACCTCGGCGCGCAGCGCGTCGAGCGCGCTGGCGCGGTTGTGCAGGGTGAGCGCGAGCGTGCCCAGCAGCGCCACGGCGGCCACCGCGGCGAGGATGGCGTTGAGTCGGCGCACGGGGTCGCGGCGGGTTTCGCGGCGCGCGGCGGGCAGCAGGTTCAGGCCGAGGCGGCGGCCGTCGGCTTCCACCACGTCCACGCCTTCGAGCAGCGCGGCCAGCGGTCCCAGCGCCTGCATCTCGGCCTCGAGGCGCGCGCGCGGCAGCACCAGCAGTTCTGCCTGGATCTGCTGGCTGGCGACGTCGCGCGAGACCACGCGGCCCTGGAACGTCACCTGCTCGGGGCTGAAAGGCGTCTGGCGGTCGAGTTCATGCGCGAGCACGTCGCGCAGGCGCGGCTCGGCGGCGGCGGGCAGCGGCAGGCGGCGGCGCAGCACGGCACCGGCGGGCAGCAGCAGCCAGGCGGGCACGGAGGACGCCGCGAGGCGCGCGTGCAGTTCGGCCAGCAGTCCGGCGTCGCCGAGCGGCACTTCGCCCAGCGGCTGGTCGCCGTTGGCGTCGGAAACGGTGAGCGCGAGCCCCTGGTCGCCGCGGGCCAGGAACAGGCGGCGGGCTTCGCCGCGGAACAGCCGGCGCCAGGACGGCGGCAGCAGCGACAGCGCCGCGTCGGCCATGGAACGGCCCCAGCCCGGCAGCGGCGTGCGCGCCAGGCGCAGCCGGAGCGTTTCGAGCGATGTGGCGAGTTGGTCGACAGCGGGCATCAGTCGGGTTCCCCTACCCGCCAGGCCAGCGGTGCGTAGAGCTGGCCGAAGCCGGCCGCCGCGCCCATGCGCAGGGTGGCGGTGACCTCGACCTGCTGGCCATCCGGACGGACGGCGCGGCTGGCCACACTATACGTGCCGGACCCGACGACGGCGAGGGTGTCGCCGCCCGGCAGCACCGGCAGCGGCAGCCCCGGCTGCCAGGCCGCGCGGGCGGCCAGCAGCTGCGCCACCTGGTCGGGCGGCAAGCCCAGGGCCAGCAGCACCGAGGCCTCGGCGAAATCCGGGCGCGGGCGCGGTTGGCCGCCGTGGATGGTGACGTGCGGCACCAGCAGGCGATAGGTGGCCTCGTCCATGCCCAACAATTGCTGCAGTTCGGAAACCGTGGTGAAGGGTGCGTCCCTGGCGCCGTATTCGCGGCGCGCGGCGGCGTAGTCGCGATCCTCGGCGCCGCCTTCCATCGACACCAGGTCGTCGGGGTCGCGCCAGTCCTGGATCACGGCGGCCAGCTGGCGCGCGCGGGTGTCCTCGATACCCAGCGCGCGCATCAGGTTCGCCAGCAGCGCCACGTCGGCGGCATTGAGGTCCACCTTGGCGCTCTCGTCGACGATGCGCAGCTCGATGCGGTGGCCTTCGAATTCGAAACCATAGGGCCGGCCGTCGGGCAGCCAGCGATTGGCGGGGTCGGGCTGGTTCAGGCGCAGCGCCGCCACTTCGATGCCGGCCTCGGCGGCCAGCCGTGCCAGCGCCTGCGAACGCAGCGCGCTGCCCTGCATCGCCTCGATGCGCGCGCTGAAGGCGAACACCGCCACCAGCCCCGCCATCAGCAGCAGCAGCCAGAGCACCAGCAGCAGCGCGGCGCCACGGTTCGCGCGCATCAGCGCTCCTCCCCCGGCGAATCCACGTCCTGCGGGCCGCCCACGGGGATCGCGCCCGCCGGGGCCACCGGCGACTGCCCCAGCCGCGGCGCCACCACCAGCTCCGGCCAGCGCGCCCGCGGTTCGGCGAAACGCGCCTGCAGCCGCACCAGCCGCGGCACCTGCCCGGGCTGGTCCCACTGGCCCTGCCAGTCGGTGGGCTCGCCGCGGTCATCCAGCGAGCGCACCGAGAACGCCGCCTCGGCGAGTCCGTCGAGCAGCACCTCCGGCTCGCGCTCGGAGTCCACCGGGCCTTCCGGCGTGAGCAGCTGGTGTTCGAATTCGATGCGCAGGCCGCCGGCGCCGCGGCGGATGCGGAAGGTCTGCACGTAGGGGCCGCCGCGCGAAAGGTAACCCGGCATCGGCGCGACGAAACGCAGCAGGTCGGTTTCGGCCTGGAACACCACCAGCTCCTCGCCGGCCCGCGGCGTTTCCACCGGCATCGCCAGCGCGCCTTCGAGCTGGCGGCGCAGGAACCCCTGGGCCGCGCGCAGCTGCTCGGCCCGGCGCGATTCCGCCTCGGCGGCGCCGGTGGCGCGCGTGGTGTTGCGCAGCGCGGTGAAGGCCAGCGCCAGGCCAGCCGCCAGCAGCACGGTGGCCATCATCACTTCGACCAGGCTGAAGCCCCGGGTGCGGCTCACGGCAGCGCCTCCAGCGGGCTTTCCGGGTAACGCGCGCGCAGGCTGGCGAAACGCAGTTGTCGTGCGTAGTCGCCCTCGCCCCAGCCCACGTCCAGCTGCAGGCGGTAGAGCACCGGCGCACCGGCCTGCTGCAGGCCCACGGTTTCGATGGGCGCGGCGCCTTCCACCGGCGCGGCCTGCGGCACCGGGTCTTCGACTTCGGTGATCTCCAGCGTCCAGCGGTAGCGGCCGTCGGCGAATTCGCCCTGGGCGCGGCCGGGTTCGATCGGCGCCAGCACGCCCACCTCGGAAAGCAGCGACTGCGCGTGCAGCGTGGCCTCGCTGGCGTCGCCCGCCTGACGCACCTGGGCCAGGCCGCCGCCGAGGATGGCGATCAGGATGCCCATGGCCACCGCCAGCAGCGCGAAGGCCACGATTACTTCGATCAGGCTGAAGCCGCGCTGCCGCCTCATGGCCGGCCCTCGCCGCGCGTGAGCGTGACTTCGCCGGTGAGCCAGGCCACGTCGACGCGCCAGGCCGCGTCGCCGCGCCTGAGCACGATGCGGCCGCCGGTGGAGGCGCCTTCGGGGAAGAAGCGCACCACGGCTTCGGTGCGCGCGGGCTGCTCCTCGCGCGCGGTGGTGGCGACGAGTTCGATCTCCGCCGGCAGTTCGCCGCTGCGCTTGCCGGCGGAACTCCAGCGGCGCTCCTGCACGTCGAGGCGGAACACCTGTTCGCGGCCGGTGGCCAGGGCCTGGGCGCGGGTGAAGCGCAGCTCGTGGGCCACTTCGCGCGCGGCGTTTCGCAGCTGCTGGCCGGGCATGGCGCGGCCGACCACCATGGCGCCGATGCCCGCCAGCGTGGCGACGAGCGCCACGACCACCAGCAGTTCCAGCAGCGACAGGCCGCGCGCGCGGTTCATGGCGGCGGCGCCTGCCCGGTCAGGGCTTGCGGATGTCCGCGTTGACGCTTTCGCCGCCGGCCTGGCCGTCGGCGCCCAGGCTCACCAGCTCGTAGGGGCCGTCGGTGCCCGGGCGGCGGAACTGGATCGGGTTGCCCCAGGGATCCTTGAGCTCTTCGGCCTTGGCGTAGGGGCCGAGCCAGTTCGGCTGGCCGGGGGAAGTGACCAGCTGCTCCAGCGAGTCAGGCAGGCGGCCGGTGTCCATCTGGAACTGGTCCACCTTGCCGGCCAGGGTGATCAGCTGGGTGTTGGTGAGGCCCACGTTGGCGCGGTCGCGGCCGCCCAGCACGCGGCTGGTAACCAGGGCCAGCACGCCGCCGATCAGCACGATCACGATGATGATTTCGACAAGGCTCATGCCGCGCGCGCGGCGGGGGGAAGCAGGGATTGAACGCATGGGTCAGCCTATGGAGTTGGTGAGGTCGTAGATCGGCAGCAGCACCGACAGGATGATCACCGCGATCACCGCGGTCATCAGCACCGTCAGCGCCGGCACCAGCGCCGCCATCAGGCGGTCGAGCGCGTTGGCGGTTTCCTGGTCGAAGGTGTCGGCCACCTTCAGCAGCATGGTATCGAGTTCGCCGGACTCCTCGCCCACCTGCACCATCTGCACGGCCAGGCGCGGGAACACCTTCTGCCGGCCGAGCGCGTAACCGAGGCCGCTGCCGGTTTTCACTTCCTCGGCGGCGGCGTCCACCGCCTCGGCCAGCACGCGGTTGCCCAGCACCGGGCGCGAGAGGTTGATGGCGCTCAGCAGCGGCACGCCGTTGCGCACCAGGGTGCCCAGCGTGCGCGCCAGGCGCGCGGTGTCGAGCCGGGCCACCAGGTCGCCGACGTAGCGCAGGCGCAGCAGGCGGGCGTCGAGCGCGCGCCGCGCCTCGGGCCGGCGCAGCCGCGAGGCCAACCACAGCGCGGCCAGCACGGCCGCCAGCAGCAGCGCCCACCACCAGGCCCGCACGAACAGGCTCAGGTCGAGCACCAGTTGCGAATACCAGGGCAGTTCGGCGTTGAGGCTTTCGAACAGCACCTGGAACTGCGGCACCACCACCGCCATCAGGAAACCCACCGAGCCCACCACCATCACGCACAGGATGACCGGGTAGATCAGCGCGTTGATGACGCGGCCGCGCAGCTTGGCGCTGCGCTCGAGGTAGTCGGCCAGGCGGCGCAGCGCCTCGTGCACGTTGCCACCCGCCTCGCCGGCGCGAACCAGGTTCACGTACAGGCGCGAGAACAGCCCGTGCTGCTGCTCGAGCGCGGTGGACAGCGGCGTGCCGCCGCGCACGGCTTCGCGCACGCGTTCGATGACGCGGCGCGCCTGCAGCGAATCGGGCAGTTCGAGCAGGATGCCGAGCGCGCGGTCCAGCGGCTGGCCGGCGCCAAGCAGCGTGGCCAGCTGCTGGGTGAACTGCAGCACCTGCTCGTCGCCGAATTCCTTGCGCCGCAGCAGGCCGGCGAAACCCTCGCCGCCGCCGGCGTCGGCGCGGCGCGCTTCCACCGGCAGGTGGCCCTGGTCCTGCAGGCGCACCACCACCTCGTCGGCGCTGGCGGCCTCCATCTGGCCGTCGAGTGGTTCGCCGGTGGCGGACAGCGCCTTGTAGCGGAACAGCGGCATCGGCCTACGCTTCCTGCGTGACGCGCAGGACTTCCTCGAGGGTGGTCAGGCCCTGCATGGCCTTGAGCAGGCCGTCTTCGTACATGGTGCGCATGCCGCGGGCGCGTGCGGCCTCTTCCAGTTCGCCCATGCCGGCGTGCTGCATCACCAGGCGGCGCAGGCTGTCGTCCATCACCAGGAACTCCATGATGGTGGTGCGGCCCAGGTAGCCGGTGGGCGTGAGTGCCGAGGGTTTCGGGCGGTACAGGTAGATCGGGCCTTCCGGCTGGAAGCGACGCAGGCCGAATTCTTCGATCACCTCGGGCAGCGCTTCGTACTTCTCGGCGTGCGTGGGCTCGATGCGGCGCACCAGGCGCTGGGCCAGGATGCCGTTCACCGTGGAGGTGAGCAGGTAATCCTCGACGCCCATGTCGAGCATGCGGGTGATGCCGCCGGCGGCGTTGTTGGTGTGCAGCGTGCTGAGCACCAGGTGGCCGGTGAGCGCCGACTGGATGGCGATGCGCGAGGTTTCCAGGTCGCGCATTTCGCCGATCATGATGATGTCCGGGTCCTGGCGCACGATGCTGCGCAGGGCCTGGGCGAAGTCCAGGCCGATCTGCGGCTTGGCCTGGATCTGGTTGATGCCTTCGATCTGGTATTCGACCGGGTCCTCGACGGTGATGATCTTCACGTCGGGCGTGTTGAGCTGGCTGAGCGCCGCGTACAGCGTGGTGGTCTTGCCCGAGCCGGTGGGGCCGGTGACCAGCAGGATGCCGTGCGGCTGCTCGAGCACCTTCACGAAGTCGGCCAGGAATTCGTCGGTGAAGCCCAGCGCCTTGAAATCGAGCACCACCGATTCGCGGTCGAGCAGGCGCATCACCACGCTTTCGCCGTGCGCCGTGGGCACGGTGCTGACGCGCAGGTCCAGCTCCTTGCCCTGCACGCGCACCATGATGCGGCCGTCCTGCGGCAGCCGGCGCTCGGCGATGTTGAGCTTGGCCATGATCTTGATGCGCGAAATGACCGCCGCAGTGAGGTTGGCCGGCGGCGACTCCGCTTCCTCGAGCACGCCGTCGACGCGGTAGCGCACCTTCAGGCGGTTTTCGAAGGGTTCGATGTGGATGTCGGAGGCGCGCAGCTCGACCGCGCGCTGGATGACCAGGTTCACCAGGCGGATGACCGGCGCTTCAGAAGCCAAGTCGCGCAGCTGCTCGACGTCGGCCTCGTCGCCGGCCGATTCGTCGCCCAGGTTCTCGACGATGGCGCCCATGGCCGAGCGGCCCGAGCCGTAATAGCGTTCGATCAGGTCGGCAATTTCGGCGCGCAGGCCCACGTTCACGCGCACGGCGCGGCCGGTGGCCAGGGCCACGGCCTCGGCGGCGTACGGGTCCTGCGGGTCGGCGACGAGCAGGTCCACGTGGCCCTCGCCCTCGCCCACCGGGCACACCGACTGCTGCTTGAGGAAACGCAGCGACAGCTGCACGCCGGGCGGCGGCGCGTCGGGGCAGTCCTTGGCGGCCAGCAGCGGCAGGCCCAGCACTTCGGACGCGGCCTCGGCCATGTCGCGCTCGGACACCATGCCCAGGCGCACCAGCAGCGCCGCCAGCGAACCGCCGGCTTCGGCGTGCAGGCGCTGGGCGCGTGCGAGGTCGGTGTCCTTCAGGCGGCCGCGCGCGGACAGCGCCGCGGCGATGCGCAGGTCGTCGGAACCGGGATTTTCTTGCAGGGCCGCTACCACGCCGGGCTCCTTGGACGGGAGCCCGGAATTTAGCAGGTCTGGATGGCGGCGGGTGTCAGCCGACCCAGGCGCGGGCGTTGCGGAACAGGCGCATCCAGGGCGAATCCTCGCCCCAGCCGGCCGGATGCCAGCTCATCTGCAGCGTGCGGAACACCCGTTCGGGGTGCGGCATCATCAGCGTGGCGCGGCCGTCGCGGCTGGTCAGGCCGGTGATGCCGGCCGGGGAGCCATTGGGATTGGCCGGGTAAGCCTCGGTAACGGCGCCGGTGTTGTCCACGAAACGCAGCGCCACCGCGGCCTGGGCCTGGTGCGCCGGCTGCTGGAAACGGGCGAAACCTTCGCCGTGCGCCACCACCACCGGCAGGCGCGAACCAGCCATGCCCGAGAGCAGGATGGACGGCGACTCCTGCACCTCCACCAGCGCCAGGCGGGCTTCATACTGCTCGCTGCGGTTGCGGTGGAACGTCGGCCAGTGTTCGGCGCCGGGCACCAGCGACTTGAGCTGGGCCAGCATCTGGCAGCCGTTGCAGACGCCCAGGCTGAAGCTGTCGGCGCGTTCGAAGAAGCGCGCGAACTGCTCGCGCAGCGCCGGGCGCTCCAGGATGGACGTGGCCCAGCCGCGGCCCGCGCCCAGCACGTCGCCGTAGCTGAAGCCGCCGCAGGCGGCCAGGCCCTTGAACGAATCGAGCGACAGCCGGCCCTCGATGAGGTCGGACATGTGCACGTCCACGGCGGTGAAACCGGCGCGGTCGAAGGCCGCCGCCATTTCCACCTGGCCGTTGACGCCCTGCTCGCGCAGCACCGCCACGCGCGGGCGCACGCCGGTGTGGATGTACGGCGCGGCGATGTCCTCGGCCGGCTCGAACGTCAGCTTGGGCGACAGGCCCGGGTCGGCGAAGTCCAGGCGCGCGGCGCGCTCGCCGTCGGCACCGGCGGGGTCGTCGCGCAGGGCCTGGATGGCATGCGTCACCGACCACCAGGCGCCGAACAGCTCCTGCCAGCTCCACTCGGCCAGCAGCTCGCGGCCTTCGCTCACGCGCACCACCGGTGCGGTGGTGGGCTTGCCGATGCGCTGGGCGCAGTGGGTGAGGTCGTGGCGGTTGACCAGGTCGGCGAAGGCCACGCGGTCCTCGGCGGCGATCTGCACCACGGCGCCGAGTTCTTCGTTGAACAGCGCGGCGAAGGCGTCGTCCTCGCCCCAGCCTTCGAGGTTGAGCTCGAGGCCGCAGTGGCCGGCGAAGGCCATTTCGCACAGCGCCGCGAAGGCGCCGCCGTCGGAACGGTCGTGGTAGGCCAGCAGCAGGTCGGCGTCGCGCGCGGCCTGGATCAGGTCGAAGAAGGCGCGCAGGCGGCCGGGTTCGTCCAGGTCGGGGCAGGCGCCGCCGAAGGCACCGTGCACCTGGGCCAGGATGGAGCCGCCCAGGCGGCGCTGGCCGGCGCCGAGGCCGATCAGCCACAGCTCGGAATCGGCGGCGCGGTCGAGCACCGGCAGCAGCTGCCGGCGCGCGTCGGCGACGCGGGCGAAGGCGCTGACCACCAGCGACACCGGCGACACCGCCTTCTGCGGGCCTTCCGGGGCCTGCCACTGCGCCTGCATGGACAGCGAGTCCTTGCCGACGGGAATGGACAGGTCGAGTTCGGGGCAGAGCTCCATGCCGACGGCCTTCACGGCGTCGAACAGCGCGGCGTCCTCGCCGGGGAAGGAGGCGGCGGCCATCCAGTTGGCCGAGAGCTTCACTTCCGCGAGCGCGGCCACCGGCGCGGCGGCCAGGTTGGTGATGGCTTCGCCCACCGCCATGCGCGCCGAGGCGGCGGCGTCGATGAGCGCCAGCGGGGTGCGTTCGCCCATCGCCATGGCTTCGCCGGCGACGCCGTTGAAGTCGGTGAGCGTGATGGCCACGTCGGCCAGCGGCAGCTGCCAGGGGCCGACCATCTGGTCGCGCGAGCACAGGCCGCCGACGGTGCGGTCGCCGATGGTGACCAGGAAGTTCTTCGAGGCCACGGTCGGATGCGCCATGACGCGCAGGCCGGCCTCGCGCAGGTCGAGCTTCGAGGCGTCCAGGCGCGGCCAGCGCGGCGCGGGCAGGCGCTGGGTGTCGCGGTGCATCTTCGGCGACTTGCCGAACAGCACGTCCATCGGCAGGTCGATCGGCGTGCTGCCGTCGGGCGCGCGCAGCACCAGGCGCTCTTCCGCGGTGGCGTGGCCGACCACGGCGAACACGGCGCGCTCGCGGCGGCAGATGGCCTCGAAGTCGGCCACGCGGTCGGCGGCGACGCCGAGCACGTAACGCTCCTGCGCCTCGTTCGACCACAGCTGCATGGGCGAGAGCGAGGGGTCGTCGCTGGGGATCTTCGCCATCTCGATCACGCCGCCGACGTTGGAGTCGTGCAGCAGCTCGGGGATGGCGTTGGACAGGCCGCCGGCGCCAACGTCGTGCGCGGTCAGGATGGGGTTGCGCTCGCCCTGGGCGAAGCAGCGGTCGATCACTTCCTGGCAGCGGCGCTGCATTTCGGGGTTGTCGCGCTGCACCGAGGCGAAGTCGAGGTCTTCCGAGCTCTGGCCCGAGGCCACCGAGGAAGCGGCGCCGCCGCCCAGGCCGATCAGCATGGCCGGGCCGCCCAGCACCACAACGGCGTCGCCGGGGCGCAGGTCGAGCTTCTTCACCTGGCTGCGGTCGATGGCGCCCAGGCCGCCGGCCAGCATGATCGGCTTGTCGTAGGCGCGCACCACGCCGGGCTGGTCGGTGGGCAGTTCGAAGCTGCGGAAATAGCCGGCCAGCGCGGGGCGGCCGAATTCGTTGTTGAACGCGGCGGCGCCGATCGGGCCGTCGGTCATGATCTCCAGCGCGGTGGCCATGCGCGGGTTGAGCGGGCGCTCGGTTTCCCAGGGCTGGGGCAGCGTGGGGATGCGCAGGTGCGACACCGAGAAGCCGGTGAGGCCGGCCTTGGGCTTGCCGCCGCGGCCGGTCGCGCCCTCGTCGCGGATCTCGCCGCCGGCGCCGGTGGAGGCGCCCGGGAAGGGCGAGATGGCGGTGGGGTGGTTGTGGGTTTCCACCTTGATGGCGAAGGCCGAATCCACCGGCGCGCCGTGGCCGTATTCACCGGTGCCCGGCTCGGGGCGGAAGCGCGCGCCCGGGTGGCCTTCGACCACCGCGGCGTTGTCCTTGTAGGCGCTGAGCGTGAGCTGCGGGCTGCGCGCGTGGGTGTTCTTGATCATTCGGAACAGCGACAGCGGCTGCTCCTCGCCGTCGATGGTCCAGTCGGCGTTGAAGATCTTGTGCCGGCAGTGCTCGGAGTTCGCCTGCGCGAACATCATCAGTTCGGCGTCGGAAGGCTCGCGGCCGAGCTCGGAATAACGCTGGCGCAGGTAGTCGATTTCGTCGTCCGACAGGGCCAGGCCGAGGCGGCCGTTGGCCTCTTCCAGTCCGGCCAGCGGGATGCGCTCCACCGGGCCAGGCGCCTGCGCCACGAACAGCGCGGCGGCGTCTTCGCGGCGGACCAGCAGCGACTGGGTCATCGGGTCGTGCAGCACGCGCGCCAGCCTGGCCCAGCGCGGGTCGCCGGCGGGCGGCAGGCCGACCAGGTCGAGGCGGGTGCCGCGCTCGACGCGCTTCACCGCCAGGCCGGCGCCGCGCAGGATTTCGGTGGCCTTGCTGGCCCAGGGCGACAGCGTGCCCAGGCGCGGCACCACGAAGCGGGATTCGGCCCCGGCTTCGGGCGCCTCGAAGGCGACGCAGCCTTCGAGGATGCGGCCGAGCGCGCCGGCGTCGGGCGTGGGGCCCGCGGCGGGTTCGATGAAGTAGGTGAACCAGGCGCCGGCGACCCGGAGGCCGGGGACGATCTGCTGGAGGCGGGCTTGCAGGCGTTCGCGCCGGAACGGCGACAGGGCCGGGAGGCCCTCGAGGACGATCATGTCCGCGGTAATCCCAGGGGAATCGAGCGCCGTATTGTAGCCCAAGGCCGGGCCAGGGGCCCGGCCCGGGGGGCTCAGCGGGCCGGCTTGGCGGCGATTTCGTCCAGGCGGGCCAGCATTTCGGCCGGGGCCACGTAGCCACCCAGCTGGGTGCCGTCCGGCGCGTAGATGGCCGGGGTGCCGTCCAGGCCGATGCGGCGGCCCAGGTCGTAGTCGCGGGTCACCGGGTTGGTGCAGTCGGCCTTGGGCAGGGCCTTGCCGGCCTTGGCCTCGGTCATGGCCTGGCGGCGGTCCGGGGCGCACCAGACCGAGACGGCCTTGTCGAAGGACTCCGAGCCCAGGCCCGTGCGCGGGTAGAACAGGTAGTTCACCGTGATGCCCAGGCGGTTGTACTCGGCGATCTCCGAGTGCATGCGGCGGCAGTAGCCGCAGTCGATGTCGGTGAAGACGGTGATCTCGTGCTTCGGCTTGGCGGCGGCGAAGGTGATGCGGCTGTCGTCGCCCACCGCGGCCAGCAGGCCCTGGCGCAGGCCGGCTTCGCTGGCCTGGGTGAGGTTCTCGCGGCTGGCGATGTCGATCAGGGCGCCCTGGATCAGGCGCTTGCCGTCGTTGGAAACGTAGACCACGCGGGCGCCGACGGCGACCTCGCGGAAGCCCGGGATGGGCGAGTCGGAAATCCGGCCGATCTCCATGCCCGGGGCCAGGCCCAGCAGCGCCTCGCGGATGGCGGCGTCGCCGGCGGGCGACGCGGCGGCGGCCTTGGCCGGGGCGGCGACGGCCTGGGGCTCGGCGGCGCAGGCGGTCATGGTGGCCACCAGGGCCAGGGCGAGCAGGGAGCGGCGGATCATCGTGGGGCGTTCCTCGGGGGCTATGCGGGTCCGACCCCGTTCGGGGCCGGAAGTTCACTGATTCTCGCACAGGCCCGCGGGGCGGTTCAGGCCCTCGGGTGGTGCTGCTGGTGCAGGCGCTTGAGGCCTTCGCGCGCCACCAGCGTGTAGATCTGGGTGGTGGAGAGCGAACTGTGGCCCAGCAGCATCTGCAGCGTGCGCAGGTCGGCGCCGTGGTTGAGCAGGTGGGTGGCGAAGCTGTGCCGCAGCCCGTGCGGGCTGACCCGGGCCGGGTCGATGCCCGACAGCACGGCGAGGCGTTTGACCACGTTCCAGAACTGCTGGCGGCTGAGCGCGCCGGCCTCGCGGCCCAGGAACAGCGGCGCCGCCACCCGGCCGCCGGCCAGCACCGGGCGGGCCTCGTCCAGGTAGCGCTGCAGCCAGTGCTGGGCTTCTTCGCCCAGCGGCACCAGGCGCTCCTTGCTGCCCTTGCCCATCACCCGCAGCACGCCCTGGCGCAGGTTCAGCGCGGTGGCCGGCAGGTTCACCAGTTCGCTCACGCGCAGGCCGGTGGCGTACATGAGCTCCACCATGGCGCGGTCGCGCAGGCCGGCCGGAGTGTCGGTGTCGGGCGCCTGCAGCAGGGCCTCGACCTCGCTTTCGGACAGGGCCTTGGGCAGGGAGCGGCCGAGCTTGGGCGGATCGAGCCGGGCGGTCGGGTCTTCGCTGCGCAGGCCCAGCCGCGCCTGCTGGCCGAAGTAGGCGCGCAGCGCCGAGAGCAGCCGGGCGTTGCTGCGCGCGGCGTAACCGGCGGCGGTGCGCTCGGCCAGGTAGGCGAACAGCACCTCGCGGTCCACGCCGGCCAGGCCCTGCCCCTTCGAGGCCAGCCAGCGCGCCAGGCCCTCCAGGTCGCGCCGGTAGCTGTCGAGCGTGAGCCGCGACAGGCCGGCCTCGGCCCAGGCGCGGTCGAGGAAACCGGTGATGGCGCGTTCGTCGGCCGGCGAGGCCGGCGGCAGGGACTGGGCGTGCGCGCGACGGTCGGCGGGACGGCTGGCTGGCATGCCGGCAGCTTAGCGACGGCCGCCGGCGCCGGCTATGCTGTCGCGATGTCCGACGCCCCTGCCCCGCGCGCGCGTCCGGCCCACCTGGGCTGGCGCCTGTTCGCGATGACCTACGACTTCTTCCCCGCCCTCGCACTGTGGTTCGCCGCCAGCGGCCTGGTGCTGCTGCTGCGCGGCGGCACGCCGGTGCCGCCGGGCAGCTGGGCCTCGTGGCTCGAGCTGGTGCTGCTCTGGGCCGTCACCGGCATCTACGCGGTGGCGTCGTGGCGGCGCGGCGGCCAGACCCTGGGCATGCGCCCCTGGCGCCTGAAGGTGCTGCGCGCCGACGGCCAGCCGGCCGGCACGAAGGCGCTGCTCCTGCGCTTCGCCGTGGCGACGCTGTCGCTGGCCGCGGGCGGCCTGGGTTTCCTGTGGACCTTCGTCGACCGCGAGCGCCGCGCCTGGCACGACCTGGCCAGCGGCACCGTGCTGGTGCGCCTGGAACGCTAGCCGCGGCGGCGGGCGAACAGGCCCCAGCACACCGACAGCAGCGCCACCGGCGGCAGCAGGTAGGCCACGCGCGCGTCGAAGTGGTATACGTCCGACAGGCTCACCACCAGCCGCTGCGCCAGCAGGTAGCCGATGCCGATGACGATGGCGATGAACAGGCGCTTGCCGAAGCCGCCCGAGCGCAGCGAGCCGAACGCGAACGGCAGCGCCGCCAGGCACAGCACCACCACGTTTACCGGGTAGAACCAGCGCGCCCAGTACGCGTTCGCGAAGGTCTTGTTGTCCAGGCCGTTGCGCTCGAGGTAGTCCATGTTCCGGCGCAGCTCGGCGCTGCTGAGGTAGCGCGGGCGCGCGGCCGCGGCCGCCAGCGCCTGGTCGTCCAGGCCGCTGGCCCAGCGCTCCTCGGCCACTTCCTCGACCTGCACCTCGCGTTCGCCGAAGCGCGAGCGGCGCAGGTCGCGCAGGGTCCACGCGTCGCCGCGGTGTTCGGCGGTGCGCGCCTCGGCCAGCGACAGCAGCCGGCCCTGCTCGTCGAACTCGAACAGGCGGACGCCCTGCAGCTCGGTCCAGGTCTCGCCGTCCTGCTCGCGGCGCTGGCCGTCGCGGGCATTGAGGAAGGTGTTGCCTTCGCGCGCCCACAGGCCGGACAGGCGCGCCATCACCACGTCGCCCGACTTGGCCGAGTTGGCCACCGTCTGCGCGCTCTGTTCGCCGAAGGGCGCCACGGTTTCCGCGTTCACCACCATCAGCGCGGTGAACAGGCCGATGCCCATCAGCGCGCCCAGGCCCACGCGCAGCCGCGAAAGGCCCACCGCGCGCATGGCGGTGAGCTCGGAGCGCGCCGACAGCCCGCCCAGGCCCAGCACGGTGCCGATCAGCGCCACCGTCGGGAACACCTCGTAAGCGCGCCGCGGCAGCGTGTAGATGGTGAACAGCAGCGCGTGGCTGAGCGTGTAGCCGCCCTGGCCCACTTCGTCGAGTTCGTTCACCAGCGCGGTGATGAGGTCGAAGCCCACCAGCACCGCCCAGGTGCCGAGCGTGGCCAGCATCACGCTGCGCGCGAGGTACAGGTCGAGCGTGCCGGGGCGCAGCCTCATGCCGCCACCTTGCGCGGGCGCGGCAAGCGGCCGTCGGTGAGCAGCAGCCAGGCGGCCAGCAGCGCCAGCGGCACCAGCAGCCACCACAGGCCGGCCCAGCCCGGCAGCGTGCCGGCGGCCAGCCAGCCCTTGCCGAGCACCAGCAGGATCATGGCGTTGATGTAGATCAGCAGCGCCGCCAGCACGCGGCCGTAGCGCGCCTGGCGCGGCTCGCCGCGGCCCAGCGGCAGCGCCAGCAGGCCCAGCACCACCGCCATCAGGGGCGTGGCCAGGCGCCAGTGCAGTTCGGCGCGCGCGGGCGCCTCGTCGAGCACCAGCAGGCCGCTGCTGGGCGCCGACTCGAGGTCGGCAGGGTCCACGTCGGGCTCGGCGTCGGGCACCTGCAGTTCGTTCTCGGCGAAACGCATCATGCGGTAGTCGCGGCGGGCCGGGTCGCCTTCCACCCGGAAGCCGTCGCGCAGGCGCAGGTAGCGGTCGGTTTCGCCCTCGAGGAAGAGTTCGCCTTCACGCGCGGTGATCACGTCGAGCCGGCCTTCGCGCTCGGTCTGCACGAACATCTTGCCGAAGCGGGTGCCGTCGGTGTTGATCTCGCCGACGTAGAGGATGCCGGCGCGGCCAGGCAACTCGATGAAGCGTCCCGCCTCGAGGCCGGCCACCAGGAAGGAGCGGTTGGCTTCCTCGACCATGCGCTGCGCCAGCCGCGCCCCGGCCGGCGCCGCCCAGAGCGAGGCGAACGCCACCACCGCCGCGGCCGGCAGCGTCACCCACAGCAGTGGCCGCAGCAGCTGGCGCGGACCGCGGCCCACCGAGGAAAGCACGGCCATCTCGCTGTCGCCGTACAGGCGGCCCACCGCCAGCAGCAGGCCGATGAACAGCGCCAGCGGCAGCAGGATGGGCAGCACCTGGATCGAGCGCAGGCCCAGCTGCGACAGCAGCAGGCCGGCCGGCACCTTGCCCTTGGCGATTTCGCCCATCAGGTCCACCAGCAGGCCGCCCAGGCCCACCAGCAGCAGGACCACGGCCACGGCCGCGACGCTCTGGGCGAACTGGCGCAGCAGGTATCGCTCGATCAACAGCATTCGGGGGCTTGCCGGGCTGGGGAGGGGGTGGGCTTGCTAGAATCGCAGGTCCTGATTGTACGGAATCAAAGCCCATGACCCTCGAGTTTCGCCTGAACCGCCCCGATCCGACCGCCGCCGACCTCGACTGCGTGGTGGTCGGCCTGTACGCCGACGGCAGCCTGGCGCCTTCCGCGAAGGCGCTGGACCAGGCCGCGGGCGGCCGGATCGCGGCGCTGGCCAGGCGCGGCGACCTTTCGGGCAAGACCGGCCGCACGGCCATGCTGCACGACCTGCCGGGCGTGAAGTCGCCGCGCGTGCTGGTGGTGGGCCTGGGCGACGCCGCCAAGTTCGCCGTGCCGCAGTACCTGAAGGTGGTGGCCGACGCGGTGCGCGCGCTCAAGACCGGCCCGGTGCGCCGCGGCCTGCTCACCCTGCCCGAGCTGCCGGTGGCGGGCCGCGACGCCGGCTGGGCCCTGCGCCAGGCCATCGTCGCCGCCGACCACGCGGCCTACGCCTACACCGCCACCCGCACCGTGAAGAACGGCGACGACGGCCTGCAGGCGCTCGACGTCGCCGGCGACGCCGCGCTGCAGGCCGAATTCGACCGCGGCGTGTCCATCGCCGCCGGCGTCGAGCTGGCGCGCGAGCTGGGCAACCTGCCCCCGAACATCTGCAACCCGGGCTACCTGGCCGACACCGCCCGCCGCATCGCCAAGGAACACGAAGGCGTGACGGTGGAGGTGCTCGAGCGCGCCGACATGGAGAAGCTGGGCATGGGCTCGCTGCTGGCCGTGGCCCGCGGCTCGGCCAACCCGCCGCGCCTGGTGGTGCTGCGCTACCAGGGCGCCGGCGACGCCAAGCCCTACGCGCTGGTCGGCAAGGGCATCACCTTCGACACCGGCGGCATCAACCTCAAGGTGCAGGGCGGCATCGAGGAGATGAAGTTCGACATGTGCGGCGCCGCCAGCGTGTTCGGCGCCTTCCTCGCCACCGCGAAGATGAAGCTGCCGCTGAACCTGGTGATGGTGGTGCCGGCGGTGGAGAACATGCCGGACGCCGACGCCTACCGCCCGAGCGACATCCTCACCTCGATGTCGGGCAAGACCATCGAGGTCGGCAACACCGACGCCGAGGGCCGCCTGATCCTGTGCGACGCGCTCACCTACACCCAGCGCTTCGAGCCGCAGGCCATCGTCGACGTGGCCACGCTCACCGGCGCCTGCGTGATCGCCCTGGGCAAGTTCGCCGCGGGCCTGATGAGCAAGCACGACGACCTGGCCGGCGAACTGCTGGCGGCCGGCGAGAACGTGTTCGACCGCGCCTGGCGCCTGCCGCTGTGGGACGAATACCAGACCCAGCTCGAGTCCGCCTTCGCCGACGTGTACAACATCGGCGGCAAGGGCGCGGGCGCGATCACCGCCGGCTGCTTCCTCTCGCGCTTCACCGAGGGCCAGCGCTGGGCGCACCTGGACATCGCCGGCGTGTCCAACGGCGAAGGCCGCAAGGGCCTGGCCACCGGCCGCCCGGTGGGCCTGCTGGCGCAATGGCTGATCGACCGGGCCGGCTGAGATGGCGCGCGCCGATTTTTACCTGATCGGCAAGCCGCGTTTCCGCGAGCAGCCGCTGCTGCTGGTGTGCGAGCTGGCCCGCCGGGCCGTGCACTCCGGGCAGCCGCTGCTCGTGCTGGCCGCGTCCATGGCCCAGGCCGAGGCCCTGGACGACCTGATGTGGTCCTTCGACCCCGACGAATTCCTGCCGCACCAGGTGGCCGGCGTCGAGGAGGACGAGGACGAGGTGGAGGTGCTGATCGCCCCGCCCGAACAATCGCCGCCGATGCGCGCGCTGGTGCTCAACCTGCGCGACGAGCCGGTGCCGGCCGGCTTCGAACGGGTGCTGGAAGTGGTGCCCGCCGACGAATCCGCCCGCGGCCCGCTGCGCGCGCGCTGGAAACACTACCAGTCGCTCGGCCTCGACCTCGCCAAGCACGATATGTAAACGCTAGCGCGAGGCGAGGACGGCCTCGATGGCGTCGGCGTCGCGCGGCACGCCGCCGGTGAGCACTTCGTGGCCGTCGGCGGTGACGACCACGTCGTCCTCGATGCGGATGCCGATGCCCTGCCACTTCGCCGGCACGCCCTTGCTGCCCGGGGCGATGTAGATGCCGGGTTCGATGGTGAACACCATGCCCGGCTCGAGTTCGCGGTAGTCGCCGGCGACCTTGTATTCGCCCACGTCGTGCACGTCCAGGCCCAGCCAGTGGCCGGTCTTGTGCATGTAGAACTTTCGGTAGGCGCCCGACTGCAGCGCGGCCTTGAGCGTGCCCTTGAGCAGGCCCAGCGACAGCATGCCCTCGGTGAGCACCTCCACCGCGGCCTCGTGGCCCAGGATCCAGGGCCGGCCCGGGCGCGCCTGCTCCATCGCCGCCGCCTGCGCCTTGAGCACCAGCTCGTAGAGCGCGCGCTGCTCCTTCGAATAACGGCCGTTCACCGGCCAGGTGCGGGTGATGTCGGAGGCGTAGTTGGCGTATTCGGCGCCGGCGTCGCACAGCAGCAGCGCGCCGTCGGCCAGCGGGCCGCTGTTGGCGCGGTAATGCAGCACGCAGCCGTTGGCGCCGGCGCCGACGATGGGCTCGTAGGCGGCCACGGCGTCGTTCTTGCGGTACACGTACTGCAGCGCGGCTTCCACTTCGTATTCGCGGCCGCCCGGGCGGGTGGCGCGCATGGCCGCCAGCTGCGCCTCGGCGGCGATGGCGGCGGCGCGGCGCATCAGCTTCAGCTCCGCGGCGCTCTTGAACAGGCGCAGTTCGTGCAGCAGGTGGCCGAGCTCGAGGAATTCGTGCGGCGGCTGCGCGCCCTGCCGAACCTGCGAGCGCACGCGGTTCACCCAGCCGATCAGCTTGAGGTCGAACTCGGTGTCGCGGCCGAAATGGTAGTAGACGCGCGAACGGCCCTCGAGCAGGCCCGGCAGGATCTCGTCGAGGTCGGTGATGGGGTAGGCGTCGTCCACACCGTAGGCCTCCACCGCGCCCTCGGGGCCGGCGCGCGGACCGTCCCAGGCTTCGCGCTCGGGGTCGCGGTCGCGGCAGAACAGCAGGGTTTCGCCGTGCTTGCGGCCCGGCACCAGCACCAGCACCGCCTCGGGCTCCGGGAAGCCGCTGAGGTACCAGAAGTCGCTGTCCTGGCGGTAGGGATAGTGCGTGTCGTGGCTGCGAACGCGCAGCGGCGCGCTGGGCAGGATGAGGATGGCGTCCTCATCGGCCATGCGCATCAGCTGCTTGCGGCGGCGGGCGAACTCGGCCGGTTTGATCATGGTGGCGTCAGTTGAGCTTGCGGCGGTGCCTCGGGCCCAGCACGCAGTCGCTGTGAAGAAGCATGACGGCCACGCGTACGAATTCCGCCACTTCCTCCAGGGCGTCCTCGTCGGCATCCGGGTCGTCGTAGCTCAGGTCGCTGGCGGCGATGCGGGCCAGGTCGGCCAGGGCCTCCTCGGCCTCCTCCGACAGCGGCGGCTCGGCGCCGGCGGCCAGGCCGAAGCCCCCCAGGAAGCCGCGGCACCAGGCCAGCAGGCCGTCGGCGCGCTCGCCCACCGGGCGGTCTTCGCCGGGCAGCAGCAGTTCGAAGGCGAAATCCGGGGATTCCAGCTGCCGGGTGCTGGCCTCGTACAGTTGGTCAAGCGCGCTGTCGGGCGCCGGCGGCGAGACCAGCGGGTCGGACATGACCGCGGCGAACCAGCCCTTGCGGTCGTGCTTGCCGCCGCCGGCCAGGTAGCCGCACAGCGACCCGTGCAGGTCGGAAGGCTCCAGCGCGGCTTCCAGGGCGTCCAGTTCGGCGGCCACTTGGGCGTGCGCGGGCAGCAGGGCTTCGGTCATCGTCGGGGCCGCGGGGAGGGTGCGCCATTCTAGCAAGGGCTCGCCGGGCGCTTGTGGCGATGTTAGTGCCACCCTACACTCCTTGGGATTGCACGGGGCGGACCAGGGGAACACCGGGCGTAATGGGGCTGCGGCGAAACAGGTTCAGGGGCGCCAGGCCCGGGACGGCGATGGCCGTGGCCGCGTGCGGGCTGCCGTCGGTCGCCTGGGCGCAGGCCTCAATCAGCAACGGCGGCATGGTGCAGCTGGCGCTGCTGGCCATCGCGCTGTTCCTGTGCTGGCTGCTCTGGCGTGTCTGGAACCACCGCCGGCAGCAGGAAACCTCCCTGCTGGCCGAGATCCACGAACGCGAGGAGCGCCTGAACCTGGCGCTGTGGGGCTCGGGCGACGAGTTCTGGGACTGGAACATCCGCGAGAACAGCCTCTACCGCCTGGGCGCCAACCAGCTCCTGGGCCAGGGCAGCCGCGAAGAGCTGAGCACCGACGACTGGCGCACCCAGTCCGTGCACCCCGAGGACCTGCCGCGGGTGCAGAAGCTGCTGCAGGAGCACATCGTCGGCCACACCGACGTGTTCGAGTCCGAGCACCGCGTCCGCAACGCCCGCGGCGAATGGGTGTGGGTGCGTTCGCGCGGCAAGGTGGTCGAGCGCGACAACACCGGCAGCCCGCTGCGCATGGCCGGCACCGCCCGCGACATCACCGCCATCCGCCGGGCCGAGCGCGAACGCCGCGTCGCGCTCGAAGTGCTGCGCTCGATGAGCGAAGCGGTGGCGGTGATCGACCTCGACTTCCGCTTCATCTCGGTGAACCCGGCCTTCTCGCGCATCACCGGCTACAGCGAGGAAGAGGTGATCGGCCAGAACAGCCGCCTGCTCGACTCCAGCCAGCACAGCGCCGAGTTCTACCGCCGCGTGCGCGACGTGCTCGAGCGCACCGGCCACTGGGCCGGCGAGATGTGGCAGAAGCGCAAGGACGGCGAGGAGTTCCTCGGCTGGATCGAAATGAGCGAGGTGCGCGACGCCATGGGCCTGCGCAGCCACTTCGTGGCGGTGGTGAACGACATCACCGACAAGAAGCGCGCCGAGCAGGAGCTGCGCTACCTGGCCAACTACGACACGCTCACCGGCCTGCCCAACCGCGCCCTGCTCAGCGAGCGCCTGGGCCGCGCCATCGTGCGCGCGCGCCGGCAGGAAACCCGGGTGGCGGTGCTGTTCCTCGACCTCGACCGCTTCAAGGACATCAACGACTCGCTCGGCCACGCCGCCGGCGACCGCCTGCTCAAGGCCGCGGCCACCCGCCTGCAGGCCACCGTGGGCGCGTCCGACACCGTGGCCCGCCTGGGCGGCGACGAATTCACCGTGGTGCTCGAGGACGTGGAGTCGGTGCCGGCGGTGGAGCGCATGGCGCGCGAGATCCTCACCGCCTTCTCGATGCCGCTGGAGGTGGACGAGCGCCACGACGTCTCGATCACCCCGTCGCTGGGCATCAGCCTCTACCCCGACCACGCGCTGGTGCCGACCGACCTGCTCAAGTACGCCGACACGGCCATGTACCAGGCCAAGGCCGAGGGCCGGAACACCTACCAGATCTACAACGAGACCATGGACGCCGAGTCGCGCCGGCGCGCCACCGTGCTGGCCTCGCTGCGCAAGGCGCTCGACCGCGGCGAGTTCCGCCTGGTCTACCAGCCGCGCATGGCCCTGGCCGACGGCCGCATCACCGGCGTGGAATCGCTGCTGCGCTGGCACAGCGCCGAGCTGGGCGAAATCCCGCCCACCGTGTTCGTGCCGCTGGCCGAGGAATCGGGCCTGATCCTGCAGATCGGCGACTGGGTGCTGGCCGAGGCCCTGCAAACGCTCAAGCGCTGGCGCGCCCACGGCCTGAACGAAATCTCCATCGGCATCAACGTCTCGGTGCTGCAGCTGCTGCGCGGCAACCTGCCCGAGCTGCTGCGCAACCTTATCCAGGACCTGGGCGTGCCGGCCAACCGCATCGAGCTGGAAGTCACCGAATCGATGGTGATGCAGAACGCCGAGCAGACCACCCACGTGCTCAACGAGCTGCGCAAGATCGGCGTCACCCTGGCCATCGACGACTTCGGCACCGGCTATTCCTCGCTGGTCTACCTCAAGCGCCTGCCGATCGACACCCTGAAGATCGACAAGGAATTCATCGGCGACCTCACCCGCGACCCGGACGACGAGGCCATCACCGCCACGGTGATCACCATGGGCCATTCGCTGGGCCTGAACGTGATCGCCGAGGGCGTGGAAAGCGAGCAGCAGCTGAGTTACCTGCGCGAGCAGGGCTGCGACGAGATCCAGGGTTTCTGGCTGTCGCCGCCGCTGGATTCGCACCGCTGCCTGGCCTTCATCCGCAGCTGGCAGCCCGGCACCGTGGCGGCCATCCCGGCGCCGTATTGACCCCTTGACCCGCCCCGCCTAAGGTGGCCGCGATGAGCCCCAACGACCCGATCGCCCAGCTGCAGGCCCTCGCCGAGCGCTTCGAGCGCCTGGCCGAGCAGCACCGCCGGCTGCTCGAGGAAAACCGCAGCCTGCGCCAGGGCCAGGAACAGCTGGTGGCCGAGCGCGCCCAGCTGCTCAACAAGAACGAGCAGGCCCGGTCGCGGGTCGAAGCCATGATCACGCGGCTCAAGTCGCTGGAGCACAACGCGTGAGCGAGCCGGTCAACGTCAAGATCCTCGACCGCGAGTACACCGTCGGCGTCGAGCCCGCCGAGCGCGACGGCCTCATGGCCGCCGCCCACCTGCTCGACGCGCGCATGCGCGAGATCCGCGGCAACAACCGCATGGCCGCCATCGACCGCGTGGCCGTGCTGGCCGCGCTGAACCTGGCGCACGAGCTGCTGCAGGTGCGCCAGCAGTCCGAGCAGCGCGACCAGGCGCTCAGCCGCACCCTCGGCGAGCTCAACCGCAAGCTCGACGGCCTGTTCGACGCACCGCGCTGACGTTCACGTTTTTTTCCTGGCGCCGTCTTATAATCGCGGCAAGTCCTCTGCCGTGTCCGACAGCGCGCCTAACATTCGCCTTGTCCCATAAACACGACCCGGGAATCCGAGGCCAATGCGGTGTGCATGTCCGCCCTGTTGCGGAAAGCCTGAAGCGGTGGCGCGGGTACCCACTTGATCCCAGGGATCAAGGTCGTTTCGCACGCATCGGCATGGTGGAGGCCTTATCTTGAAACCCACGCGCCAGCAATTGCGCCTCGAGCTGCGCGCACGCCGCGCCTCGCTCGCCCCGGGCGAACGCCTGGCCGCCGCCGACGCCGTCGCGCGGCATCTCTCCGACCAAACCGAACTGCGCGAGCCCGGCTACGTCGGCGGCTACTGGGCAGTGGGCGGCGAAGTGCCGCTGCATGCCGTGCAGCTGCGGCTGGCCCCCGGCCAGGTCTGGTGCCTGCCGCTGGTCCAGGCCGACGGCAGCCTGCGCTTCGCGCCCTGGCGCGCCGGCGACCCGCTGGCCAACAACCGTTTCGGCATCCCGGAACCGGCGGTCGAGCCGGCCTCCACGCTGGCACCGGAGGCCCTGTCGCTGGTTCTGGTGCCGCTGCTGGGCTGGGACCGCGACGGCCACCGGCTGGGCATGGGCGGCGGCTACTACGACCGCAGCTTCGCCTTCCGCCGCGGGCGGCCCGGCCCGCCGTGGCTGGTGGGCGTGGCCTATGGCTGCCAGGAGCTGCCGGGCCTGGACGCCGAGCCCTGGGACGTCGGCCTGGACGCGCTCGCCACCGAGCGGGAATGGCTGCGGTTCGGGCGATAATGGCGGCCATGAAGCACTGGCTGATGAAATCCGAACCCGACGATTTCTCGATCGACGCGCTCGAGCGCGTGCGCACCGAGCCCTGGAGCGGCGTGCGCAACTACCAGGCGCGCAACTTCATGCTCAAGGACATGAAGGTCGGCGACCCGATCCTGTTCTACCACTCCAACTGCGCCGTGCCCGGCGTGGTCGGCATTGCCGAGGTGGCGTCCACGCCCTATCCGGACCCGACCCAGTTCGACCCGAAGTCGGACTACCACGACGCGGCCAGCAGGCCAGAGGAGCCGCGCTGGTGGCTGGTGGACGTGGGTTTCAAGCGCAAGTTCAAGCGCACCGTATCGCTCGAGGAGCTTAAGGCCCAGGCCGAAGCCTTCGGCGACTTCGCGCTGCTGCGCCGGGGCAACCGGCTGTCGGTGCTGCCCGTCACCCCCGCGCAGTACAAGCGCATCCTTTCCATGGAATAAGGCCCGGAGGCCGCAGATGTCCCGCGACGAACAGAAGAAGCTGGCCGCCGAGAAGGCCCTGGAATACGTCGAGGAAGGCACCGTCGTCGGCGTCGGCACCGGCTCGACCGTGGCCTTCTTCATCGACGGCCTGGCCCGCATGAAAGGCCGCATCGAGGGCGCGGTGTCGAGCTCGGAGCAGAGCACGCGGCAGCTGCAGTCGCACGGCATCCCGGTGCTCGACCTCAACGCGGTCGGGCCGCTGAAGCTCTACGTGGACGGCGCCGACGAGTGCGACCCGTTCAACCACCTGATCAAGGGCGGCGGCGCGGCGCTGACGCGCGAGAAGATCATCGCCCAGGCCAGCGACCGCTTCGTCTGCATCATCGACGAGGCCAAGCAGGTGGAGCTGCTGGGCGCGTTCCCGGTGCCGGTGGAAGTGATCCCGATGGCGCGCAGCCTGGTCGGCCGGGCGCTGGTGGCCCTGGGCGGCCAGCCGGTGTGGCGCGAAGGCGTGGTCACCGACAACGGCAACTGGATCCTGGACGTGCACCACTGGCGCATCGCCGATCCGGTGGGCCTGGAAGCCAAGATCAACCAGATCCCCGGCGTGGTCACCTGCGGCCTGTTCGCCGCCCGCCCCGCCGACGAAGTCATCATCGGCGGCAAGGTGCGGCCGATCCGCAGCCCCTGAGCCGCGGCCTCAGGCCGGGTTGGCGGCCGACAGCAGGCGCAGCATGGCGCCCAGGCCGCCATGCAGGGCGCTGACTTCGTAGCCCAGGCGCTTTAGCACGAAGGCCGCGGCGGCGGAGCGCTCGCCGGTGTTGCAGTACACCACCACGCGGGCGCCGGGCGGCAGCACGGTGGCGATGTCCTCGCGCAGGCGGTAGAGCGGTACGTTCACCGAACCGTCGATGGCACGCTGGGCATGCTCCTCGGGCATGCGCACGTCCAGCAGCGCCGCCCCGCCCTGCACCAGGCGCGCGGCATCGGCCGGCAGCACCCAGGACAGCATCGGCGGCTTGAGCACGGCTTCGAAGGCCTCGCGCGAGAGCCGCATCAGCTGGCCACCCTGCATCATGCGCACGGTGGCGTTGCGCGGCAGGTTCGACAGCAGCGCGTCCTCGCCGAAGGTGTCGCCCTCGCGCAGGTAGGCCACCACCTGCGGGGCACCGTCGAGGTACTTGGACACCGAGGCGGTGCCCGAGCGCACGACGTAGAAATAATCGGCCGGGTCGCCTTCGCGCATGACGATCTCGCTGGGCTTGACCGTCACCGGCTCGAACATCTGGAACATTTTCTCGATGTTGCCCGTGGGCAGGCGAGCGAACGCCGGCGCGCGCAGCAGGCGGAAGACCCAGTCGTTGCCGCCGGCGGCGTTGCCGAAGTGGCGGTAGCTCTCGTCCCGGCTGAGCTGGTCCCAGGTGATGAGCTTCTCGAGGTAGCGGCGGTCCAGGCGCAGCACCTTGGCCTTGCCGGACACCACCTTGGCCGTGAAGCGGCGCGGCACCGCGTCGTTGAGCGAATAGCGGCCGTGCGGCGCGCTGGCGATGTGCGCCACGCTGCGGCCGTCGGGGTAGTTGCAGCGCAGCTCGCCTTCGAGCAGGTAGACGGTGTCCTCGTCCAGGTCGCCGGCCTCGAACACGTTCTCGCCGCGCTGGTATTCGGACACCACGCCGTCGCGCGCCAGCTGGTCGCGGGTCTCCTGGCGCAGCGATTCCAGCGGGAACAGTCGGGCGAGTTCGGTGGCGGGAACGGGCATGGCAGGCTCCGGGGATGACCATCGCAGTCTATCGCCGTGAAGGCCTGCAAGGGTAGCGGCCCCCGGTGCCGGCAGCGGCGCAAAAAGAAACCCCCGCTTTCGCGGGGGTTCCTGGTTTGGCTGGGGGACTAGGATTCGAACCTAGATAGGCAGAGTCAGAGTCTGCAGTCCTACCATTAGACGATCCCCCAATCCGGGGACGCCGCCAGTTTACGAAACGATTAGCGCTTCGAGAACTGGGTGGCGCGGCGGGCCTTGTGCAGGCCAACCTTCTTGCGTTCGACTTCGCGGGCGTCACGGGTCATGAGGCCGGCCTTGCGCAGGTCCGACTTCAGCGACTCGTTGTACTCGACCAGGGCGCGGGCGATGCCGAGGCGGATGGCGCCGGCCTGGCCGGTGATGCCGCCGCCTTCAACCGTCACGGTGACGTCGAACTTGTCGGTCATCTGGCTCACGACCAGCGGCTGGCGCACGATCATGCGCGAGGTCTCGCGGCCGAAGAACTCGTCGACCGGACGGCCGTTGACGACGATGTTGCCCTTGCCGGAGCGCAGGAACACGCGGGCGGTGGAGGACTTGCGACGGCCGGTGCCGTAATTCTGCTGCGTAGCCATGTGTATGCCTTAAGCCTTGAAGTCCAGAGCCTGCGGCTGCTGGGCAGAGTGCGGATGCTCCGAGCCCTTGTAGACCTTGAGCTTGCGGAACATGGCGCGGCCGAGCGGGTTCTTGGGCAGCATGCCCTTGACGCCGATCTCGATCACGCGCTCCGGGTGGGCGTCGAGGGCCTGGCCGAGGGTCTCGGTCTTCAGGTTGCCGACGTAGCCGGTGAAGCGGTGGTACTTCTTGTCCTGCAACTTGTTGCCGGTGACGGCGATCTTCTCCGCGTTGATCACGACGATGTAATCGCCGGTATCGACGTGCGGGGTGAACTCCGGCTTGTGCTTGCCGCGCAGACGGCGCGCGAGTTCCGAGCACAGGCGACCAAGCGTCTTGCCGCTGGCATCAACCACATACCAGTCCTGCTTGACGGTCTCCGGCTTGGCGCTGACGGTCATGGACTTCATGACGGCTCCAATTAGAAATCGGGGTGGAAAGAGGCGGAATGATAGCGGCCCTTTCCGGCCCGCGCAAGCCCGGATTAACCCCGTGTTAGCATCCGGCAATGCCCGCACCGTCCCGCCCGGCCCCCAGCGCCCCGACGCAGACGCCTGCGGCCGCGGGCCTCGTGGCCCTGGCCGACCGCTGCGTGCAGTGCGGATTGTGCCTTCCCCACTGCCCCACCTACCAGCTGGACCGGAGCGAAGCCGAGTCGCCGCGCGGCCGCATCGCCTATATCCGCGCCGTCGCGGCCGGCCAGCTGGCTCCCAGCGCGGCCGGCGACACCCACCTCGACCACTGCCTGGGCTGCCGCCGCTGCGAAGCCGCCTGCCCGGCCGGCGTGCGCTACGGCGAACTGCTCGTCGGCGCCCGAGCCGAACAGGCCCGACGAAGCCCGCTTCCGACCCGCACCCGGGTCCTGCTGGCGCTGCTGGCCCGACCCCGGCTGCTGGCCCGCCTGGTGGCGTTGCGCAGGCGCCTGGGGCGTGCCCTGCCGGCCTCGTGGCGCGGGCCCCTGCCGCCCGCTCCGGCGCCGGTGGCCCTGCCCCGTCCCGGGACAGGCCAGGCCACGCCGATGGCCCTGTTCACCGGCTGCATCGCCGGACCTTACGAATCCCCCGCGCGGGCCGCCCTGGCCCGCCTGCTGGCCGCCGCCGGCCAAGGCGTGGTGGTGCCGGGAGGCCAGGGCTGCTGCGGCGCCGCGGCGGCGCACGCGGGCGACGCCAGCGGTGCGGCCCGCCTGGCCGCCGCCAACCGCGCCGCCTTCGCCGGGCAGGCGAACGTGCTCTGCCTCGCCACCGGCTGCCAGGACACCCTCGCCCGCAGCCTGGCCGGCGTGGCGCCGGTAGAGGACGCGCTGGTGGCGCTGGAGCGCGTCGCGGGCACGCTGCGCTTCCGCCCACCCGCACACCGGGTGGCCCTGCACCTGCCCTGCACCCAGCGCAGCGTAGTGCGCAGCGACGCCGCCCTGCGCCGCCTGCTGGCGCGGGTGCCCGGCCTCGACCTGGTGGAACTGCCGGACACCGGCTGCTGCGGCGCCGCCGGCCTGCACCAGCTGTCCGAGCCGGCGCGCGCCGCCGCCCTGCGCGCGCCGCTGCTCGACGCGCTGGCCGCCAGCGGGGCGCGCGAACTGCTGTCGGCAAACATCGGCTGCCGCCTGCACCTGGCCGGCGGAACTACAATCCCGGTACGCCACCCCATCGAATTCCTGGCCGAGCACCTGGCATGAACGCGACCCGTCACTACAGCCCCCTGGACCGCCTGATCATCGAGGCCCAGCACGCCCTGGGCACCAGCCTGGGCCGGGCGTTCGCCGAGCGCCCGAACCCCGCCGGCGAGCTGCGCGACCCGGCGCTGGAAGAGCACGAACGCCGCCACGCGGCCGGCCTGATGCGCATCAACCACACCGGCGAAGTCTGCGCGCAGGCGCTGTACCTGGGCCAGGCCGTGGTGGCCCGCGACGAGGCCACCCGCGCCCACCTGCAGCACGCCGCCCAGGAAGAAGCCGACCACCTGGCCTGGTGCGCCGACCGCCTGCAGGAGCTCGACAGCCGCCCCAGCCTGTTCAACCCGCTCTGGTACGCCGGCAGCTACGCCATCGGCCTGGCCGCGGGCCTTCGCGGCGACGGCTGGAACCTGGGCTTCGTGGTCGAAACCGAGCGCCAGGTGGAGGCCCACCTCGAGGAACACCTGGAAACCCTGCCCCCGGGCGACGAGCGCAGCCGCGCCATCCTGCGCACCATGAAGGACGACGAGGCCCGCCACGCCGACAACGCCCTCGCCGCCGGCGCCCGCACCCTGCCCCCGCCCATCCCGCGCCTGATGGCCCTCACCTCGCGCGTCATGAAGGCCGTCGCCTACCGGGCCTGAAACAAGAAGGGGGTCAGGTTCACTTCCCGGAGAGGATTGAAACAGTCCCCCATCATTTGCTGGGTTTAGCCGGCATTCCAGGGGAAAAGGGGCAGTCGGGCCC
>NZ_JAYSEG010000004.1:76821-111964 GCF_041913985.1 Arenimonas sp.
CCCCGCCCGCCCCCCCCCCCCCCCCCTAACACCCCCGTGGGTGACTTTCCCCCCCCGCGTGAACTTCAAACCCCCCCCCCCTTCTTTGCCTGGTTTACGCAGGCTTGCCTGGGTAAACGGCTCAGTCGGCCAGGTTGTGGCCGTTGAAGAGCTCGACGATCTCGCGCTTGAGCTGGTTCTCGATGCGCATCCGGTCCTTGAAGCCCAGGTTCTTGGCCTTCTCCTCGAACAGGTAGGTGTCGAGGTCGAACTCCTTGAGGTGCATCTTCGTGTGGAACAGGTTTTCCTGGTACACGTTCACGTCGATCATCTCGTACTTGGCCTTGATCGGCTTGGACAGGAAGTCCTGGATCGAGTTGATCTTGTGGTCGATATAGTGCTTCTTGCCCTTCACGTCGCGGGTGAAGCCGCGCACGCGGTAGTCCATCACCACGATGTCGGACTCGAAGCTCTCGATCAGGTAGTTCAGGGCCTTCAGCGGCGAAATGACGCCGCAGGTCGCCACGTCGATGTCGGCGCGGAAGGTGGCGATGCCGTTGTGCGGGTGGGTTTCCGGGTAGGTGTGCACGGTGATGTGCGACTTGTCCAGGTGCGCCACCACGGCGTCGGAGATCAGCTCCTTGCCCGCGGCCTTCTTGTCGATCACCGGCTCTTCCGAGATCAGGATCGTCACCGAGGCACCCTGCGGGTCGTAGTCCTGGCGGGCCACGTTCAGGATGTTGGCGCCGATGATCTCGGCCACGTCGGTCAGGATCTGGGTCAGGCGCTCGGCGTTGTACGCCTCGTCGATGTACTCGATGTAGCGCTGGCGCTGCTCTTCCGAGACGGCGTAGCAGACGTCGTAGATGTTGAAGCTCAGGGCCTTGGTCAGGTTGTTGAAACCCTGGAGCCTGAGGCGCGGAAGCGGCTTGACCACGTTGGCGTTCCTGCGTGCGGAGGGGGGTGGAGCAGAGGGGGCGCATTATCAGGCAAATACCCCCCGGGGGAAACCTTGGCCCCGAGGGGCCCGGCGCCATTGCCGACGCCGCCCGGCCGGCCTAAGCTGAACGCCATCACAGTTTCGGAGAGTCCCCACCATGGCGCAGGACAGGAATGCCCCGATGCCGATCCAGCCGCACAAGGTGGTCAACAGCCCGCTGGCGCCCGACTCGGCCACCTTCAGCCGCTTCCTGGACCACTGCCACCGCCGCCGCTACCCCTCGCGCACCGACGTGTTCCGTCCGGGGGCCCCGGCGACCTCCCTGTATTACGTCGTCAGCGGCTCGCTCAGCGTGGTCAGCGAGGAGCCGGATGGCCGCGAGCTGATCCTGGGCTACATCAACGCCGGCGAGTTCATCGGCGAGATGGGCCTGTTCTTCGCCGCCGATTCGCGCGCGGTCGTGGTGCGCACCCGCAGCGCCTGCGAGCTGGCCGAGATCAACTACGAGCGCCTGCACCAGCTCTTCGCCGGCCCGCTGGCCGCCGAGTGCCCGCGCATCCTGTACGCCATCGGCCTGCAGCTGTCCAAGCGCCTGCTCGACACCAGCCGCAAGGCCAGCCGCCTGGCCTTCCTGGACGTGAGCGGCCGCATCGTGCGCACGCTCAACGACCTGTGCCAGGAGCCGGATGCGCTCTCGCACCCGCAGGGCACCCAGATCCGCGTCTCGCGCCAGGAGCTGGCGCGCATCGTCGGCTGCTCGCGCGAAATGGCCGGCCGCGTGCTCAAGCAGCTGCAGGAACAGGGCGTGCTGCACGCCCGCGGCAAGACCGTCGTCGTCTACGGCACCCGCTGAGCCATGGGCACCTCGGCGACCGGCCACGACACCCTCCTGGTGCGGCCGGCCGCCGCGCAGGACGCCGCCGGCGTCGCCACCCTGCTGGGCGTGCTGGGTTACCCCTGCGACCGCGCCGAAGCGGCCGAGCGCCTGCGCGCCGTGGCCGAGGAACCCGGCCAGCAGGTGCTGGTGGCCGACCGCCATGGCTGCCTGGTGGGCCTGCTGGCCCTGGACGTGCGCTACTACCTGCCGCTGGGTGGCCTGACCTGCCGGATCACCGCGCTGGCGGTGCTGGACCAGGAAAAACGCCGCGGCATCGGCCGCCGGCTGCTGCGCGAGGCCGAACAGCGCGCCCGCCAGGCCGGCGCCGCCCGCATCGAGCTCACCGCCGCCCTGCACCGCGACGAGGCCCACGCCTTCTACCGCGCCTGCGGCTACGGCGAAGGCGCCCTGCGTTTCCTCAAGCGCCTCGGCGCCTGAATCAGCTCAGGGTTTCGAAGGCGCCGCGCAGGCGCCGGTTCACGCGCGCCAGGCTGCGGCGGTCCGGCGCCACCAGCACCGGGCGGGCGGTTTCGCACAGCAGCGGCAGGTCGCGCGCGCTGTCGCTGTACACGGCGGCGAACGGCGGCCGGATGCCCTCGCGGGCCAGGGCCGCCAGCTTGCGCGGGCCCACCGTGTGCTCCACGCCGATCCAGCCGCCCAGCGCCGGGCGCACCGTGGAGCCCACCACCGGCAGTTCGGGCTGGCCCAGCACGCGCCAGACGTCGCGGGCCAGGCGCGCTTCCGCACCGGTGACGATGACCACCGCGTCGCCGGCCGCCAGGTGCGCATGCAGGCGCGCCACCGCCGGCTTGATCAGCAGCTGCTCGCGTCGCGCCGCGCACTTTCGCAGGAAGTCTTCGCGCGCCTCGGCCAGGGCCTCGTCGGTGCGGCCCACCGTGGCCAGCCAGGTGTAGAAGCTGGCCGGCAGCCAGGCGCTGCGCCACCAGGCGAAGCCGGGCGAGAGGAAGGGAAAGCTCAGGCCGGCGAGCAGGCGGCGCAACGGATGGCTGCGCAGCAGGTCGCGCAGCCAGGCGGCGGCGCAGTCACCGCGCACCAGGGTGCCGTCGAAGTCGAACAGGACGGTGGCGTCGGCGCGGGCCACGGCCGGCTCAGCCGAACAGCCGCGCCAGTTCGGCGCCCGGATCGGGCGCGCGCATGAAGCTTTCGCCCACCAGGAAGGCGTGCACGCCGGCGGCGCGCATGCGCGCCACGTCGTCGCGGGTGGCGATGCCGCTCTCGGTCACCAGCAGGCGGTCGGCCGGCACGGCGGGCTTGAGCGCCAGCGTGGTGTCGAGCGACACCTCGAAGGTGCGCAGGCTGCGGTTGTTGATGCCCACCAGCGGCGCGCCCACCTGCAGGGCGCGCTCGAGCTCGTCGATGTCGTGCACTTCCACCAGCACGTCCATGCCCAGCTCCAGCGCCAGGTGCGACAGCTCGGCCAGCGCGGCGTCGCCCAGCGCGGCCACGATCAGCAGCACGCAGTCGGCGCCGAGCGCGCGCGCCTCGTACACCTGGTAGGCGTCGACGATGAAGTCCTTGCGCAGCACCGGCAGCGCGCAGGCGGCGCGGGCTTGCTGCAGGTAGGCGTCGGCGCCCTGGAAGAAGTCCACGTCGGTGAGCACCGACAGGCAGGCGGCGCCGCCGCGCTCGTAGCTGGCGGCGATCTCGCCCGGGCGGAAGTCGGGGCGGATGACGCCCTTGCTCGGGCTGGCCTTCTTCACCTCGGCGATGACGGCCGGCAGGCCGGCATCCACCTTCGCCTGCAGCGCGGCGGCGAAGCCGCGTGGCGCCGGCGCGCCCTCGCAGCGGGCGGAGAGTTCGCGCAGGGAAACGCGCGCCGAGCGCTCGGCGACCTCTTCGGCCTTGCGGCGCAGGATGGTCTGCAGGATGTCGCTCATTCGCCTTCCTTGCGCGCGGCCGGGCCGCCGTAGGCGCGCTCGACCTTCGCCACGCGCAGTTCGAAGTGTTCGTACCACTCGTCGCGGCCGTGCTGGCGCGCGACGGAATGCTCGGCGTTGCGGCGCCAGGCGGCGATGGCGGCCTCGCTGTCCCAGTAGCTCACGGTGATGCCGAAACCGGCGGCGTCGCGCGTGCTTTCGATGCCCAGGTAACCCGGCTGCTGCGCCGCCAGCTCGACCATGCGGTCGGCGGTGGCGCCATAGCCGTGGTCGCCGTCGCGGCGCTGGTTGGCGAAGATCACCGCGTAGTACGGCGGCGCGGGCGTGCGGGCGAAACGGTCGGAGTCCATGCTCATTTCCCGGCGAGGCGGCGGGTGGCCGCGACGAATTCATCGAGTTTGGCGCGGGCCTTGCCGGCCACCAGCGCGGCGCGCGCCTGGGCGATGCCGTCGGCGATCGACACCGCGCGCCCGGCGGCATACAGCGCCGCGCCGGCGTTGAGCGCCACGATCTCGCGCGGCAGGCCGTCCTTGCCGTCCAGGGCCTCGAGCAGCATCACCCGCGACTGCTCGGAATCCTCGACCCGCAGGTTGCGGCTGGCGGCCATCGGGATGCCGAAGTCCTCGGGGTGGATTTCATACTCCACCACCTCGTTGCCGCGCAGTTCGCCCACCATGGTGGCGCCGCCCAGCGAAATCTCGTCCATGCCGTCGCGGCCCCAGACCACCATGGCGCGGCGCGCGCCCAGGCGCTGCAGCACGCGCACCTGGATGCCCACCAGGTCGGGGTGGAAGACGCCCATCAGGATGTTCGGCGCGTCGGCCGGGTTGGTCAGCGGCCCGAGGATGTTGAACAGGGTGCGCACGCCCATTTCCTTGCGCACCGCCGCCACGTTCTTCATGGCCGGGTGGTGGATGGGCGCGAACATGAAGCCCATGCCGGTCTCGGCGATGCAGGCCGACACCTGTTCCGGCTGCAGTTCGATCACCGCGCCCAGGGCCTCGAGGACGTCGGCGCTGCCGGACTTGGACGACACGCTGCGGTTGCCGTGCTTGGCCACCTTGGCGCCGGCCGCCGCCACCACGAACATGCTGGCGGTGGAGATGTTGAAGGTGTGCGCGCCGTCGCCGCCGGTGCCGACGATGTCGACGAAGTTCTGCGCGTCGGGCACGACCACCTTGGCCGAGAATTCACGCATCACGCGCGCGGCGCCGGCGATCTCGCCGACGGTTTCCTTCTTCACGCGCAGGCCGGACAGGATGGCGGCGGTCAGCACCGGCGAAACTTCGCCGCGCATGACCTGGCGCATCAGGTCCACCATTTCGTCGTGGAAGATCTCGCGGTTCTCGATGACGCGCTGGAGCGCGTCCTGTGGCTTGATCGGCATTTCGTCTCTCTGTAGGAGGGCCTTCAGGCCCGACCACCCTCAAGGAAATTGCGAAGCATGGCGTGCCCATGCTGGGTGAGGATCGATTCCGGGTGGAACTGCACGCCCTCCACCGGCAGCGCCTTGTGGCGCAGGCCCATGATCTCGTCCATGGAGCCGTCCTCGTTCTCGGTCCAGGCGGTGATCTCCAGGCAGTCGGGCAGCGACTCCTTCTCGACCACCAGCGAGTGGTAGCGCGTGGCCTCGAACGGGTCGGGCAGGCCGGCGAACACGCCCACGCCCCTGTGCCGGATGGGCGAGGTCTTGCCATGCATGATGGTGCGGGCGCGCACCACCTTGCCGCCGAAGGCCTGGCCCAGGCTCTGGTGGCCCAGGCAGACGCCCAGGATGGGCACGCTGCCGGCCAGCTTCTCCAGCACCTCCAGCGACACGCCGGCCTCGTTCGGCGTGCACGGCCCGGGCGAGATGACGATGTGGTCGGGCTTGAGCGCGGCGATCTGGGCGACCGTCAGCGCATCGTTTCGCACCACCTTCACGTCCTGCCCCAGCTCGCCGAAATACTGCACGAGGTTGTAGGTGAAGCTGTCGTAGTTGTCGATCATCAACAGCATGGGCTGTCCGTGGCGCCTTGCAGGGCCCCACAGGATATCCCAGCCGGACCCGCGGTTCAGGCCGCGGCGGTGCCCAGGCCGGCGCAGGCGGAGCAATGCAGCGTGCCCACCCGGTGCAGGTAGCGGCTGGGCGTGCCGGCCGGGATCTCGGCCTGGCAGCCGTCGCACACGGCGTCGATGTCCAGGCATTCCACCACCTGGGTGCGCACCGGGTGCTCCACACCGCCGGTCACCAGCCCGCGCGGCGCCGCCTTGACCAGCTCGGCGCGGAACAGCTCGTGGATGGCCAGCCAGCGCCGGGCCATCGGTTCGGGCACCCCGTGCTCCGCCAGCACCTGCGCGAACAGCGCCTCGCGGTGGTCGAACAGCTCGTCCGAGATCACCATCCAGTGGTGCGCGTTGAAGGGATTCAGCCCGAAATAGCTGCGCTTTCCGGTGAAGACGTCGGCGAGGAATTCGTATTGCTTCTGCACGGCGCGCTCCACCGGCACGCCCTGGAAGAAGGGCGAGAGCTTCGGATCGGCGTAGACGCGGCCATAGAAATCCTCCAGCAGGCGCGTCAGGCCGGGCCCCTGTCCCAGCAGCAGCCAGATTTCCGGTTCGGGCGCCAGCGCGGCCAGCTTGGCGGCGTCCTGCGGCAGTTCGCCGGCCGCCAGCGTGAAGGGGTCGGCCAGTACGTGGCCGCGCGGGATGCCGGCACGCACCGCCTCCACGCGCGCCTGCTCGACCATGCGCGGGTGCCCGCACAGGAACAGGCGACCCTGGCCCAGCGCCGGGAACAGCCCGAGCGCCCGGTCCAGCGCCCGCCCCGCCTGGTCGCCCGGCGACGGCGAGCCGCCGGAAACGCAGGCCTGGTAGTCGAGCTGCGGATGCGCCGAGGCGAGCAGGCGCAGCGCCGCGTCAAGGTAAAGGTCTTCGGGCCGGCGCACGCCGTGGAAAAAGCCAATCGGCCCGCGATGCCCGCGCGCCAGCGCCTCGCGCAGCACGCCCAGCAGCGCGCCGGCGCCGGTGCCCGTGCCGACCATCAGCAGAGGCACGTCGGAAGGCAGGTCCGCCGGAAGGTGGAAGTCGCCGAAAGGGCCGCGCAGCTTCAGGCGCTGCCCGGGCGCCAGGTCGCGACAAAGCCAGGGGCTGAGCGCGCCGCCGGCCATTTCGCGCACATGGATGCGGAAGCTGTAGCCGTCCTCCGGCAGGCTGGCAATCGAGTAAGGCCGCGAGACGCCGTCTTCCCGCACCAGGTACACGTGCTGGCCGGCGCGGAACGCCAGCTCACGGTACGGCGCGAGCTCCAGCTCGACGATGTCCGGCGCCAGCGCCACGCGCGACACCAGCTCCGCGTCCACCGGCTGCTGCGAGAGGTCGGCGGCCGCCAGCGACACCTCGCCCAGCGGTCGGCAGACGCAGGCCAGCACATGGCCCTCGGCCGCCTGGCCGCCGGCCGTGCCCTGCTCCACCTCGCCCGCCAGGAGGCGCACCTGGCAGCAGCCGCAGGAGCCCTTCCGGCACGAATGCGCCACCGGGGCGCCGTGCCGCAGCAGGGTGTCGAGCAGCGTTTCGCCCGCTTGCCCGGGATAACGCTGGCCTTCGTAGCCGATCGTCGCCATGGCCGCCGCCCTCAGGCCGAACGCGCGTCGGGCGGGAACGCCGCGGACACCGCCTGGGCGCAGGTCTTGGCGTGGCCCAGCACCAGGCCCAGGCGCGCGTCGCGCTCGGCCAGCACGGCCAGCAGCAGCAGGCCGCCGGAGCCTTCGATGCTCGACACCACCAGCTTGCCCTCGCGGCCTTCCACCAGAACGTGGTCGAGGCCGCCGGCGCCGAGTTCGCGCAGGGCGGTCTGCCCCAGCGCCACCAATGAACTCACCATCGCGGCGAACTTGCCGCCGTCCACCTGGGCCCGGCAGCGCTCCACGAACGGCCGGCCATCGCGCAGGGCCAGCATGGCGGCGCGGATGCCGGCGCTCGACTCCACCAGGTGCTGGAGCGCGGCGTCGCACTGGCCGCGGTGGGGGGGAACGATCACGCCCATGCGTTGGCCTCCATGGCTCCGGTGCTGTCGAAGGCAAGCTCGAGCTGCATGAAGAGCAGGTCGAAGATGCGGATGATGTCTTCGCGCCGACGCGCGTCCACCACGATGGCCGGCGCCACCAGGCCATGCCGGCGCATCAGGTCCAGGCAACCCTGGCGCAGGTCTTCGCCGCCGCGCGCGTCCTTGTTCAGCGCCAGCACGCAGGGCAGCTGGCCCAGCTCGGCGGCGTAGGTGTCCAGCGTTTCCGCCAGGCCGTCCATTGCGTTCGCGGAGCTGGCGTCCACCAGCACCACCGCGCCCAGCAGGCCTTCGCGCACCACGTCGAACATGAAGCGGAAACGCGACTGGCCGGGCAGCCCGTACAGCAGCAGCCGGCCCTGGTCGCCCAGGTGCAGTTCGCCGTAGTCCAGCGCCACCGTGGTGGTGGCCTTGCGCTCGGCCAGCTCGTCGGTGCAGGCGACGTCGGTGCTCACCGGCGGCACGTGGCTGAGCGCGGCGATGCAGGTGGTCTTGCCGGCGCCGGGCTCGCCGATGAAGACGATCTTGTGGGTCTGGGTCATCGCGGGAATCCAAGCAGGAGCCCGACGCGCGCGGCCAGGCCGGACCAGCGGCCCGGGCGCGGCGCGGGCGCTTTCGCGTCCGGGCGGGGGTGGAAGACAAGGACCTCGACCAGGCCTTCGCTATCAAGCCGGTCCAGGCAGCGCCCAACCTCGGCCTCGGGCACGCCGGTGCGCGCCGCGATGTCCACGGGGGAACGGGCTTCGCGCGACGTCGCCGCGAGCACCCGGTGCCAGCCGGCGGGCCATTGCTCGAACCCGGCGGGCCAGGCCAGCAGCCGGAAACGGCGCTCGGCCAGGCCTTCGGTCGACGGCGGCGGCGCGTCCGCGGTCGTCGGCGCGGACGCCGCCCGCTCCGTCAGCAGCGCCAGCAGCTCGCCGGCGCGCAGCGGGCGGTGCAGCGTGCCGCTGGGGTGCTGGCGCGGCTTGAGCGCACAGCCGATCACGGGCACTTCGGGGGGCAGTGAACCGGGCGGCCCGGCGTCCAGGTTCACGATCAGCAAATCGGCCTCGGCGTCCTGGACGATTTCCCAGGGCTGCTTGAGGTGCTGCTGCAGTAGCGAAAACATCGAGCGCAGCGCCTTGATCTCGTCGGCGCCGAAATTGGGGCAGGCGAGCCGGTAGGCGCGCCGGGGCATTCGCAGGGCTGCCATGTTCGGGAATTCCGTCTCGTGCGCGGGGGGCGGCCGGGTTCGCCGGCCGCCGGTGCGGATCAGGCCGCGGCTTCGCAGTTCGCCATCGCGGCGCGCGACTTCACCAGCACCATGCCGATGTTGGCCGAGTTGCGGGTGATGAAGACGCCGGCCTGGCTCGGATAGCGCTTGGAGCGCACGAACACATGGATGAGGTTGGTCGAGAACACCACGATCTCGTTGAAGTAGTGGTGGTTGCGACCTTCGATGCCGCGCGACTTGTCGAACAGCTTCTCGATCTCGGTCACGTTCTTGCCCTGGAACAGGTCGCCGGTGGCGGCCGCCACCAGGTCCAGCACCTCGCCCGGGTGCGAATCCACCGTCTTCACGCCCAGCAGCAGGCCGCTGACCATGTCCACGTAACCGGTGGCGACGCACTCCGGAATCTCGGCCTGGGCGGCCGCCAACGCTTTATCCAACGACATCCGACATCTCCTTGTTGAGTGACTCACTGACATGCCAACCGCGGATGCGGTCGGCGAATTCGTGGACGAAGCGCGCCTGCGCCACCGACTGGATGGCCAGCGGGTTGGCCCGGCGCACCTTGGCGATCGCGGCGTCGGCGTCGTCGCCGAACCAGGCCAGGATCGCGGCCAGCGCGGTGCCGGTGCGGCCCAGCCCGCCGCGACAATGCAGCGCCACGCCGGCATTCGCGCGGATCGGTTCCTCCACCGAGCGGCACAGGTCCACGGCCTGGCCGAAGGCCGGCGGCGCCATGTCGGGCACCGGGTAGTGGTGCAGTTGCAGGCCGGCGTCCCGCGCGTGGCCCGCGGGGTAGGCCACGCGCTCCTCCAGGCACACCAGGTGGCGTACGCCCTGCGCGCGCAGGCACTGCAGCTGTTCGCCCAGCCGCGCGGTCAGGCCGGGCCGGCTCATGCCGCACAGCAGGCCCGGCACCAGCCACCAGATGCCGTCGCGGGTCTGGCCCAGGCGCGGTTCCAGCGGCAGGTTGCAGTTGCCGGTGTCGACGTAGGTGCGGCCGGCCGCCGTGGCGGGCTCGCTGAAGAAGCGCGCGCTCGGCGCGCACTCCTGGATGGTGCCGCCCGCGAGCAGCGCGGTGAGCCCGCCCAGGGCCAGGCAGTCCTGGCGGTTGTGGGTGGCCACGACCACGCAGGCGCGACGCGCCAGCTCGGCCAGGCGCCCGCGCACGCGGGCCTGCTGCGCCTCGCCGAGGTCGCTGGTGGGCTCGTCAACGAGGTAGATCGCGGCGTCGTTGGCCAGCCGCGCCAGCACCGCCAGTTCACGCTGCTGCGCGCGCGGCAGCGCCGCGGTGGGCTCGCCGAGCAGCGGCAGGATGGCATCCAGGCCCTGCACGCGCAGCCAGCGCGCCACATCGTCGGGCGCGCGGCCAAGCAGACGGCCCAGGGCCTCTCCCACGCTGCACCCGGCCTCGAGCTTCGCCAGTTGCGGTACCCAGGCGACGCGGCCGCCGCCCTGGCCCAGAGGGGCGCCGTCGAGTTCCATCGTGCCGGTCCAGCGCAGGCCGAGCGGACCCGCGGCGCCGGCCAGCGTCGCCAGCAGCGACGACTTGCCCGCACCCCCGGTGCCCACCACGCAAAGCACGCCCGGGCTGTCCACCCGCAGCGTCGCGTGCTGCACCACGACATGTTGGTCGCGACGCACGCAGAGCCTCTGAACTACCAGCACGGAAACCCCCCGTTTCCTTTTCCTGCCCGCCCGCGGGCCGTGCCGCCGATCCCGTCCGGCCACGGCGACCCCGCAGGGCAGTCGGATAATCCCTGCTGAAAATTGCTTTGCGAATCGGGAACTCCCTGATTCCACCGGGATAGGGGAACCCCCGATGCTTGCGCCTGCCCGGATAGGTAAATCGGGCTGGAATGCACACTTTCCGCATGCTTTTCGTCACAAGATTGCTGGCACAATCCGCACCGCACCGGCCACCCGGCCCGGCGCAAGGGGAAAATTTCTAATGCATCGCCAAGAGGCAAACGCCAACTCCACACGGAGCCGGCGCCGTAGCGGCACGCCCAAGGCGCCGCAGGCGCCGGCTGGCACGAAGGTGCTGCTCGCATCCCGCCGCGGGATCGTGCAGGCCGGCATGACCACGCTTCTGAAGCAGTTTCCGCAATACCTGCACGTGGGCACCACCAGCGAGCCCGCCGGGCTGGCGCGCGCGCTCGGGGTTTACCGTCCCGACGTGCTGGTGCTCGACCAGGAACTGGCGGAAGCAGTCGGCGAGGACTGCGGCACGGAGCACCACCCACGCGTGCTGCTGATTTCGAGCCGCCAGCACGTGGGCCTCGACGCGGCCTGCGGCCATGACTGCGCCTGCGGCCTGGTGCCCGACAGCGCGCCGGTGCCGCACATCCGCGCCGCGCTCAAGATCATCGGAAGCTGCCACTCTTCGAAGCTGGGCGAGGGCTACTGCAACAGCTGCCCGCTGCGCGGCTCGCTGCGGCCGCCGCCGCTTCCGCTGTCCAGCCGGGAACAGGAGGTCTTCCTGCGCATCGGGCTGGGCGAGTCGAACCAGCAGATCGCCGCGCACTTCGGCCGGAGCGTGAAGACCATCGAGACCCACCGCGAGAACATCAAGCGCAAGCTCGGCCTGGACAACGGCGCGGCTCTGGTGGAAGCCGCCATGGCCTGGCGGCGGGGCGAAGTGCTCATCCGCAGCGCGCAGCGCCCTGCCCTGCCGGGGCCGGCCGCGTTGTCCTGAGCGACACCGCTCAGCCGGTCGCCACCTCGACCCGGTTGCGGCCGTTGCGCTTGGCCCGGTAGAGGGCGTCGTCGGCCGCGGCGAGCAGGTGTTCCGGGGCCTTCACCACTTCGCCCGCGTGAACGCGGCGGGTCACCACGCCGACGCTCACGGTCACCATCACCGCGGCATGCCCCACCGGCACCGGGCCGGCGCGCTCCACCGCCACGCGCAGGCGTTCGGCCAGCTGCGCCGCCTCGGCCATGCCGGTGTCCACGGCCAGCACGGCGAACTCCTCGCCGCCGATGCGCGCCAGCAGGTCGGAACCCCGCACCACCTCTTCGAGCACCAGCGCCACCCGGCGCAGCACCGCGTCGCCCGCCGGGTGGCCGTGCTGGTCGTTGATGGCCTTGAAGTGGTCGATGTCGAGCACGCACAGGCTCAGCGGCCGGCCGGTGTCGCCGGCGCGGGTGGCTTCGCGCGCCAGCTGGTCGCCGAAATGCCGGCGGTTGGCCAGGCCGGTCAGCGCGTCGGTCATGGCCAGCACCTCGAGCTGGGCATTGGCCTCGCTGAGTTCGACGGTGCGCTGGCGGACGCGCTGCTCGAGTTCGGCGGTGACTTGGGTGAGCTCGCGCTCGTGCTGGGTCAGGTCGTCCACCAGGCCGCGCAGGGCGCCGGTGAGTTCACGCGCCTCGCGGTAGCCGCGCTCGCGCGGGAAGCGGGCGCCCGGCTCGCGGGCCTGCATGCGGCGCGCGGCCACCGACAGCGAATGCAGCGGCGCGCCGATCAGCCGCCCCATCACGCCGCCCAGCAGCAGGAAGACCAGCGTCAGCGCGGCCGACGCGAGCAGGATCTGCCGGCGCAGTTCGGCGATGGGCGCGAAGGCCAGCGCCGCGTCCTTGCGCACCAGCACCGTCCAACCCGTGCTTTCGAAGGTGTTCCGCCCCAGCGTGGGCGCATAGCCGGTGAGGTAGCGCTGGCCGTCTGGCCAGGTCTCGAGCACGGCGCCGCGCCGGCCGGCGCGCACCGCGGCGGCGCTGGGCACCTCCAGGCGCTGGCCGCGCCACGCCGGCGGCCCGAGGATGATGATGTTGTCCTTGTCCAGGAAGAACACCTCCACCGGGTCGGTGGCAAGCATGGGCTCCACCAGCGCCTGGCGCAGGTTCTCGGCCCATTCCCAGGACAGGTGCGCGCCCATGACGCCGATCACCACGCCGTGGTCGTCGTGGATCGGCGCCGACACGTCGATCAGGCGCAGCGGCTCCTGCCCGCTGGAAGGCAGCAGCTCCGCCAGCAGCCGCGCTTCGTGCAGGTCGCCGACGTGCGGCTCCTTGCGCCCGGCCTGGAACCACGGCCGCGCCGAGACGTCGACGCCTTCCAGCAGGCCGCGGCTGGCCACCTGCACCCGGCCGCTGGCGTCGGCCACGCCGATCCAGGCGTAGTCGGGGTAGTTGAGCTGCATCAGGTCGAACAGGTCGCGCAGCAGCGCCTGGTTCGCCACCGGGTCGTCCACGCCGGGCAGCAGGGCCAGGGCGCGCATGTCGTTCAGGCGCTCGTAGAGGCCCTCGTCCATGTGGTCGGCCAGGGCCAGCGCGTTGGCCTGCAGGCGCAGGCCGATGTCGTCCTGCAGCTTCTGCGAGGCGGCGCGTTCGACCAGGAAGGAGAGCGCGCCGACCAGCACCACCGTCATCAGGCCATAGGTCAGCCCCAGCCAGGTGCGCAGGCCGGCGCTGCGCGGGCGCAGGCGCTCGAGGAGCTTCGCCATCGCGCCGGCCACCCGGGGCTACAGCCCGCCCGCCGCCTGCGCCACCGCGCGGAACAGCGCGCGGCCCTTGTTCATCGTCTCCTCCCACTCCTTCTGCGGGTCGGAGTCGTGCACGATGCCGGCGCCGGCCTGCACGTGCAGGCGGCCGTCCTGGATCACCGCGGTGCGGATGGCGATGGCGGTGTCGGCGTCGCCCCACCAGTTGAGGTAACCCACCGCGCCGGAATAGATGTTGCGCTTCACCGGCTCGAGCTCGCGGATCACTTCCAGCGCGCGGATCTTCGGCGCGCCGCTGACCGTGCCTGCGGGGAAGGTGGCCTTGAGCACTTCGGCGAAACCTGTGCCGCCGCGCACCTTGCCGCGCACCTCGCTGACGATGTGCATCACGTGCGAGTAGCGTTCGATGATGAAGCGGTCGGGCACCGTCACCCTGCCCGGCTCGGACACGCGGCCGACGTCGTTGCGGCCCAGGTCGATCAGCATCAGGTGCTCGGCGCGCTCCTTGGGGTCGGCCAGCAGCTCGGCCTCGAGCGCGGCGTCGGCCTCGGGCGTGGCGCCGCGCGGGCGGGTGCCGGCGATGGGCCGCACGGTCACCTCGCCGCCCTGCAGGCGCACCAGGATCTCGGGCGAACTGCCCACCACCTGGGTGCCGTCGAGGTCGAGGAAATACATGTAGGGCGACGGATTGAGCGCGCGCAGCGCCCGGTACACGTCCACCGGCCGCGCGCGGAACGGCACGCTCATGCGCTGGCTCAGCACCACCTGGAAGATGTCGCCGGCGCGGATGTAATCCTTGCACTTTTCCACCGCCGCCAGGAAGCCTTCGCGGGTGAAGCCCGAGACGAAGTCCTGCTCGCCCAGCAGCGACGGGTCGAGCACGTCGGGGTAGCTGCGGCCGGAGTGGCGCAGGCGGTGCACCAGCTCGTCGAGGCGGCGCAATGCGCGCGCGTAGGCCTGCGGCTGCGCCGGGTCGGCGTGCACCACCAGGTAGAGGCGGCCCTTGAGGTTGTCGAAGACCGCCACTTCCTCGCTCAGCATCAGCAGCGCGTCGGGCGTGCCGAGCTGGTCGGGCTTGTCGCCGCCGGCCAGGCGCGGCTCGATCCAGCCGATGGTCTCGAAGCCGAAGTAACCCACCAGGCCGCCGGTGAAGGCCGGCAGGCCGGGCAGCGGCGGCACGCGGAAGCTCTCGCGCAGGCGGTCCACTTCGGCCAGCGGGTCGGCCAGCTCGCGGGTTTCCACCAGCTCCCCGTAGTCGCGCACCTGCATCGTGTTGCCGCGGAAGGTGTAGGTGCGGCGCGCCGGCAGGCCGATGATGGAATACCGGCCCCAGGTCTCGCCGCCCTCGACCGATTCGAACAGGTAGGTGTGCGGGCCGTCGGCCAGCTTCAGGTACACCGACAGCGGCGTGTCGAGGTCGGAAAGCACCTCGCGCACCACGGGGATCCGGTTGTGGCCGGCCCGGGCGAGGGCCTCGAAGTCTTCAGCGGAAATCACGCACGGCGTCCATCGTTTCGAATGGCCCGAGTATAGCCGGGCCCCGAGCGCCCGTTGGAACGGCGTTTCAGGGCATGCCGCGCAGATGCAGGGTGAAGGCCACGCCCTCGCCGCCGGGCAGGTTGCGGGCTTCCGCGTGGCCGCGGTGCAGGTCGGCGACCAGGCGCACCACGTACAGGCCGAAGCCCAGGTGGGCGGCGCCCTCGGCGCGCTGCGACTTGCCGCGCAGGCTCACCAGCGAATCGAACAGGCGGCCGCGCATGGCCTCGGGCAGCACCGGTCCCTGGTTGGCCAGCGTGATGGCGGCGCCCTCGCCTTCGGGCGCCAGCGACAGCCGCACCCAGCCCTCCGCGGGCGTGAAGCCGCGGGCGTTGTCCACCAGCTTGTCCAGCGCCTGCACCACCAGCTCGGGCGCGCCGCGCAGCGGCATCGGGCCCGCGGGCAGCTCCAGCTGCAGCTCGCGCGGCGCCAGCAGGCCGCGGTAGGCCTCGGCGCAGTCGGCCAGCAGCGCGCGCAGGTCGAAGTCCTCGGCCTCCGCGGCTTCGATGGCGTGCTCGATGCGCGTCACTTCGCTCATCGTGCGCACCAGCGTGCCCATGCGCTCCACGCCGTCGCGGGCGCGGGCCAGGTAGGGGCGGGTTTCGGCCGGCAGCGCCGCGGCGTCGAGGTTGTCGAGCGAGGTGCGCACGATGGCCAGCGGCGTGTTCAGTTCGTGCGAGAGCTTGCCCGAGAGCGAACGCAGGTAGTCGGTGTAGGCCGACACCTGGTCGAGCAGGCGGGCGAAGCTGCGCGAGAGATCGCCGATTTCGTCACGCGCCGAGGTGCGCGGGAAGGGCGTGACGCGGCCCTCGCGGTCGAGCGCGTGTTCGGCGGCGTCGCGCAGGCGGCGGATGCGCTGGCCGAGGCGGGTGGCGAAGAGCAGGATCACGCCACCCGAGGCGAGGAAGGCCACGGCGCTCACGCCCAGCAGGCCCGAGAAGGCCTGGTCGGTGAGCAGCAGCACCTCCGAATTCGAGCGCTCCAGCAGCACCGCCGCGCGCACCTCGCCGTCCACCCGCAGCGGCACCGCGGCCGAGAGCAGCAGGCGCGCGCCGGTGGGGTCGCGGCGCCAGGCCACGGCCGGTTCGCCGGCGATGGCACTGGCCAGTTCGGCGCGCACCAGGCGGCGGGCGCCGAGCGGTTCGTCGGCGGCGGCTTCCACGTCGCGGAACAGCAGCGCGCGGTACAGGCCGCGGCGCCAGGGCAGCAGGTCGTCCTCGCTGGCGTCGGCGCGCACGGCGCCGGCGCGGGCCAGCACCCAGGCCTCGCGGTCGGTCACCCGCACGCGCATGCCGGCGGGCGCGAGCGCGGCCAGCACGGGCTCGAGCGCGCCCACGTAGCCGTGCGTCGGCGGCGCCTGCAGCGTGCCGTTCGCCGCCACGGTGCCGGCCACGCGGCGCATGCCGCTGGCGTCGAGGTCGCGCGCCTCGAGGCCCAGCGCGCGCACCGCGAAGGCCTGTGGCAGCGCCAGCTCCACGTCGTAGCCGCCCTCGCGCTCGCGCCAGTAGCCTTCGACGCGGATCGGGGGCGGCAGCCCGTCTTCGCCGGCCACGCGCAGCGCGCCGGAGCCGCTGTTCGCCAGGCGCAGGCGCAGGTCGCCGGCGGGGCCGGCCAGGCGCAGTCGCAGCCGGTCGAACTCAAGGTCGGCGGGCCAGTGCGCTTCGCCGCGCTGCGGGCTGGCGTCGTCCACGGAGACGAACACGTGCAGGCGGTCATTCGTCTGCGCCAGCGTGGCGCGCAGCCAAGGCCGCGCGCCGCCGAAGGCCGCGGGCGCCTCGGTGGCGCCCTGCCAGTCGCCGGCTTCGCCGTCGAGGCGCGGGGCGTACTCGAGCCGGTGCACAAACCAGCCCGGGCCGCTGGCGGGCAGGCCCGCCGGACGCACTGCGATGCCGCGCGCCAGGGCTTCGGCCGAGGCCAGCAGCGCCTGCTCCTGGCCCTGGCGGAGCAGCGTTTCCATCTGCCGCACGAACTGCCAGCCCGCCCACGGCAACGCCAGGATCGACAGCGCGACGAGCAGCAGCTTGGTGCGCAGCGACATGCGCGCTCAGGCCCGCCAGCGGTAGCCGGCGCCGTGCACGGTGTCGATCTCGTCGAAGGCGGCGTCGAGCGCCTGGAACTTCCTGCGGATGCGCTTGATGTGCGAGGTGATGGTGGCGTCGTCCACCACCACCTGCGCCTCGCGCATCAGCTGCTCGCGCGTCTTCACGTGGCCGGGGTAGCGCACCATGGCGTGCACCATCCAGAACTCGGTGACGGTGAGGCCCACGTCGCGGCCGTCCCAGGTGACGCGCATGCGCTCGAGCTCCAGCGTGAGCCCGCGCAGGCGGAACACCTGCTCGCGCGCCTGCGGCGCCGCCAGCGAATCGAGCCGGCGGAACAGCGCGTGGATGCGCGCGGTGAGCTGCGGCAGGCTGGTGTCCTTGCTCAAGTAGTCGTCGGCGCCCAGGCGCAGGCCCGAGATCACGTCGAAGTCGGAATCGCGCGCGGTCAGGAACAGGATGGGCAGCGTGGCCGAGCGTGCGCGCAGTTCGCGGCACAAGTCGAAACCGCCCTCGGGCTCGTCGCCCAAGCCCACGTCGATGATGACCAGGTCGGGCAGCTTCAGCGCGAACGCCGCTTGCGCCTCGGCGCGGCTGGCATGCGGCTGCACGCCGTAGCCGTGGCGGCGCAGCGCCTCGGCGTAGTTGGCGCGGATGGCGGGTTCGTCTTCGACGATGGCGACGGTGCGTGACATGGCGGCCAGCCTAGGCCAGCCACGCGGGGGCGGCAACGTGTTGCCCGCGAATTGCCACATTTCGCCATCGCCCTGCCCCGGACCCGCCCCGGGTGGCGCCGGCGCATGCCCTGGAATGGCCCTGCCACCCAGGAGACCCGCCATGGACCACCGCGAAACCCGCAAGCCCCGCCTGTTCCGATTCCTGCGCCTGCCGCCGCCGGCGATGTTCCGCGTGGTGATGCTGCTGGCGGCGCTGTCGCCGGCCCTGGCCGCGGCCGCGGGCGAGCCCGAGGGCCTGATGCTCAAGCGCGACGGCGAATGGGTGGCCACCCTGGCCATGGACACCACGGTGGACATGCAGGTGCGCGGCCTGCTGGCCGAGGTGAGCGTGCGCCAGACCTACCGCAACGACTCCAGCCAGTGGCGCGAGGGCCGCTACCTGCTGCCGCTGCCGGAGAACGCGGCGGTCGGCGCGCTCACCCTGCGCGTGGGCGAGCGCCTGATCGAAGGCGAGATCCGCGAGAAGGAGGAAGCCCGCGCCGTGTACGAGGCCGCGGCCGCCGCCGGCCAGCGCGCCAGCCTGGTGTCGCAGAACCGCCCGAACCTGTTCCAGACCGCCGTGGCCAACATCGGCCCGGGCGAGGAAGTGGAGATCGAGGTGCGCTACTGGCAGCCGGTGGCCTTCCGCGACGGCGTGTTCTCGCTGCACCTGCCGCTGACGCTGACGCCGCGCTACCTGCCGGCGCCTTCGCCGGAGACGGCCTTCGCGGCCTGGAATACCGGCGGCGCCGAAGCCGTGCCGGAGGCGCTGCCCGCCGCCATGGCCGGCGAAGACGCGGGCGCCGCGCTGCCGCCCACGGTGGCGCTGACCGCCGAGATCGAACCGGGGCTGCCGCTGCAGCGGCTCGACAGTCCCACCCACGCGGTGACGGTGTCGGCCGAGGGCCCCACCTACCGGGTCGTGCTGGCCCACCTCGTCGAGGCCGGCGACCGCGAGTTCGAACTGCGCTGGGAGCCCGTGCCCAGCGAGGCGCCGCGCAGCGCGGTGTTCACCGACCGCGTCGGCGGCGAGGACTTCGCCCTGCTGATGCTGGTGCCGCCGACCCTGCCCGTGGCGCCGCTGCCGCGCGAGCTGGTGCTGGTGATCGACAACTCCGGCTCGATGTCGGGCGCCTCCATGCAGCAGGCCATCGAGGCCGCCGACCAGGCGCTGGCGCGGCTGCGCCCCGGTGACCGCTTCAACGTGGTGCGCTTCGATAACACCTTCGAACGGCTGTTCGAGGCGCCCGTGGCGGCGGAACCGGGCAACGTGGCCCGCGCCCGCGCCTTCGTGCGCTCGCTGCAGGCCGAGGGCGGCACCGAAATGCTGCCGGCGCTGCGCGCGGCTTTCGCCGGCGAACCCGCGCCGGGCTTCCTGCGCCAGGTGGTGCTGGCCACCGACGCGGCCGTGGGCAACGAAGACGAACTGCTGGCGCTGATCGAAAGCGAACGCGGCGACGCCCGCCTGTTCCCGGTGGGCATTGGCAGCGCGCCCAACGGCCACTTCCTGCGCAAGGCCGCCGAGGCCGGCCGCGGCACCCAGACGCTGGTGCGCGACGTGAACGAGGTGGCGGCGAAGATGGATGCGCTGCTGGCAAAGCTCGACCGCCCGGCCATGCGCGACATCAGCGTGGACTGGCCCGGCGCCGCCGACGCCTACCCGGCGCGCGTGCCCGACCTTTACCAGGGCGAGGCGCTGCAGGTGGTGGCGCGCGTCGACCGTCTTTCCGGCGTCGCCACCGTGCGCGGTCTCACGCCGCAGCCCTGGGTGCGCCGCGTGCCGCTGGGCAGCGAATCGGCCACGCCGGCGCCGGGCATCGGCCGGCTGTGGGCGCGGGCGCGCATCGACGGCCTGGAGGACGAGATCCGCCGCGGCGGCGACCTCGAACGCCTGCGCCCGGCGGTGGTGGACGTGGCGCTGCGGCACGGCCTGGTGAGCACCTACACCAGCCTGGTGGCCGTGGATCGCACGCCGGCGCGGCCGCGGGAAGAAAGCCTGGGCAGCACCCGCATGCTCAACGCCACGCCCGACGGCAGCCTGGCCTTCGCCCAGGGCAGCACCGGCTGGACCCGCGAACTGATGCTGGCCCTGGCGCTCGCGCTGGGCGGCGCGCTGCTGCTGCGCACGCGAGGCTGAGCCATGGCCACCCGCATCGTCGCCTCGCTGCTGTGCCTGGCCCTGCTCTGCCTGCTCCGCCCGCACGACCTGTAACCCGCACCCCATCCACCGGAGACACCGCCATGGTCCTGGTCATCGAAACCCGCGACACCTTCCCGCCGCCGGCGCCCGAGCCGGGCGCGCGCTCCATCGAACGGGCGCTGGCGCACATGCACTGGCACTTCGTGCCCGACGACGCCAGCGCGCTGCTGCGCCGCCGCCCCTTCCCCCTGGTTTCCCCCGCGACGGCGCAGGAGGCGCCGTGAAATCCGCCGTGTTCGCCACCGCATCAGGGATGCACCCTCGGGGCAAGGAAGCCCCACCACTCGAATCCCTGAGACGCTGTCGGGGCAAGGAAGCCCCACCACTTCATGCAAAGCGCCCCCGCCACCTGCGCGGCAGCGCCGCCAGCGCGCGGCGCTGGCTGGCGAACGGGCTGCTGCTGGCCGGGCTGGTGCTGGCGGCGAATGCGGCCTGGCTGCCGGCGAAAGCCGCGCTGGCGCAGGTGCTGCTGCACGATTCATGGCAACAGACGCTGGCCGACGGCGGCGCGCACCGCCCCTGGCCCTGGGCCGACACGCATGCGGTGGCGCGCCTGCACCAGCCGCGGCTGGGCATTTCGCAGGTGGTGCTGGCGGGCGACAGCGGCCGGCCGCTGGCCTTCGGCCCCGGCTGGGCGGAATCGAGCGCGCGGCCGGGCGAACCCGGCACCACCGTGCTCAGCGGCCACCGCGACACCCACTTCCGCTGGCTGCAGCACCTGCGCGACGGCGACCACGTGCGCCTGGAAACCACGAGCGGCCCGCGCAACTACGTGGTCACCGGCCACCGCGTGGCCGATTCCCGCCGCGAACGCCTGTCCACCGCGGCCGGCCATGACCAGCTCCTGCTCGTCACCTGCTGGCCCTTCGACGCCACCTCCCCGCGCGGCCCCCTGCGCTACGTGGTGACCCTGCGGCCGTCCGCTGGATGAAGATTGGTTTTTGCCACGGATCTACGCGGATGAACGCGGATAAAAAACACGGGTAGAGCAAGGGGAGATGGGATCAGCCCTGATCACAACTTCTGATGCACTTTCCGTGTCTCTTATCCGCGTTCATCCGCGTAGATCCGTGGCCAAAAAATCAGCCGCGGGCCGCCGCCACTTCCGCGCGCATGCGGGAGATCACGCCCGCGTAGTCGGGGGCGTTGAAGATGGCGCTGCCGGCCACGAAGGTGTCGGCGCCGGCGGCGGCGATTTCGCGGATGTTGTCGGCCTTCACGCCACCGTCGATTTCCAGGCGGATGGGCTTGCCGAGTTTGTCGATGCGCTCGCGCACGCGCTTGAGCTTGTCGAGCGCGGAGGGAATGAAGGCCTGGCCGCCGAAGCCCGGGTTCACCGACATCAGCAGCACCAGGTCGAGTTCGGGCAGCACGTAGTCCAGCACTTCCACCGGCGTGGCCGGGTTCAGCACCAGGCCGGCCTGGCAGCCCTGCGCCTTGATCAGCTGCACGGTGCGGTGCACGTGCTCGCTGGCCTCCGGGTGGAAGCTGATGAGGCTGGCGCCGGCCTTGGCGAAATCAGGCACGATGCGGTCCACCGGCTTCACCATCAGGTGCACGTCGATCGGCGCGGTGACGCCGTGCCTGCGCAGCGCCTCGCACACCAGCGGGCCGATGGTGAGGTTGGGCACGTAATGGTTGTCCATCACGTCGAAGTGCACCCAGTCGGCGCCGGCCGCGAGCACCGCGTCCACCTCTTCGCCCAGCTTGGCGAAATTCGCGGACAGGATGGACGGGGCGATGATGCAGTTCGACATGGGGGCCTCAGCGCTTGCTGCGCAGCTTCTGGATCTGGTCGTAGGCGGCGTTGATCTCGCCGGCCTTCTTCTCGGCCTGCAGGCGCAGTTCCTCGGCGGCGCCGTTGAGCCGGTCCGGGTGGTACTGGGTGATCAGGCGGCGGTAGGCGCGGTCGATCTCGGCCTCGCTGGCGTCGGCGGAAAGGCCGAGCACCGCGTACGGGTCGTGCGGCTTCGCGCGGAACCAGCCGGCGTCGAAGGCGTGGCCGATGAGCAGGCCGATCAGCGCGCCGGCCGGGTGGCCGCGCATCAGCGCCATGCCGGCGATGGCGCCCAGCACCTTGCCGTACCACCTCATGGCGCGCTCCCGCCGGCGAAGCCCGGCTGCGCGGCGTACCAGGCGGCCAGCGCCTCGATGTCGGCGGGCTGCAGGGAATTGGCCAGGCTGGTCATGGGCACGTGCTGGCGCTTGCCGCTGCGGTAGTCGGCCAGCGCGCGCTCGAGGTACAGCCGGTCCTGGCCGCCCAGGTGCGGCGTACCGGGCGTGCGGCTCACGCCGTTGTCGCCGTGGCAGGCCATGCACAGGCCCAGCTTGGCGGGGCGCGCCACCGGGCCGGCGGCGGCCGTGGCCGCGGCGGCGGGAGCGGGGGTGTTGCCGTCGGCGCAGGCCGCCAGCGGGGCCAGCACCAGGCCCAGGATCAGGGTGGGTCGGAACATGCCGCGATTCTACCAGCGGGACGCCCCCGCGGGCCCCGGCGGCCGTACAATGGCCGGCCCAGCTTCACGCCGTCGAGACGCCCGTGCCGACCACCCTGCATACCTCCGACCTGCCCGGCCTGAACCTGCTCCACCGCGGCAAGGTCCGCGACGTGTACGAACTCCCGGGCAAGCGCCTGCTGATGGTCGCCACCGACCGGCTTTCGGCCTTCGACGTGGTGCTGCCCGACCCGATCCCCGGCAAGGGCGAGATGCTCTGCCAGATCAGCAATTTCTGGTTCAACAAGACCGCCCACCTGGTGCCCAACCACCTCACCCACGAGGACGTGGCCGACGCGCTGCCCCCGGGCACCGACGTGGCGCTGTACGCGCGCCGCTCGGTGGTCGCCAAGCGCCTGCGCCCGGTGCCGGTGGAAGCCATCGCCCGCGGCTACCTGATCGGCAGCGGCTGGAAGGACTACCAGCGCACCGGCGCGGTCTGCGAAATCCGCCTGCCCGACGGCCTGCGCCAGGCCGAGCAGCTGCCGCAGCCCATCTTCACCCCGTCGAGCAAGGCCGCCGTGGGCGACCACGACGAGAACATCAGCTTCGACACCATGGTCTCGCGCATCGGCGCCGAGCTGGCCGAGCAGATCCGCGCGGCCACGCTGCAGATCTACCAGTACGCGGCGGAATACGCCCTGGGCCGCGGCATCATCATCGCCGACACCAAGCTCGAGTTCGGCCTGGACGACAACGGCGTGCTGCACGTGATGGACGAGATGCTCACGCCCGACAGCTCGCGCTTCTGGCCCGCCGACCAGTACCGGGTGGGCATCAGCCCGCCCAGCTACGACAAGCAGTTCGTCCGCGACTACCTGGAAACCCTGGACTGGGACAAGACCGCGCCCGGCCCGCACGTGCCCGCCGACGTGATCGAAGTCACGCGCGGCAAGTACGCCGAGGCGCTGGACCGGCTGGCCGACATCCGCCTGGATTGACGCCCGGGCGCGGGCCCGGCGCTATGATGACGGCACGACCCGCACATCCCGGAGCCCGCCCATGGCGACCTCGCCCGACCTGATGGATTCGCCCGACCCGCGCCGGCCGATCGACCGCTGGCTGTCGAGTTATTCCGGCGACCACGTCAACGCCACCAACCAGGCCATCCACGTGGTCTGCGTGCCAGCCATCGTCTGGTCGGTGACCGCCGGCTTCTGGCTCATTCCCGTGCCCGAGGCACTGGCGCGCCCCGGCGCCTGGATGGCGCTGGCCATGTTCGCGGCCTGGCTGTGGTACTGGAAGCTCTCGCGCAAGCTGGCGCTGGGCGCACTGGTGGCCTTCATCGCCTTCGGCTTCATCAACCGCGCGCTGTGGGACGCGCTGGGCCCCGCGGGCCTGGGCTGGACGGCGCTGGGCGTGTTCGTGGTGGCGTGGATCGGCCAGTTCATTGGCCACAAGATCGAAGGCCGCCGCCCCAGCTTCTTCACCGACCTCAAGTACCTGCTGGTCGGCCCGCTGTGGACGCTCGACAAGCTCTACCGGAAGCTCGGCTGGGGCCACTGAAACAAGAAGGCGCGGGGGCTGGCAGCCCCCGCGCCTTGCACGTGCGGGCTTGCGGCGAAGGGCCTCAGCCCATCGACGCCGCCATGCCCGCGGCGCCCAGGCCGATCACCACGCTGAGCACGACGCCGAGCACGATGCCCAGCACCACGGCGATCACCAGGTAGAGCAGCGACACCAGCAGCGAACGGCCATAGCCGATGGCGCGGCCGTCCGGATGCTTGATGAGCCAGTTCACGCAGGCCGCCGTGATGAACAGGCTGGCCAGCAGGCTGATGGCCATCGCGCCGGCCAGGGCGCCCATCATGGCCGCGGCGGCGGCCGCGGCGGCCTCGCTGCCGTCCATCGCGGGCATGGCCGCGCCGCCGATGCCCATGGCGGTCGTCACCACCATGTTCACCACGAAGCCGATGATGCCGGCCACCACCACCACCAGAAGCGAGCGGCCGTAGCCGGGCGAGAAGCCCTCGACCATGCGCACCGACAGCTTCAGGATGAGCGCGGCCAGCAGCATGCCGACCACGAACATCACCAGGAGGCCCACCAGGGCTCCGCCAATTGCAGCCATTTCCATCTCGAATCTCCCCTTTCGTCTTTGTGAATGCGCCTAGCGCACGGGGACTGTGACCGAGCACGCGGACCGGGGCAAGCCCGCCACGCGCGGAGCGCCCCGGGGGCGATAATGGTCCACCGCCACCACCGGCCCGCCCCATGCCCCCGCGCGACATCCTGCTTGCCCTGCTGATCTGCCTGGCCTGGGCCGGCAACTTCCTGGGCTCGGCGCTGGCGCTGCGCGAACTGCCGCCGCTGCTGTTCACCGCGCTGCGGCTGGCGCTGCTGGTGCTCATGCTGGGCGTGTTCCTGCGCCGCCCCGCGCCGGGGCAGTGGCCGCGCCTGCTGGCCATCGCCGGCTGCACGGGCGTGCTGCACTTCGGCCTGAGCTTCTGGGCGCTGAAGCTGGCGGGCGACCTGTCCTCGCCGGCCATCGTGATGCAGAGCTACATCCCCATGTCGGTGCTGCTGGCCTGGGCGCTGCTGGGCGAACGCTTCGCCTGGCGCACCGGCACGGCCATCGCCATCAGCTTCGGCGGCGTGCTGGTGCTGGGCTTCGACCCGCTGGTGCTCGACAACCCCGCCTCGCTGTTCCTGATGCTGGCTTCGGCCTTCTTCCTGGCGCTGGCCACGGTGATGATGCGCGGGCTCACCGGCGTCACCCGCTACGGCATGCAGGCCTGGATCGCGCTGGTGGGCGTGGGGCCACTGCTGGCGCTGAGCCTGTGGCTGGAACCGGGCGCCTGGGCCACGCTGGGCGGCATCAGCGGCACCGCCTGGGCCGGCGTGGCCTACGCCGCCATCGTGGCCTCGGTGATCGGCCACGGCCTGTACTACTCGCTCATCCAGCGCCACGCCGTGGCCCGGGTGATGCCCTGGCTGCTGCTGACGCCGGTGTTCGCCATGGCCCTGGGCATCGCCTTCTGGGGCGACCGCCCCGGCCCCAAGCTGTGGATCGGCGGCGCCATGACCCTGGTGGGCATCCTGCTCATCGCCCTGCGCAGCCAGGCCAAGGCGCGCCCGGCGCCCATCGCCGAGGAACTGTGAGTCTCACGGTTTGAACGCGGATCAGATCGGATTGAAGCGGACAAGAACAAATAGAAAGATCAGAATTGATCCGTCTTGATCCGATCTGATCCGTGTTGAAAAGAAAAAGGCGGGCCGGAGCCCGCCTTTTCGTTTCTGCGTCGGGGGCCCGTCAGAGCTTGGGCACCCAGTCGTCCTTCTCGCGCGGGCGCAGCAGCCAGCGGCACAGGGCCGGCAGGAAGATGATGGCCGCGATCATGTTCACCACGAACATGAAGGTGAGCATGATGCCCATGTCGGCCTGGAACTTCAGGTCGGAGAAGATCCACATGGCCACGCCCACCGCCAGCGTCAGCGCGGTGTAGAAGATGGCGATGCCGGTGGTCTTGAGCGCGATGAAGTAGCTCTCGGAGATGGTGCGGCCCTGCAGCATCGCCTCGCGCATGCGGGCGAAGATGTAGATGCCGTAGTCCACGCCGATGCCCACGCCCAGCGCCACCACGCACAGCGTGTTGACCTTCATGCCGATGTCGAGCTCGACCATCAGCGAGTGGCCCAGCTCGGTCACCAGCACCAGCGGCAGCAGCACGCACAGGGCCGCCAGCGGGTTGCGGAAGCTCAGCCAGCACATCAGGAACACCGCCGCGTACAGCAGGTACAGGATGGTGTGCTCGGACGCGCGCACCGTGTCGTTGGTGGCCGCCATCACGCCCACGTTGCCGGTGGCCAGGCGCAGGTTCACCTGGTCGGAGGCGAAGGACGGGTCCTGCGCCGCCTGCTCGGCCAGCCGCACCTGCAGGTTGCCCTCGGTGTAGGCGTTGTTCTCCTCGCGGAAGTCCTTCACCGCCGCCACCACGCGGTCGATGGTGGTGGCCTGGTGGTCCGAGGTGAAGATGGTGATCGGCATCGCGCTGCAGTCGGCGTTGAGCAGGCCCGAGTCGGTCTCGAAGCTCTGGGTCGCCTGGCGCAGCGTGTCCGGGTCGCGCGGCAGCACGCGCCAGGCCACCGAGCCGTCGTTCCAGCCGGCGTTGACGATCTTGGCCGCGGCCGGCAGCGTGATCACCTGCTCCACGCCTTCGACGTTCTCCATGTGCCAGGCGAAGCGGTCGATCAGCTCCATCGCGGCGTAGGAGGTGGTGCAGGCCGACGGCGCGGCTTCGGCGATGACGTTGAGGATGTCGACGCTGAGCGCGAACTTCTCGCTGATCAGCACGGCGTCCTGGTTGTAGCGCGCTTCCGGGCGCAGCTCGGCCACGCCCTTCTGGGCGTCGCCGATCATCACCTTGTTGCCGTGCTGCCAGGCGAAGAACCACACCGTGGCGCCGATGGCGATGACCGCCAGCGCCGCGGTGGGCTTGCTCAGGCGCGACAGCGCCGCCCAGATGCGGTCGAAGCGGGTGAGCTGGCGCAGGCGGAACTCGCGCTTGCGGTCGAGGTTGCGCAGGCGGGTGTAGCTCAGCAGCACCGGCAGCAGCACCAGGTCGGTGAGGATGGTCAGGGCCACGCCCACGGTGGCCGTGATGGCCAGCTCGCGCACCATGTCGATGGGGATGACCATGATGGCGCCGAAGCCGATGCAGCCGGCCAGCAGCGCCACCGTGCCCGGCACCAGCAGCATGCGGAAGGACAGGCGGGCGGCCTCGAGCGGCTCGACCGCGTCCTTGGCGCGCGCGCGCAACTCCTCGACCGTGCCTTCCTCCAGGCCACCGAAGAAGATCTCGCCGCGGAAGCGGTTGATCATCTGCTCGCCGTGGCTGACCGCGATGGCGAAGATCAGGAACGGCGTCAGCATGTTCATCGGGTCGATGCCGAAGCCCATCAGCTGCAGCGCGCCCAGCATCCACACCACCGACACCAGGGCCGCGGCCACGGTGAGCGAGGCCAGCTTGACCGAGGTGGAATACAGGAACAGCAGCAGCCAGGTGAAGGCGATGGTCAGCGCGAAGAACTTGATGACCGAGCGGGCGCCGTCGCTGATGTCGCCCACCATCTTGGCGAAACCGATGATGTGGACACTGTGGTTCTCGTCCTCGTACTTCTGGCGGATGGCCTCGAACTGGTTGGCCACCTGCTGGTAGTCGAGCTTGTTGGTGTCGCTTTCCGGGATCAGGTCGGCCCAGATCATCGCGCCCGAGAAGTCCTTGGCCACCAGCCGGCCGACGATGTTGGCCTTGATGATGTTGCCGCGGATCTGCGCGAAGTCCTCCGGCGTGGAGGTGAAGCCCTCGACGTTCGGGGTGAAGGTCTGCGGGATGACGTTGCCGCCGGACAGGCCGTCCTCGACCACCTCGATGAAACGCACGTTCGGCGTGAACAGGGAGCGGGCGCGGGCGTCGTCGGTGGCGTCGAGGTTGATGACGTCGTTGGTGACGTTTTCCAGCGTGGCCATGAAGGCCTGGTCGAGCATGTCGCCGTCGCGGGCGACCACGGCCACGAGCACGCGGTTGGCGCCGCCGAACTCGAGCTCGTAGTCCTGGAAGGTCTGCATGTACTCGTGCTGCAGCGGCACCTGCTTCTTGAAGCCGGCGTCCACCTTCAGCTGGCTGGCGAAGAAAAGCATCGCCACGGTGATGATCGCGAAGACCACCAGGATCAGCGGCCGGTTCGCGAAAACCAGGTTCTCGGCGAGGCGGGCGAACGGGCCGGGCTGGCTGTTGGGCAGGCTCATGGGATCTCCGTTACTGCGGGCGGTACAGGCCGGCGCCCTTGTCGCCAACCACGATGAAGCCGGCGTCGCCGGCCGGCAGGACGCCGGTGAGGTTCGGCGTTTCGCCGCTGGCCATCTGGAAACTGGTGGCCGCGAACGGCGTGCCGGTGCCCGGGCGGGTCAGCACGACGCCGTTGGCACCCACCAGGATGGCGCCGCCGTTGGGCAGCGCGTGGCCGCCGAGCAGGCTGGTGCCGACGCCGGTTTCCACCGGGGTCCAGGTGTCGCCCAGGTCCATGGACTCGAGCACGTTGCCACGCAGGCCGAAGGCCAGCAGGTGGCCGGCGTCCCAGGCCAGGATGCCGAACATCGAGCCTTCGTACGGCAGGCGCTTGCGTTCCCAGGTCTGGCCGCCGTCGCGCGAGCGGAAGAAGGCGCCGCGTTCGCCGGCGATCACCAGGGCGCCGGCGGCGTCCTGGGCGATGGCGTTGAGGTGCGGGTCGGCCTCGGCGTCGAGCTCGAGGTCGGAAGCGTCGAAGGTCCAGTCGTCACCCTCGCCGGCGGCGGCGTCGGCCGGCGCGGCGTCGGTTTCAGGCGCGTTGTCGCCGCCATCGATGATGCTGCGCGGCTCCCAGGTGACGCCGCCGTCGGTGGTGGCCAGCATCAGGCTGTAGGCGCCGACGGCGAAGCCGTTCATGCCGTCGAGGAACAGCACGTCCATCACCGGCACGCCCTCGGTGGGGTCCATGGTTTCCGGGGTCCAGGGCGCGACGCGACGGCGGGTCCAGGTCTGGCCGCCGTCGGTGGAGTGCACGATCACGCCGTCGTGGCCGGCGGCCCAGAGCACGCCGTTGGCGGTGGCGATGGAGGTGAGCGTGGAGCGGGTGGGCACCGGCGCCTGCGTCCAGGCCTGGCCGTCTTCGGAAGAGAGCACGTGGCCGCGCTCGCCGACGGCGAAGTAGCCGGCCTGGGTGCGCACCACGTCGAGCAGCAGCGAGCGGCTGGCGCGCGGCATCATCTCCGCGTCGAGCACGGCCGGGTCGTTGGCGGCCGGCGCGGCGGTCGTTTCCGCCGGCGGCGCCTCGTCCACGGCCGCGGCATCGGCCGCGGGTTCGGCCAGGGACGCGTCGTCCATGGCCTGGGATTCGGGGGTGTCGCCTTCGGCCGCGGCCGGGTCCGCGGACCCGTCCTGCGCCTGCAGGGCGAAGGGCATCGCCAGCGCCAGCAGCAGGGCTGCGGCGAGGCGCGTGCGGTGTTTGGGGGTGTTGGGCATTGCTTCCTCCTGCCTGGCCCCGGCACGCGCAGGGCCCCTTAACGCAGCCGCGCCCTTTCGGGCGCGGCTGGTGTTTCCAAAACTAGCGGATCAGCGCACGCCCGCGGTACGCAGGTTCTGCGGCGAGTAGTTCGCCGGGGTGCTCTGGTAGCCGAAGTCGCGCGGCTTGTCCTCGTTGTCGAGCAGCATGGTGATGTAGCGGCCCGACTTGAGGTCGTGGTGGGTCTCGAGGGTGGACCAGAAGGTCGGCACCTCGTAGTAGTTCACCGACGGCGCGTCGGAGTAACGCCACAGGTTGCCCTGGCCATCGTAGTGGTCCATGAGCAGGATCTGCCAGCTGTCCTCGTCCACGTAGAAGGTGCGGCGGCTGTTGATGTGGCGCTGGCCCTGCTTGAGCTTGGCCTCCACCACCCACACGCGGTGCAGCTCGTAGCGCATGTAGTCGGGGTTGAGGTGGCCCGGGCGGATCAGGTCGCGCACCTTGGTCTTGTCGCTGTGCGCCTTGTACGAGTTGTACGGCACCAGCATTTCGCGCTTGCCCACCAGGGTCCAGTCGAAGCGGTCCATCGCGCCGTTGAACATGTCGGTCATGTCATTGGTGCGCAGGCCGTCCGAGGCGGTGCCCGGGTTGTCGTAGGCGACGTTCGGGGCGCGGCGCACGCGGCGCTGGCCCGGGTTGTACACCCAAGCCTGGCGCGGCGAGGCCTGGGCGTTCAGGGTCTCGTGCACCAGCAGCACCTGGCCGGCAAGTCGCGCCGGGCCGAGCACTTCCTGCTTGAAGTACAGCAGGATGTTGTTGATGTTCTCGGAGGTGTTGCCCGGCTTGTAGTACAGGCCCAGCAGCTCCTCGCGGACCTTGGTCAGCGTGAAGGCGCCATTGGCCGTCGGGGCCGCCTGGTTCGAGTAGCTGATGACCGACAGGCCCTTGTACTTGAGCTTGTGGTTCCAGATGACCTCGTAGGCGTTCTGCGGGATCGGGAACGGAATGCCCTCGGCGCAGTTGCGCACGCCTTCACCGTTGGCAACCAGTTCGCACGAGGTCGCGTTGCGCTTGGTGAAGTCGTAGGTGCGCTGCGGGAACGAGGCGCTGCGGCGGGTCGGGTACACGTCCATGCGGAAGGTCGGGTACTTGGCGAACATCGCCTTCTGGCCCGGGGTCAGCACGTTGGCGTACTGCGCCTGGTTGGCGCGGGTGACCGAGTACAGCGGCTTGTCGGCCGCGAACGGGTCGATGTGGAAGGTGCCCACCCGGAAGCCCGCGGGCGGACGGGTGATGCCGCCCTCCCAGGCCGGGATGGTGCCGGCGGCATTGCCGGCCTTCTCGGCGCCGACCGGGGTCAGGCTCTGGCCAAGCTTGGCGGCGTCCTGCGCGCTGACCTTGGCCTGGACCATGCCGGTGGCGAGTACCGCGGCGCCGGCGATCAGCGCCAGCCCGTGTTTCCTGTTGATTTTCATCCTCTGCCTCCCTGTGGCCTCAGAACGAATACTTGACGGTGAACGCCGCGAAGTCGCGGTCGTGGATCTGGTTGTACTGCTCGGCGCCGCTGAACTGCGTGTAGCTCAGGTCGAACACCCACTGGTTCAGGTAGTTCGCTTCCAGGCCGAGCGTCAGCGACTTGCGGCCTTCCAGGAAGTTGCCGCCCGGGCCCGGGGTGATGCCGCTCACGTCATGGTTGAACGCGACGCGCGGAGACAGCGTGACGGGCGTGCCGAAGGCGCTGGCGTAGTCGGCGCGCGCGGCGAGGCGGTAGCCCCACGAGAACGCGGTCGGGAAACCACCGGTGCCGGTGAGCGGGTTGCGCAGGCAGCCGAACTGCAGCGCGCCGGCGCCCGGGAAGCCCGCGGCCAGCACGTCGCCGACGTCGCAGCCGCCGCCGGTGTCGGTGCCTTCACCCTCGTAGCGCAGCTCGGACTGCGGCGGCAGGTCCCACACCTCGGTGCCGCCAAGCTCGGCGACCACCGCGATCTGGTCGGCGCCGAAGGCCTGCGCGAAGGCCTTGGTGAAGGTCATCTGCACCTGGCTCACTTCATGCTCGCGCCAGCCGCGGACTTCCTGGCCCAGCGCGTACTGGCCCAGCTGGCTGTTGAACTGCAGCGCCGGCACCGGGATGAACGGGTTGAGCGGGGTGAGCGCGGCGAACAGCAGCTCGACGTCGTCGACCTGCAGCGGCATGTTCGGGCGGTGGCTCACTTCACCCTGCCAGGCGACGCCGCCGGGCAGCGTGGTGTTCCAGCTCACGCCGAACATCTGGATGTCTTCCGGGTATTCGGCGAAGAAGCGGCCGGAGGCGGCGCCGACGACCGGGTTGCTGACCGCGCGGCCCGACAGAAGCGGCACGCGGCTGTGGTAGTTCAGGAAGTAGAAGCCGAACTCGGTTTCGTTGAGGTTCTCGGCGTACCAGCGCAGCGCCATGCCGTACTGGCCGTCGTCGCGGGCGTTGCGGTTGGGCAGGCGGCCCACCGCGTTGCCGCAGCCGATGGCGACGATCTGGGCGGCGGTGGCCGGGCCGTAGATGGCCGACAGGTCGCCGAAGCGGTCGGAGTTGGCGTAGCCGGCCGGGCCGTTGTAGCAGGTGGCGAAGAAGTTCTCCGGGTTGTACACCGGCTGCGGCGTGGTGCCGAAGCCCAGCATCAAGTAGGTGCCGCCCGGGGTGGCGAAGTCGTTGGCGCTGAAGTAGGTGCCGGCGGCGTCGACTTCGATTTCCTCGAACTCGAGCATGTACATCGCCTCGAGGGCGACGTTCTCGGAGAGGTTGATCGAGCCCCAGATCATGTCGACCGGCAGGAACGCTTCCTTCAGCTCGGCGCCGGCGACGCGCAGCGCCGAGAGGTCGACCGGGTTGATGACGTTGATGCCGTTCTGGATGAAGGTGCCCTCGCCCCAGCTCACCACCTGGCGGCCGACGCGGACGGTGCCGCCGAGCTGGCCGTCGTCGCCGAGCTCGAAGTTCTTGAAGACGAACGCGTCGAGCATGCGGAAGCGCTCGCCGATGCGGTCCTTGGCTTCTTCGGTCAGGTCGTCGCGGTCGACGTTCTCGAAGTCATAGAAGTAGGTGGCGCGCATGAACGCACCCCAGTCGCGCCAGTTCAGGCTCAGCTCGGAGGTGAGCTTGAAGGCGCTGGAGATGGCGTCGCCCTTGTCGTACTTGAGGTTGCCGTCGTCGCGGTTGGCCGAGAAGCGGCCTTCGGCGGCGACCTGCGCCGGCGAACCCGGCACGCCGCCGGTGCTGGTGCAGCGGCCCGGGCCGACGGGAATGGCGCCGAGCGGCACGTTCTGGGTGCACAGCAGCGGGTTGAACCACGACTTGCTGATCAGGTTCGGGTCCTGGTCCTCGACACGCCAGGCGTAGCCGTACGACACGGTGGTGTCGAAGCTGCCGCTGAGTTCGCCGCGGCTGAACTCGATGGCCTGCGCGGCCGGGGCGGCCAGCAGGCCAAGCGCGACGGCGGCGGCCAGGCGGGCACGGACGACCCGCCCGTGCTGCGAATTCGATTTCTTCATGGGTGCTTCCTCGGGTTCAGATCGACTGTGCGGAATTCGGGGCACCGCCAAGGGCGGCGGGCGAAAACGACGGCAATGCGGCCGACGTGGTTGGAACTGTTCTCATGGCTCTCTGGCTCCCCCCAGACTCTAGAGCATTTCCTCTAGGCATATTAATTGTTCGTTAGGAAATGGCAATGCTGTTGCGTATGGTGCCGTCCGTCACGCTATTCCTGCTGCGCTGCAACAGCGCCCGGGAAGTCCGCCGCGGTCGGCCGGAATGGCCTGGAACGCAGGCCCAGCGCGGCTTGCACGGGGGCCGCGTCGTAGGCCTGGTCCTGGCCCAGGCGGGCCAGCATCCCCTGTTCCGGCCCGTCGGAGCGGCCCGCCAGCGCCATCCCGAGGCGCAGCAGCGGCCCCGGCAAGGGCAGCAGCCGCGTCCCCGGGGCGGCGGCCGCCAGGCAGCGCCGCGCCATCTCGTCGAAGGGCAGCGCCTCGCCGCCGGGCAGGTCGAAGTGGCCGGGCACCGGCCGGGGTGAGCGCAGCGCCTGCAGCACGGCGGCGGCCACGTCGTCGGCGTGCACGGGCTGGCGCAGGCCGTGCGCACCGCGGGGCAGCGGCAGCACGCGCCAGCGGCGCGCGAACGCCACCAGGCGCGAGAGGTTCCGGTCGCGCCCGCGCCCGTAGATCAACGTGGGGCGCAGCACCGTGAGCGCGCTGCCGCGGGCGGCGCAGGCGGCGGCCAGCGCCTGCTCGGCCGCCGCCAGCGCGGCGGCCACCGCGCGTTCGCCGGCGTCGGGCGAACCGGCCTTGGCATGCACGCTGGTCGAACCCAGCGCCACCACGCGGGCGGGCGCCAGGGCCGAACGCGCGAACCAGGCGGCGAAGGCATCGAGCGGCCCGAGGCTGACCACCGCCGATGGCGCCTGCGGCGGGTCGGGCAGGCCCGGCAGGACACCGGCCAGCCAGCGCAGCCGGCCGGCGTCGGCCAGGGGCCGGCGCGACACCGCCAGCAGCGGTGGGTCGTCTTCGCGCCAGGCCGCGCGCAGCGCCTCGCCCACCAGCCCGGTGAGGCCGAACACCAGCCAGCCGGGGGGAAGGTCGTCGTCGCGCATGGCCGGAGCATAGCGCCGGCGTTTCACGGCGGGAAAATATTCGGCCGGGTTAGACTCGGGGCATCATCGTCGTGCAGACGACAACCCCACCGCCGCCCCGGCCCCCGGCCGCAGGATCGCGGCCCAGCAAGGAATGCGATGCTCGAGGCGCTTTTGGCCATCCCGTTCGTCCTGGCGCTGCTGGTCGGCCTGCTGCCGCGCCAGCGCCGGCGCGTGGCCGCGTGGCTGGCCGCGCTGGCGCCGCTGCTGGGCCTGGTGCTGCTGGCGCTGATGGCCCCAGAGGTGCTGTCGGGCGAAGGCGTGCGCCGCCTCGTGCCCTGGGTGCCCGGCCTGGGCCTGGACGTTTCGCTGCGGCTCGACGGCCTGGCCTGGATGTTCGCCGGCCTGGTGCTGGGCATCGGCGCACTGATCGTGCTCTACGCGCGCTACTACCTGAGCGAAGCGGACAGCATGCCGCGCTTCCTGTCCTTCCTGCTGCTGTTCATGGGCGCGATGCTGGGCATGGTGGTGGCGGGCAACCTGCTGCTGCTGGCGGTGTTCTGGGAACTCACGTCCATCAGCTCCTTCCTGCTGATCGGCTTCTGGAGCCACCGCCGCGACGCCCGCGACGGCGCCCGCATGGCCCTGGTGGTCACCAGCGCCGGCGGCCTGGCGCTGCTGGCGGGCGTGCTGGTGGTCGGCCACGTGGTTGGCAGCTTTGAACTCGACGTGGTGCTGGCCTCGGGCGAAACGCTGCGGGCGCACGCGCTCTACCCCTGGGCGCTGGTGCTGGTGCTGGCGGCGGTGTTCACCAAGAGCGCGCAGTTCCCCTTCCACTTCTGGCTGCCGCAGGCCATGGCGGCGCCCACGCCGGTGTCGGCCTACCTGCACTCGGCCACCATGGTGAAGGCCGGCGTTTTCCTGCTGGCGCGCCTGCACCCGGCGCTGGCGGGCAGCGAGCTGTTCTTCTACCTGGTCAGCGGCGTGGGCGCGGTGACGCTGCTGGTGGGCAGCTGGTACGCCATCTTCCAGCACGACCTCAAGGGACTGCTGGCGTATTCGACGATCTCGCACCTGGGCCTGGTCACGCTGCTGTTCGGCCTGGGCACGCCGATGGCGGTGGTGGCGGGGCTGTTCCACATCCTCAACCACGCCACCTTCAAGGCCTCGCTGTTCATGGCCGCCGGCATCATCGACCA
>NZ_JAYSEG010000005.1:0-13847 GCF_041913985.1 Arenimonas sp.
GAGTCCGCTGGAACGGCTCCACCCTCGTGGGGGGGGGGGGCGCACGGGGGCCCCGCCCGCACGGCCGCGGTGCTTCGCCCCGGGGGGCCCGGGGGCGCCCTGCGGGGGGGATACACCACCACGCGGGGGCCCCTTAACACCCCGGGCGCCTTCTTTGTTGTGCCCCACCCCGTGGGGGCCAAAAACCACGCCGATCTTGCGCGGCGGGGAAGCGCTCATCCGCCGCGGCTTCCGTCAGTGCGAAGCTTCGGTGCCGTTGGCCAGGTGGCTGCGGCGGTAACCGTAGGAGTAGTAGAAGACCATGCCGATCGCGGCCCAGCCGAAGAACATGGCGAGCGTGTACATCGACAGGTTGAAGAACAGCAGCAGGGTGCCGGCGATGGCCAGCGGGCAGACCACCCACACCAGCGGCGTGCGGAACGGACGCGGGCGGTCCGGCTGGGTCTTGCGCAGGATCATCACGCCCACCGCCACCATCAGGAACGCGAACAGCGTGCCCGAGTTCGAGATGTCGGCCAGGATGCCCACCGGGAACATCGCGGCGAACAGCGACACCGCGCCACCGGTGATCAGGGTGATCACGTGCGGGGTGTGGAAGGTCGGGTGCACCTTCGACAGCACGTTCGGCAGCAGGCCGTCGCGCGACATGGTGAAGAAGATGCGGGTCTGGCCGAACAACATCATCAGGATGACCGAGGGCAGGGCCAGCGCGGCGGCGATGCCGATGGCATTGCCCCAGCCTTCGAAGCCCAGCAGGCGCAGCACGTGGGCCAGCGGCTCCTTGCTGCACACCAGTTCCTCGGAGCCTTTGCAGGCGGCGGCCAGTTCGGCGCTGCCCGGCATGAGGGCCATGCCGTCCGGGCCCATGATCGGCTGCGAGCCGACCGAGCCGACCGCGGCGTAACCCACCAGCAGGTAGAAGATGGTGCACACCGCCAGCGAGCCGATCAGGCCGATGGGGATGTTGCGGTTCGGGTTGCGGGTTTCCTCGGCCGCGGTGGACACGGCGTCGAAGCCGACGTAGGCGAAGAAGATGGACGCGGCGGCGCCGAGCACGCCGATGCCGCCCATCGGGCTGCCCCAGCCGGTGGGCATGAAGGGCTCGAAGTTCGGGTCCTTCACCGCCGGGAAGGCGATGATGATGAAGGCGGTGAGGGCGATGACCTTGATGGCCACCAGCACCGCGTTCACCTTGGCGCTCTTCGAGGTGCCGATCACCAGCAGGCCGGTGACGGCCAGCGCCACCAGGAAGGCCAGCAGGTTGAAGCTGCCGCCGTCCCAGGGGCCGGTGCGCAAGGCTTCGGGCAAGGGGATGCCGGCGCTGATCAGCAGGCCGTTCATGTAACCCGACCAGCCCACCGACACCGCGCCCGCGGCGACCGCGTATTCAAGCACCAGCGCCCAGCCGACGATCCAGGCCAGGCCTTCGCCCAGCACGCCGTAGGTATAGGTGTAGGCGGAGCCGGAGACCGGCACCATCGAGGCCAGCTCGGCGTAGGCGAGGGCGGCCAGCGCGCAGACCACCGCGGCGATGACGAAGGCGATCATCATGGCGGGGCCGGCCTTCTGGCCGGCTTCGGCGGTGAGCACGAAGATACCCGTGCCGATGATGGCGCCGATGCCCAGCAGGGTCAGCTGGATGGGCCCCAACTGGCGCTTCAGGCTCTTCTTTTCGGCCGTGGCAAGGATCTGGTCAAGCGACTTGACGCGCTGGAAAAGCATCTGGGAACTCCCCTGTATCGCATTGTTCTGGGCCGGCCCGCGGCTGCGGGTGGCCTGTCATGGCCACGACCCTTGGCGGTCATGGGTGGCGCCCAACCTTAGCCGAGCAGGCGGGGGGGCCACAAGCCGCGGCGTCGGGCCAGCCCGGGCTATCCTGTGCGCCCTCAAGGCAGGGTGAAAAATGAACACGGATTCGTTCGAGCTGGGCCAGGCGCTGGCCCGTTTCCTCGAGGCCCGGCCGGACGAGGCCGGCAACGTGGCGCTGTTCAGCGGCTTCCTGGCGTCTTCGCCGGCGGTGTTCGAGCGCTCGCACCCGCCCGGGCATTTCACCGGCTCGGCCTGGCTGGTGAGCGCCGACGGCGAGCGCGTGCTGCTCACCCACCACCGCAAGCTGGGCCGCTGGCTGCAGCTGGGCGGCCATGCCGACGGCGACGCCAACCTGGCGCGGGTGGCGCTGCGCGAGGCGGAAGAAGAATCAGGACTGACGGATCTGGTGGTCGAGGGCGACATCTTCGACCTCGACCGGCACGCCATCCCGGCCCGCGGCGCGGATCCGGAGCACTGGCACTACGACGTGCGCTTCGTGGTGCGCGCCACCGGCAGCGAGGAATTCGCCGTCAGCGAGGAGTCGCTGGACCTGGCGTGGAAACCGGTGGCGGAAATCGCCGCCGACCCGGCGATGGACGAATCCATGCGCCGGATGGCGGGGCGCTGGCTCAGACGCGGCCGTTGAACTCGCCGGTGGTGGTGCTGACCCAGATCTTCTCGCCGTTGCTGATGTACTCCGGCACCATGATCTCGAGGCCGGTGTTGAGCTTGGCGGGCTTGGGGCGCTTGGTGGCGGTGCCGCCCTTGAGTTCGGGCGGGGTGTCCACGACTTCCAGCACCACGCTCGGCGGCAGCTGCACGGCCACCGGTGCGTCCTCGATCAGCTGCACGTAGCAGCCTTCCAGGCCTTCGGTGATGTAACCCGCGGCGTCGCCGACCACGTCGGCGTCGAGCTGGTAGGGCGTGTAGTCCTCGGCGTCGAGGAACACGAACGCGCTGCCGTCCATGTAGCTGAAGGTGCTGGCGCGGCGGCTGAGCTCGACTTCGCGCAGCTCGTCGTCGGCGCCCGCGCTCAGGTCGTACTTCACGCCGCCCGGCACCGAATACAGGGTGAAGCGGAACTTCACGTTGCCGCCGCGGCCCTGCGGCGAGCTGCGCTCGATGTCGCGCACCTGGTACACGGTGCCGGCGTGCTCGATGACGTTGCCTTTCTTGATCTCGGAAGCCTTCATGCGGATTACTCGCTGCGGGGTGGGGTTCCTGTAGGAGCGGCGCAAGCCGCCAACAGTTTATGCCACTGGATATCGGGGGGAACGGCGGCGACAAAGGGCGGGGTGTGGTGGGGGGGGGGGTCCGTCAGGGGGCCGCACCCGCCGGTTCGTTTGCCCCACCCGGCGGCGCGGCCCACCCCGCTCCTACAAGGGCAGGGTTACTTGGGGGCGAGGCGGACGGCGCCGTCGAGGCGGATCGTTTCGCCGTTGAGGTAGCGGTTGCCGACGATGTAGGCCACCAGGTCGGCGAATTCCTCCGGCCGGCCCAGGCGGGACGGGAAGGGGATGGAAGCCGACAGCGACTGCTGCACCGCCTCCGGCATGCCGTCCACCATCGGGGTCCAGAAGATGCCCGGCGCGATGGTGTTCACGCGGATGCCGAAGCGGGCCAGTTCGCGCGCCATCGGCAGGGTCATGCCGACCACGCCGCCCTTCGAGGCCGAATACGCGGCCTGGCCGATCTGGCCCTCGTAGGCGGCCACCGAAGCGGTGTTGACGATGACGCCGCGCTCGCCGTCGTCGCCGGCGGCGTTGTGCTGCATCAGGTTCGCGGCGGCCTTGGCCACGTTGAAGCTGCCCACCAGGTTCACCATCACGGTGGTGGCGAAGTTCTTCAGCGGCATGGGCGCGTCCTTGCCCAGCACGCGGCCGGCGCCCAGGATGCCGGCGCAGTTCACGGCGGCGTTGAGCCCGCCCATGAACGCCTGCGCCTCGGCCAGGTTCGCGGCCACCTGGGCCTCGTCGGTGACGTCGGTGCGCCAGTAGCGGGCGTTGGCCGCGCCCAGCTCGGCCACGGCGGCCGCGCCCTTGTCGTCGTTGATGTCGAGCAGCGCCACCTTGGCGCCGCCGGCGACCAGCTGCCTGGCCACGGCCAGGCCCAGGCCGGAAACGCCGCCGGTGATGGCGGCGCGGGTGTCTTGGATCTTCATGCGAACCCCCGAAGCGGTAAACCCCGGATTTTACCCGGTCAGGCGAGGTCGAGGAGGTAGAAGCGGTTGCAGCCGAAGTGGCCGGTGGCGCCCAGGGGGCCGTCGAGGCGGCGGAAGCCGGTGCGCTCGTAGAGCTTCTGGGCGGCGTCCATGCCCCGCAGGGTTTCCAGGTAGACCTGCCGGAAGCCCAGCGCCCGGGCCTGGTCCAGGCAGCGCTGCATCAGCGCGGCGCCGGCGCCCAGGCCGCGCAGGGCGGGCAGGAAGTACATCTTGCGCAGCTCGCACACGCCTTCGGGGCCGCCTTCGAGCGGGGCCACGCCGCCGCCGCCCTGCACCCGGCCGTCGAGTTCGACCACGAAATAGGCCGCGCCGGGGCGGTCGTAGGCGGCCGACATGGCGTCCACCTCGGGGTCGTGGATGGCGAAGCCCGGGCCGTCTGCGCCGAACTCGGGCATGACGCCGCGGATGATGCGGGCCACGGCCAGGTCGTCGGCGGGCGTGATGGGGCGGATGGCGAAGCGTGGGCTCATGCGTTCGGGGTGGCGTTGGCTTGGCGGAGGAAGGCGCCGAAGGCATCGGCCTCGAGCGCCTGGCTGAAAAGGAAACCCTGGCCGTGGTGGATGCCCAGGCCCAGCAGGAAATCACGCTGCACGCTGCTTTCCACGCCCTCGGCCACCACGTCCAGGCCCAGCGCGGCGGCGATGCCGGCCACGGCCTGGCAGATGGCCGCGTCGGAGGCGTTGCCCGGCACGCCGCGCAGGAAACCCTGCGCCAGCTTCAGGCCGTGGATGGGCAGGCGGCGCAGGTAGTTGAGCGCGCTGTAGCCTTCGCCGAAGTCGTCGATGGTGAGCACCACGCCCAGCGCGCGCAGCGCTTCGAAGGTGGTGAGCGTGTCGGGCGCGTCCTCGATCAGCACGCGCTCGGTGAACTCGAGCTCCAGCATGTGCCCGGGCAGGTCGTGCTCGGCCAGGGCCTCGGTGATGATCTGCACCAGGTCCTCGGTGAGGAACTGGCGGTAGGAGACGTTCACCGCCACGCGCTCGAGCGGGTAGCCGGCGTCGCGCCAGGCGGCCATCTGCCGGCAGGCCACCTGGATCACCCAGGCGCCGATGCGCACGATGTCGCCGGTGGTCTCGGCGTGGTTGATGAAGTGGTCGGGGCGCATTTCGCCCAGGGCCGGGTTGCGCCAGCGGATCAGCGCCTCGGCCGAACGCACCTTGCCGTCGGCCAGGTTCACCAGCGGCTGGTAGACCAGGCGGAATTCCTCGTTGTCGAGCGCGCGGCGCAGCTGCGCCTCCACCTGCACGCGGTCGTGCTGCTGGCGCGCCAGCTCGGGCGTGAAGGTCTGCCAGGTGTTGCGGCCGCGGCGCTTGGCGTCGTACATGGCGGCGTCGGCGTTGTTCACCAGCTGCTGCACGGTGGCGCCGTGTTCGGGGAAACGCGCCAGGCCCACGCTGGTGGTGATGGTGAATTCTTCGCCGGCGTAGCGGAAGGCGTCGCCGAAGGCGCGGGTGATGCGCTCGGCCAGGCGCTCGGCCTCGCGCGGGTCGTCGCGGGTGTCGGCCAGCACCAGGAACTCGTCGCCGCCGAAGCGCGCCAGCAGGCCGTGTTCGCCCACGCAGCGCTCGAGCCGGCGGGCGGCGTTCACCAGCAGGTCGTCGCCGGCGGCGTGGCCGAGCAGGTCGTTCACCAGCTTGAAGCGGTCGAGGTCGATGTAGACCACCGTGCTGCCTTCGCCGCCTTCGCCCAGCCGGCGCTCGAGCTCGGTGAGGATGCCGTCGCGGTTGTACAGGCCGGTGAGCGGGTCGGTGCGCGCCTGGCTGCGCAGCGCCTCCTCGATCTGCCGGCGCTGGGTGATGTCCTGCACCGTGCCGGTGATGCGCGTGGTCATGGGTGCGCGGCCCTCGGCCTGGCCGATCAGGCGGGCCCAGGTGGACTGGCCGTCGGGGCGCACGATGCGGATTTCCAGGTCGAGCCCGCCGCCGTCGCGCAGCACGCTTTCCAGGGCTTCCTCCACCTTGGGCCGGTCGCCGGGAGCGACCTGGCGCAGGGCGTCTTCCAGGCTGCGCGGCGGGTCATCGCGGCGGCCCAGGATGCGCAGGGTTTCGTCGGTGAGGTACAGCCGCTCGCGGCCGCCGTCCCATTCCCAGCCGCCGATGCGGGCCAGGGCCTGGGTGCGCAGGAACAGCGCGCTGTCGCGCTTGAGCTCGGTGACGTCGGAGAACAGCGACACCACCTGGTAGGGCTTGTCCGAATGCGGCTGGAACTGCGGCACGCAGGTGGCCGAAACCCAGGTGAGCTGCTTGCGGCCCAGGTGGTAAAGGCCGAGCAGAGTGCTTTCGACGAACTTGCCGGTCAGGATGGCGCGCTGGGCCGGCATTTCACTGAAGCGCAGCGGCCAGCCGCGGTGGTCCACCACCAGCCAGTCCTGCCAGCGCAGGCCGGACACGATGTCCTGGTCCTCGGGCACGCCCAGGATGCGCATGGCCGCGGCGTTGGCGGAAATGGCCTGGCCGTCGGGGCCCTGCACCAGCACGCCCTTGTCCATGGCCATGAGCAGGGTCTTGAGGTTCTGCTCGGCCTCGCGGCGGTGGGTGAGGTCGCGCGCCACGGCGATGACGTACTGGTTCGGGCCGTCCTCGAAGCGCGCCGAGTGCACTTCCACCGGGAAGCGGGTGCCGTCGCCGCGCATGTTGTAGACCTCGACCACGTGGGTCTGGTCGCGCGCCAGGGTTTCGAGCACCGGCGCCATGTGGTCGGCCGGCAGGTCCGGGTTGAGCACGTGCACCAGCTTGCCGACGATTTCCTCGCGCGGCCGGCCGTAGGCCAGTTCGCCGGCGCGGTTGAGGTCGATGATGCGGCCGTCGGCGTCGATCAGGCTGACCGGGTCGGGCACGGCGTTGAAGAGGTTGGCGTAACGCAGCCGCGCGCTGCGCGCCTCGCGGCGCAGGCCGTGCAGCTTGGCCAGCAGCTCGGAAAGCAGCACCGGGTCGGCGCAGCCTTCGCCGCGGGCCAGCAGGGCTTCGAGCCGGTCCACCAGCGCGTTGTCGCGGCCGCGCCGTCCGCCTTCGGCGGGGGTTTCAGGGCCGTCCGTGGGGGTGCTGCCTTCTTCCATGCAGAAAGGGCCGGCGGCCGCTGCGGTGGGGGGAAGGGCCAGAATACACCGGCCCCGTGCGGCTGGTGTCAGGCCTGGGAGAGGGTGACCTTGCTGCCGGAGGCGCGGCCCAGCAGGCCTGCCAGCCAGCGGCCGGTGGCCACCAGCGCGGGCAGGTCGACGCCGGTGGCGACGCCCATGCCCTCGAGCATGTACACCACGTCCTCGGTGGCCACGTTGCCGCTGGCGCCGGGGGCGTAGGGGCAGCCGCCGGTGCCGGAGACCGCGGCGTCCACCACGGCCACGCCTTCCTCCAGGCAGGCCAGGATGTTGGCCAGGGCCTGGCCGCGGGTGTCATGGAAGTGAATGGCCAGCGCGGCCATGGGCACTTCCGCCGCCACCGCGCGCAGCATGGCGCGGGCCTTGCCGGGCGTGCCGATGCCAATGGTGTCGCCCAGCGACACTTCGTAGCAGCCGGCCTCGTGCAGGCGCCGCGCCACCCGCACCACGTCGGCCAGCGGCACCTCGCCCTGGTAGGGGCAGCCGAGCACGGTGGAGACGTAGCCGCGCACCTTCACCCCGTCGGCCACCGCGCGTTCGAGCACGGGCAGGAAGCGTTCGATGCTCTCGTCGATCGAGGCATTGATGTTCTTGCGGTTGAAGGCTTCCGAGGCGGCGCTGAACACGGCCACCTCGGTGGCGCCGACGGCGCGGGCGCGCTCGTAGCCCTGCAGGTTCGGCACCAGCACCGGGTAGCTCACGCCGGGCGCCTTGCGGATGCCGGCGAACACCTCGGCGGCGTCGGCCAGCTGCGGCACCCATTTCGGGCTGACGAAGCTGGTGGCCTCGATGCTGCGCAGGCCGGTGGCCGAAAGCCGGTCGATGAGCGCGATCTTGTCGGCGGTGGGGATGAGCGCCTTCTCGTTCTGCAGGCCGTCGCGCGGGCCCACTTCGACGATGCGCACCCGGGCGGACGTGTTCATTCGGCCTCCAGCTTCACCAGCACGGCGTCGGCGTCGACGAAGTCGCCCACGGCGGCCTGCACGGCCGCCACGGTGCCGGCGCGCGGGGCGCGCAGGCTGAGCTCCATCTTCATGGCTTCCATCACCAGCAGTTCCTGGCCTTCGGCCACGGCCTGGCCGGCTTCGGCGCGCACCAGCACCACGCGGCCGGGCATGGGCGCGCTGATGCGGTCGGAGCCGCCGGCGGCCTCGCCCTCGTCGAAGCGGAAGGCCGGCACGCGTTCGAGGCGGAAGCGCTGGTCGCCGTCGTGCACGCTGGCGCGGTGTTCGTCGGCGTCGGCGCGCACGCGGTACTGGCGGCCGTCCACGGCGGCCACCAGGCGGCCCGCCACGAAGGCGGCGCCGGCGACGCGCAGCTCGAGGCCCGCGCCGACCAGGTGGTAGTCGCCGGCGCTGCCGCGGGCGTGCAGTTCCAAACGCTCGCCGCGGTAGTGGAAACACAGCAGGCGCTCGCCCGCGTGGCCCAGGCGCCAGCCGTCGGCGATGCCCCAGGGCGAATGCGGGTCGCTGCCGGCCGCCGTGGCGGCGCGGGTGGCGGCCTCGTCGTGCAGCAGGCAGGCGCTGGCGGCCAGGGCCAGCATGGCCGGCGGCAGCGGTTCTTCCTTTGGCAGCACGTCCTCGAGGTGGCGGTCGAGGTAGGCGGCGTGGATGGTGCCGTTGACCACGCGCGGGTGCCGCACCAGCTTCTCGAGGAAGGCGATGTTCGACTTCGGGCCCACCACCTCGCAGTCGGCCAGCGCCTCGCGCAGGCGGGCGAGGGCGCGCGGGCGGTCGGCGTCGTGCACGATGAGCTTGGCGATCATCGGGTCGTAGTGGATGGTGACGGTGTCGCCTTCCACCACGCCGGCGTCGAGGCGCACGTGTTCGGTGGGCGCCGGAAGCCGCAGGCGCTCGAGCTTGCCGGAGCCGGGCAGGAAGCCGGCGGCGGGGTCTTCGGCGTACAGGCGCACTTCGATGGCGTGGCCGTGGCTTTCCACCTCGCCCTGGTGCAGCGGCAGGCGCTCGCCGGCGGCCACGCGCAGCTGCCATTCCACCAGGTCCAGGCCGGTGACCAGCTCGGTCACCGGGTGCTCCACCTGCAGGCGGGTGTTGATTTCCATGAAGTAGAAATCACCCTCGGGGCCGACGATGAACTCGACCGTGCCGGCGTTGACGTAGTCGATGGCGCGCGCGGCTTCCACCGCGGCCTCGCCCATGCGCTGGCGCAGTTCGGGGGTGAGGAAGGGCGAGGGCGACTCTTCCACCACCTTCTGGTAGCGGCGCTGCGCCGAGCATTCGCGCTCGTTGAGGTGGATGACCTGGCCGTGGTGGTCGCCAAAGACCTGGATCTCGATGTGGCGCGGTTCGCCGATGTAGCGCTCGAGCAGCACGCGGTCGCGGCCGAAGGCGCCGGCGGCTTCGCGCTGGCAGCTTTCCAGCGCCGCGGCGAACTCGCCGGCCGCGCGCACGATGCGCATGCCCTTGCCACCGCCGCCGTGCGCGGCCTTGATCATCAGCGGGTAGCCGATGCGGTCGGCTTCGGCCTGCAGCTTCGCCGGGTCCTGGTCTTCGCCGGTGTAGCCGGGCACCACGGGCACGCCGCGCGCCTGCATGAGCTGCTTGGCGCCGGCCTTGCTGCCCATCTTGCGCATGGATGCGGCCTTCGGGCCGATGAAGACCAGCCCGGCGGCCTCGACGGCCTCGGCGAAGTCGGCGTTCTCGCTCAGGAAGCCGTAACCCGGGTGGATGGCCTGGGCGCCACTGGCCTTCGCCGCTTGCAGGATGGCCTCGCCACGCAGGTAGCTGTCCTGCGGCCGCGGCCCGCCGATCGGCCAGGCCTCGTCGGCCAGCCGCGCATGCTGCGCGTGCACGTCGGCCTCGGAATACACCGCCACCGTGCGAATGCCGAGCTTGCGGCAGGTGCGGATGACCCGGCAGGCGATCTCGCCGCGATTGGCGATCAGGATTTTTTCAAACATTGGTTTTGGCCACGGATTTGCGCGGATGAACGCGGGTATTCACGGATAGAAGCAGGAAAATGATTGGCAGAGTCATCCTAGTTTACCCGGCGGCGGAACTGGGGTTTCGGGCCAAAGTTGAGCAGTAGTCCTACCCGCACTCCGGTGGCCTTCAAATAGTTGAGCAGTTGGGAGTCATGGGCCGGGGAGAGCGTGGCAACTGCCTTCACTTCGATGATTAGTTTCCCTGGGATCAGCAGGTCGGCCCGGTACTCGCCAACCAAGTGGCCCCGGAAATACACGTCGATGGCGGCTTGCTGGATCGGTGAAATTCCATTTTCACGCAGCGCGCAGGCTAACGCGTTCTCGTAGACCTGCTCCATGAAACCGAACCCGAGCTCCGAGTACACGGAATAGAACGCCCCGATTACGGCCTTCGAAGTCTCCCCCTCAACCAATCCGCTTTTTCCGTGAGCATCCGCGTTCATCCGCGAAAATCCGTGGCAAAGAAAAGATCATGCCCAGGACGGAGCGCGTTTATCGAGGAAGGCGGTGAGGCCTTCCTGGCCTTCGGGGGAGACTCGCAGGCGGGCGATGAGGGCGGCGTTTTCGGTGTCGGTGCGCTCGGCGGCTTCCGGGGTCATGCCGGCCATGCGCAGCGCCAGTTGCTTGGCCTCGCACTGGGCCACGGGACCGCCCTTGGACCAGAAGTGCAGGGCGCGGTCCACCGCGGCGTCGAGTTCGGCGGACGGTACCACCTGGTGCAGCAGGCCGATGGCCTGTGCTTCCGGCGCCTCGATCACTTCCGCGCCGGTGAACAGCCGCCGCGCATGGCGGCCGCCGATGGCCTGCACCACGTAGGGCGAGATCACCGCCGGCACCAGGCCCAGCTTCACTTCCGACAGCGAGAACTTCGCCGTGTCCACGCCGATGGCGAAGTCGCAGCAGGCGACCAGCCCCACGCCGCCGCCGTAGGCCGAGCCGTTTACCCGGGCCAGGGTGGGCTTGGACAGGAAGTTCAGGGTGCGCATCAGCGCCGCCAGGCGCAGGGAATCGTCGCGGTTCTCCTGCTCGCTGGCCGCGGCCATGCGGCGCATCCAGCCCAGGTCGGCGCCGGCCGAGAAGGTGCTGCCTTCGCCGGTGAGCACCACGGCGCGCACCGCCGGGTCGGCGTCCAGGCCACGCAGGGCCTCGGTGAGCTCGGCGATCAGGGCGTCGTCGAAGGCGTTGTGCACGCCCGGGCGGGCCAGGGCCACCCGGGCCGTGGCGCCGTCGCGGGTGATTTTTATGACTTCGGTCATGGGGGCTCCCTCGGGAAGCCGCCATGATAGCGGCAAGCCGTCCGACGGCCGGTGGTCCAAGCCCCTGTTGCCGGGGGCTGTCCGGCCTTATAATGCGAATCATTCTCACAAAGGTGGGCATCGACATGGTCCTTTCCGATCTTGAAACCGGCGCGGTGGGCACCGTGGACGCGGTGCACGACGCCGGCCCGGACGATCTGGTGGCGCGCCGGCTGCGCGACATCGGCTTCGTCAGCGGCGAGACCGTGCGCCTGGTGACCCGCGGCCCGCTCGGCGGCGAACCGCTGCTGGTGCAGGTGGGCTTCACCCGTTTCGCCATGCGCCGCCAGGAAGCCCAGCGGGTGCGCCTGCAGCGCCCGGAGCGCTGAGTGTCCGCACTCAACATCGCCCTCGTCGGCAACCCGAACTGCGGCAAGACCGCGCTGTTCAACCGCCTCACCGGCAGCCGCCAGAAGGTGGCCAACTACGCCGGCGTCACCGTCGAGCGCAAGGAAGGCCTGTTCCGTACCCCCGGCGGCCGCAACGTGCGCGTGCTCGACCTGCCGGGCGCCTACAGCCTCGACGCCACCAGTCCCGACGAAGCCATCACCCGCGACGTCTGCCGCGGCGCGCTGCCCGGCGAGCCGCTGCCCGACCTGCTGGTCTGCGTGGTGGACGCCACCAACCTGCGCCTGCACCTGCGTTTCGTGCTGGAACTGCGCCGCCTGGGCCGGCCCATGGTGCTGGCCCTGAACCTGATGGACCAGGCCCGCCGCCGCGGCATCGAGATCGACGTGGCCGCGCTGCAGGCCCGGCTGGGCATGCCGGTGGTGGAAACCGTGGCCGTGAAGCGCGACGGCGCCGAGGCGCTGGTGGCCACGCTCGACGGCGCCGTGCCGCCGGCCCCCGGGCCCGACGACGACCACGGTGACCTGCACGCGCAGGTGTCGGCCCTGCTGGCCGAAGCCGTGGCCATGCCCGAGCGCACCAGCCGCCTCGACGAGCGCCTGGACCGCTGGCTGCTGCACCCGGTGCTGGGCCTGGTGATCCTGGCGGTGGTGATGTTCCTGGTGTTCCAGGCCGTCTTCAGCTGGGCCGCGCCGCTGCAGGACACGCTGGCAGGCTGGATTTCCCTGCTGGGCGAGTCCATCGGCGGCGCCTTGCCCGACGGCCCGCTGCGCAGCCTGGTGCAGGACGGCCTGTTCGCCGGCCTGGGCACGGTGATGGAATTCCTGCCGCAGATCCTGCTGCTGTTCACCTTCATCCTGGCGCTCGAGGAATCGGGTTACCTGCCGCGCGCCGCCTTCCTGCTCGACCGGCCCATGCGCGCCGCCGGGCTCACCGGCCGCAGCTTCATCCCGCTGCTGTCGAGCTTCGCCTGCGCCATCCCCGGCATCATGGCCACGCGCTCCATCCAGGACCCGCGCGACCGCCTCACCACCATCCTGGTGGCGCCGCTGATGACCTGCTCGGCGCGCCTGCCGGTGTACACGCTGCTGATCGGCGCCTTCATCCCCGACCAGCCGGTGTGGGGCGTGTTCAACCTGCAGGGCCTGGTGCTGTTCGCGCTCTACGCGGCGGGCATCGTCAGCGCCATGGCGGCGGCCTGGGTCATCCAGAAACTGCGCCACACCGAGGGCGAGCACGTGCTGCTGCTGGAACTGCCCAGCTACCGGCTGCCGAGCCTGCTCGACCTGGGTATCGGCCTGTGGGAGCGCGCGCGCATCTTCCTGCGCCGCGTCACCGGCATCATCCTTTCGCTCACCGTGCTGCTGTGGTTCCTGTCGAGCTACCCGGCGCCGCCGGAAAGCGCCACGCTGCCGGCCATCGACTACAGCCTGGCCGGCCGCATCGGCCGCTGGATGGAGCCGCTGTTCGCGCCCATCGGCTTCAACTGGCAGATCTGCATCGCGCTGATCCCGGGCCTGGCGGCCCGCGAGGTGGCGGTGGCGGCGCTGGCCACGGTGTACGCGCTGTCGGCGGCCAACGACGCCGAGGCCATCACCTCGCTCTCGCCGCTGATCGCGGCCGACTGGTCGCTGGCCACGGCGCTCTCGCTGCTGGTCTGGTACGTGTACGCGCCGCAGTGCCTGTCCACCATCGCGGTGATCAGGCGCGAGACCAACAGCTGGAAGCAGGCCGGCTTCGCCACCGCCTACCTGTTCGCGCTGGCCTACCTGGCCTCGCTGGTGACCTACCAGCTGGCCAAGTGGCTGATGTCATGAGCCCGCTGCTGCAGTGGCTGGTGGTGGCGGCCGTGGTGCTGGCCTGCAGCCTGTCGCTGCTGCGCCGCTTCCTGCCGCGGCTGAGCTGGCAGTCGCAGGCGCGGCTGTCGTACTTCCTCGAGCGCGAAGGCCGCCCCGCCTGGCTGCGCCGCCTGGGCCTGGCCCTGCGCCCGCCCATCGCCGCCAGCGCCAGCGCCTGCGGCACCGGCGGCTGCAACACCTGCAACGGCTGCAAGTAAGAAGGGGGGGGGGGGCACGTTATGGGGGGGGTTGGTTGGCCCCGCGCGGCCCCCCCCCGGCGCCGAAGTGAGCCAGTCCC